>NZ_JAIVLB010000005.1 GCF_020524495.1 Bacillus stratosphericus | reverse complement strand
TGGATAACTCACTCTTGTCCCCATAGAAAAAACACCTCCATGTTTTATTTCGGATCACAACGGTCCGTTTTCAAACTTGAAGGTGTTTTTTATTTGTCTCATCTTAGGGGGTCAGTCCCGCACTGATTTCCAGGGGGTTTTTTATTATCCAAAACGTCCAGATATATAATCATTCGTCCTTTGATCGTTTGGCTCTGAGAACATCACATTCGTATCATTGACCTCAACAAGCTCGCCCATCAAGAAAAAGGCTGTTCGATCTGAAACCCTTGCCGCCTGCTGCATATTGTGTGTGACAATGGCAATCGAGTATTTTTCTTTCAGTTTCATAATCAATTCTTCAATCTTTAAAGTTGAAACAGGATCAAGCGCTGATGTGGGTTCATCCATTAATAGGATGTCTGGGCTTGTGGCAATCGCTCTTGCGATACAAAGACGCTGCTGCTGACCGCCGGAAAGACCTAATGCAGGCGCACTTAAACGATCTTTCACTTCATCCCAAAGAGCGACATCACGAAGCGCTTTTTCAGCGATTTCTTTCAATTGCTGCTTGCTCTTCACACCATGAATTCTTGGGCCATATACGACATTATCAAAGATAGACTGAGGGAATGGATTCCCTTTTTGAAACACCATTCCCACGTTTTTACGTAGTTCAACTAAATCGACACGGCCTTTTAAGATGTTTTCACCGTTATACATCATATCCCCTGTGATTTTCACACCTGGCACTGTTTTGACCATGAGATTTAAAGTTTTAATAAATGTTGACTTCCCGCAGCCTGAAGGGCCGATAATCGCTGTGACTTCATGCTTCCTAATGGCTAAGTCGATATGTTTCAGTGCATGATGCTCCCCATACCAAAGGTTCATATCATGCACACGAAACACTTCTTTTGCTGCTGTTTCAGTTGCTACTGCATTCATCAAAATCCACCCGCCTTATCCAAATCGACCATTGATATAGTCTTCTGTTTTTTGCTGCGCAGGACGTGTAAAGATACGTTCAGTGGCATCATATTCCACTAGATCACCGTTCAGGAAAAAGGCCGTATGATCAGATACACGTAACGCCTGCTGCATGTTGTGTGTGACAATGACGATGGAATAATCATTTTTTAATTCTGTCAATAGCTCTTCAATTTTTGCATTTGAGATTGGGTCTAGGGCAGAAGCTGGTTCATCTAATAGAAGCACACTCGGTTTCATCGCAAGAGTACGTGCAATACACAGACGCTGCTGCTGACCACCTGATAATGACAATGCAGAGCGGTGCAGACGATCTTTGACCTCATCCCATAACGCTGCTTTTGTTAAGCTTTCCTCTACTGCATCATCAAGCACTGATTTTCTTTTTTCACCCGCATACTTTAACGCATGGGTAATGTTATTGTAGATCGATTTTGGGAATGGATTTGGCTTTTGAAAGACCATCCCGATTTCTCTTCTTAAATTCACCACATTAATGCGATCATCAAGAATGTTCAACCCTTCGTACATGATCGCGCCTTCACTTCTCGCACCTGGAATCAGGTCGTTCATTCGGTTAATGCTGCGTAAAAAAGTTGATTTCCCGCAGCCTGAAGGGCCGATTAAAGCGGTAATGGCGTTCTTTTCAATTTCGAATGAAATTTGATTAACTGCACTTTTTTCACCATAATAAATACTTAAATCCTGCACCTGTAAAATTTGTTCCGCCTGAAGTGGAGCCTTTTTTGCTGCAATCTCTTTTTTCTCTGCGAGCATTTGAACCATATCCCCTTCACACCTCTCTCAATTTATTTTGACGTAAGCTTCTTATGAATAAATGAACCAAGCCATCTAGCTGCTAAGTTAAAAAGTAGAACTGAAAGCACAAGTACGGCTGAAGCACCATTTGCAATGGCCTCTGCATCAGGAATGATCCCTTGTGTATTGACGTTCCAAATATGAACGGCCAACGTTTCTGCCGGTCTAAAAATATTTAGTGGTGACGTATCGGAGAAAGGATTCCAGTTCGTAAAATTAAGCCGTGGTGTTGTCAGACCTGCTGTGAAAAGAAGTGCTGCCGCCTCACCAAAGACTCTTCCTGATGCTAAAATAGCGCCAGTAATAATAGACGGAATTGCGCCTGGAATAAGAACGGTCTTGACTGTGTGCCACTTTGTCACACCGAGTGCAAGTGATGCTTCCTTTTGATCCTTGGGTACTGAACGAATCGCGTCTTCTGTTACCCTGACCATCACTGGTAAGTTAAACACAGTGAGCGCAAGAGCTCCTCCAATGATCGTATAACCCCAGCCTGTTAAATTAACAAACATCAGTAAACCAAACATACCAATGACGATTGATGGTAGTGACGATAGCACTTCAATACATGTACGAATAAAATCCGTGACTTTGTTTTGAGGTGCATACTCAGCCATATACACTCCGCCACCGACGCCAAGTGGAACAGTGATCATCATTGTAATAAACAGAATGTAAAACGAGTTAAACAGTTGATCTCGAATTCCGCCGCCAGACCCAATCGCACTTGAGCGTGTTGTCAGAAAATCAAAATTTAATTCTTTTGCACCGTTGAAAATGATATAAGAAAACAAACCAACAAGTATTGCGGTAATAATGGCGGCACATAATCCAAAAACAAACGTGGCAAAACGATCCGTCATTTTACTATTCATTAAATCTTCCTCCTAGACGATAAGTATCTGATCATGAGTATAAACATAAATGATACAACTAGAAGGACAAGTCCCATTGACCAAAGTGTATTATTTTCAACACTTCCATACGTAGTGTGACCCATGTTTAACGTAATAATGGTTGTTAAGGTACCAGCTGTGTCCATAATGCTCTCTGGTAGATTACGCGTGTTTCCAATGACCATCTGAACGGCAAGTGCTTCTCCAAATGCTCTAGCCATCCCAAGTACGACCGCTGTCATTAATGTCGGAAGAGCTGCCGGTACTAGAACACGTCTGATCGTTTGCCATCTTGTTGCTCCTAATGCATACGATCCCTCACGTAAACTTTTTGGAAGTGAAGCCATTGCATCAGTGGCAATGGATGTAACAGTAGGCAGAATCATAATAGACAGGACAATCGTTGCTGCTAAAACACTATGCCCTGAGCCGCTTGACTTAAAGTGTCCAATAAACGGCACCAATACTGTAAGACCTATGAATCCGTAAACTACGGATGGAATCCCTACAAGCAATTCAATGACTGGTTGGAGAATTTTCCGTCCCCATGCAGGTGCAATTTCCGTCATAAAGATCGCTCCTGCGATGCCTAGCGGTGCTGCAATGAGTGCCGATAGGAGCGTGACGGCGATTGATCCAAAAATAAATGGAAACGCGCCGTATTGCGGGTTTTCTGCTGTTGGGTTCCAATTGATACTGGTTAAGAACTCAATTGGGCTTACACCATTTACGATGAAAGATTGTAAACCCTTAATGCCAAGGAAGATCGTGATGGCGATCGATACAGCAATCATTAAGAAAGCGCAAAATCTCACCAAAATACTTCCTATTACTTCATCCATTTGCCTATTTTTCTTCGAGCTGATCAGTCGATCGCTCGCTTCTGTATGTTCTATCTGTTTCATCTTTTTCTACACTCCTATGAATGTCATAAAAGGAAAAGTGAAAAGTTCCACTTTTCCTTCATCATCAATTCAAGACCTCTTACTTATCTGTTTGTTTGCCTGTTGCATCTCTTTCTACTTGCATATTAGAGACTGAGATGTAGCCTTGGTCTTTGATAATTTCTTTTTGTACTTCGTCACTCATTAGGTAATCTATAAATTGTTTTGTTAGACCTTCTGGCTCACCTTTTGTATAAGAGTGCTCGTATGCCCAAATTGTATATTTACCGCTTTCTACATTGCTTTCTTCCGGTTTCACCCCATCAATGCTAAGCGGTGTAATGTTGTCATCTGTTAAATAAGAGAATGCTAGGTATCCAATCGCACCTGGTGTTTCTGCAATCAGTTTTTTCACTGTGTTTGAAGAATCTTCTGTGATTCCTTCTGCAGGAGTTTCACCATCAAGTGCATATTTCACAAATGTTGCACGCGTTCCTGAAGAATCAGGTCTGTTGACAAGTGTGATTTTTTGGTCTTTCCCACCAAGCTCTTTCCAGTTTTTGATTTTGCCAGTAAAGATTTTTTTCAATTCGTCCTTTGTGATGTCTTTGACACCAACTTCAGGGTTTACAGCTGCTGCCATTCCAACAACTGCCACTTTGTGGTCTTTTAAAACGTTTGCGTCGATTCCGTCTTTCTCTTCTGCGAATACATCTGAGTTACCAATTTGTACAGATCCTTCAGATACTTGAGAAAGGCCTGTTCCTGAACCGCCGGCTTGTACTTGAATATCGGCTTTTGGATGTTTATCCATGAATTTTTCTGCTGCCGCAAGAACTAAAGGCTGCATCGCAGATGATCCTGAGATGGTAATGGAACCTGATGCCTCATCTTTGTTTGAAGCATTTTCTTTACTGTCTTTTGAATCATCGCTTGAGCTGCTGTTTCCGCATGCTGTGACGAATGCTAACAATGCGATAGTAAGGAAAGTAAGCAGCCATAATTTGTTCTTTTTCATTTCAAGAATACCCCCTGAATAATTTGTCCTACGAGTAATACATTAAAGGTTTTTTATTAATTTCGTTTAAATGGAATGTTAAGTTTTTGTAAATGCCGAAGATTTGTAGAGATCTTGCGGAGTTTTTTATGTTTTTTGTCAATTTGAATCGAAAAGTTTGAAGAAAACATAAAAAAATCGCCCACAAAAAGTGAGCGTTTTTACCTATGAAAGGTCTAGTTATTTGTTTCTGCTTCATTTTCAATTTTATTTTTATTTTTTGCTTGTGTATCATCGCTTTCCTGTTTCGATTTCAGTTCAAAGTATTTGTCTAATACTTGTTCACCAATGTCATTCGTAATCGAATAACGCTGGTTGTAGTCTTGATACACCCACGGGACAACGACCGAAATGGCCACTTCTGGATTATCAGCAGGCGCATATGCAACAAGTGTTGTGTTATACGTCTGTGTGCCGCGTTTGCTTTTAATTGGGCCGTCATAGAACGATTGAGCGGTCCCTGTCTTTCCAGCTGGATTATAATTTTTGTTGCCAAAGTTCGAATACGCTGTTCCTCTTGGGTTTTGCATAACAAGTTTGAACCCTTGCTGTACCCGCTTGATCTCATCACTTGTCATATCCAGCTTATTCAAAACATCCGGTTTAACAGATTCGGTCACAGCGCCAATGCCGCGCTGCGGATCTGGCTCTCTGACTTCTTTTACAAGCTGCGGACGTAAACGGTAACCGCCATTTGCAATCGTTGAGACGTATTGCGCCATTTGCAGCGGAGTAAACGTGTCGTATTGTCCAATCGCATAGTCAAGTAAGAGACCAGATTGTGTAGACGTTCCTCGATAGCCAGTTGCTTCGTTCGGAAGATCAATACCTGTTTTGACTCCAAGACCAAATTTACTGAAATTATAGCGGAACGTATCAAATGCTTTCGTATCAATTGGGAGCGGCTGATTCTTCCGATATTCCCCTTTCCCAATCGCAATCGCTGTTTTGAACATATAAACGTTTGACGAACGCTCTAGTGCAGTTAAATCATTAATGAGTCCCATATTTTGATAGGATTTCTTTGGCGGTGATTGCGCGATATAGAGAGGTTCATCATACTGGGTGCTTCCAATATGAATGACGCCTGTTTTATATCCTGTCAGTACTGTTGCTCCTTTCACTGCTGATCCCATTGCATAAGAAGATGTCATGGATCCTAATGCATAGTCATCGAATTTGTATTTTCCATTTTTGTTTGTAATCTGCTTACCTGCAATAGAGAGAACCTCTCCATTTCTCGGATCCATCATGACCACAAACGCACGATCAAGAAGCTCTGTTCCACCTCGTTGCTTCGCACTTCTCAAATTCTTTTCAATGATTTTTTCGACCTCTTTTTGCAGCTGAATATCAATGGTAAGCACGAGGTCTTTCCCGCTTTTCCCTTCTGTTAAGACTTTAGAGCTTGTGACATTACCCTCTTTATCGGTTGTATTCTGTTCTTTTTCTTTTTGACCTTGCAATACATCTTCATATTGATATTCAAGATAGCTTTTTCCTACACGGTCATTTCGGCTGTAGCCTAGTGACAGATAATGTTCAAGCAGCGATTGCGGAAGGCCTTCATCACTTGAAGACACACTACCGAGCATACTGCGGAGCAACCCTTTATATGGATAACTGCGCATCCAGTCTGTTGTGACATCAACGCCTGGCAGCTCGTCCAAATGCTCTGAGACGTAAGCAATTTCGCTTGGCTTCACATCTTCATTTTTGATGAATTGAGGTGTAAGCGCATAGCCTGCATCCATCTGTCTTTTAATCGCAAGCACTTGCAAATCTTTTTTCGTCAGCTGATTTAATTCCTTGTCTGTGATGCGTTTAAGTTGAAGTTCGTATAGTTTATCATCAGAGAGCTTATCGTCACCCTTTAATTCTGATTCCTTTTGAACAAGCTTTTTGGCTTCATTCGGATGCGTTAAGATCCAAAAATCTTTTTTATCACGATCTGTGACTTTTTTCGTACTCACATGAATCATATCCGCTAATTTTGTTGCCACTTTGAGTCGCTCTTCTTGTGATGTCGTCGAGGTTCTCGTATATGTAATGGCATTTAGCGCTTTATTGCTGACGATCGTGTTATAGTTTCGATCATAAATTTTTCCGCGCGGAGCAGATGAGCTGACATTCACATCATTTTGTTTCTCTGCCTGCTTTTTATAATCTTCTCCATTGACAATTTGCACAAAACCGAGTCTGACCACAACACCGGTAAAAATTATGAATGCAGCTAAAAATAATAAATTTAACCGAATCGGAAGTGTTTTGCGCCCTTCCTTCGCATCTTTTTTGTTTTTCTTGTTTCTCATCACATCACCTTTTCTATAAAGAAAGAAATGACACCCCTTTTTGTGTATAAAAGATGCCATCATCATTTTAGCGTTTTTTCTATGATTTATCTAGAAATTTGCTGTTCCAATGGTAAGAAATTTTACCTTTCTCCCTTAATAAGGTTTGTGTGAGATACTGGCTTTTGACTGTCAGCCTCTTTCATATCAGCTGTTTTTTCTTTTAATTGAATATCCTTTACAAAATAATAAATAAGAGTATGTCCCGCTCCGAGAACAACTAATGATGCAGGAATGCCAACCTCATCGCCTAGTAAGGTGACAAACAAAAGAAACAACACAATGGAGCAAATACGTCCCGCATTTAAAAATAGTTCTCTAACCACAATATATTCAATCCGGGCTTTTCTTGCATACCTAGCGTGGCCGATCACATCGTAGGTTAATGATACATACGGGACAAGCAGGAGCGGATATCCTATGGCAATGGCCACTGCATACATGAGAAGCGATACATAGGACAAGTGAAAAACAATTAAAAATAGTGCGCCAAATAAAATAAGCCCACCAAGCATAATCGCTTTCTTCCGCCATTTTTTCTTAATTAGACGTGTAGCGAAAAAATAAGCAAAAAAGGCGACACCTGAGTTCACTAAACCAAATGTTCCAAGAGCAAGCTCACTGTTTGTCGCAATAAACACAAAAACACTAATTAAAAAGACAAAGACGCCTTCTCTAAGCCCCTGAAAGAAGTGAGCCGTTGTAATCTTACGCCAATTCTCGTCTGCATGCCGCTCTTTCCAAATTTGCTTGATCATAAACTTCCCTTTTGACTGCCTTCTCTTGAGAAAGAAACTCATGACGACCGCTAATGAAAACAAAAGAAGCGATAACGTAAAAATGACTGTATAACCCGTATCATCCGTTAGTTTAGAAATGACAATACCAGCAATTAGTGGACCGATCATGCCAGCTGTAGACGTGAGCACTCCTAGAAATCCATTGAAGAAATCTCTTGTTTCAGGTTCAGTGATTTCAAAGGTGAGTACATTAAAAGCAAGCCAGTAAAAACCATAGCCGATCCCAAGGACACTCCCTAATAAGACAAGCCGCGCAGCCGCTTGTTCTCCTGCCATTAGTACAATTAAGTAAAAAGCGGATAAGAAGATGACACCGAAACGAAGGACAAACGCACGGTCTATTTTTTTAGCGAGCCGACCAGCAAATAAAAAAGTAATGGGCTGAAGCACAACAATCGCCAAGTTATAAATCGCAAGATCCGTAAATCGCCCTGACTGTTTCCATAAGTACACATTCACAAACGTATTCGAAAGTGCAATGGCAAGTGCGTACAATCCGCCAATCGTTAGGAGGAGCAATAAATCTCTTGTGACATCCATGTCCCCGAACATTTTCTTTAATCTGCTCATATATTTCATTCTCCTTTTCTACACAATAGTCTGTCTCATCACAAGGCAGATATGTAAGAAAAGGAGGGAAAATATAAAAAGACCCGCTTTATGGTATGTTCCCATCTAAGTAGACAGTGTAGAAAGCCCAATTTTCATAATCGGCTGTTACACTATACTTGGAGGGGATTTTTTATGGCGAGAAAAGGACAATCTTTTGAAGACATAGGAAAAAATACAAAGTCAGAAAATCCTTTTAGTGGATGTCCTAAGTCTATCTTTAAAAGTGTGGAAGAAGAAAAAGATTATTTAAAGGCACAGGTAAGCGTTATCCAAATCTTCACGGGGAGGACGGATTTTGAAGACTGCACGGTTTGAAGTTGTTCACGAATTAAAGACCCTTTATCTGTTGACATGGCTGGTGTATCCATGGCGTAAGAATCAAGGGTTTGAATCGAATTATTTTTCTCTCATCTCAAAACACTTCACAAGAGCATAGAAGATTACATTCAATTCTATAATCACGATCCATTCCAGAAAAAATTAAACCAGTGTGCTCCGGTAGAATACCGTCACACACTGGCTACTTAGGCTTTTTATATGTGTCTACTTGACAGGGATTAGACCAATTTATTTTGCTTGGCTGTAAAGGCGAGCCACTTCATCCCAGTTCACAACATTCCAGAATGCAGAAATGTAATCAGGACGACGGTTTTGGTAGTTTAAGTAGTAAGCATGCTCCCAAACGTCAAGTCCTAGGATTGGTGTTTTCCCTTCAGTTAAAGGAGAATCTTGGTTTGGAGTGCTTGTGATTTCAAGTTTGCCGTTGTTCACAACAAGCCATGCCCAACCAGAACCAAAGCGTCCTGCAGCTGCTGCAGCAAAATCAGATTTGAATTTTTCAAATCCACCTAATTCTTTTTCGACCGCATCTGCAAGTTCACCAGTTGGTGCGCCGCCTCCGTTTGGTGAAAGAAGGGTCCAGAATAATGAGTGGTTAGCGTGTCCTCCGCCATTGTTACGTACAGCTGTACGAACATTTTCAGGTACAGAGTTCAGGTTAGCCACTAGCTCTTCAATTGATTGATCTTCAAGAGCTGACACTCCTTCGATTGCTTTACTTAAGTTTGTTACGTAAGTATTATGGTGTTTTGTGTGGTGAATTGTCATTGTTTCCTTGTCGATATGTGGTTCTAATGCATCGTAAGCATATGGTAATTCTGGAAGTTTAAAAGCCATGGTAAAATTCCTCCTTAGAAATGTATGTACTGAAATGCTTCCTTTGTAAGCAAGCAATTTCACCTTACTCAAAGAGTATCAAAAGAAACGACTTGTTTCAACGTTATTGTTCATGATATGAAACATTTCAGTGCTTATTTTGTATTTAGCCCTTTAGAAAGAATTTTAAACACCCATTCTCGAATTAGAGTAGCACATAAAGTAAAAAGATTCCCAGCATTAGTGCTTGGATCAATCCTTTTGCAAATACACCTGACACAAATCCAATGAGTGAGCCTAAGCCTACTTTCATACTTGTCTTCACATCTTTTTGATGAACAAGAAGCTCTGCTATGACGCTGCCTATAAATGGACCAATGATAATCCCTGCAATTGGAATGACAAATGGACCGATTAATAAGCCTATAGTGCTTCCCCAAATGGCTGCTCGACTACCGCCAAAGTGCTTTACACCAATGAGATTTGAGACATAATCCGCTGCAAATAACACGGCTGTAAACATGGCTTGAATGAGCCAAAATGTCAGTGTCAACGGCTCGAAGCTGAAAAAGAAGCCATACAGAATAAAACCAAAAATGATAAAGACCACACTAGGGATGATTGGATAGACGAGCCCAACAAATGCAATGATAAATGCACAGCCAATTAGAATCCAGTACAGCACGTCCACGTCACGGCCGCCTCCTTTTTATATGCTGTATACATTATGCCTCATTCCTGCTGTCTTAACCAGCGATGAAGGCCGTACTTGTACTTGATGGATAGACATTGATACAATGTGAGAAATAGAAAAGAATGTAGGAAGTGAAACAGTTGAACGTATTTAGTCTATTGTTAAAAGGAATTTATTCACCAAAAGATATTGCAAGAGCACGGTTTACTGGAATTGGAAAACCCATTTTGTACATTTTTATCCTTTCCATCATCGCAACTGTTCCTCAGGGCTATCATATGAGTCAAGAGATTTCGAGCGCAATGTCAGGATTTCAGCATGTGATCAAAAAAGAGTTACCCGACTTTTCAATTGAAAAAGGGAAGCTTCAAGCTGATCAAAGCGCACCGATAGAAAAAGAAGAAAACGGGATTACGATCTTCTTTGACCCTTCTGAGAAAATAAAAATGAGTGAGCTTGAAACAAAACAAACAGCCATCGCTTTATTAAAAGACAAAGCAGTGATTGCCATTGACGGACAAATGACGGATATACCATATCAGCTTCTTGGCGGGACACTGACAAAAGATGACCTCGCTCGCGTGATAAACCAAAACCAAACGATCATTATCCCCGTCATTTGTGCGCTGCTTTATCTTTCAACTGCTGCTCTCATGTTTATCAGCGCCACATTCCTTGCGATGCTTGGGACATTTATTAAACGGATGCAGCAAAAAGAGCTTTCCTTCCAAATGCTATGGAAGCTCTCAGCCTATTCACTCACATTAACGACGGTCTTTTTCGCTATCATGAGTGCGTTAAACACCCCTGTTGCGAACTCATTTTTATTAAATTGGGTGATTAACTTTATCTTTTTATACCTTGTCGTAAAAGAAATACCTGCTAAAAAATAAGCCACTTGTCAAAGTGGTTTTTCATTCCGTTACAAGCCTTACTAGAACAAACTAGAACCATCCTCTCTAGCTTTTCTCCCCTTTTTGGTTCTATCATTTCAGCACATGCATACACTGAAGTAAAATCATAAAAGCGGTGAGTGAAATGCGGCGAATTATTTTTTTACTTATTAGTTTGTTTGTGCTTTTTATTATCTTTTTTGATTTAAAAAATGGAACGATTCCTGTTCAAGAAGAGCAGGCCGTTCCCGCAAGTGCGTTTCAGTCTTCTGAGAAAAAAACGTATAAGACCCTTACTGTCAAACAAGGTCAAACCGTTGTATCCATCGTACATACAAGTAAACCTCTTGATGAGGTCATTGAAGATTTCGAAGAGCTGAATAAAGGCGTCAAAGCGAACGAAATTCGAGCAGGCAGCACATATAAGTTTCCGGTATATCAAAGATAAAACGTTAATTCCTTGTCATTCATACAAAGAG
Source organism: Bacillus stratosphericus (assembly GCF_020524495.1). Lineage (GTDB taxonomy): Bacteria > Bacillota > Bacilli > Bacillales > Bacillaceae > Bacillus > Bacillus stratosphericus_B. The sequence continues at coordinate 95,153 of NZ_JAIVLB010000005.1, read as the reverse complement.
ACTGTTACAATATGACATGTAAAACACGTCGTACACTGCAAACGAACTGTGTACACTAAGGAGCGATTGACAAGTGAGTGAAGTCACACATCGTACAAAAACGCGTCCCGTCAAAGTGGGACCTTTAACTATAGGTGGAAATAATGAAGTGGTCATTCAAAGTATGGCCACAACCAAAACACATGATGTCAAAGCGACAGTAGCTGAAATTAAACGTCTTGAAGAAGCAGGCTGTCAGATCGTGCGTGTCGCATGTCCAGATGAACGCGCTGCAAACGCCATTGCGGACATCAAAAAACAAATTGATATTCCGCTTGTTGTCGATATTCATTTTGACTACAAGCTTGCACTGAAGGCCATTGAAGCAGGCGCAGACAAAATTCGAATCAATCCAGGAAACATCGGCAGACGAGAAAAAGTCGAAGCGGTTGTCAAAGCAGCAAAAGAAAAAGGCATTCCAATCCGTATTGGCGTAAACGCCGGTTCATTAGAGAAAAAAATCCTTGATAAATACGGCTATCCAACAGCTGATGGTATGGTCGAAAGTGCACTGCATCACATTAAAATTCTAGAAGATCTAGACTTTCATGACATCATCGTCAGCATGAAAGCATCTGATGTCAATCTAGCAATTGAGGCGTACGAAAAAGCAGCAAAAGCATTTGACTACCCTCTTCACCTTGGTATTACAGAGTCAGGCACTTTATTTGCAGGTACGGTAAAAAGTGCAGCGGGTCTTGGCGCTATTTTGAATATGGGGATTGGGAACACACTCCGCATCTCATTAAGTGCTGATCCCGTTGAAGAGGTCAAAGTAGCACGCGAGTTATTGAAATCATTTGGTCTTGCATCAAACGCAGCCACACTCATCTCTTGCCCAACTTGTGGAAGAATTGAAATTGACCTCATTAGCATTGCAAATGAAGTCGAAGAATATATCTCCAAAATTAAAGCACCGATCAAAGTAGCTGTGCTAGGTTGCGCTGTAAACGGTCCAGGTGAAGCGCGTGAAGCTGACATTGGAATCGCAGGCGCGAGAGGCGAAGGTCTATTGTTCCGTAAAGGTGAAATTGTTCGTAAAGTACCCGAAGAAACAATGGTCGAAGAGCTGAAAAAAGAAATCGATAAAATTGCTGAAGAACACTATGCAAAAATGGAAGCTGTAAAAGAAAAACAAGCTAACGCATAGCAAAAACGCCTGACGTCACTGTCAGGCGTTTTTCTGTTCTTGTTAAAAGAACGGGGTGATAAAAATTCCAAGGATGACGGAAACGATTCCGATTCCAATTGACCACGCACCAAGCGTATGTGCTCCTTTTCTTCTTGCAATATAACCAACGACGATTGCCGCTATCCCTAATAGCACAGGCAAGACAAATAATGAGATAATCGCAATTGCGAGTGCTGTATAGCCTATCCCTTTACTGCCTAAATCGTCACCTACATGGTCACGTTCTAATCTGTCTTCTTGATCTCTTGATGCTTGATATGGCTCTGCGATTTCAGCAGCTGTTTCCTCTAAATAGCCATCATCATGACTAAAATCTGTGTCGATTTCACGATCTTTTCGTTTGAAATCCTCGTCTCTTTCCATGAGCAATTCCCCCTTTTGGTTAATAGAAAGGAGCTTTTTTAGTATGAGCAAAAATGTCTATTTCATGTTTGCTAAAACTTGCTGGAATTGTGAAATGATTATGATACACTTAAGAGTATAAATATGAGGAGTGTGGGCATGTTACGTTTAGGAATTGATATTGATGGCACAGTGACGGCACAAGACACCTTTGTTCCCTACTTAAATGAGTCGTTTCAATGTGCCATCACACTAGATGATATGACGGAATATGATTTGACAAAGCTTTTAAGGATTTCAAATGAAGAATTTTGGGGCTGGATGGATCAGCATGAGCCTCTTATTTATAAACAGGCAAAGCCTGCAGACGGTGCAAAAGAGATCCTTGATCAAATGAAAAAGCACCACAAACTGATTTATATCACAGCAAGAAGACAGTGTCACGCTGATGTCACCTACACGTGGTTTCAAGAACATCAGGTGCACTATAATAATATTGAGCTTGTTGGCGGTCATCATAAGTTGGAAGCTGTCCAAAAACACAATATTGATGTGTTTTTCGAGGATCATCATGGCAATGCCACAATGATTGCAAAAGAAGCTGACATCCCGGTCATTCTTTTTAACTCACCTTATAATCAAATGCCAATTGATGACAGGATCATCCGTGTTAACAACTGGAAAGAAGCGGCTCAATGGATTAAACAATATGAACAGCGACTACAAACTGCCCATTAATTCATTGATGAGAAAAAGCAGACACCTTAATGTATCTGCTTTTTTGATGTATCAAGGAATTCTTCTTTCATTAAGAAATGCAGCGTCCCCTTTATACCTGCCTGATTCAGGTAGTAGCTCGGCTCCAGTTTCACCTCAATGTCCTTCCATGCAATGTATGTTCATGCTTATCAATGTTTGGTATCAAATCTGGCTTCCACTCACGCCTCACCAATGAGAAATTTCTCTGAATTGAGGACAGTCACTACGTAAATTCCGATGGCTATTTGTTTGTCACTGATCCAGCATTTTCTGAATGGACAGATCATGCGCAGCCTGTTCAAAAAAAGACTCAAAATTGTTTAGCGTCATACCTGATGATCTCATTCTAATGAAACGGATGTCTTTTGTAAAACGTTTTCAAAAGACAAAATAAAAAACCAGCTCGTCGGCTGGTCTTCACAAATAAACTTCACAAGAAGGACACGTCCCATATATTTCAAACTTATGTCCGATAATGTGGCAATCCTCTAAATCCACTTCTAACTGGTCCATTGGACAGGCATCGATTTCCTTTGTTTTACCGCACACAAGACAAATAAAGTGGTGATGGTGATGGGAAAATGAACATTTAAAACGAAATAGCTTCTCACCTGACAATTCCGTTGTCTCTAATATCCCAAGCTCTACATATAAGGACAGGTTTCGATAAATGGTATCGAAGCTAAGACCCGGGTAGTCTTCACTTAATGCTGTTAACACATTTTTAGCAGTCAAGTATTTGTCAGAATCAGCAAACAATTGAAGCATATCTTCACGCTTGCTTGTATATTTGTAGCCTTTTTCCTTTAATAAATCAAGTGCTTCTTGTACGTTCATGATGATTCCCCCTTCTAACTTTTCCAATACTAATACACCCGATTAAAATCAAAATGGACAGCATCACAATGGTGCCACCCGGCGCTAGATCTAAATAATAGCTTAAGATCAATCCGACCATAACAGACAATTCACCAAACAATATAGAAAGGAAAATCGCCTGTTTAAATCCTTTAGCAATTCGAATACTCGCCGCAACAGGGAGCGTCATTAGAGCGGATACAAGCAGTGTGCCCACGATACGCATAGATGCTGCAATGACGAGCGCGACGACCAAGATAAAGATAAAATGAATCCATTTCGCTGAAATACCTGAAGCTTTTGCATGCTCTTCATCAAATGAAAGCAAGAACAATTCTTTATATAAAAGCACGACAACTAAAACAACAACGAGTGAAATCCCAACAATAATCCAAAGATCCAGTCTTGAAACCGCACTGACACTTCCGAACAAATAACTAAACAAATCTGTATTAAAGCCATTTGCAAGTGAAATGAAAATGACGGAAATTCCAATACCGCCGGATAAAATAATAGGAATGGCTAGTTCTTGATAATGTTTATACACCGAGCGAAGACGTTCAATAAACAATGAACCTGCTACAGAAAACGCCATCCCCATGTACAGCGGGCTAACCCCTGTCAGAAGTCCAAATTTCTTATCTAAGAACAGGCTCGCTGCAATCCCTGCAAGTGACACGTGACTAAGAGCATCTGCAATAAGTGAAAGCCTTCTCACGACAATAAATACACCAAGTAAGGGCGCAATAAAACCGATCAGCATTCCTGCGATAAACGCATTTTGTAAGAATTCATAATGAAAAAATGGAAATAGCATTATTCGTGTCCCCCATGATGATGATGGTCGTGATGAATCACTTGAATGTCATGTCCATAAAATTGCGATAACGCTTGATCATCCATTGAATCAAACGTTTTTGCGTCTCCATGAAAATGCAATTGCTGATTTAAACAAGCCACATGGGTTACTTTATCAGAAACGGTTCCAACGTCATGCGTGACGAGAATTAAAGACATTCCTTTTTCTTTATTTAATGTTTCTAACAGCTGATAAAATCCTTCTACTGTTTTTTGGTCAACCCCAACAGTCGGCTCATCTAAAATGAGCAGCTTTGGTTGGCTGACGAGCGCACGGGCGATAAATGCACGTTGCTGCTGGCCACCAGAGAGCTCACCAATGTTTTGGTGCTTTAGATCTTGTATACCAACTGAACGAACGGCCTCTTCAACCTGCCATTTATCCTGCTTACTCATTCGCTTGAATAAACCAATTCTCGCCGTCAATCCACTTGCGACCACCTCGTACACTGAAGCAGGAAAACCTGTATTAAAGCTGTTTGCTTTTTGTGAAACAAACCCAACTTGATCCCAGTCTCTGAATTTTGAAACAGGGGTGCCAAATATCTTTAATTCACCCTGTTGGGGTTTAATTAGCCCAAGCAAACATTTTAATAGGGTTGTTTTACCTGATCCATTCGGTCCAACAAGTGCAAGAAAATTTCCTTCCTCTACTGTTAAATGAACGTGATCAATGACATTTCGCTGCCCATACGAGTAGGAAACATCCTTCATTTCAATAATTGGCTTTGCCATGAATCTTTCCACCTTTAATCCCTTATAAAAAGAATGATTACGATTTATACAACAAAAAGAAAATGGCAAAAGCCATTTTCTCGTCCATACATAAATTCTATTATATAAAAGAAAGACAAAAAAGTAAAATAAAAGCTAATGAATGGCTGTTTTAAATTTCCCACCTCTAGTTTCATGCGTATTCATAATGGTAATAAAGGCATTACTGTCTATTTCAAAGACAATGGTTTTGAGCTTTGTTATTTCAAGTCTCGTCACAACGGCGTAGATGACGTCTTTTTCTTCATCTGTATAGCCGCCTTTTCCTCTAAGCTTTGTTGTTCCCCTGCCAAGACGGTGAAGAATTGCATCTGAAATTTCATCATAATGATCCGACACGATAATAACAGCTTTTGTTTCATCGAGCCCTTGAATGACAGCATCAATTGTTTTCATTGCCAAATAATATGTCATGACAGAATACATAGCTTGTTCTGGTCCAAAGACAAAGCCAGCCCAAATAAAAATGAACACATTGACGATCATGACAAACTCACCAACGGAAAAAGGGATTTTTTTTGTAAGCAGAATTCCTAAAATTTCTGTCCCGTCCATTGAACCCCCATTACGTATGACAAGCCCAACACCAAATCCAAGTAATAATCCTCCAAATACAGTAGCTAAAATCGGCTGATCTGTAAATGCTTCTACATGATGAAGTGAAGACTCAATCACGGCCAAGCTGACAATCCCAATCACAGTAGAAATAAGGAAGGTTTTCCCAATATGTTTGTATCCTGATATCATAAATGGAATATTTAAAATGACAACAATCGTCGCAAAATTAATAAATGGGTTATCAGTAAAGAGATAATCCAAAATAAGCGAAATGCCGATGATGCCCCCGTCAATAATCTTGTTTGGCACTAAAAATAATTCAATGCTGACTGCTGCACAAGCAGCGCCTACTAGGATCAATAAAATTCTCAAAATAAAATGAGGCACTGATTCCTTTCTATGCTGTTTACTATTTGCCATACGTTCTCCCTTCTACACTTGTTAAATTTTCAATGAATATTTCATTCACTTTTCTATTTTATCATTTCACAGAGTAAAATAAAGTTTTTGGAACATTTTCCGTTTTCGCCCATACATTATTACAGAGGGGAGGAATGGCATTGATTTTAATTCAAAAAATTGTGCTACAACGGCTCAATCAGATGACAGCCAATGATCTATTAAGGTATGCAAAACAGTATGGGGTCAGCTTAACTCCAAATCAGGCTGTAGAGGTCGCTAAACTGATGAACGGAAAAAACGTGAATATTTTTAATGATGCAGAGCGCAATCGACTTCTTAAGCAAGTGGAAGCGATTACTTCTAAACAGATAGCACAGACCGTCAACGATCTGTTTAATCAATTTACAAGTTAGGCAAAAAAGGGCCGCATTTAGCGGCACCTCATCATGTTACATGTGTTTTTTACTGTTCAGTAATTTTTTCTAGTAAGTCTTCATCAAATTGTTTTTCTTTCAGCATCGCAATTTCGAATTTGTAAGGTGGTTTTTTGTTCTTTTTATCTTCACCTACATAAGGCGTTTCTAGAATTTTTGGTACATCTTGAAGCTGTGGATGATGCACTATATCATTTAGCGCATTGAAGCCAATTTCGCCAAAACCGATATTTTCATGTCGGTCTTTTCTTGCGCCTTGCACGTTTTTACTATCATTGATATGAAGAACCTTGATTCGGTCAATGCCGACGATTCGATCAAATTCTTCTAATACACCATCAAAGTCTCTCACAATCGAATAACCAGCATCGTGCGTGTGACATGTATCAAAGCAGACAGAAAGTGCTTCGTTATGTGTCACACCGTCGATAATTTGGGCAAGCTCTTCAAAGCTTCTTCCGCACTCTGAACCTTTGCCTGCCATTGTTTCAAGTGCAATTTGAACCTCTTGCCCTTTTACAATAACCTCGTTTAAACCCTCGATAATTTTCTGAATACCAGCTTCTGCCCCTGCTCCTACATGCGCCCCTGGATGAAGAACGATTTGTTTTGCACCAATTGCTTCAGTACGCTCTATTTCTGAGCGAAGAAAGTCAACACCAAGCTCAAATGTAGACGGATTGACTGTGTTCCCAATATTTATAATATACGGAGCATGAACGATGATATCTGTCATACCATGCTCTTTCATATGAGCATGTCCAGCTTCAATATTAAGGTCTTCAATTTTTTTACGGCGCGTATTTTGAGGTGCACCTGTATAAATCATAAAAGTATTCGAACCATAAGAGGCTGCTTCTTGGCTCGCTGCATAAAGCATATGCTTTCCGCTCATGGATACATGTGATCCAATCTTCAACAATGTTTCCCCCTACTTTCCATTCGCTTTGACTTTCTTCGTTCCTGTCTTTTGATTTTATCCACCTCACGTGACATTTTCTTTTTATATCCAGGTTTGACGGCTTTTGGTTTTCTAACAAGACGCTTTGCTTTTTCTTCAATTTCATTTGGTGCTTTTTTACGTCTTTGACGCTTCAACCGGTCCTCCGCATCTCGCCATTCTCCATGAACGATTGTTTTGTTTTCAAACACAACGCCCATTTTCTCGATCTGAACAAGTGCATTCTCATCTGCCAAGTCGTAAATAGTCATCGCAATTCCAGAAGAACCCGCTCGAGCCGTTCGTCCTACACGGTGAATATAGAAATCAAGATCAGATGGAAGTTCATAGTTGATCACGTGGCTAACGCCCTTAATATCAATCCCGCGGGCTGCAAGATCAGAAGCCACAATATAGGTAAACTCTAAATTTTCAATTTGTTTCATCACTTTTTTACGTTCGCGTGGTGTTAATCCACCATGAAGCACACCAATTCTCATTCCTTTTTCCTGTAGGAATGAGGCAATTTCATCAACGGTGGTTTTTGTATTGGCAAAAATGATTCCTAAATAAGGCTGTACATTTGTCACCATTTCTTGCAGTAATTTTAATTTGTCACGCTGTTTAGATGGGACTAAAATATGCTGAATATTTTCGGCCGTAATACGTCTCGGTTCAACATGGGCGTACTTTGGATTGTCCATATATTTTTTGAGGAAGGGCTTTAGCTTTTCCGGAATAGTTGCTGAGAACACTAGCATTTGCAACTGCTCTGGCATTTGTGCACCAATACGGTCCACATCTTCTAGAAATCCCATATCTAGCATTAAATCCGCTTCATCAATGACAAGGGAAGTCGCTTTATATACATTCAGTGCTTGCTCATGAATGAGGTCAGCAATACGCCCAGGTGTGCCGACAACCAAATGCGGCTGGTTCTTTAGCTTTTGAATGGATTTCTGCTTGTCCGTTCCGCCAATGTAAAGCTTTGCCAGGATTTCTTCTTCTGGAGATGTGGTTTTTAGGATCGTTTGGGCTTCCTTGAAAATTTGATTGGCTAATTCTCGTGTTGGTGCAGTAATCACCACTTGTACTTGCTCTTTGCTTGGATCAATCGAATGAATAAGCGGCAATAAATATGCGTGGGTTTTTCCTGTTCCTGTTTGTGACTGACCAATCACGCTTTCTCTTTTTAAAACCGCAGGGATGATTCTTTTTTGAATATCAGTTGGCTCATAAAAACCTAGTTCATGAATAGCATCTATAATAAAAGGCTTTAATTCATATGTCGTAAATTTCGTTTCTTTCATGTTTTCACTCCTTAAGGCAATGCCTTTTTGCTCATCTCCTCATTATAGCTGATTTTCAGCGAAAAAACCATGTCCCCTTTTCTTACAGGAAACCAATTGACGCTTACTTGCATAACCTATGAAGAGAAAGAGAATGCAGTAAGGGAGGTACAAGTATGTTAGGGCAAAGGCCTATGGGCGATTTTCAGCCGCATCGTCCCTCACGACGGCACCTTGGAAATGGCGGACAGCCCAGCATTTTTCAAAGGAGACAGCAGGCTCCTATCGAACAGCCTTTTCAAGGGCAAGGGAATCCATTTCAACAAATGATGCCTCGCTCCCCGTCTGTACAGGGCGGCGGTTTGCGCGAGATGGGGGGGGTTCCAGTTGGCGAGAGCCGTGCACTAGGCGGCGGAGCCGGAATCAAGGGAATGCTCACTAAATTTCTTCCTGGAGCTGGAGGAGCAGGGATCTCTGGAGGTGGTGCGGGATTACAAGGAATCCAGAGCTTCACAAATCCTGCAACCCTCTCAAGCATGTTAGGAAATGTTCAAAAAGTGCTCGGTATGGCGCAGCAATTCACGCCAATGATTCAGCAATACGGCCCTTTAGTGAGAAATCTACCTGGGATGATTAAGCTGTACAGCCAGCTTGGCAGTGCGGATGATGATGAAACGAATGTGAATGATGCTGACGCAGAACCAAAAGAGATCGGTGAGAAAACAGAGGTCCCACAGGAAGAAACAGCACCAGATGATGAAATAAATGAACATGCAAAACCAGAGGACATTCTTGTCAAAAAAACAGGTGCAACCTCATCGCATGCTCCTTCCTCTACTGAAGCAAAACCCCAAAAAAGATCTGGCAGCTCTGTTCCAAAACTATATGTCTAGTGATCTTTGAAGGGCAAAGTGTTCACCGCGTATAACAATCTTTGATATATGCGCTTACTTTGGCTATAATGGAAGGAAGAGAATGATAAAAAGCCGTTTCCTACGGCTTTTTATATTGTTTTTCTCTTTTGCAGCACTTCCCTACAGGAGGACGAATAAATGAATGTGATTAAAATATCACCGCGTGGCTATTGCTATGGCGTTGTGGATGCTATGGTCATTGCTAAAAATGCCGCACTTGATAAAAACTTGCCACGCCCAATTTATATATTAGGTATGATTGTGCACAACAAACATGTGACAGATGCCTTTGAAGAAGATGGGATCTACACACTAGATGGACCAAACCGCTTGGACATTTTAAAACAGGTTAAAAGCGGAACGGTGATTTTCACCGCTCACGGAGTTTCTCCTGAGGTTCGCCAAATCGCAAAAGAAAAAGGGCTAGTAGCTATTGATGCCACCTGTCCAGATGTGACGAAAACACATGAACTCATTTCAGAAAAAACAGCGGATGGTTATGATATTATTTATATCGGGAAAAAGGGTCACCCTGAGCCAGAAGGAGCTGTCGGAGTTGCACCTGACAAAGTGCATCTTGTTGAGACAGAAGCCGACATTGAAGCGCTCGATTTAGCGTCAGATAAACTGCTCATCACCAATCAGACGACAATGTCTCAGTGGGATGTCCATGACTTGATGGAGCTCATTAAGGAGAAATATCCTCACGTCGAGTACCATCAAGAAATTTGTCTTGCAACACAGGTGCGTCAGGAAGCTGTTTCACAGCAAGCTTGCCAAGCCGACCTAACCATTGTTGTAGGCGACCCGAAAAGTAATAACTCCAACCGTCTTGCACAAGTGTCAATGGAGATTGCAGGAACGCAGGCTTATCGTATTGGTGACCTCAGTGAGCTTAATCTAGGATGGCTGCAAGGCGTAAAAACCGTTGCCGTCACCGCTGGTGCTTCCACACCAACACCTATTACAAAAGAGGTCATTCACTTCTTAGAAAATTATGAACCGGACGATGAAACGACTTGGAAGGTTGAACATGCTGTTCCTCTTTCGAAAATTCTACCTCGCGTGAAAACGAAGAAATAAGAAAACGTCAGAGCTACTGTGCTCTGACGTTTTTGTTTACAAAAATTGAAATGGGTTTGTATTTGATTCTGAAACAAAGAGCTGTACATCATATTTTTTATCTGTACATAGCGACTCAAGCTTCGATTTCACGCCATCTTTCATGATCTTTTCAGCATAATGACCTGGGTCCACTACATTCAGTCCGAGCATCATCGCATCGTGAGCGACATGGAAATAGAGATCTCCTGTCACATACACATCAGCACCCATTCTTTTCGCTTGATGGATGTATTTATTTCCGTCTCCACCAAGCACAGCTACTTTTTTCACAACCGCTTCCTTATCTCCTACAAAACGAGCACCATTCACACCTAGCTTTGTTTTCACAAATTGCGTAAAGTCTCCAAGTGTCATTGGCTCTCTTAACTCTCCAATACGGCCGAGACCTTTTTGAATAGGAGGAAGATCCGTCGTATGTACACTGTAGGCAACTTCTTCATAAGGATGTGCTTTGATCATTTCATCAATCACTAGTTTTTCAATACTTGCTGGAAAAATGGTTTCGATTCGCATTTCTTTCACAAATTCTAGCTTACCCGTTTCACCAATAAATGGTGTTGCATCATCTGATGGCAGAAAGCTGCCTGTCCCTTCACTTGAAAAAGCACAATGACTGTAGTTACCAATATGTCCAGCTCCCGCATTTCCTAAAGCCGTTCTGATGGCCTCTTCAAATTCCTCTGGAACATACAGGACAAGCTGCTTTATCTGTTCTTCATATGTCGGAACTAACACACTTGTTTTTTTGAGCTCTAAATCTTCAGCAAGCAAGTCATTGACTCCTCCATCAGCTACGTCTAAATTTGTATGTGCCACATATACCGCAATATCATGTTTGATGCATTTCTCAATGATACGTCCAGCCGGTTGATCTGTCGCTACATGCTTTAATGGACGGAAAATCGGCGGATGGTGGGCGATGATAAGGTCGACATTCCTCTCAATGGCTTCATCTACCACATTCTCTAACACATCCAAGGTGATCATGACATTGGTGACACGTTTATTTAATGTACCAATCTGGAGCCCGATTTTATCACCTTCCATGGCATATGCCTTTGGTGAAAATTGTTCAAACAATTGGATGATTTCCTGCCCATTTACTGTTTTAGCCAACAGTCAAAACCTCCTTTAGAATGTTTATTTTCGCATTTAGCTCTTTCAGGCGTTCTTTGTTCTCTTCTGTCGGAGCTGCCTTTTGTATTTGACCTTTTATATTCTCCATATGCTGAAGCTCTTGCATCCACTTGCGCAGGAAAACGTGATTTTGCTCCTTGGCAAGAAACGGACCAACGAGCATTCCTGCTTCAACTGACATGCCTTCATAGGGTTTATCTTGATCGCCTTTTTCCGCAATGATGATTTCGTATATTTTTCCATCCTCTTCTAAAATGACTTCATCCATCAGTTCATACCCTTCTTGATACAGCCATAAACGAATATGGTAAGCATGGATATTCGGCTGAAGAATGAGCCGTTCATGGCCTGCAAGCTTATGCTTGCCTTCGTTTAGAATGCTTGCGATGAGTGCACCACCCATACCTGCAATCGTTACAGCACTCACCTCACCTTGTTCAATGACTTCAAGGCCATTTCCTTTTCTCACCGAGATCTGTGCATCTAATTCAAGTCTATGTACTTGCTGCTTGGCAGATTGAAGCGGTCCATCAGTAACTTCACCAGCAATGGCTTTCACTGCTTTTTGATATAAAATCGCATAGCATGGCAAATAGGCATGATCTGAGCCAATATCAGCAAAGACAGCCTCCTTTGGTAAAAAGTCTGCAACTCTTTTCAATCGCTTTGATAAATTCATTTCATTCATATGTATCACTACTTTTCTTTAATGTTTATACTTGTCTATCTTATATAAATTATGGACTTTTTAAAAGCCGTTTTCAAATGAAAAAAGCTCTTCCTTAAAAAAGAGCTTTTTGCGTAACATTATTTAATGTTGGATACCCATTCCGCCATTTCATCTAACTTTTCATTCGGAATCAACCCGCCTGGCATCCCGTTTCCACCTTCTTGGATTTTCTTCTTGATGTCTGCCACTTCAAGCTTATCGCCAACACCTTTTAATGCAGGACCTGCGCCACCTTCATAGTTTTCCCCATGACAGCTCAGACAGTTCTGCTTATACAATTCTTCCGGCGTCGCATTTGCTGTCTCTTCTTGTTTTTGCTCTTCACCCCCAGAGGCAATTTTCTCTTCATCTTTCAGTCCCTTCAGTGATAAGAAAAAAGTGAGTCCAATTCCTAAAATGGCAATCAATAAGAATGGTATAAGTGGATTCCGTTTCATTTCTTTCATCCTCCCCTTTGTGAAAACCCCTTTGAGACTATGCAAACAATTCTAATTCTACTTTAATTTTACAGAAAGTAAACGAATTATGATACAAAATTTTGGTCAAGTTCACAGATTAGACAAAAATGAATCAAGATGAGAAATGAAGCCTTCAGCACATTTTGATGTATTTTTTTTACATATTTTCTCTAAGAACGTTGCAAATTCATTTGTTATTCAGTAAAATATAATCAGATTGAAAAAAGCGTTTTCATTTTGATGAAGAAAGAACGGATCTCTTTCAAGATCCGTCCGGTTTCTATTCTAAGAAGTCTTTTAAACGTTTACTTCTGCTAGGATGTCTTAATTTCCGAAGAGCTTTCGCTTCAATTTGGCGGATACGCTCTCTTGTTACGCCAAACACCTTTCCAACCTCTTCTAACGTGCGTGTTCTTCCGTCATCTAGTCCGAAACGTAGTCTCAGCACATTTTCTTCACGATCCGTTAGCGTGTCTAATACATCTTCAAGCTGCTCTTTTAACAATTCATATGCAGCATGGTCAGATGGAGATGTCGCCTCTTGATCTTCAATAAAATCACCAAGATGCGAGTCATCTTCTTCACCAATAGGTGTTTCTAAAGATACAGGCTCTTGTGCAATTTTAAGAATTTCTCTTACCTTTTCTGGTGTTAAATCCATATCTTCAGCAATTTCTTCTGGCGTTGGTTCTCTGCCTAAATCTTGCAGAAGCTGTCTTTGAACACGAATCAATTTATTAATTGTTTCCACCATATGCACTGGAATCCGGATCGTTCTCGCCTGATCGGCAATGGCTCGCGTGATCGCCTGTCTAATCCACCAAGTCGCATATGTTGAGAATTTGTATCCTTTTCGATAATCAAACTTCTCAACTGCCTTCATGAGACCCATGTTTCCTTCTTGAATCAAGTCAAGGAACAGCATACCACGACCGACGTAGCGTTTCGCAATGCTGACAACGAGACGAAGGTTCGCTTCCGCTAATCTTCTTTTTGATTCCTCATCGCCTTCTTCGATTTTTTGAGCATACGTAATTTCTTCTTTAGCAGATAACAAATTGACGCGTCCGATTTCTTTTAAGTACATACGAACAGGATCATTAATTTTGACACCTGGTGGTACGCTTAAATCATTCAGGTCAAATTCCTCTTCTGCTTTAGCCAACTGCTGAACATTTGGGTCTTCTGTCTCTTCGTTTTCACTAATGAGCTCTACACCCTGTTCACCTAAGTATTCATAGTATTCATCCATTTGGTCTGATTCAATTTCAAAGCTAGACATACGCTCTGCAATTTCTTCGTATGTTAAAACGCCCCGTTTTTTACCGGTTTCAGTGAGTTTATCCCTCACCTGTTCAAAGGTTAATTCAGTTTCGGTTTCGTGGGCTTGTTTATCAGCCATTATGGATCCCTCCTTCCAAAGCTTGCAACGAATTCTAAAGTAACTTGCGATTTGCTTCCGCTCTGCTTTTCTCTCTCTATCAAACAGGATAAGCAAATAAGAATAAAATAAATAATGATGAAAGCAAGATGCTTGCGGTCTTTTGCTCCTCCCCAAAAGGATTCATTGCCAGCCGTAAGTCTTGTCATAAATATTTGACGTATTACTTCAGCGAACGGTTCAATTGAATAATTTCTTTTGCAAGTGTTGCCGCTTTGAAGAAATCTTTTTGCCTCTCCGCCTCTGCACGTTCCAGTTCTTTTTCCTTTATCATTGACAAATTCCGATGATTCAACACTTTTTTTACATAATCACTTAATTCAGCTTCACTTAGCTCGTCTCCAACTTGAATCATTAATATATCCGTCAAAAGCTGATTCATGAAATCATCTTCAAAACGATTCATCAGATGCTGCGGAGCCGGTTCTTTACCTTCTTCATGCAATGCATAAATGTACGTTGCCAGCGCCCTGTGTGAATCTATATTAAATTCAATCCCGACTCTGTCAAGTACTTTACTGATCACGTCATCGCTTTTTAACATATGAGCAAGCAGCATTCGCTCTGCATTTTCATATGCCGGCCTTAGACGCTTTCTTCTTACCTGTGTTGAAAGATGTGCACGCCTCTTATCAAGCCCATTTTTTTCTTGCGAGCTTTTGGTTTCTTGCCGCTGCTTTTTTTCAAACAGCTCCAATTGTTCCTTTAATGAGTCAAGTGAGATAGAGAACTCTCCAGCAAGCTGTTTCATGTAAATCTCTTGTTCCAAGGAGCCGTTTAACCGGCTGATTTCTCGGAGAACTTGCTTCATATAAGCAAGTCGGTCTCCTTCATCTGATAAATTCTTCCCTCTACGGAAAAAATTCATCTTAAATGTCATTAATGTCACGCTTGCATCTATGATGTCATTCCTAAATTTCTCGCCGCCATATTTACGAATGTAATCATCTGGATCGAGTCCATCTGGCACCATGGCAATGCGAACTTTACATCCTCTTTTTTCAAGCAAATCTGACGCTTTCATAGTCGCTTCATACCCGGCCGTGTCAGAGTCATAGCATAGGATGATCTCTTCTACATTCCGCCTGAGAAGTTTGACGTGCTCTTCTGTTAAAGACGTACCCATTGTTGCAACACTTTCGCCAACACCAGATGTGACAGCCGAGATGACGTCAGCAAATCCTTCGAAAAGGACAGCCCGCTCGCGCTTTCTAATATGCATACGCGCATCATGAAAGTGATAAAGCAACTTACTTTTATGAAAAAGTGGCGTTTCAGGACTATTCATATACTTAGGCTGCTGATCACCAAGCGATCTTCCGGAAAAAGCGACAACCGTTCCGTGATGATCATGAATGGGAAACATCACACGATCTCTAAAGCGGTCAAAAAAGCCTGTGCCGTTTTCACGTTGAATCAAAAGACCAGCCTTCTCCATCATCACTGGATCAAACCCTCGTTTTTCTAAAAACTTGGTCATGAAATCCCAGGAGTCAAGAGCATACCCGATCTCAAACTTGGCAATTGTTTCATCAATAAAGCCCCTGGACCGTAAATAATCGAGTGCGTTTTGACCTTCCTTTGTATTTACCAGCAAATGGTGGTAAAATTTCTTAAGAAGCTCATTGGCGTCAATCATTTGATGATCTGCTGTATCCTCTTGCTGAGAGGAACTGATCTGAGCATTCGCTACATGATCAGGCAAATCAATATGGTACTTATCAGCAACATGTGAAACGGCTTCAATGAATGAGTAGCCTTCCATTTGTCTGAGGAACGAAAACACATTACCTCCAGCACCACAGCCAAAACAATGGAAAATTTGCTTATCTGCTGAAACAGAGAATGAAGGAGTATTTTCACCATGGAATGGACAAAGACCGAAGTAATTCCGACCTTGCTTTCTAAGCTGTACATATTCTCCAATCACTTCGACAATGTCTGCGTTTTTTTGGATCTGCTCCAAAAGTTCATCTGGTATACGTTTGCTCATCCTAATAACACTCCGTCGTACATTATTCGCCTTTTAATTCGAAAATCCTTCATGATTCGACAGGATTTTTTGCAGTTGGGCAATAAATCGCTTTTTATCCTCTTCTAAAAGCTTTTTGGGACCTTTTCCGTATACACCTTTTCTACGTTGTTTACTGGAAACATGCCTGCGTTCCAAATGAAAATCAATTGTTTCGTTTGTGTACATTCGTCCTCTTTCAGACAAAACAATGACATGTCTTGGAAGCAGTAAGGAGGCAAGACCAATATCTTGGGTGACGACAATATCGAGTGCGACAGCTGAGTTAGCAATGACTAAATCCGCTGCTTCCTTATGTGTATCAACAAACCGCCAATCTTCAAGTGGTGATCTTTTGGTTTGAAAATGCTCATATGAAGCAATGAAAGTCACAGGTACTTGAAATTGAGATGCGACAGAAAGGATTTCGTCTTTTACAGGACAAGCATCTGCATCGACATAAATCGTCCTGTCTTTTTTACGTTCATTCAGGTGACTAATTCTCCATCCCTCCACCTTATTCCTGCTTTAGAGAAGCAAAAAGACCATACTTTTCCCCCATAAAGCAATCAACAGTAAAACTCATTTTGTCGAAAAGTTATGTTCAGAATCACTTGACTTCTGCCAATATTAGTTTATTCGTTCTTGACTTAACTTAAACCTAAAATAAATGATTTTATCACAATTTTTTATTATAATACAAATACAGCAAACATGCCATTGTTTTTGTTTACCCTTTCCCACCAAAGGAAAAACCCAGGAGGAGCATCCTGAGTTTATTCGGAACCTCTTTTGGTCAGCATTTGATGAATGACATTTGCCGTTTCCTCAACTGCTTTATTCGATACATCGACAACTTGACAGTTAATTCGGTCAACCACTTTTTCAAAATACTCTAGTTCCTCTTTAATCCGCTCGATGTTTGCATAAATCGCTCGATCATTTAAACCAAGAGATTTCAAACGCTCTTTACGAATGTGATTTAGTTTGTCTGGACTAATTTTCAGGCCAATGCATTTCATTGGGTCAACTGAAAATATCTCCTCTGGCGGATCTACTTCAGGAACAATCGGAACGTTCGCTACCTTCAGCCGCTTATGCGCCAAATATTGAGAAAGGGGTGTCTTGGACGTGCGCGATACACCAATCAATACAATATCAGCCTTTAGGATTCCTCTTGGGTCTCTGCCATCATCATATTTCACAGCGAACTCAATGGCTTCTACCTTTTTAAAATAGTCTTCATCTAATTGACGTACACGCCCCGGCTCATGTTTCGCTTCATTTCCATATGCGGTCTCCATTTTATCAATGAGTGGACCGATAATGTCATAGTAAACGACTCCATTTGCTTCTGCCTCTTCTATTAAAAATTGGCGCATTTCTGGCACAACAAGAGTAAAGCAGACGATCCCGTTATCTGCTTTC
The DNA here is from genome assembly GCF_020524495.1 of Bacillus stratosphericus. Classification (GTDB taxonomy): domain Bacteria; phylum Bacillota; class Bacilli; order Bacillales; family Bacillaceae; genus Bacillus; species Bacillus stratosphericus_B. Next base: position 77,464 of record NZ_JAIVLB010000005.1, on the reverse strand, counting down.
GCCAATGAAATGACTTCTTTAATCGTACCGATATCCTCTACATATGGGATTCTTCTAATATTTGAATGGTCTGATGAGCCCCCATCAAATTGGCTAAGTGCCGCTTTGACCACGAGCTCTGCCGTTTCTCCTACTGAATCTGATACAACAAAAATTACGCGATTACTCATAACATCCCCTCGCAGTCTTCTGTAATTAGATAATTTCATTCTCCGATAAGCTAACAAGTATTTTCGTCATGTTTGTTTTCGTAATTCTACCGACAACTTCAAAGCCTTTATCCGTATCTTTTATGACAGGAAGTGCGTCTATTTGCTTTTCAATCAAGTGCTTGGCCACATCCATAATAAAATCTTCCTTGCGGCAAACGGTGATGTTCGGCATTCTTGTCATAATAATATGGACAGGTATAGATGGAAGCTCCTGTTTTCCAATACTTGCTCGAAGAAGGTCTTTTCTTGATAACACGCCTGTTAAAATAGAGTGATCGTCCACAACGAATAATGTGCCCACATCCTCTAAAAACATCGTACAAATCGCATCATAAACTGAAACATTCTCATGTATCACCACAGGAATGGATTGGAAATCTTTCACTTGAAGTTTTTTCAGCTTATCTGCCAGAAGCTGCGTGCCTGTTTTACCTGTGAAAAAGTAGCCGACCCTTGGTCTTGCTTCTAAAAAGCCAGACATCGTTAAAATGGCTAAATCCGGTCTGAGGGTAGCCCTTGTTAAGTTCAGCCGATCTGCGATATGCTCTCCAGTAATCGGACCATTCTCTTTGACAATCTGTAAAATCTGCTCTTGCCGTTTATTTAACTCGATTGTACTCACCACCTTTAAATAGAGAAAGCGAACCTTTACTTTATGTATATCATTTTCATAACTCATCATATTATAGCGCATCTTTGTCCGAATGAAACAAAAATCCACTCAAAATCTATGAATTAAATGAGTAAAAAACGATTGCCCTTTGGAAAAGGCAACCGTTCTTAGGAATTTATTTTACATTTAAATTGTGCATATTTGCAAATGATTGAATAACTTTTGCTAGTTTGACCATTTGCGCCAAACGATTTTGCTTCAGTTTTTCATCATCCGCATGAACCATTGTATGATCGAAATAATGAACAATTGGTGCTTTTAGCGTATCTAACGCCTCAAGTGCTAAGTTGTAATTTCCTGCTGCCGCATGTTCCTTTACAGCTTTCTTTACGTTTTGATACGCCTCAAATAGCGTTTGCTCATGTTCATTTTCAAACAGTGCAGGCTGAATTTCTAAATCTTCCCCTTTTTTACTGATTGAAATGACGCGGCCTAATGCCTCAGCTGTTTCTTTGAAGCTTTCTTGTTTCACGCTCTCTTCAAGAACAGCTGTTTTTTTTACGACTGCATAAGGCTCAATATTTTCAACATCAAGGACTGCATCAACAACATCATGGCGGATATGCTCTGCTTGAAGGACATATTTTAAACGTTGCGTCAAAAATTCAATGAGAGCAGCTTCATGTTCTGTCTCTACTTGAGCAAGCGCTAAAAGCTCTTTAAATGAAATATTCCAATGACGGTCGAGAAGAATTTGGACAATACCACTTGCTTGTCTTCTTAGTCCATAAGGATCTTGAGAACCCGTTGGAATGACATCAATTGAGAAGAAGGAACAAATAGAATCTAGTTTGTCCGCTACTGCTACAATCGCTCCAATAAGAGTAGAAGGCGCCTCGTCACCAGCAAAACGCGGCATATAATGCTCATTTATGCTCTTTGCCACTTCTTCATGTTCACCAAGGGCTTTTGCATATTTCTCACCCATGATTCCCTGTAATTCTGGGAATTCATAGACCATTTGGGTGACAAGGTCAAACTTAGAAATGCTCGCTGCTCTTGCCACACGTTTTGATGTTTCGTCATCTGCACCGACATGCGCTGCTAAGCGGGTCGCAATGTCTGTGACTCTCTTCAGCTTGTCACCAATCGTTCCAAGCTTCTCATGGAATACAACTTTATCAAGTTTTTTAATATTGTCTTCAATGACTAGTTTACTGTCTTCTTTATAGAAGAATGCAGCATCTGATAAACGTGCACGAAGAACTTTTTCATTTCCTCTTGCGACATTTTCTAGCGCCTCACTGTTTCCGTTTCTCACCGTAATAAAGTGTGGCAATATTTCCCCTTGCTCATTTTTTACCGGGAAATAGCGCTGATGCTCTTTCATCGTCGTGACCAATACTTCTTCTGGCAATGCAAGAAACTCTTCTTCAAAGGAACCAAACAGCACTGTGGGGTATTCAACTAGATTATTGACTTCTTCTAAAAGCTCAGAATCAACTGGAATGACCCAACCTTTTTCTGAAGAAAGGGCATTTAGCTGTTCAGTAATCCATTGTTTTCTCTTATCTGAATCAGCAATGACAAACTGGTCTTGTAATGTTTGCTCATAAGAACCAGGTGAGTCAATGCTAGCTGTCATGCCTAGGAAACGATGCCCTCTTGTCTCACGGCCGCTTTTCACGCCTGCAATTTCAACAGGAACAATCTCATGTCCAAATAAGCAAACAATCCATTTAATCGGACGGATATAGCGTAAATCTTTACTTCCCCATCTCATGTTCTTTGGAAAGCTTAATGAGGCGGCAATATCACCTAGTGCTAGGAGAAGGTCCTTCACTTGCTTTCCTTCTTGAAACTTTTGGACATGGACATAATCCACACCTTTGATCTCTTTGAAATAAAGATCATCTGTTGAAGCACCTTGTCCTCGGGCAAAGCCTTCGGCCGCTATTGTCCAATTGCCTTCATTGTCTTGAGCAATCTTTTTAGCTGGACCTCTTGCTTCTTCTTTGATGTCTTCTTGTTTTTCTGCGACACTTTTGACTAGCACGGCAAGACGTCTTGGTGAGTTGAATAAGGCAACGTCTTCGAATGAAATATTTTGCATTTCAAACCAAGCTTTTACTTTCTCACCAAGCTGCTTTGTGCTCTCTGCCATGAAACGAGCCGGCATCTCTTCTAAGCCGATTTCCAGTAATACATCTTGTTTATTCATGAGAAGCCGCCTCCTTTTTTAGCATAGGGAATCCAAGTTTTTCTCGTTCTTCGTAATACGTTTTGGCTACCTTTCTCGCTAACTGACGTACTCTTCCGATATAGCCCGTTCGCTCAGTGACAGAAATAGCGCCCTTTGCATCTAGCAGGTTGAACGTATGGGAGCATTTGAGCACATAATCGTATGCCGGGTGAACAAGTCCTTTGTCCATTTGCTTATGCGCTTCTTTCTCATAGGTTGTAAACAAATCAAACAGCATGTCAGTATTAGATGTTTCAAATGTATATACAGAGTGCTCATATTCAGCCATTAAGAATAAATCTCTTACAGTAAATCCGTCTGTCCATTCAAGGTCAAAGACATTTTCTTTGTCCTGGATGTAAGAAGCAAGACGTTCTATACCGTATGTGATTTCAACGGAAACTGGCTTACATTCTAAGCCGCCGACTTGCTGGAAATAAGTAAATTGCGTAATTTCCATGCCATCAAGCCATACTTCCCAACCAAGCCCTGCACAGCCAAGAGATGGATTTTCCCAGTTGTCTTCAACAAAACGAATATCATGTTTTAACGGGTCAATGCCAAGTGCCTTCAATGACTCAAGATATAGCTCTTGAATATTGTCAGGTGATGGCTTAATGATCACTTGAAATTGATGATGCTGATACAATCTATTTGGGTTTTCTCCATATCTACCATCAGCAGGGCGTCTTGAAGGCTCTACATATGCTACCTTCCACGGCTCTGGTCCGATGCTTCGCAGGAACGTGTATGGACTCATCGTTCCAGCACCTTTTTCTGTGTCATACGCCTGCATTAATACGCAGCCTTCATGTGACCAATGCTTTTGCAACGTCAAAATCATGTCTTGAATATTCAATGATCGCACCTCCATCTTTTCTACACCATCCGCTATGTATGACGGGTGGGGACTAGAACCTCGCAAGAGAACACAAAAACTCCCGTCCCTATGTTCGCAAGGCTCCTTGCAAACATAGGGACGAGAGTTTTTCCCGCGGTTCCACCCTATTTGCTGGTGTCGTAGCATCCAGCCGCTTTGTTTACGTTGCTCAAGAATGCCCTTCGTTACGCCTCCATCCTTAGCTCACACCGCCCTAAGGTCGCTTTTAATGGATTCTACGTAAGTACTTCTTTCTGTCAATGCAACATATTTGATCTTAGATGATCTTACAAAAAGTCATGGGAGATGTCAACTTTTGTTTTCGCCGCCCATAAGCTTTTTCATGGATTCCATTTGATTCATGAATTTTTTTGATTTTAAATAAAGGCCTGAATATTCGTCATAATAGTGATCGAGCACTTGACGAATTTCTTGTTTCGTCTGCGGTTTCACATCAACCGAACCGAGCCTTGATAAGTCAAAATAATGAAACAAACGGAGCAGCCTTGCAGCTGCTGGGGATAAGGGCAGTTTATAAGGATCTTTAGAAAAGCAATTTTGGCAAATGAATCCATTATCTCTAATCGAGAAATGGAACTGCCCTTCTTTTTGACCACAGTGGACACATTGATCCAGTTCAGGCTTCATCCCCATTACTGATAACATTTTGACCTCTACGATAAATAAAATAATATCAGCATCTGTGCCTTCATTGAGATGGCGCAGAGATTGAAGCAGGAGCTCAAATAAATAAGGGTTTGGCTTTTTTTCTTCTGTTCCTTTATCAAATAACTCTGTCATATATGCAGCATATGCGGTCAGAAATAAATCTTCCCGAATGGTCCGCATGCTTTCGATCATTTCACCTTGCTGGAGCGTTCCAAGTCCTGTTGATGATTGGATAAGGAAGGTTCCGTATAAGAACGGCTGGCTTATGGCTGACAGGCGGCTATTTGACTTTTTAGCGCCTCTTGCCATTACACCAAATTTCCCATGTTCTCTAGTGAGCAGCGTGACAATTTTGTTTGTTTCGCCATAATTTGTTGTTCTAAGGACAATTCCTTCACTTTTAATGAGCATTTGTCTACACTCCGAGCATTGGAGGGAGTCAAGATTTATAAAATTGGAAAATCAAGTCGTGCTATTTCTTCTTTAAGTACATCGGGTCTTTCCAGGTTCTCCTTTTCTAACTCTTTGAAAAGCAGATACGTGTCAACGCTGCCTGTTTGTGAAAATACGTTCCATGTAAAATTCAACATAAAAACCCCACCTTTCTTTATTAGAAGCAGCAACGCTACATCCAACATATTTAATTTTATCTTGACCAGACTACCTCCATTTCATAATAAACAATTTTTACTAATCGAGCCGCACTATTGTCAATTGCTCGTTTTTTAATATTCATCTTCTCTAAATCCAAAATCACGGAGGTGAGTGGATTTATTACGCCAGTCCTTCTGAACTTTTACCCAAAGCTCCAGATACACTTTTGAGCCTAGAAGTGCTTCAATATCTCTGCGCGCTTTTTGTCCCACTTCTTTTAATAAGCTGCCTCGTTTACCAATGACGATCCCTTTTTGCGAATCACGTTCGACGACAATGGTTGCCGCAACATGGACCTTACCATTTTCATCAGGCTTAATAGATTCGATCGCAACCGCAATACTGTGAGGAATTTCTTCTCTCGTTAAATGCAACACTTTCTCACGAATTAATTCAGAAATAATAAACCGCTCTGGGTGATCTGTTACTTGATCTGCTGGGTAAAATTGAGGCCCCTCTGGAAGAGAACCTTCAATCTGTTGAAGAAGCGTATCAATGTTGTTGCCTTCAAGAGCTGAAATTGGCACAATTTCCTTAAACGGATAACGTGTGCGGTATTCATCAATTAAAAGGAACAGTTCATCTGGGTGAATTTGATCAATTTTATTGACGACAAGGAATACAGGTGTAGATGTTTGCTTTAGTCGTTCAATAATGAATTCATCACCTTTGCCATAGCTTTCCTGTGCATTGATCATAAACAAGATCAGGTCGACTTCCTTCAGTGTATTTTGAGCCACTCTCATCATAAAATCACCAAGCTTATGCTTAGGTTTATGGATCCCTGGTGTATCGATAAAGATTGTTTGTGAGGTGTTCGTTGTCAGGACACCTTGGACTTTGTTTCGTGTTGTTTGAGGCTTATCACTCATAATGGCAATCTTTTGTCCAATGACACGATTAAGAAAGGTTGATTTTCCTACATTTGGTCTTCCAATAATTGAAACAAATCCTGATTTGAAGCTTTCGTTAGTCATTTAAATCCTCCGATGAAAATGCGCCTGGCAATAATTCGTTTACTGTAGTTTCGTATATATGTCCTTTTAAGTTCGTTAGAATCACTGGCATATCAGGTGCACATAGCTCTGAAATAACCTGTCTGCATGCGCCGCATGGTGAAACAGGTCGATCTGTATCAGCTACTACTGCAAGCATTTGAAAAGATGTAATGCCTTCTGAATAGGCTTTAAAAAGTGCTGTTCTTTCCGCACAATTACACATGCCATATGCCGCATTTTCAATGTTGCAGCCGCCATACACTTTTCCATTGTTCGACAATAATGCTGCACCGACTTTGAATTTAGAATAGGGTACATATGCAAAATCTCTTGCTTTAATTGCTTCTGAAATCAACTCTTGTTTGTTCATTCCTAGTTCCCACTTTCAGAAGAAATGGTATCACTGTCACATTTATATTTTACATAATTTACATGACATTTTCACGCCCATTTCCAATAATGTTAATAAATAGTAACATTGTTCTATTACATGATCTTCGGTAAAAAGATGATCAACCCAATCATAACCGAAATTGCGGCGTAAACGCAAACGGCGCCAGCTGCAGCGTCCTTCGCTCTCTCTGCAAGCGGATGCTTTTCATCTGTCAAAAGGTCCACTGTATGTTCAATGGCTGTATTGACAAGTTCAAGCGCAAACATCCCCCCGCACAAAAGCAGAACGATCATCCATTCAACTTGCTCAATCTGAAACCAACAGCCGCATATCACCACGATGATGGTTGCGACTGCGTGAAATCGAAAATTCCGTTCATTCAAGAAAGTTCGCCATATTCCTCTAAACGCATAATAAAAACTCCGAAAAAAACGGGCAAGCGGACTCCGTTTCTTACAATGATCTTGAAAGGCCATAATTATCCAATATTTTTGTCTGTTTGGCGAACATTTCTTTTTCATCTTCCTCTGTCATATGATCATAACCAAGTAAATGAAGAAAACCATGAATCGTTAAAAATCCAAGCTCTCTCATAAAGGAATGTCCATACTCCTCTGCTTGCTCTTTCGTTCGATCAACACTAATGATAATGTCACCGAGTACCGGCGGGATGTCATCAGCGCCAACGATTTCAATTTCCCCTTCGCCTTCTTCCTCAAGTGCAAAGGAGACCACATCTGTCGGCCCATCCTTCCCCCTGTATTCTTTGTTGATCTGATGAATTTCTTCGTTCGAGACGATTGTCACTGAAACTTCCGCTTGATCTTTTACCTCAAGGACATCAGCAGCAAATTGAAGAAGCTTTTCCACTTCTTCTAGCTGCTCTTTTGATACTTGTCCTGTTTCATCTATGAAATCGATTAACAATGTCATTTACTTCACCTTCTGCTTTGGGGCATCTGGATATTCAATCCGAGAATGGAAAATCCCCTTTAATGTTGTACAAATCGTTTGACTAATAATATTTAATTCTTTAAAAGTTAAATCACATTCACTAAATTGCCCGTCCTGCATTTTATCTGAAATTATGCCTTTGACAAGCTTTTCAATCCGTTCTGGATTTGGGTTATGCATCGAGCGTACCGCCGCTTCAACGCTGTCAGCCACAGAGATAATCGCCGCTTCTTTTGATTGCGGTTTTGGACCAGGATAACGAAATTCTTCTTCTGTCACCTGATCATCCCGTTCTTTTGCTTTATAATAAAAGAACTTTAAAAGCGATTTCCCATGATGCTGTTCTGCAATATCGACAAGCTCTTCTGGAAACTTCTTTTCTCTCAGCATATCAGCTCCATCTGTCGTATGGGCAATAATAATATTTTTACTCAACTGAGGAGAAAGCTTGTCATGCGGATTATCAATGTTCATTTGGTTTTCGATAAAGTATTGCGGCCTTTTCGTTTTCCCAATGTCATGATAATATGCGCCAACCCTCGCTAAAAGTCCGTTTGCTCCTACTGCTTCACATGCAGCATCCGCTAAATTGGCCACCATGACACTATGATGATATGTACCTGGTGTCTCTGTTAAAATCTTTTTAAGCAGCGGATGATTTGGGTTAGATAATTCAATGAGTTTCATTGTCGAAAGAATACCAAACATGCTCTCAAAAACAGGCATTAATCCAATGACCAAAATAGATGATGCAAACCCAGACACAATAGCCATCATTAGATTCACACCAATCTCAAGCCAAGATGGAGAGGAATTTTGGATCAGAGTAATGGATAGAACCACAAGAATATTCACCGCAGCAACCAAAAGCCCCGCCTGCAAAATTTTTGATCTCGCATTATGTTTTCTGAGAAACAAAATTCCTGCCATCCCGCTAATGAGATAGTAAGCGCAGATGACATAATTAAAGACGCCGGTAACTCCTTGATTAAACATCATACTGCCACAAAGGGCAAATACGAGACCAGAGAAGATCGCTAAGCGCTCATTGATGAGCAGCTTGATTAGCATCGTCCCAAGTGCCACTGGCACGACATAACCAATCGTTGTGTATTTTGTTTCCTGGAAGAGACTGAATACTTCCATGATGATTAAAATAATGGTGAAAATGAGCGAGTAGAGCAGTAATGATTTATTCTTATGGGCAACCGATTTCTTCCTCGTTTCAAATGAGTGAATAATGGCTGCTAAAAAGAGACCAATCAATATCATAAGACCGCTTACAGGCTTAAACAAATTTGAGCTATTTAATAGACCAGTTAGCTCTAATTTACGATAAACTTCCCGGTCGATGAGTTCCCCTTCCTCCACTAAAATTTGCCCTTGCTTGATTTGAATTGGCTGAATATTATCAGCTGCTTCTTGCCTTTTCTTCTCTGTTGCCACAGGATCAAATACATAGTTTGGAATAATCGCAAATTCACCAATTTCCTTTGCTGCATTTAAGTATTTTGACGGAATTGAATTGTTTTCAAGCTCTGTTTTCACTTTTTTTTTCTCATCGTGTAACTTAGCCGCTGTGATTTCCTTACTCATCAGTGAATTGACCACTGTGATGATGGAATCCTTTGTAAAAGAAAGATTTTCGTCACTTGCTTGGAGCAACACTTTAATGGATTGATCCGAAACAGCTTCCTGCATATCAGTTGTTAGTTTTTCTTTTACACGTTTGACTTGGGGATTCTCTTTTGCTGCTTTCTTTTCTTCCTTAATGGCTTCAAATAGGGATGAAATGAGATCGACACGATTATCAGAATACGCTTTTTTGAGCGTATATTGGTCTTCTACTTGATCCGTTGCTTCTTGTTTCTTTTCTTCTGTCGCTTCTTGATCATCAACGGTTGACGGAGAATAGATGGTCTGTTCACTCACTGAAAACAAATCTAAATCGAGCGATTCAGGCTTCACATGGAAGAAGAGCACCACAAACAGAATGGCTGCTAACGCAGCATATAACAACACGTTGATATGACGTGAGCGCTCCATTTTCTGAGGTTCTTTTTTAGACAGCAGTCTTTTGCGCTTACTGCCTTTCTGATTCTTTCTCAAGGAAAAGTCCCTCCTTTTTTACTTTAAACCACGATCGAAACAAAATGACCCGATGAAGACGATCGGGTCACTCAGTTCATTTTTGCTTTTCGTATGCTCCAATGATCTTTGCCACAAGCGGGTGTCTGACCACATCTGTTTGATCTAATTCAATGAATGAAATGCCCTTGATTTCTGCAAGCATGTCCTTTGCAGCTGCAAGCCCTGACTCCACACCCTTTGGCAGATCAATTTGTGTAATATCTCCTGTAATGACCATTTTAGAGCCAAACCCTAATCTCGTCAAAAACATTTTCATTTGGGCTGGCGTTGTATTCTGCGCTTCATCTAAAATAACAAATGCATCATCAAGCGTCCGCCCTCTCATATAGGCGAGAGGTGCTATTTCAATCACACCACGCTCAATTAAACGTTCCGTATGATCACTGCCAAGTACATCATGCAAGGCATCATAAAGTGGTCTTAAGTAAGGATCGACTTTTTCCTTTAAATCACCTGGCAGAAATCCAAGACTTTCTCCCGCTTCAACAGCTGGTCTTGTCAGGATAATCCGTTTCACATGTCCATTTTTCAGAGCATGTACTGCGTTGACCACTGCCAAATACGTTTTACCTGTACCAGCAGGCCCAATCCCAAAGACCAGATCATCTTTTTTCATTGCCGCAGCATATTCACGCTGGCCGATCGTTTTGACTCTGATGGACTTTCCTTTGGCATTTTTCGTAATTTCATCTTCATACATATTTTCAAAATAATTGAGCTTACTTTTTTGAGCCATTTTAATGGCATAGACAATATCCCGTTCTGAAATCTCGATACCTTTTCGAATGAGGTGTAAGAGAGATGTGATCAAATGGCTCGCTGTATCTCTTGATGCTTCCTGACCAGAAACATACACTTTTTCTCCACGCGTAATAATGGAGACATTCAGCTCGTTTTCCATCAGTTTCAGATAAGCATCTTGATTACCGAATAAAGCAATGGCTTCGTTTGGGCTATCCAATTTTTGTTGAATCTCAAGTAAATGTTCTGTCATTCTCTAGTCTCCCTGAACAATAGGTCTTGGTTGAACAATATCTTCTATTACTTGGTAAAGTATGATTAGCTTAACTTTACCATTCCCTGTTGTCTCGTGCAAAACTTTTTCACTTTTCACCTCGCCTGTTTGACCTAGCTTCTCTGCTAATTCTTTTTTACCCATTTTAATCCCTGCTTGAACCGCTTCTTTATTTGTGTATTCTCGATTTATTTTTTCACTTTCGCGTGTGATTTCCTTTTCGTAGGAGAATGGCAGTTGAACGTTCAAGAAATGAAGTGGATGAATTTCTGTTTCTGTTTTTGGGTGCTCAAAATCATCTTTTTTAAAGGTAAATCCCCAAAATAGCAGTGAACCTCCAAATAAGGAGAGCTTGTGCTTTGTCTTCATTTTACCCGTAAAGACGTCAAAAGATGTTTGAAGAGGGACAGAAACTTCAGAACGATACCATGTCTCACCATAAATATTTGCTTTAGCTCCTACTTTTTTTTGTTGATCTTCGCTTCCAATCAGTCCAGAAACGAGCATCTGACCCTTTTTCACATGTTCATCAACCTCGGCAAGCGGCTCTCCTTTTTCTACATACATTCTCGTGATGACTGCTTTTTTCTTAGCGACGATGTGCTGAGGACTTGTATATTTCTCTTTTTCTGGCTCATTTTTTTCAACAACTTTCATTTGAAACGTCGTTCCATTTAATTCTACGCCAACCCATGTAATGCTTTGAATATTGCTTGTCAGGGATTTTTGTATTTTTTCAGGTGTACCCATGAGAAACTGAAACCGGCCTTTTTGTACACCAATATCGTCTAAATGCTTTCTAATTTGATGTTCTGTCTCTGGATTGGCTCCTGTGATATCAATTTTCCATACCATATTTGAAAGGGCCAATATTGTCATCAAAAAGAAAACAATCCCAAGGGTAAATCCAATATTCCTTCTTGACCATAGGAGAAGAAACGGAAAACCCTTCTTTTGATGAAATGAGCATTTCACCTCATGATGTCTGCGCACTTTTCTAAAGGCATGTACATCTGATAAGCGAATAAATAAGCGCACGCTGTCTTGACGGCGGCTCACTTGAAAAATTGTGATTCCCTGTCTCGTGCACTCATTGATGACCCGCTCAATACCGCTTCCTTTGATCTCCACTTCCACTCTGCCAATAAAATAGGCAAACCATTTATTCTTCACGTTTCTCCCCTCCGCCAGTTAAGAATCAATATAACGGACCTCATCGATTTTCCCTTCTAATAAAATTTCTTCTGGCAAAATCGTTTTAATCACAAAATCTTTCCCTGAAATTATGCATTGTCCTTGTTTCAGCATCAGCCTTACCTCTTGATCACTGAAAAGTAAAAGCCCTTTGTGGTTCTCTATGTAAATGTGGAGTCTGCCAACCATCGTAATACGGGGAAGATCCATCATCACGTCCGGAGGGATTTCAAGTGTTCTTGTCAGCCATGCTTTAAGTCGATTTTTCCTTTTTCCCATTCAATAAGAACCCCTTCCCACCTCATGTGTATGAGATCAAAACTGAAAGATGGTGAGACTGATAAGAAAGCCTCTATATCATCCTATTCCTGAGCGGTTCATATCATGCTAATGAATCCCGTAAAACAGCGAGTTCATCGTTTATCAATTATTTTACTGATGGAAAACCGCAAAAAAAGCCCCCCTTTACAGGGGGCTTTCTTCTTACCTTTTATACGGCCGTTTCATCGTTCGATGTGGACTTTTAGCGCGGGGCTCTCCAAACACTTCGCCAAGAAGCATGCCTTGAACAACAGTGTTTTGGTTAAGCTTTTCAATGATGTGCGGCTTCATTTCAAGTGCTGAGACTTTTGGGCTTGCCAGCTGCCTTTCAAGCGATTGAAACTCTTTACTTAGCTCACTTTTTCGTTCTTCCATTTTGACTAGTGTATCCGTATAGCGATCTTGTAAGGACTGAGACGTTTTTTCCATCCGGCCATGATCATGTACATCGCCAAAATCGTCTTGCTGGTCCGTCACGACTGGATCGCGACTTGTTTGTTCTGTTTGCTTTTGGGGCATCGGCTTACGCTGAGGAGCCGGCTTGTTTTGCTCATTCTCCTCCTGTTTGCCAATTTTCCCAAAAACAACAGAGATGATACCGATGATAATCGCAATTAGTAATGGGTTTTCAAATAGAATGTCCAATGGGCTCCCTCCTTAAAACGTGAGAGGATGCTTATTTGTTTTCATTATCAGATGGACCTTTTGTCATTTTACCAAATGAATCTCTCATATCCGTATCAGCATCGATATTTTTAATGTTCATGTAGTCCATGACACCAATATTGCCTTCGCGTAGTGCTTCAGCCATTGCAAGTGGTACTTCAGCCTCTGCTTCTACTACCTTCGCGCGCATTTCTTCCACTTTCGCACGCATTTCTTGTTCTTGTGCAACAGCCATTGCGCGGCGTTCTTCCGCTTTAGCCTGTGCAATATTTTTGTCTGCTTCTGCTTGGTCTGTTTGCAGAATAGCCCCAATGTTCTTACCGATATCAACATCTGCGATATCAATCGAGAGAATTTCAAACGCAGTACCTGAATCTAATCCTTTTCCTAGAACCGTTTGAGAAATCATATCAGGATTTTCCAGAACCCTTTTATGATTATTTGATGAACCGATTGTAGAGACAATCCCTTCACCTACACGAGCAATGATTGTTTCTTCCCCTGCACCACCAACAAGTCGTTCGATGTTTGCACGAACTGTAATACGTGCTTTTGCTTTTACTTCAATCCCGTCCATTGCCACACCAGAGATAAATGGTGTTTCAATCACTTTAGGGTTTACACTCATTTGTACCGCTTCCAGTACGTCACGGCCTGCTAGGTCGATCGCTGCACAGCGTGCAAAATTTAATTCGATATTCGCACGTTGAGCGGCAATCAATGCATTTACTACACGGTCAACGTTACCACCTGCAAGATAGTGGCTTTCTAACTGGTTAATCGACACATCAAGACCTGCTTTATGTGCTTTGATGAGCGGATTCACCACTCGGTTTGGAATAACGCGACGAAGTCTCATTCCTACAAGTGTAAAAATGCTCACTCTTACGCCAGCCGCTAGGGCAGAAATCCACAGCATCACCGGTACAAAGGTGAAGAAGATCGATAAAACGATCAAACCTGCTACGATAATCACAAATAATAGTAATGTAGATGGATCCATTTTATTCCTCCTATAAATCAGTATATCTATACTTTCCTCACGACAATGCGTGAGCCTTCCGCTTTTACAATCTTGACTTGTTCATCCTTCTCAATAAACGCACCTTCAGATACAACGTCAACGCGCTCATCTCCTAGTAGAATCGTTCCAGACGGACGAAGTGCTGTTAAAGTGACAGCAATCTGTCCAACAAGATCCTCTCTTGTTTCATTGGAGACATAACCACTTTCTTTATTGGTTGAATCAGTTAAAATGAACTTTCTAAAAAACTTCATACGTTTCCCCAACACCTTTGTCAATATGATAACTGCTATGATTGAAACAGCAGTGGCAATCAAGATGGAAATCGCCATTTCTGTAAAGCTTCCAGCTGCTAAAAATAAGCTGACAACGACACAGATAAGTCCAATGACACCTACGATTCCCCCTGGCAAAACCAATTCAAGAATAATGAGCGCAATTCCTGCTAAAAACAGGAACAATGTCTCATACCCTGCAAAGCCTGCCACGAGATGACCATAAAAAAATAGAAGAAGCGCTGTAATCCCCATAGTGCCTGGAACCCCAAAGCCGGGAGAATAGAGTTCAACGATTAATCCTAAGCTTGCGATGGATAAAAGGATTGGAATGACGATTGGATGCGTGAGAAAACGCGCAACCTTTTCAGCAAAGCTCACTTCATCATATTGAACAGACACACCTGCTAAATTAAGCTTCTTAAGCAAGTCACCCATATTCTTGGCTTCACCTTCTGCGTAGCCAAATTGAAGCGCTCGATCTGTATTAAAGGTGAGCAATTCACCTTTTGGTGCGCCAGCTTCTTTTGCATCTATATCTACATCTGCCATTGCAAGAGCATACTTTGGATCACGCCCCTGCTTTTCCGCAGCATCACCCATTTCAGCAAGCCATAGAGATTCAGATTTTTGATCGGCTGCATTGCCTTCTCCATCAATGATCGCAGCAGCCCCCATCTTTCCGTTTGGGGTCATATAAATTTCATCAGCATTTAATGCAAGGAAGGCCCCTGCTGAAAGCGCTCTATGATTGACAAACGCTGTCACTGGGATATCGGACGAACGAATGGTATCTGCGATCTCAAGAGCCGCATCGACTGCACCGCCTGGTGTATTGATGTCAAGAATAATGTGTTTCGCCTGTTCGGACTCTGCTTGCTCAAATGATCGTTCAATGAATTTAGAAAGTCCTTTTTCTACTGTATCCTCAATTGGTATGACATGAACTCTCTGCTCTGCTGATTTCGCGGTCAATTGAACCCCTAATAACAAGCATATTATAAAACAACTGAAGAGAGCAATAGAAATTTTTATTTTTTTCATCTATTTGTTGATCACTCCTCTCCTTTTTTATTTTACCGTTCATTTACATTTACATACGTTACAAATGTATCATAGGTTTCATTTTTATATGACAGATTTAAGAGGGTATAAAAAAGTATCCTTCTAACAATAGAAGGATACTTTTTTATTGAGACAGCTGCTCGCTGACAAGTCTATTTATGACAGCACCATCAGCTTTACCTTTTACTTTTGGCATAATAGCGCTCATCACTTTACCCATATCAGCCTTCGTTGAAGCTCCTGTTTCAGCGATCGTTTCTTTCACAACCGTTTGCAGTTCTTCTTCAGAAAGCTGTTCAGGTAAATAAACGTCTAAGATGTCAATCTCTTTTTGAACTTTATCTACTAAATCTAAGCGATTAGCTTTCGAAAATTCATGGAGGGAGTCTTTACGTTGCTTAATCTCGCGGGAAAGGACGGTTAGTTCCTCATCGCTGGTCAAACTGTCTTTCTTAAGCTTTATTGCTTCATTTTGGAGTGAAGCCTTTACCATACGAATGACAACAAGCTTGTCTTTCTCACGGTTTTTCATCATCAGCTTCATATCAGAGTTTAATTGCTCAAGAAGACTCATAAATCCACCCTCTTTTAAAATTTGCGTTTTCTAGCAGCTTCGGACTTTTTCTTGCGCTTTACGCTAGGCTTTTCATAAAATTCACGCTTTCTTGCTTCTTGCAATGTTCCAGTTTTTGATACACTGCGTTTAAAGCGACGAAGAGCATCTTCAAGCGATTCGTTTTTTCTAACGACCGTTTTTGACATTCTCTTTCCCTCCCTCCGAATACACCAATCGACTGCATTAAAAAAAGATATACATGCAAACATGTACCTAGACATTATAATATAAGCCTAGTGTGAGGTCAACTAAGTGATTTGGAAATATATTTTCGTCATGAGCAGGTAGACAAGTCCATATATTTATTGGTAAGAGGAGGACTTTTCTATGATGGCGATCATTTATTTTTGTGCACTTATTTTCATTTTTTTATGGTCAATGGGTTTAATGAGAAAAGGATTAATGGCTCTCGCATCGTCTCGTATTGAGAAATCACTTCTTCTCTTTACAGATCACTCGTTAAAAGCATTCTTGGTTAGTATTGTGTTTACAGGTATTCTTCAAAGCAGTTCAGCGTTTATGGTCATTGTCATCGGCTTTGTGAGCACAGGCATTCTCACTTTTAAAAAGTCGATTCCGATGATCCTTGGGACCAATATCGGGTCCACTTTTACAACAGAATTTATTGCGATCAAAATGGACGTGTTCATGTGGATTTTGATTGCAGTTGGTCTTTTATGTATCATTTTTGGCCGAAGGTCCTTCAAATATGCGGGAAAAAGTATATTTGGACTTGGTATGATCTTTTTTTGCATTCAAGGCTTTTCAAAAATTGCGGGTATGATGACAAGCCAGCCAGAGACATTGCGTTTCCTTGAAATGATGCAGCACTCTGACTGGAGAGCTCTCGTCTCCGGTACGATTTTAACTGCCATTGTTCATTCGAGCTCTGTATGTATTGGCATTTTGATGGGCTTTATGAATGAAGGGACTGTGGCATTACAGGAGGGTATCAGTTTTGTTTTAGGATCCAATATCGGAACATGCATTACGGCTGTCATGGCTGCAATATCAGGCGGCTATGCAGCACGTCAAACGGCCTACGCACACGTCGTGTTTAATGTTCTCGGGGTTCTTTTGTGCCTGCCTTTTCTTGCCATTATCACTCAATTCGTTGCGCTTCTGGCGAGCTCTCCTGCACAGCAAATTGCCCACTTCAGTCTGCTGTTTAATGTCGCGAGTTCTCTACTCTTCTTCCCGTTTATTCGCCCTTTTCATGCGTTGATATTGTTTCTTTTGCCGAATCAGTCGAAATAAAAGAAACCGGATTGCCCTGTGGCAGCCGGTTTTTGATTATTATGAAGTCATTCTCACTTTATCTGTTTGCACGTCATCACTGATACGGACGAATTGTCCTTCGTTATAAGGATAACCTGCCTTTGTAATTTTCACTTTCACCAAACGACCAATCATATCCTCTGTACCTTCAAATACAACCTTCATATAGTTATCTGTATAACCAACATAAAGATTGTGTTTTCCATCTTGTTCTTTGAAGGATTCTTCTGGAATAATCTCTAAGACATCTCCTTCATATTCCGATGCATATTCTTTCGCAAGCTGGTCAGAAAGAGCGATTAAGCGATGAACGCGTTCGTTTTTCACATGTTCATCCACTTGATCTTCCATTCTTGCAGCTGGTGTACCTGTACGTTTGCTGTAAGGAAATACGTGGAGCTCAGAGAATTGATGGTCTTTCACAAAATTATAAGTTTCCATAAATTCTTCTTCTGTTTCCCCAGGGAATCCTACGATCACATCAGAGGTCACAGCAAGGCCTGGCAATGCTTTTTTCAGCTTTGTTAAACGCTCTGCAAAAAATTCCATCGTGTATTTACGGCGCATTCTTTTCAGCACAGTATTAGAGCCAGATTGAAGCGGAATGTGTAAATGCCTGACAATTTTATCTGACTGATCGAGCACTTCAATCACTTCATCTGTAATTTGACTTGCTTCAATGGATGAAATGCGGATTCGTTTTAAGCCAATCACACGTTCATCTAATTCTTTCAGAAGCTTAGCAAAGTCATAATCTTTAAGGTCTTCACCGTATCCGCCTGTATGAATACCTGTTAACACAATTTCTTTATAGCCGGCAACCACAAGCTGCTGCGCTTGATTGATGACCTCTTCTGGATCACGAGAACGAAGAAGTCCACGAGCCCAAGGGATGATGCAGAATGTACAGAAATTGTTACAGCCTTCTTGGATTTTTAAAGAAGCACGTGTGCGGTCTGTAAAAGCAGGAACATCTAGCTCTTCAAACACGCGTGCTTTCATGATGTTGCCAACTCCATTGATCGGTTGTCTTTCTCTACGGTATTCTTCAATGTAACCAAGCAATTGATGTCTGTCTTGTGTTCCAACCACAATATCAACGCCAGGAATGGCCATGATTTCTGCCGGAGACGTTTGTGCATAACAGCCTGTTACACAAATGACACCATCTGGGTTATGACGAATGGCTCTTCTAATGACTTGACGGCTTTTTTTATCGCCTGTATTCGTAACCGTACATGTATTAATAACATATACGTCTGCCTTTGATTCATAATCTTTTCTTTCAAAACCCGCTTCTTTAAACAGCTGCCAGATGGCTTCTGTTTCATAGTGATTGACCTTACAGCCAAGTGTATGGAACGCTACTGTTCCCATAATGATTCACCTCTTAATAACTCTGTTTGATAAGAAATAGCAGAAAGCGCGTAAAGAGGAGCTGTTTCCGTTCTTAAAATGCGTGGTCCAAGTCCACAAATGACTGCACCTAGCTTTTCAAGCTCTTCAATCTCCTTTTCTGTCAAACCGCCTTCAGGCCCAAAAACAATTAATAGGGTTTGTCCGCCTTTCATCTGTTGAAGCACAGTTTTAAACCTGCTTTGCTCTCCTTCTTTCGATAATTCTTCGTAGGCAACGACACATTTATCGAATTCACCGGCCATTTGAATCAGCTCTTTACACGTTGATACTGGAAGAACACGGGGAATGATATTCCGATAGGACTGCTCGGCTGATTCTTTTGCTATTTTTTTCCATCGCTCTCGTTTTTTATGTGACTTCTTTTGGTCAAGCTTTGTAATGGAACGAGCCGCTTGAAACGGCACAAAAGCACTCGCGCCAAGCTCGGTACCCTTTTGGATAATCAGCTCAAACTTATCTCCTTTTGGCAGACCACTTGCTATCGTCACCCTAATCGGAAGTTCTCTATTTTGATTCGTCCAGCCTTTAAGGTGACAAATCACTTCTTCCTTTGTTATTGTATCAATTTTACTGAGCGCTTCAAAGCCGTCTGTCGTTAAGCAAAGGATGTCCTGCCCTGCTTTCATCCGCATGACGTTTGAAAGGTGATGTACATCTTCACCTTTTATGACGATGGCTCCCTTTGCCATCACTTCCTCTTTCGTGAGGTCGATAAAATATCGTTGCATACGTGACTGACACCTACTCGCTTTATTTTTTCGCTATAATGCTGACCCAATCTTCCATTGACAGCACTTCCACAATCTCAAAACCAGCTTCTTCTAGTGCCGTTTTGACTTGTAACTTCTTCTGACCGATGATTCCTGATGTAATGAAATAGCCATTTTTCTTCAATAAGGCATATGCTTGATCTGTAAATCGTAAAATGACCTCTGCAAGAATGTTGGCAACGATCACATCACGTTCACCTGAAATACCATCAAGTAAATTGTTTTGCTTCACAGTCACTTGATCACGAACACCATTTAGATCAATATTTTGCTTCGCACTTTCAACTGCAACGGCGTCGAGATCAAAGGCATGAATGTCTCTCGCACCAAGTATCGCTGCAGCAATACTTAAAACCCCAGATCCTGTTCCAACATCAATCACCGTATTGTTTTCCTTCACATAACGCTCAAGCGCCTGAATGCAAAGGACTGTTGTTGGATGCGTACCTGTTCCAAATGCCATGCCAGGGTCCATTTCAATGATCAGTTCATCAGAATGAACAGGTGTATATTCTTCCCATGTTGGAACGATGGTGAATTTTTCAGAAATTTTCACAGGATGATAGTATTTCTTCCATGCAGTTGCCCATTCTTCTTCATTTACTTCACAAATAGACAGCGTATTTCGTCCAAGGTCAATATCATATAGAAGAAGATTGTTGATGGCTTCTTTGATCTCATCTACCGTTTCCATCAAAAAGCTGTTCATCGGAAGATAAGCTTTGACAATAACGCCTTCATCCGGATAATCATTCGGATCGAGCTGGTAGATCTCACCGTATACATTTTCACGTTCCTTGAATAAATCAAGCGGGTCCTCAATCACGACACCACTAGCACCTGCTTCATGCAAAATATTGGTGATCGGTTCCACCGCTTCATTTGTTGTGTGGACGCTAATCTCTGACCACTTCAATACTACCAACTCCTTATCCATCTTACTCCCCTTTAAATGCGCGTTTTACCTTATCAAAGAAGCTCATTTCTTGTTCGTCCGGTTTATTTCCGCTCACTTCAGCAAATGTTCTAATGATATCTTTTTGATTTTCAGTTAAATTCGTTGGTGTGACTACCCGTACCACGATATGCTGATCGCCTTGGCCATAGCCTCGTACATTTTTTATACCTTTTCCTTTTAGTCTAAACTTCGTACCAGTTTGAGTGCCTGCAGGAACTTTTAATTTTACTTTTCCGTGTAATGTAGGTACTTCAATTTCATCACCTAATGCGGCCTGCGCAAAGGTAAGAGGCATTTCACAGTAAATGTCATCTCCGTCACGTTCAAAGAATTCATGCGCACGCACATGGAAAACAACGAAAAGATCGCCTGAAGGTCCTCCATTGACACCTGGTTCACCTTGACCAGATACTCTGAGCTGCTGACCATCATCCACACCTGCTGGGATCGTCACGTTGATTTTCTTACGCTTACGCACTTTACCAGATCCACCACATGTTGAACATTTGTGATCAATTTGTTTTCCAGTTCCGCTACAGTAGTTACACACTCTGCGGTTGACTACTTTACCAAATGGTGTTGATTGCTCAACATTTAATTGGCCAGAACCGCCGCAATGTGAACATGTCTTTGCTTGCGTTCCAGGCTTTGCACCTGATCCATAACATGTTTCACAGGTTTCTTCACGAGGGATTTCAACGGTTGCTTCCTTCCCAAATGCCGCTTCTTCAAACGAAAGCGTCATTGTATACTGAAGATCCGCTCCTTGACGCGGTGCATTCGGATCTCTTCTTCTGGTTCCGCCACCAAAAATACTAGAGAAGATGTCATCAAAGCCGCCGAAGCCGCCAAAATCTCCTCCGTCGCCAAAGCCGCCGCCGCCGAAGCCTTGGTTTGGATCGGTATGACCGAACTGGTCGTAATGCGAGCGTTTTTGATCGTCAGAAAGGGTTTCATAGGCTGCTTTTACTTCTTTGAATTTTTCATCTGAGCCAGCTTCTTTATTAATATCAGGGTGATACTTTTTTGAAAGCTTGCGGTATGCCTTTTTGATTTCGTCTTTTGAGGCGCTCTTACCAACGCCAAGCACTTCATAGTAATCACGCTTACTCATCTCTTCACACTCCCGATTTTCTCACATAAATACGATTGTATCATTTTGATTCGACATTTTTCAATTCCTTTTCATCGTTGAAAAGGAAAAAGTCAAAGCCAAGAGATCCTGACTTTGACTTTCCGACGAGTACGTTTCAGCAGTCTTTTTCAAAAGTAAAGGAGGTAATTATTTTTTCTCTTGATCGTCGCTTACTTCTTCGTATTCTGCATCCACTACATTTTCATCTGCTTTTTGAGCACCTTCAGCGCCTTCTTGCTGAGCTTGTGCTTGTTTTGCAGCTTCTTCATAGAGCTTAGTCGTTAATTCTTGAACGATTGTTTGCAGCTCATCTTTTTTCGCTTTGATGTCTTCAAGCTCGCCTTTTTCAATCGCAGATTTTAATGCATCTTTTGCTTCATTTGCTTTTTTGACTTGCTCTTCATCGATTTTGCCTTCTAGATCTTTTAATGTTTTTTCTGTTGTAAACACTAATTGATCTGCTTCATTGCGTATTTCGATTTCTTCTTTTTTCTTTGCATCTGCTTCAGCATTTTCTTCTGCTTCTTTCACCATTTTTTCGATCTCATCTTCAGAAAGACCTGAAGAAGATTTGATTGTAATGTTTTGTTCTTTTCCAGTGCCCATATCTTTTGCACGTACGTTGACAATGCCGTTTTTATCGATATCAAAAGATACTTCGATTTGCGGTACGCCGCGTGGTGCTGGCGGGATATCAGTCAATTGGAAACGACCTAATGTTTTGTTATCTGCTGCCATTGGGCGTTCACCTTGCAGCACGTGGATATCTACAGCTGTTTGGTTGTCAGCAGCCGTTGAGAATACTTGAGACTTACTTGTTGGAATTGTTGTATTACGTTCAATCAGCTTTGTGAATACGCCGCCCATTGTTTCAATTCCTAAAGAAAGTGGTGTCACGTCAAGAAGTACAACGTCTTTCACATCTCCTGTGATCACTCCACCTTGGATTGCAGCACCAAGTGCAACCACTTCATCAGGGTTTACGCCTTTATGAGACTCTTTCCCTGTTTCTTTTTTGATGGCTTCTTGAACTGCAGGAATACGAGTTGATCCACCAACAAGGATGACTTTATCAATCTCGCTAGCAGATAAACCAGCATCTTTTAGTGCTTGACGTACAGGGGTCATTGTACGCTCAACAAGGCCAGCAGAAAGCTCTTCGAATTTAGCACGAGTTAACGTTAACTCAAGGTGAAGAGGACCTGCTTCTCCAGCTGTGATAAATGGCAGTGAAATTTGTGTAGATGATACACCTGAAAGATCTTTTTTCGCTTTTTCAGCAGCATCTTTTAAACGCTGAAGCGCCATTTTATCTTTAGAAAGATCAATCCCATTTTCTTTTTTGAATTCAGCCACTAGATGATCAATAATGACTTGGTCAAAATCGTCTCCACCTAGTCGGTTGTCCCCAGCAGTTGAACGCACTTCAAATACGCCGTCTCCAAGCTCAAGGATTGAAACGTCAAATGTACCGCCACCAAGGTCGTATACCAGAATCGTTTGATCTTCTTCTGTTTTATCTAAACCATAAGCAAGAGCAGCTGCTGTTGGTTCGTTGATGATACGTTCTACTTCAAGACCAGCAATTTTACCTGCATCTTTTGTTGCTTGGCGTTCTGCATCGTTGAAGTAAGCAGGAACTGTAATCACTGCTTTTGTTACTTCTTCGCCAAGATAACCTTCAGCATAAGATTTAAGATGTTGAAGAATGATTGCCGAGATTTCCTGCGGTGTGTAGTTCTTGCCTTCAACTTCTACTTTATAATCTGTACCCATATGTCTTTTGACAGACATGATTGTGTTCGGGTTTGTAATTGACTGACGTTTAGCCACTTCACCTACTTGACGCTCTCCGTTTTTAAAAGCGACAACAGATGGTGTTGTACGTGCTCCTTCAGCGTTTGCAATGACTTTTGGCTCGCCGCCTTCAAGTACTGCAACACATGAGTTTGTTGTTCCTAAGTCAATCCCAATGATTTTACTCATATTTGATGACCTCCCATTATGTAGTTATTGATTTACTTTTACCATTGATGGACGAATAACTCGGTCTTTGAGTTTATAGCCCTTTTGCAATTCTTCTACAACAATATTTGAATCGTAGTTTTCATCTTCAACTTTCATGACGGCTTGATGAAGGTTTGGATCGAACTCTTTTCCGGCAGCGTCAATTGGTTCAACGCCTTCATTTTTCAACGCATCTACAAGCTGCCGGTAAACCATTTGCATTCCTTCTAACAAACTTTTCGTCTGCTCATTGTCTGGATCGATTCCAAGCGCTCTTTCAAAGTTGTCAAGAGCTGGGAGAAGATCGCTGACAACATGTTGAGAACGATATTTTTGCACGGTCTCCACTTCAGTTCGAGCACGGCGTTTATAGTTTTCAAAATCTGCTTGAACACGCAGAATTTTGTTTTCTTTTTCATCTAGAAGCTGCTGCAATTCTTCAATCTTCTCTTGAAAGACAGTCTGTTCATCACGCTTTGCTTCCTCATTATCTGCTTGAACTGCTTCTTCTTGTGCTTCAACCTCTGCTTCTTGCTCAGGTGTCTGTTTTTCTTCTGACATTGTGTTCACCTCCCTCAAAAGATTCAAGAATACGAAAGGGCTGTGCCCTCATTGATGATCACCCTACTCATCATACAAATTGGAAAGTGCGTTTGACAAGTCTTTTGATACATGATGTAAGAGACTAACGACTCTCCCGTAATCCATGCGGGTTGGGCCGATGACGGCAATGGAGCCGAGAGATTTTTGATCAATCGAATAGGTCGCAGTGATGAAGCTACAGTTCTCCATTGCTTCCAAAATGTTTTCTGAGCCGATTTTAATGGTGATTCCTTGCTGATTTGGATGAAACAGCTGCATGACATCATTCTTTTTCTCAATGAGCATCATGAGTGATCGAATGCGGTCAATGTCATGAAACTCTGGCTGATTCAACATATTAATCTTCCCGCCAAAGAAAAGTTTTGATTCATTTTGTGTCGATGTAAATGTGTTGCCAAGCGCATCTAAAATATGATCATAATCTTTTAAGTGCGTACGAAGCAGCATGACGACTTCTTTATACATCCTGTCCTTCAACTGATCCATCGGAATCCCAACTAGGCGACTGTTTAGAATATTCATCAGCTTCTCAATATCGGAGACATCAAGATGCTCAGAGAAGGTTATGGTCTTGCTTTCAACATGTCCGCTGTCTGTAATCATGATCGCGACTGCTTTGTTTGGCTGGACGGGGACAAGCTGAATTTGCTTTAATCGATTTTCACATAGCTTTGGACCAAGTACAATCGATGTATAGTTTGTGAGATCTGATAAAATTTCCGCCGATTTTTGAACTGTTTTTTCCAGCTCAAAAATTTTCTCCTGAAAAGCTGATTGGATGAGCACAAGCTCTTTAAACGACAGTTTTCGCGGAGAGAGCAAATGATCTACATAATAACGATATCCTTTTTCGGATGGAATTCTTCCTGATGAAGAGTGGGTTTTTTCAATAAAACCAAGTTCCTCCAAATCAGCCATTTCGTTTCTAATCGTCGCAGAGCTGAATGTCATGTCTTCTTTTTTAGAAAGAGTTCTTGACCCAACTGGCTGCGCAGAACGAATAAAGTCATTAATGATGACTTGCAGAATCAAAAGCTGACGATTTGTTAACATCATCATCATCACCCCTGTTAGCACTCTCTTTCAACGAGTGCTAATTGTATAAACAAAATTACCAAACTCAAATAAAAATGTCAATTATAACTCACCAAGAAACGCTTGAAATACTTCATTTCCTAACAATTTTCCTTTTCTTGTTAAACGAATCCCGATGTCATCTTGTACAATGAGACCTTTTTCTTCTAATTCTTCAAGAACGGTGGAAAAGAGCATTTCTGGTGCAGCTCCATATTTTGCTTGGAAGTGGGTGGTTTTAATGCCTTCGATTTTTCGTAGACCTAAAAACATTTCTTCTTCTATCTGCTCCCGCTTTGTGACCTGATGTGTTTCCTTATAGGGGAAGCCTGTTTGTTCAATCAGCTCCAAATAGTGTTTCACTGGCCCAGCGTTCACATTTCGGATGCCATCTACATAGCCATGCGCCCCTGCACCAAAGCCGAAATAATCTTCATTGCTCCAATATGTGAGGTTATGCTGGCTTTCAAAACCACGTTTAGCGTAATTGCTAATTTCATATTGTTTGAGTCCATGACGCTCCATTTCATCCATGACAAGCTCGTACATTTCAGCCTCACCTTCTTGGGATGGTAAATGCAGCTTCCCTTTTTGCATCAAGTTGTAAAAAAACGTCTTAGGCTCCACAATGAGTGAATAGACAGAGTAATGCTCTGCACCTAAGGAAAAAGCGGTCTCAAGTGAATTCAGCACATGATGCTTTTCTTGATGAGGCAAACCAAACATGAGATCAAGACTAATGTTGTCAAACCCAACCGCTCTTGCTCGTTCAAAAGAGGTTAGGACATCTTTCTTTTGGTGAACCCGGCCGATTTTTTTGAGCAAGTCATCTTCAAATGTTTGTACGCCGAAGCTTAGCCGATTCACGCCAGCTGATTTGAGGACATGCAGTTTATCAAACGATAGTTCGTCTGGGTTGGCTTCTACTGCAAATTCGATCAGGTCTTTTGACGGCTTCAATACGCGATAAATGCTGTCCATGAGCTGATCTAGCTGACTGACTGTCAGGGATGTCGGGGTTCCCCCACCAATAAAAATCGTTTTTAGTTCTTCCTCTCCCTTTTTCTCGATCGTGTGCTGCATCTCTTTTTCAAGTGCGGCTAAGTATTCATCTACTGGCTGCGTTTTGATGAAAAATTTATTGAAATCACAATAGTGACATATGTGCTCACAAAATGGAATGTGAATGTATGCTGCTTTCATTTGATGACACCTTCTTTACAGGTAAAGAGCCGCAGTTTATTGCTGCGGCACCTTTGTTTGTTTGCGACTATAAACATCAAGGCGAACATTGTAAAGCAGGTTGCCTTGAGGACCTTATTTTTTCGGCGTGCTGTCATCCATTTTCAGCACAGCCATGAATGCTTCTTGCGGGACTTCAACTGAGCCCACTTGCTTCATGCGCTTTTTCCCTTCTTTTTGCTTCTCAAGAAGCTTTCTTTTCCGGGAAATGTCTCCACCATAACATTTGGCAAGTACGTTTTTACGCATCGCCTTAATGGTAGAACGAGCCACGATTTTTTGACCGATTGCCGCCTGAACTGGTACTTCAAAATGCTGGCGTGGAATAAGTTCTTTGAGTTTTTCTACAATGATCTTCCCTCGTTCATATGCATAATCGCGGTGAACAATAAAGGAAAGGGCATCGATTTTTTCGCCATTAAGCATAATATCCATTTTGACAAGAGTGGATGGACGATAGCCTATCAGCTCGTAATCAAAGGATGCATAGCCTTTTGTATTGGACTTTAGCTGATCAAAGAACTCGTAAACGATCTCTGCCAAAGGAATTTCATAAACAATACTGACGCGGTTGGCATCAAGATATTGCATATCAATGAAATTGCCGCGTTTTCCTTGGCAAAGCTCCATGACAGAGCCTACGTAATCATTTGGCACCATCATTGTAGCCTTGACGTATGGTTCTTCAATTCGCTCAATCTTTTGTGGATCAGGCAAATTGGACGGGTTATCTACGACGATTTTTTCTCCATCTGTCATATAGACATCGTAAATAACACTTGGTGCTGTCGTAATGAGGTCAATTTTAAATTCACGTTCAATTCGTTCTTGGATGATTTCCATATGAAGCATTCCAAGAAAGCCGCAACGGAAACCGAAGCCAAGTGCTTGGGATGTCTCTGCCTCATATTGAAGTGAAGAGTCATTTAATTCAAGCTTTTCTAACGCTTCACGTAAGTCGTTATATTTCGCTGTGTCAATTGGATAAAGTCCGCAGTACACCATCGGGTTCAGCTTTCTATATCCTGGCAGTGCTTCTTTGGCAGGGTTCTCCGCACTAGTGATCGTATCCCCTACACGTGTATCCCCAACATTTTTGATGGCAGCTGTTAAATATCCAACATCTCCAACGGCGAGTTCGTCTGTTGGCATTGCTTTCGGTGTGAAAACGCCGACTTCAAGCACTTCAAATTCTTTTCCTGTTGCCATCATTTTGATTTTCTGACCGGGTCTTACGGTTCCTTGGACAATCCGTATGTATGCAATGACGCCTCGATACGCATCGTACAGGGAATCAAAAATAAGGGCTTGAAGAGGTGCTTCTGGATCTCCAGCTGGTGCCGGCACTTTTTCTACGATTTGTTCTAAAATATCCTCGATCCCAATGCCCGCCTTCGCAGATGTCAAAACAGCTTCAGATGCATCCAAACCGATGACATCTTCAATTTCTTTTCTTACACGCTCAGGCTCTGCACTTGGCAAATCGATTTTATTGATTATCGGAAGAATTTCTAGGTTGTTATCAAGAGCTAAATAAACGTTTGCAAGTGTCTGTGCTTCAATTCCTTGCGCTGCATCTACAACGAGAATTGCGCCTTCACAGGCAGCCAGGCTTCGGGATACCTCATAGGTGAAGTCGACATGCCCTGGTGTATCAATCAGGTGCATAATATATTCTTCTCCATCCTTCGCCTGATATTTCAGTTGAACAGAGTTTAATTTAATTGTAATGCCGCGTTCACGCTCTAAGTCCATGGAATCAAGTAATTGTTCTTTCATTTCTCGTTGAGTAATCGCCGCTGTTTTTTCCAAAATACGGTCCGCCAATGTGGATTTTCCATGGTCAATATGGGCGATAATGGAGAAATTTCGAATTCTTGATTGCCGTTCTAATCGTTTTTCTTTATCAGTCACAATCTATCACTCCTACTATAAAACGCGGGTTGCGCTAGGATAGATTATATCAATAGGGTTGTAAAGATTCAATCGAAATCAAGAAAAGCCGCTCATCGATTAGCGGCTTTCATTAAAATGGGAATATTTCATTAAACATGGCATAATGAAATAATTGGATTGGTTTTGCCAAATTTAATGTTTATTTTCCATTCACCCAATCATAAAGAGAACGGGCTGCATGTGTCATGCCATCAGATAGAGCTTTTCCGGCCTTTGAGAAGGCATTAAAGCTCTCCATTTCTTCAAGCTGTTTTTGTTTTTCTGCTAAATCCTTTTCTGTGACGGATGTCCCTAAGATAGAAGCTTCTCTTTCTTGGTCGTCATTCACTTGAATGGAGAAGGCCCCTTTCAATTTTGGATCATGGTAGCCCTTCATTTGCAGCATCCCATTATTCGCTTGTTGCATTCCTAAAAAGACACCAAACAGCAAGACCAACCCTAATATAATGGTTTTTCCGATAAATGAGCCCATGCCCGTCACCACCTTAAGAACGTTTTTTCTCATCCTTTGTCTTGCCATTTACTTTTTCTGCGTCCCAGAAAATTTCACTGAACACATCAGCGGCCGCATTGGATGCATTTTTTAATTCTTCCATATTATTATCCACACCGCCAAATTCTAAAAGAAGAGCTTTGTCAGATAAATCTTGATTATAGATTCCATTATCGCCAATTTCTCCTTTAGCAAACACTCCGATGCTAAGTCCTTTATATTTTTTTTCCATCAAATGGTGAAATTCTGTCGCTATCTTTAAATTCTTCTCATAGCTTTGATTCTTTTTCCCGATCACAAATGCAATTCTCGCATATTTTTCCCCTTTGATCTCCACAGTGGTATCTTTCTTTCTTCTTGAATCACGGTGAATATCAATTAAATATTCAAGGTCATCATTTTTAGCGAGGGCTTCTTTTACAACCAATCTTGATTCATTATACGATTGTGGATACTTTAATCCTTTTTGCAGAAGCCTTTTTTCAATTTCTGTTTTGTCTACTATATTGCCGACTCCTTGTTGATCAAGCGCCTTCCCAAACATTTCCCCGACAAGGGTTACGTTTACTTTTGAGTGCCGTGCATTGTTTGGGTTGGTTTCCTCTTTTAAAAATGGCAAATATGATTCCGTATTATGTGTGTGATAAATGTACACGGCTTTTCGTTTTCCTGTAGAACGGTTTGGCTCTTTTACAGGCTTTTTCGGCTCATCCTCATCAAGCTTGTCCAGCTCAGCTAAATTTGCTTCTTTCTCATCTTTGATAACTTCACTTGGTGGTGGTGATTCCATTGGCATGTTGGTATAGTCTGTTCCTTCACCCGCTAAGATGATTTTTGTATCAAAATGTTCAAAGCCTGGCAGCTCTCTTCCCAGAAAACTGCGCGGATCTTCTAAATTGATACTTGTCGCAAGCTTGAGTGACAGTCCAGAGAAATTGAACCCTTTTTGATTTTTTGGAACTGCTGAGGCGAAATATTGGTTTTCCATCCCCATCAGTGTGGCAAAGAACGCTCCTGACAGCTCATCAGCCACCCCATACAACGATGCTTGAGGTCTAAGCTCAGGTTTTAAGGACGTCAAAGCTCCTGACATGACAAACACGACCACAAGAGAGGCAATAAACAAGAAAATACTTTTCACTACTTTGGTTCCATTAATCGTAACGACCAACTGTCGACGACGGCGGGGTCTTTTTTTCATGATTTACTCCCTCCAGCACGCTTTCTAGTAATTACACTATGAGCGAGCTAGAGAAAGTAGAACAGATTAATGATTATAAGATCCCATGTTATCTTGAGAGATTTTACCATGAAGTGCTGTGTTTAATCCATTGGCGATTACGTTCGCCATGTCGTCAATGAATGTATCCACTTCCTTAGGCGTTACCATTAAGTTTTGCCCTAGCGGCGCAAGCACTTCATGGATGAGCTGTCTTTTTTCTTCTTCAGGAAGCGTTCCTACTATTCCTAGAAATGATTGACGCGTTTCTTCATCTGGTAAGTCTTCTTCGTTTAACACTTTTTTCTTCCCAAATGTCAGACCAGCTGGCACAAGAGAGCGGGAGGGGCTATCATCTTTCAGTTCTCTACCAAAATGCTTTAAGACATAATCAATCGTGTCACTTGCGATCGTCACTGCATCAACAACTGTCGGAACACCAATTGCAATCACTGGAATACCCAATGTATCTCTGCTTAATTCCTTACGCTTATTCCCTACACCAGATCCTGGATGGATGCCTGTATCAGAAATTTGAATCGTTGTATTCACCCGTTCCACCGCACGAGCGGCAAGTGCATCGATGGCAATCACAAAATCAGGCTTGGATCGTTCTATCACGCCTTGTATAATGTCACTTGTTTCAATACCAGTCAGTCCCATCACACCAGGTGATAAAGAAGACACTGGGCGATAGCCTTCCTGTACATTTTCTGGCTGCAATTCAAATAGATGACGGGTCACAAGTAAGTTTTCAACTGTAAGTGGCCCTAGGGCATCTGGCGTGACATTCCAGTTTCCTAAACCCACAACAAGACAGCTGGCATCTGCCTGAATTCCTCGGTCTTTTAAAAACTGAGCAAAATGAAGGGCGAAGACTTCGACTACTTTTTCTTGCATCTCAGAATCCTTCTCACGAATCCCCTGCGCCTCTAGCGTCAAGTATGTACCTGCCTTTTTTCCGGTCATCTCTTCTCCTTCTTTCGCGATATCCACAGTGCGTATGCGGATGCCGTTCTCTTCCTTTTCCTTCTCGACAATCCCTTGAATGCCGTCTTTTTTAATGACATTAGGATCGTTTTCTTGTTCTAATATCTCTTTTGTTTCAACGGCCAAGTCTGTCCGAATTTGATAAGCGCTTAAATCAAGTTTCTGTTTCTTCATGAAAAGGCTCCTTTCACCAAGTAATTAACAGTAGTCTTTCCATCTCTGAAGAGAAACATTCGAGCGCTTCATCAATGAAAAATACTTTACATTTATATTGCATTCTAATGGTGTGTTTGATAGAATACAATTTGTTCTATTGTGAAGATTTAACCTTAAGACAATTGTGTTTAGGTTGTATCTTAGGAGGTGAAACATATGCCAAATATTAAATCAGCGATCAAACGTACAAAAACGAATAACGAACGCCGTGCACACAATGCAACAATCAAGTCTGCGATGCGTACTGCGATTAAACAAGTTGAAGTTTCTGTAGCTAACAACGATGCTGAGCAAGCAAAAGCTGCTCTTTCTTCTGCTGCAAAACGCATTGACAAAGCCGTTAAAACTGGTCTTGTACACAAAAACGCAGCCGCGCGTTACAAATCAAGACTTGCTAAACACGTAAACGGACTTTCTGCATAATGATTGCATCGCCTCAGTGATGAGGCATCTGTTTAACTGTACGTCCGTCCTGACCGGCTTAGCCATAAGGACAGACTGGCAATTATACATCTAAACAAAAACGACCCTCTTTTTAGAAGGTCGTTTTTTTATGCACCTAATAACCGAACCAAGAAAAGCTCTAACAATAGCTGCTTGTCCTTTTTACCCGTTTTCATTTCATAATCGATGGTGGAGAGCCCTTTCACGATCTGCTTTAGCTCTTGTTCTGAAAACAGTCTTGCCTGGTCCATGGCGAGCTTAACCCGGAATGGATGGACCTTCAAATTTGAAGCAATTTGTTTTTGGCCATATCCCTGCTGGGCGAAGTATTTTGTATGCAAAATCAATCGAAATTGATTTGAGATGAGTGCCAATATTTTAATGGGCTCCTCATTTTGTTTCAACAGGTCATAAAACATTTGCATCGCCTCAGAGCGGCGTCTGTTCACAATTTGGTTAATGAGTTCAAAAATATTCTGCTCTAAGCTTCGTGCCACGAGCTGATTGACATCAGAAAGTTCAATTTCTTCCCGCTTTCCAATATATGTACTAAGCTTCCGAACCTCTTGGAAAAGAGAGGACAGACTCCCGCCACATAACATCACAAGCTGCTCAGCCGCATCGGCTGTTATCGCTTTTCCTTCTGTCTTAGCCAGCGTGATCATAAAATCAGTTGTTTCTTTAGGATTTAACTCTTTCGCCTCGACTACAGCCGCTTTCTTTTTTAGCAATTTGGTGATTTTCTTACGTTCATCCAGTTTTTCATATGGCGCTAATAACACAAGAATCGTATAGGGCGCTGGCTTTTCTAAATAGGATTCTAACACGGAAAGTTGATGCTCTATCTTCTCTTTTTTCTTTTCGGCTGTGAGAAAATAAGGATTCTTGATCACAACGAGACGTCGTTCTCCCATAAACGGAAAGGTTTCTGCGTCTGTCACAGCCTGCTCAAGCGGCACCTCTTCCATATCGAAGACGGAGTAATTAAAATCTTTTGTCTCCTCGTCAACCACAGCTTGTCTCAGTTTAGCAACTGTCTCTTGCAGCAAATATGTTTCTTTTCCATATAAGCAATAAACGGGATGGACATCCCTTTTTTTAAAATTATTCCATATATCAAAGACCATATGTTGAATCCCTCTCTTTCACTTCCTCCTCTATCCTAAAGTGTGTTGGGACATTAGTAAAGAGGAAGCTGAAAGTGCCGCCTCCTCATTTATAGTAAACGTCTGGCGCAAGCTCCCGGGTCAGCTTGCTGTCAGGCGATATTCATAAAATGATTAAGAAAGTGGAAAACGGTTACTTTACCTTCTAGCAATTCCAATTGAGTTCAAGTATACTAAAATTAGCCAGGAGGGATGAAAATGAATGAATTTGAAAAAAATGTTCAAAGCAAGCGGAATGATGTGACCGACTCAGCTGTTGGTTTTGTCGTCACATTCGGATTTTTCGCCTCAATGTTTATTTTGGCAACAATCATACACCTCGTTGGATCTTAAACTTCATGACTGTAAATGACTGCCTTTTTGGCAGTTTTTTATTGATTTTGTAAGATATCATATGGAGAGTGCGAGTAAAACGTTCCATTCTGATCAATAAATTCATAGGTCACACTTCCATCTAGATCTGTACGGTACACCCTCAACTGATGATCATTCAATTTTTTCAATACTTCTTGATGGGGATGATGATAACGATTTCTTTCACCTGCCGAAATCATTGCATATGACGGCATTAGATGCTGAAGCCATTCTTCACTTGTTGATCCCTTGCTCCCGTGATGTCCAACCTTTAGTACATCCGTGTGCAAATAAGGATAAGCTTTTATGATGTCCCGTTCGCCTTCTTGTTCAAGGTCACCCGTCAATATAAAGTGCTTCCCGCCAAGAGTAAACGTTAGAACGAGTGAATCATTATTCTTCGTTGTCACTTTGCCTTGAGCTGGATGAAGAATCTCAAATTCTTGACCTCCAATTTTTAGCTTATCCCCTCTCTCTAATTCATCAACAGGGACTCCTTTACTAGCTGCTTCTTTTAATATTTGTGCATCTTCTGGACTTCGAGCAAAGCCTTTTGGCACAGCCAGCCGCTTTACTTTGTTTCTTTGTATTAAACGGACTGCTTCCCCCATGTGGTCTTGATCCGCATGTGTGAGGATAAGAAAATCGAGTTTCGCTATTCCTTTAGAATGCAGAAAAGGAATGAGCGTTTGATCACTGATCGTAGATACTTTTCGTCTTTTTTTCCACGGTTCTTCTTTAAAAGAAAGTCTACCTCCTGTATCCACTAATAGATTCCCCTTTCGATGAGGAAGCTGAATAAACAAACTATCCCCCTGCCCTACATCCAGCATCGTAACCTCACCTTTATGAAGAAAATTTGGAGTAAGATAGTGTGCGCTCAGCACTACAATGAGAAAAAGAATGGGCAAAATATAAGATTTCACGGAAGTTTTGGTCTCCAGCACAAATAGCAGAAAGATAATAGATCCAACTTCAAGAAGAATATGCCACCAAGTAGATTTCATAAAGATCAGATTGAACCCCTCATAATTAGCTATATATGCTGATAAATGATGGCTAAGCTGGATCACCCAATCAAGTAGCTGAAACATTTTTTGACCAAGCGGAAGGTACACAATAGACAAAAGAAAAAAGAATAAAGACAGCGGCATGACAACCGTTGTATAAAAAGGCACAAAGATCATATTTAAGGGAATGCTCAGCAAAGAAAATTGCTGAAAGTGATATAAAAGAATAGGGAGCGAAGCAAGCTGCGCAACAAAAGAAATGAGAAATAACTGCATCACCGCACTTTTCGCTTTTGATAAGATCCTGGCAGACAACAAAATAAAAAACGTCACCACGTATGAAAGCTGAAAACCAATATCAAATAAGTAAAGTGGATGAATGGCCAATAACAGCAAAAATGTCACACTTAACACCACCGTAGAAGACTGTTTCATTTCTTTTGGCAGGCTTATGATCATTAAATATATCCCTGCCATAAGACAAGCTCTTAAAACGGAGGGCGCAGCACCTGTTAAACATACATAAACCGGAAGAAAACAAAGTAAAACAATACGTGTTGTCTCTCTTGTCACCCCAAAACGAATCAGACACCAAAATAAACAAGCTAAAAGAGTCTGAACATGTAGTCCTGAAATTGCTAGTAAATGAATCAAGCCGAGCATTTGATAATCTCTTAACGTGTCAGGGTCAATCCACTCACGATCTCCAAATATGAGAGCCTGTACAATCCCAACAGAACGCTTTGGAACATGTTTTTCTAAAAATTTCAGCCCTTTTTGCCTCATGGTTTCAAGAAGATATGAATGTCTCTTTTTTTTCGAGCAGCTTTTCATAGACTGCGGGAGGAAAATAGCATTAATGCCTTTTGTTTTAAGAAATTGATCGTATTGAAATCCGTTAGGAATGGTTGCTCGTTTAGGTAATCGGACATCACCAGTCATATGGCAGCTCATACCTGGTTCCACACCTTTCAGCAATTCCTTTTCATACTCCGTTTGAATCGTATAAAAAGCCACTAATCGATCATTACCTGCTGAAACAGTTGCTGAAAAACGATTGCCATCTATATTCGGAATACTTTCAATCACAACTAAATCAGACAGGGATTTTTCTTCAATGACATGGCCTGATTCAAATGACTGATGAACCATAAAGATGAGTGTATAGACAGTTCCGCATAAACTAACCATTAGAAATAGCTGGGGTGTTTTTTTCAGTAGGCTGAGAAGAAAAAAAAAGAAAAGAAAGAGAAGGAAAAACATATGAAGATCAAATGCTGCCAGGGCAATTACGACAGCTGCCGAAATCGCCCCGAAAGGCAAATAGTTAAACATAGGAAGTGAATAATTGGTTCGCCTTTTCATGCATGTCTCGAATTTCTGTTTCGCTAAGTCCTGATTCACTTAGCTTACCGATTAAATCTGCAACAAAGGCTAATTTCTCTTGATTTTTTAGGTCAATGATCATTTCATCTAGTTCAACCTGTTCTATTTGAACTCCGGCCTGCTCAAATAAATCGATAGCGTATGGATGATTTTTATAATCCTTTGCATAATACACTGTTCGAATGCCTGCTTGAATAATGGCTTTACAGCACTGTAAACAAGGAAAATGCGTGACATATATTTCAGCATCAGCTGTTGGTGCGCCAAACTTGGCACATTGTAAAATGGCATTCATCTCCGCATGGATTGTGCGTACACAGTGATGATCAATGACATAGCATCCCACATCTGCACAATGGACATCACCAGCAATTGAACCATTGTATCCTCCTGCGATGATGCGCTTGTCTCTTACGATAGTTGCCCCAACAGCTAACCGCTCACAGGTACTTCGTAAAGCAAGCAAATGGCTTTGAGCCATAAAATATTGATTCCATGAAATTCTTTCCACGAGCTGATCCCTCCAGAATGATGTATGGTATTAAGTGTACATGCCTTTCTTCTATACCGTCAATTTTACTTGACGGTTAATTGACTTTTCAGCCGTTCAACTGTCTTATCCCCAAAACCCGGAATGTTCCGCAAGTCTTCAATTTGTTGAAATTCTCCATGTTCCTCTCTATAAGTAATGATGGCTTCCGCTTTGGCTGGCCCTATTCCGTTAATTGTCTGCAATTCCGTTGCATCGGCTTGATTGATATTGACACCTTGACTCTTTTCATTCCCTGATGAAGTGTCAGTTGCTGCTGTTTGCCTCTGCGTGTCCGCTTCTCCCTGCTTGCGAACATAAATCATCATACTATCCTCTAATTTTGCTGCTTGATTGATTTCAAACGTATCTGCTTTACTAGTAAAGCCTCCTGCTCTTTTAATCGCTTCCTCAACCCGTGCATCAGATTGAAACATATAAACACCTGGCTTCCTTACAGCTCCTTTGACCTCTACAACAATTGATGATGGTTCATTTCCTACGTTATCTTGTTTTTCTTCTAATGTGAGTTTCCTTTCTTTATTTTCCTTTAATACGCTTGGCTCGGTGCTGTTTTGCCCTTTTCCTACTAAAAAGAAGAGGATGATTGTCACCATGATCATTAGCCCTGCAATGATATAAAGACTGTATTTTTTCAATGGACTGAGTCGCTTCACTTGCTCACGCTTCTTTCATTCATAATTTCCCATAGCTCAACATACTGTTTAGAAGATAACAGATCCTATGCGTCTAAGGAGGGAGAACGTTTGAAGATAGGTTTAATCGGTACAGGAAACATGGGTACCATACTTACTGAGGCATTTATTGAATCGAAGGCAGTCAATCCCTCATCCATCACCATCACAAACAGGACCATTGAAAAAGCGTTCAATATAAAAAAGAACCATCCAGAGCTCGAAGTAACCAAACAGCTTTCAAGGGCTGTGACAGATAAGGATTTCATCTTTATTTGTGTCAAACCACTTGATATTTACCCGCTGCTAAAAGAGCTGAGTCCTCTTTTAACAGAGCAGCAAACCATTGTCATTATCACAAGTCCGATTCATCCTGAACAGCTTCAAGATATCGTTCCTTGTCAAACAGCTAGGCTGATCCCAAGCATCACAAACCGCGCTTTATCAGGCGCATCACTATTAACTTTCGGTTCATCCTGCAATGTCGCGACTAAAACAGCGTTAAGACAGTTAGCTTCCGGTATTTCAACACCAATTGAAATCCATCATTCGATTACAAGAGCTGCCTCAGATATCGTCAGCTGCGGACCCGCTTTTATAAGCTTTCTCGTTCAGAAAATGATTGAAGCCGCCGTCGAAGAAACTGATATTTCAAAAGAAGAAGCCACCACCTTATCAGAAGATATGCTTGTAGGACTTGGCCGTTTGATTGAAAAAAGAGTCTATACCCTTCCCACACTGCAAGACAAAGTGTGTGTGAAAGGTGGCGTCACTGGTGAGGGAATTAAAGCTCTTGAAGCAGGTGTTCAAGATATGTTTCACCGACTTTTTCAGAATACCCATGAAAAGTTCGATGAAGATCTTAAAGCGGTAGCGCAACAATACCCTACAAGTGTGTTTACTGATGATCGCAGAAATTAATCATCTTTGCAACAAGAGAAAAAAGGGTTTTAAAAAACCATCGTTCCATTAAACGATGGTTTTTGGTTTCTTGGCGGAGATAAAATATCTTTCGGAGAATTCCTGAGGTGCTTCATTTGTAAAATCAGCGGTCACTTCAATCTTTTCGAAGCCAACAGACTCTAGGAACAATGCATATTTCTCAAATGTGAATGTACGCTGTTCATGTGTCTCATCATAACGTTGATACACGTCTCCGTTCTTTACAAAAAAGCTTAAATCATGAATAACCGAATATAGGGCATCCCCCTGATCACTCTGCCAAATATAGCTGATCTCTTCATCTTGATCTGCATAAGTAGAGCCAGGAAATACCTTTTCCATTTTATAAGGGGTATGAACATCAAAAAGTAAAACTCCATCTTTCTCTAAAAGCTGAAACATGTTTTTAAAGGTTTTTTTGACGTCATTTTCGTTTTTTAAATAATTCAGGGAATCACAGCAAATGACCGATGCTTGAAACGCTTGATCAAAGCCGGTAAGCTCTCTCATATCTTGATGTAAAAATTGAATTGGCAGCTTGTGAGCTTGTGCTTTTTGCTGCGCGAAGGCCAGCATCTCTTCACTTAGATCAATTCCTGTCACCACGTGGCCATTTTGAGCTAATCGAAGAGAAATTTCTCCAGTTCCACAGCCTACATCGATAATTTTTGCCTTCGGTCCAATATACTGCTGTATCCACTGAACCCATTCATCATAAGGTGCATGTGTCATGAGCTCATCATACACACCTGCAAACCCTTGATAAATCATGAGTTAATGCCAAGCGAAAGTGTTTCTCTTGGCGCATCTCCCCATAGTTTTTCTAAGTTGTAGTATCCTCTTTCTTCTTTGTGGAACACATGAGCAATGACATCTCCTAAATCAATCAATACCCATCTTGCCTCGTCAAAGCCTTCCATCTTTTTCACTTCGACTCCACTTTTTTCTGCAAGATGTTTTACTTCTCTTGCAATAGCTTGTACTTGCTTGTCAGAGTTCCCATGACAAATGAGAAAGTAATCTGCTACAAGTGAGATTCCTTGCATATTAAGGGCAATAATCTCCTCAGCCCGCTTATCATCACACGCTCCTGCTGCGATGTTTAAAATCGATGATGCATCCATTCCATCATTCCTCCTTAGTTGTTCTTATGCACTAGCGAGTTGTAAGTCGCAATTGTATCTGGGAAGACTGGCTGATTCTTTTTCATTAAAAAGTTCACTGTATTTTTTAACGATTGAATCAATGAACTGTCCAAATCATTTTCTGCTAACTCCCGCACTTCTTCTACACCAGGAAAATGGCGCCCTGGCTCAATATAGTCTGCGACATAAATGACTTTCTCAAGCAATGTCATGCCTGGTCTGCCAGACGTATGAAACTCAATCGCTGTTAAAATATCTCGATCGTCTATTCCTACTTCTTTATTAACCAAATATGCACCGACCGGAGCATGCCAAAGCTCGGGTGAATAATCAAGCAATAAAGGGTTCATCTGTTCTTGTTGGATGATGCCCTTCATTTCTTCCTTCGGTCTAAATTTGGCATAATCATGAAAAATAGCGGCAATCTCTGCTTTTTTTACATCTGCGCCGAACCGTTCCGCTAAAGAAATGGCTGTATCCATGACCCCAAGTGTATGTGTATATCTATGCTCTGTTAACTGCTCTTTGACACAGTTCAATGCTTCCTCACGATTCATATAAATGATGCTCCTTTATATAACGCTCAACAGCTTTAGGAATCAAATAATCAACAGGTTGCCCCTGCTCTATTCGTTGCCTAATCAATGTCGATGATACATCAAAAGCTGGAACATCTGCAAATAAAAGAGGATACGTCGTGCTCCCTTCATCACCATGCCTTTTCATCCCAATAAAGGTGATCATCTGAAGCAAATCATGAATTCGGTGCCAATTAGGCAAATAATCCACCATATCCGCTCCAATCATAAAAAAGAACTCATCCTCAGGATGACGTTTCTTTAACAGCTCCACCGTATCTACTGTATAAGATGGACCCTCTCGCTCCATTTCAATGAGCTCCAGCCGAAAATGCATATTTGACTGAATCGCTCGTTCCACCATTTTCACCCGGTGATGACTATCTGCTCGTTTTCGGCCCGCTTTATGAGGGGGGTTGTGATTTGGGATAAACCAAATTTCATCAAGCCCCACCTGAAAGCGCACCTCATTTGCCATTAGCAGATGCCCATTATGCGGGGGGTCAAACGTACCGCCGAACAACCCTATTTTTTTCATATCTCATCCACCTTTACGGCAGCTTAATTTGTTTATTTTCCTTAGATTCTTTATAAAGGATAATCATATTTCCAATCGTTTGAACGAGTTCAGCTTTTGCACCCTTTACAAGTGCTTTAGCGACCTCCGTTTTATCCTCGTCGCAGTTTTGCAATACGCTGACTTTTATCAGTTCTCTTGCTTCAAGCGCCTCGGAAATTTGCTTGACCATATTG
The DNA here is from genome assembly GCF_020524495.1 of Bacillus stratosphericus. GTDB lineage: Bacteria > Bacillota > Bacilli > Bacillales > Bacillaceae > Bacillus > Bacillus stratosphericus_B. The sequence goes on along the minus strand of NZ_JAIVLB010000005.1, from coordinate 37,159 downwards.
TCATTTACCCCGCCTTTTCCAACTTGAATAATGGGTGATAAATGATGTGCTTGTGCACGTAAGAAACGTTTTTGCTTACCTTTTAACATGGTGTTCCTCCTAATTTCTCTATGACAATTGACTTCATTTTTAGGGCGTCGGGTGTGATGCCTGTCCACAGTTCAAAGGCTCTTGCCGCTTGACCAACAAACATGCCAACACCATCTACTGTTTTCAAACCTAATCCAGTTGCTTCTCTTAGCAGTTTTGTTTCTATTGGATTATATACAATATCACAAACGACCGCTGTTTTTTTTGCGTTTGCTAAAGAAATTGGGGTTTCTTCAACATTCGGATACATGCCGATTGAGGTTGTATGGATAATGACATCATAATCCCCAAGCTGGTCTTCTGCTTTATTTAATGCGAGTGCACTGGAGTTGATGTTTCCATGAGTACTTTCAATTAATCCCTCTGCTTTTTTAATGGTACGATTGGTAATATCAAAGCTTTTCGGTGCATACTCAGCAATCGTCGTATAAATCGCTCTTGCCGCTCCGCCAGCACCGATCATGAGAAATGATAGCTCTGATAACGGCTGATCCAAGGCTTCAAGCAATGAATGAAGAAAGCCCTCTCCATCTGTATTGTACCCAACAAGTTGGCCTTTTTCGAGCCGCACAGTATTGACTGCACGTAGGCGTTCAGCTGTCACATCAATTTTGTCAAGGTACTGCATGATCTCCACTTTGTGCGGGACAGTGACGTTAAAGCCCCTGATTCCTAAGGCTTTCATGCCGCTAATGGCATCTGCAAGGTCACTTTCCTCTACTTGAAAGCCCTGATAATGCCCGCCAATCCCAGCATCCTTTAATGCTGCGTTATGAATATCCGGAGACATTGAATGGCCAACAGGGTTACCAATTAATCCATATAAAGGTTTCAAGGTCTCTCCCCCTTCGAACTTTTTAAATTAACGAACGTCTCATAAACACATAAACGCCTTTTGGCGCATATACTTTAATTTGCTTTCCTGCATCATTCGCTGTCACCCAGCCTAATCCTGAAAAGACGATGTCCGTTTTCGGCTGATCAATGCTAAAAGTATGCGGAACGAGCAGGGGGAAATTTTTCATTCCCTCTTTCGATGGCGGTGAAAGCAGCTCACCTGCATGCTTTTCATATAAGTCATCTGCGTTTTCTAGCTTTGTCCGGTGAATGTTGAGCTCATTTGGCATATAGTAGACAAATGATGTTCTGCCGCCTTTTACATAATCAAAACGAGCAAGCCCCCCAAAATAAAGCGTTTGGGCTTCATTTAACTGGAACGTTCTGGGTTTCAATTCTTTTTTCGGCGTTAAAATTTTCAGGTCATTTTTGCTCACATAGTGTGCCATTTGATGGCGATTGATGATGCCCGGCGTATCGAATAAAGCAGACCCGTCATCAAGTGGAATCTCAATTGCATCAAGAGTTGTTCCTGGATATTGGGATGTGGTGATCACGTTCTCTTCTCCAGACACCTCTTTGATGATTCGATTGATAAATGTTGATTTTCCAACGTTCGTACAGCCGACAATATAGACATTTCTACCTTCACGATAATAATCGATGGCTTCCATCACCTCAGGCACGCCTTGACCTCTGCTTGCACTAATTAAAAAAACATCGATTGGATTTAGTCCATTTTCTTTTGCTTCCCGCTTCATCCAATGAACAAGGCGATCTTTTTTCACTGATTTCGGTAAAATATCCACTTTGTTACCGACAAGTAAAATCGGGTTACCACCAACAATACGGCTCAGCCCGTTGATCCAGCTTCCGTTAAAGTCAAAAATATCAACGACCTTGACAATGAGAGAATCTGTTTCCCCAATGTTGTGTAAAATATTTAAAAAGTCGTCTTCTGTTAAAGAAACATCCTGAATGTCATTGTAGTTTTTTAACCTAAAACAGCGCTGGCAGATCACATCTTCTTTCAAAAGAGATGCTGCCGGCGCATATCCTAATTGATCTTTATCTTCCGTCTGAATGGCTACACCGCAGCCAATACAAACAACCTTTTCCATTATTACTCTTCCTCCCACTGAATGTGGCCCTTACGTTTTAAGGATCCTAAAATTCTGCGTTCAATCTGCCTGTTAAACTTTGTGAAAAATCCGTCGGAGGCAGCCACAGGAACGACCAAAATTGTATGGAAGCCATGCCTGTTCCCGCCCAAGACATCTGTCATGAGCTGATCCCCAATGACAACCACATCTTCTTTTTTCAATTGCATATCAGCGACAGCCTTATTAAAGGCTCTTCCCATAGGCTTTCTCGCTTTATAAATAAACGGAATGTGAACCGGCTCTGAAAAAAGCTTGACCCTTTTTTCATTATTATTCGAGACAATTGTCACTTGTATCCCGTGATCTTTCATGTCTTGAAACCATTCAATCAAACGCGGTGTCGCACTTGGACGGTCCCATTCTACTAGTGTGTTATCTAAGTCAGTAATAATTCCTTTTACATTTCGTTCTTTTAATTTTTTCGGCGAAATGTGGAAAATACTTTTCACAAATTCATCCGGTAGAAAATACTTCTTTAGCACAATTTGCACCCTTTCTTTCATTGGTTTTTCAGCGATTGTGTCGAAAAAAATCACAATTTGTCTGTCTATCGAATACAATGAAAAAGTTTTCGACATATGATGAGGCCCTTCAACAGGTGTGGATAATTTTACACACATTATCCACCTATATTTCATCACACTTTCATACAATTATAAACACTCTACCCACAAGTTATCCACTTAACCATGTGGATAACAGAACGATTGTTCTTGTTTCCCATTCATGGTAGATTAAAGGTACTTCAAAGACATTCGATCAACCTATGATGATATGTTCTTCCTCAAGTTTTATGCCAACTTTTTCAGGGGAGGTGTTTTTCCCATCATATGGGTTTCTAGTATGAAAAAGCTGTCAGATGATTTACTTATAGAATCATATTATAAAGCACATGAAATGAACTTAAATCGCGACTTCATTGAATTAATTGAGACAGAAATGAAAAGACGTTCGCTCGGGCATATGCTCTCTGTTTCCTCTTAATTCCATATCGCCAGGAACCATGCCTCCCGAGCACTCTCCTTTTTCAACTCAGGTGACTGATATTATATCACTTGCGCTATAGGCTTACTACTATTTTCCGTAAAAAACACCCCTTCTTATAAAAGAAGAGGTGTCTTATTTGCAAGGCTGTTCATTCCAAAACCATAACCCTCCGCCTACTACCAAAATAACCACAAGAAACACAACAAGAAAAGCGTAACCGATTCCTGCTCCTTGGGCTGGATACGCACACTCAGGGTAAGGATAAGGACATCCCCACATATCAGTTACCTCCTTATAGGAAGATATACTATAGACTATGCTAAATGGATGGTCTTGTTTAGGCAGATGGCCAATATTTAAAATGTTTGATGACATCACGCTCTTTATTTCGTTATAAATGATTCTCACCCCTTTAGGTGTCATATGATTGCCCAAAGGGTGGATTAGACCTGATTGAATGAGAGCATTGTCACTATTTTCACCCGCTTCTTGGATGAAAGCTTTCCACTTGTCGACAAGTGGCACTTGCTGATCCTTAGCCTCTCTCTTGTGATGTCAATGACGCTTTCTTGTACTGGTTTTGAGCATCCAGCTACGACACATATCAGGATGACCTCCAAAAGCCTCTTCATATAGTAAACGACAAGACTTTTTGGTTTCAATGAATGACTGTTTTTGACGAATTCCCCTTATTGTAGCTGAACAGGTAGATACGCTCTGTCATAATGCAGCAGTTCGCTTACTTTCACAAACTCATAGCCCCTATTCTTTAATTCAGGGATCACCTGTTTCAGTGCTTCTACTGTTTGCTTACGATTTCCTCCGCCATCATGTAAAAGGATAATATCGCCGCCCTGAATATGATCGATAATACGGCTTGCAATTTTGTGTGCACCAGGTCTTGACCAGTCTTTTGGATCTTGCGTAAAGGACCACATGACCACATCATACCCTTGCTTTGAAAGAATGTGAAATGACTTCATCGTCAGCCTGCCACCAGGAGGACGAAATAATAAGGGCCCGCCTGGCTGGAGGGATGCGATATGAGCCGCTGATTCTTTTAGTTCCTGCTTGATTTGCTTCGATGACAAACGATCAAAATACGTATGGTTCATGGTATGATTGCCGATCTCATTTCCTTCGCCCACAATCCGCTTCGCAACCTCTGGATATGCATGAACCCTGCTCCCTAAGACAAAAAAGCTGGCATTCACTCTGTTCTCTTTTAGTACATCCAATATTTGATTCGTGTACACCGGATGCGGTCCATCATCGAAGGTTAACGCAATCTTTTTTCGTTCCTCTCTCATGTCCCAAAAGACCCGTCCGGTTTTTTCCAGTTCGACTCTTTTTAATGTTCCTGCCTCTATATCATTAGGAACAAAACCGCATAATAACAATACACACACAAAGATGTGCAACCCTTTCATCAGACCGCCTCCACAGAACATCATTATGGATTAAAATGCCCGTTTTCAGATGTATTTATGCAGGGATTATGATCATGTCTGCTCCTCACTGCACTCTTTTTCACATCAAAAAAGCCGGCCATACAGGCCCGCTTTTTGCTTCACGTTTGGTTTCTCTCTTCAACTGTCGAACGTTGCTTAGAATTCATACAGACAATCTCCTTCTTTGATTTGATTTTGAGCCCATAATAGCTTCTGATAATACTGGTTGGCCTTCTGGTATTGTTGAGAGGCTTCTAAGGCTGTCGCAATTTCAAGTGAGATATCCTCTATATAAGAGTATAGGCTAAGTTTTTCCAAATAATCAATGGTTTTTTGCAACTGCTTTTCATTGATCTCCTGAACATATAAAGCATCCAGATACTCAAACATATGACAGAACAGCTGGTCTTCATGGTTCTTTGCGGCTAATTTCCCATCTTCTAATATGTGCAGCCCATGCGCCTGTTCATTTTGTCTAAAAAGTAGCTTCGCAAGCGTAAATAGCGTATGTGGGAGCGTGGGAAGGTCCTCTTTGCGAGCGAGGTCAGCCGATTCAGTTAAATATCGTTCTGCTTCCTCTCTATAGCCAAGCTCTCCATAACATTTCCCTAAATTATAGAGCGCCGAACTGTATATACGCGGATGATCAATTTCGGATGCGAGCTGTTTCGCTTTTTTCAAGTGAGGCACTGCTCGATCCTTTCGTTTTAAATCTTGATAATTGCCTGAGATGACAAAGAGGCACTGAATAATGCGAATAGAATATGCATCATGCTGATCGTATATTTCCAGCGCCTTTAAAATATGGTGCATGGAGACATGTGTTTGTTTCATAATATAGTAGGCTTCTGCTACTTTAAAATGAAACTCAGCTTGCTCAATATCATCAAATACCCTGGACATCTGTTTTTCTGCCACTCGATAATATTTGACGGCCTCTAAATATTCTTTTTGACTAAACTCATGCATGCCACGAAAAAATGCATGGTAATAATGCAGCATATCAGATAACTCATGATTGGAATTTTCGATTTTATCGACAAGGTTAGATACTGAGAAAGGTTGGTATTTTGAAGGGTGTATATAGTCAAGCATGATCTGGTGCCGAAAGCACATGAGCTGATAATAAATCAGTAAATGCTGGTCCTCTTCCATATGTTCAATTTCTGCTTCTACTTCCGCTTTCAAGATTTCCGCATCTGGAACACTGAACTGCCGTATCATCCGATACCATTCATTAATTTTCATACCTACATGTGAAGAAAGAACCTTCCCCATGTTCCGAAAAAACCCCTTCCTTTTCGGTCTAATATTACATATTTTAGCACGCTTCTTGACCGCCAAGCACCGCAAAGAAACCGCAAACATTCAAGAAAGACAACAAAAACATACGAACAGGAGCACGTTTTTTTGAAAAAGATGAATTTTTCATCGTACAGACACAGACAATCCCTCCTTCACATACATTTGAGGATATAGGCAGAGGCCTAAACATGGTGGAGGTGAAAATCGTGGCAGGAGTATTTACAGCGATGGGGTTGATGGTCAAAGAATTGGTGTTTTTAGTGTCCTATGTCAAAAACAATGCCTTTCCACAGCCCCTTTCTGGAGATGATGAAAAAAAATACTTAGCCCTCATGGCACAGGGCGATGAACATGCGAGAAATATGCTGATTGAACATAACCTTCGGCTCGTCGCCCATATTGTAAAGAAATTTGAAAATACCGGGGAAGACGCTGAAGACCTCATCTCCATAGGGACGATCGGACTCATTAAAGCCATCGAAAGCTATTCCTCTGGAAAAGGAACGAAGCTGGCAACGTATGCTGCGCGGTGTATTGAGAATGAAATCCTCATGCATTTACGCGCCCTCAAAAAAACAAAAAAGGATGTTTCCCTGCATGACCCCATCGGTCAGGATAAAGAAGGCAACGAAATTTCATTAATTGATGTCTTAAAATCAGAAAATGAAGACGTCATCGACACCATCCAGCTCAATATGGAGCTTGAAAAAGTAAAGGAGTATATCAACATTCTTGATGGCAGAGAAAAAGAAGTCGTCGTCGGCCGGTTCGGCCTTGATTTAAAGAAAGAGAAAACGCAGCGGGAAATAGCGAAAGAGCTTGGGATATCGCGGAGCTATGTGTCCCGGATTGAAAAGCGGGCGCTGATGAAGATGTTTCATGAGTTTTATCGGGCGGAGAAGCGAAAGAGGGAGAAGGGGAAATAATGACGCAGAAGCCGGTCTCATCATCCGGCTTCTATTTTATTTCGTTGAGCCTAAAATCCAAATCATAGATACCAAAATCCACCTTTTAGAACCCCTGCCCTGCCCATTGAAGCCCCATAGCACTGTAAAAGTTATAGTGCGAACCTCATATTACGAATGACAAAAGTAGTGGTCAACTACGTCTGACTCCCGTCGACAAAGTATTAAAACTTTATCCATTAATAAATAGTTGAAACAAATAGTTATTTTATCAGTGGATAAACAATCCTCTATTACTTTCCTTAAGGCGTTCTCTACACCTACAGAGTGTTTGCAAGTGCTTACCTGAATGATTTAGAACACATTCTAAAAGAAGTGCTGCAACTTTAGTTGGAATAGTAGAACTTTTCTTACTTAATCAATAAAAACAGTTCCAAGTCAACAATGTTTTTTGAACTAACTTCCTGCATGGAGTGGATACAAAAACTTCACCGTCGTAAGAAAAGTAGAAATTGGTTTTCAAATACAACTTATTTAAGAATTCAAATATTAATTTATAGGAAAGAATGTGTTTTCCTCAACAAAAAGGCTTAAACCCATTATATATGTAACCAACATTTATATTAATCCATATTATGTAATCTAACCCAACATAACATTATTATTGAAGGAGCGATTTCAATGGGAATCATAAGTGGTAAAGGGTTTATAGATCGTTTAAATAAACTTAAAAATGAAGTTTGGTTTGACGGTATAAAAGTCGAAGGCGACATTTCTGAACATCCTACATTTAAAGGTCTTCTAAAAACCAAGAGTTCCCTTTACGATTTACAAACAGACAGCAACTTAACAGATGAGATGACTTTTCTTCTCCCAGGAAAAAAAGAGCTGGTTGGATTATCTTATTTACAGCCCAAAACAAAAGAGGATTTAAAAAAAAGAAGAAGAATGATTGAACGTTGGGCAAGACACACACATGGAATGATGGGAAGAAGTCCTGATTACATGAACACTGCATTAATGAGCTTTGCATCTTCTGCATCCCTTTTAAATAATAAAGAAAACTGCTTCCCTGAAAATATTCGTTCACTTTACTATAAAGCTATGGAACAAGACCTTTCGTTTACCCATACATTTATTACTCCTCAGGTCAATCGTTCTCAAATGAATTTAGAGATGTCAGAAAATCCAATCTCCGCTAAAGTCGTTGATCGTAATGACGAAGGAATTATTATAAAAGGCGCCCGCCTCCTCGCTACTCAGGGTGGCTTAACAGATGAAGTCTTAGTGCTTTCAGCCCCGACACCCTTTTGGGATCAGGATGAAGCTTTCGCTTTTTCCATCCCCTCTAACACTCAAGGGGTTAAGTTTATTTGCAGGGAATCTTTCGTATCAGGAGAATCTGCATTTAATCATCCTCTTGCTTCAAGATATGAAGAAATGGACTCTATTGTAATCTTTGATAATGTTTTAGTTCCATGGGATAGGGTATTTTTTTATGATAATGCAGAAGCTTCCAACAGCTTTTTGGTGCAAAGCTCTTTTCAAGCGTTTACGTTTCATCAAGTAGTCATAAGACAAATAGTAAAGACTGAATTTCTATTAGGGATTTCTCAACTTCTCGTGGATACCATTAATATATCTGAGTACCAACATATACAAGGAAAATTGTCAGAAGTAATTATTGGTCTCGAAACCATAAAGGCACTTTTAGAAAAATCAGAAAATGATGCAAAGTTAGATGAGTGGGGATATATGCGACCTAGTCTGATTCCCCTTCAGGTAATCAGCACACTTTTTCCTAAAATCTATCCTCGTTTTACAGAAATTATACAGTTAATTGGTGCTAGTGGAATGGTTACATTGCCGACCGAAGACACCTTTAATTCAGAGATGAAAGAGGATCTTAACCATTATTTGCAAGCTACTGATACGAATGGGGAAGATAGAGTTAAAATTTTTCGCTTAGCTTGGGATCTCACTATGAGCTCTTTTGGCACAAGACAAACACACTATGAAAGATTTTTCTTCGGAGATCCAATTCGCTTAGCAGGCGGATTATATGAAAGCTATCCAAAAAAAGCACAAGTTACGGAGATTAAAGAATTTTTAAATCTAAAATGATCACAGAGTTATTTCTATTGGTGCGCAGGAATAGAGCTCATTCTTAAATAGCAGTACAAATGTGGCTTTTTCTCTTCTCAGAGAAAAAGCCTTTTAAATGATCACAGTTTTACTGTGTTTCTACTCAACCATAATTTACATGTAAAAGAGAAGTGTTTCAAGATGAAATTCAAAATATGAAAAATTAAAGCTAACTGCTAAAATATCGGCGGAAAAATCCCACAAAATACGGAGAATAAATTAGATATAGATTTTCATTTGTTAGATTTTTCAATATTTTAAAATCTTAGATGGTGTTAATTTATTTTTCATTACCTTTAACTTTCTATATCTTTTTCTACACATAAACTCCTCTAACTCTCTAGACATTCTTCATTTTATCTACATATCAACTACAGATTGATTCTATAAAGTATAGATAACAAGGAGGAGTTGAATGATGAATTTTATTAAACGTGCATTTCTTAGTATGAAACAACGAAAGGTAAAGTCTATAATACTTCTATGTATTTTCTTTATTGTAACTAATTTAGTATTAGCCGGCTTCGCCATTCAAAACGCATCCCAAAAGGCATCAGAATTAGCAAGAGAAAAATTAGGGGCTGATGTCACTCTACAACACGATATTGAAAAAAGCATGAATGGGGGTATGATGGAAGTCTCACCCTTTCCCGATAAAAAAACAATAGATAAATTAGCAAAGTCTCCATATGTAAAAGACCATAATGTTACAACACCTAGTATAGGAGAAGCTGATGGATTTACAGCTATTAAAGATGAAGATAGTGAAGATGAAGATAGCGAAGACAACAACTCTCAAATGATGGGAATACCTGGAGATCTATCCATTGACGGGGTAAGGAACTCTAATTTAACAGCGAGTTTTAAAGATGGAAAAAGCAAAATAATAGATGGGAAAGCCATTACACCGGATGTAAAAAACAAAAAGGTTACCCTAATTGAAAAAAGATTAGCTGAAAAAAACAACTTAAAAGTAGGAGATAAGATTAAATGGAAATCACGAGAGGGTAAGAAAATGGAATATGAGATTATTGGTATCTATGAAACGGACGAACAACCTCCAAATATGGAAGGAATGCCTGATCTCGCTATTATGAATCCTGCTAACAAACTGTATGTTCCTTATGATTCTCTAACAGATGCTGAAATTAGTAACGCGGTTTTCTATCTAAAGAACCCAAGATATATCGAAGAATTTAAAAAAGAAGCAAAGAAAACAGATATTGACTTTGATAAATTTAAATTAGATGCACATGATAAATTATACCAGCAGATGAGTGGTCCAATTGAAAACATCGCATCCATTTCTAAAATGGTTATTTATGTGGTTTCCATTGCAGGTGCAGTCATTTTAGGTTTAATTATTACCTTATCTGTTAAAGAACGCAGAAAAGAAATTGGAATCTTATTATCCATTGGCGAGAAAAAATGGAAAATGATTGGACAGCTAATGGTTGAAATACTATGTATTGCATTATTAGCATTCGGTCTTTCTTTCATTACCGGTGAGAAAGTATCACAAAAAATTGGAGATAACTTATTAGCGAATGAAATTGCGACAACTGAAGAAGAGACTACATCATCTCCTGAAATGATTATAGATCCAACTCAACAACAAACAGCGGATCCTATTGATCAAATTGATATTAGGATAACAGAAGGAGATTTGGGCAAAGTTGGGGGAATAGGGATTATTATTGCACTTCTTTCTACAATCATTCCAGCTTTATCAATTCTTCGTTTAAAACCTAAAAATATACTCTTGAAAGATGAATGAGGAGGATTAAAATGAGTACAATTTTACAGTTTAAAAATACCAACTATCACTATGAGAGTAACCATAAAAAAATAAAAATATTAGACAATGTTACTTTTTCCTTTCAACAAGGATGTTTTTATACAATCATAGGTCCATCCGGCTCTGGTAAAACAACCACATTGGGCTTAGGGTGTGGCTTAGACGTACCAAAGAGTGGATACGTACTCTACAAAGGAAAGAATATTCAAAAAATAGGATTAGATCAATATCGTAATCAACATGTAGCATGTATTTTTCAGTCGTATAATTTAATTACTTATATGACAGCTCTGCAGAATGTACTGACAGCAATGGAGATTACAGGGGTTGAGTTGAATAATAAAAAAGAAAGAGCATTAGAATTGTTAGAAAAGGTCGGATTAACAGAAGCTCAGGCGAAACGTAATGTATTACAACTTAGTGGTGGACAACAACAGCGTGTAGCAATTGCCCGTGCATTATCTTGCAATGTAGATTTATTAATAGCAGATGAACCAACAGGAAATCTAGATAAAGAAACAGCCCGGGAAATTATTGAACTATTTAAAGAGTTAGCCCATAAAGAAAATAAATGTATTATTGTAGTGACTCACTCATTAGACGTAGCAGATCAATCAGATAAAACTGTTTATCTAGAAAACAAAAAATTAGTTTTAAAGAATTATAATCGCAAGTAACATAAAGATAAAGGTGAATTGCCTACTGTCAAGAGACAGTGGAAATAACCGAAACACACTAAACAGCTTCAGCCCGTCGGAATACAGGGCAAAAGCTGTTTAGTTTTTTCTTGTAGACGATCGTGGTTGTAAAAATGAATATATGCGTCAATATCATGCGTTTTTCAATCATCCTTCTGTTGATAGATGTGCTTATGATTGAGGCGATTTTTAAAGCGGCGGTTCATGTTTAAGATGGTTCTTCTTATCATGCTGGTTTTCTGATCCTTTTTCGACAGAGGATGTACCCATTTCGTTCATATATGTTAGTACATCCTTTTTAAGTGAGTAGAGTAGCTTGTATAGCTTTTTATAAAGCCGCATTCCCCCTGATGTTCATGATGAACACCTATATAATTCCTCTTATCAATTCTTTCCCTTGATTATATCTCAATACACTTTGTATCTTTTCTTCTCACGTAAATTTGGCCAAAAAATACCCCGTAAAGGTTAATGATTGGTGTCTAATATTTACGGGGCAGTTCAGATGTCGGCTGTCTTTCTTTTTCTAAGTTTAATTAATACGAGGCATAAAATTCCACAGTTGATTTTTATTAAGATAAGCCGTATAGCTAATTATGTTGTTTCCATTCTCTAAACTTGAATCCTGTAGATCTAGTACTTGAGTAGGATCATACGCACTTCTGATTGAAAAAGCCCCATGCTGATTATTATATTCTACAATCCAAAACTTTCGCAATTCGTTCTCATCAGGAGGTGAGTCTATATTATCTACAGCAATATTAAGGTTTTTACCTTGATAATACAAACCTAAATTTTGAGCATAACCATTACGAATTTTGTAGGCTTTTTTATTAGAGTCATATTCAAGTTTCCAATCTTGAGCTGTAGCATTAATGTACTGCCATATGATAGCGTTATTGTTGTTTTTATCGATTACTTTTTTATAATCTAGCTTACTTGATATATTGTACGTACCATCTGGCAGGATTGGAACATCCACTCTTTGCAGCGACCATTTCTGTGCTATCTGTGTGACTGTTCCGTTGTCTTCATAGGCTTGTAATTGTGTACCATTAGTCGTATTTCTTCCAGGGAGATCTAAAACCATCTTAGGATTTTTGTAATTTCTAAGAATAAAGTAACCATCTGATGTTTTTTCGGGACGCCAATATTGATCACTATAATCTCCAGTTGCACCAATTATTTTTCCGGAATAATTACTATCCCAGGCAAATGCTAAGTCTGTGTTATTTACATTTACTACTCTATAAGCTTGTTTATCTTTATTAAAGGTAAATCTCCACTTTTGATTATTCTTAAAATGTTTATCATATATAACTACCTTACTGTCAGATGTTAAATCTGCTACTTTATTTTGGTTTATACTACTTGTTATTAAATATTCACCGTCTTCTATGGTTTGATTCACAACAGAAGTAATACCCCATTTTTGAGCTTTTGTTCCATTGTATTCATAGGCTTGTAATTGTGCACCATTAGTCGTATTTCCTCCAGGGAGATCTAAAACCATCTTAGGATTTTTGTAATTTCTAAGAATAAAGTAACCATCTGATGTTTTTTCGGGACGCCAATATTGATCACTATAATCTCCAGTTGCACCAATTATTTTTCCAGAACGATTACTATCCCAGGCAAATGAAATTACTGGATTACTAGGGCTTGTAATTTTATAAGCTTGTTTGGACGAATCAAAAGTGAAATTCCATTTTTGATTATCCAGACTGTAGTTTTGATAAATATGAATTTTAGCGCCATCTTCTACTTTGCTTAGATCGGCTATTTTATTCGAATCAATACTACTTTTGATTTGATATTGACCATCTTTTAATGGTTGATACTGTGTTCTATCTATTTTCCATTCCTGTGAAGGTGCTCCATTCTCAATCCATGCAAACAATGGGGTTCCATCAGACGTATTACCAGAATGTAAATCCAGTAACATATTAGTATTATACAAACTTCTGAACTTATAATAACCATCGCTCGTTATTTCTATTTTCCAATACTGATCATTATAGTCATTATCATCATATCCAATAATATTATTCCCGTTTTTACTATTCCAAGTCAACAATAAATTTTGATTTTGAGTGCTTTTTATTTTATAAGCATCCTTGCTACTATTATAAACGAAAATCCATTTTTGATTATTTAAACCATAATTTTGATATGCATGAACGAGTGATCCACTTTCATTTCTAGATAAATCTGCTAAGATGTTTTCGTCTTTTTTACTCTTTATTTGATATTCACCATCTGGAATTACTCCTGGGCCAGTGAAAGTAGAAAGATCATCTCCTGATGGAACAGTGCCGTTTTCTCCATACATATCGTTATCAGGGTTAAAGCTTGTATTTTTAATCTTTTTATCTGGAACATTAGCATCTTTATGGTTACCATCTGGATGATTTGGATACCAATTTACTAGTTCTGTTCTAGATGAAGCTGCTATCCCTTCTAACTCCCCAGGATCTGAAAAATATGGGTTAATCCAGACTCTTTGAATTCGCCCGTCTTGCAGTTCTCGAACCGATCGAATAAATTCAGGGCGAATTCCGCCCGGGAAAGCTACTTCTATTTGATTTGGCCAAGGAGATTGATCTCCAAAAGATTCATTCACATCGATTCCTCCTGGTGCAAAAATTTCATATTGATAGACAATTCCCCTAGCTGAGGATCGAGGAGTCCATGGTTGTTGTCTTTTCCCATCTTTATATCTTGTTTTTGTTGTTGAAACAAATATAGAAGGTGTATTTGAATCTACATACCTATATAAATCTGTTTCTTGCACGCTTGGAGCTTCTTGAATAACCTGTGGAATAAATCCATCTCGCAAAATCTGATTGGGGGGACGCCGATCCCACCTTAATAACCTTTGTCTTGTATCTAGCTTGTTCTTCCCATCCAGATCTTGTATTTCTGTAGGTCTCCAAAAAGGAGCTTTGTCAATTAAATCAAGAGCTAATCCTCGCGCGATATATAGCCCAGCGACCAATAAATCTAAGTTTCTTATCCAGTCAACAGTAGCTGCCTGAACACCATTCGTATTCTCTGGAGCTTGTGCATAAGTTGTTTCCTGTGTAGTAGGTATTACACTAATTCCTAGTAAAAGTGTGATCATAAAAATTAATACTGTTTTTTTAAGTATAGAAGACTTGTGCATAATCCCTATCACCTCAAATAAAGTTTTAACAAAAATCTAGGGAGAGACAGGCTACATTAAAGATTTAAAGAATCACTTTCACCTCCCTTTTTCTTGCAACAATATAGTTAAATATACCATGGATTTTTTTAGAATTCAAAATTTTCTGTCAATATTTTAGATTTCACCCAGCTTTATGATATTAATCTACGAGCAGATGATCCAGTTGTGTAAAAGCCAAGTCTTACTAAAGACATAAAGCTATCTAAAGAAAAGGCACCATTATTGCAGATTGAACTTGATGACATTCATTCTGCACAGGGTTAATCGGTGTGTATTCCCATCCTTATACCACCTGACCCATGTCTGCACCTAGTTCTTATTCTTGATATTTAATTCCTGTCATATTGTCCCCATAGAAAAAACACCTCCACATTTAGGATAACAACTATCCGTTTTCAAACTTGAAGAGGTGTTTTTTATTTGTATCATCTTATGGGATCAGTCCCATGGCAAAAAGATTTTTTATTCAATCTGTCTACCTTTAAGGGGAGCATATCAAGAATGGGGGTCTTTATCTATATTTTTTGTTATAGGAATCGTAACAGCAAATTGCACACCTTTTTTTATATTTCTCACATTATATGTGATTGCAAGAGCTTCAAATACTCGTTTCACAAGATAGAGGCCTAATCCACTTCCACCTGTATTACGATTTCTCGATTTTTCAATACGATAAAATGGCTTAAAAATTTGCTGAATGTCGTCATCTTTAATCTGTACACCTGTATTCATAACTTGAAATTGGATGTTAGTATGGTCCTTTGATAGATATAATTTCACATATACCTTTTCACCACGTGGCGAATACATAATGCCATTATGAATAATGTTTTTATAAGCTTTTTCTAAAAGATTACAATCTGTGTATACACAAATATTAGGGGCAATTTGTTTTATCATCTGAATATCCTTTTCAGACGCAAAGAAATCAAGTTTTTCTACAATAGCAAGAATCAAGTTCGAAAGATTTACTTCTTCACATTGAGGTTTAAAGGTATGTTGCTCCAACTTGGATATACTTAAAATTTCACGAATCAAATTTTCCATATCATTAACAATATAGAAGTTTTTATACAAATAGGTGTTACGATCTTTATAGGGACCAATATTATATATCATCCCTTCAAGTTGCCCTTTCAAAGTAGTCAGAGGTGTCTTTAATTCATGTGAAACAATGGCAAAGAACTCCCTTCGTTTCTTTTCTATTTCTCTTTCCTTTTCTATGTCACTCTTTAATTGTTGATTCGCCTGTTGTAAAGCGTGTATATTTTCTTGCAAGTTAATAGCCATATCATTAAGACTATTTGATAATTCTCCCAACTCATCATTAGAACGCACCTCAATTTTTTCTGAAAAATCGAGGTTTGCCATTTTTTGTGCTCCTTGACTAACATATAGGATTGGTTTCGTAATGAACCTTGAGTATAAATAAGCACTTCCAATTCCGATAAATATCACAATAATACTGATATACGGAATGAAAAGAGTCAAAACTTGTGATGCTTCATCTATAGGCTGTAATGTTGCCGCTACATTAATAATTAGCGTGCCATCCTTGAATTGTATAGATTGATTAATACTGTATGAATTTAAAGGCGTATTTGTTGAGACCCTACCAATTGAATTAATCTCTGTACTCTTACTCGGTATGGGTTCCTTTGAATCACCTATAATATGGATAGAAGGAGAATAGATAATTATTCCTTCAGTATTTTGAACGTAAAGAAGGGCGTTATTTTTGTTTCCGTATTCAGTTAGCAGTGGTTTCGCCTCTTGAAACGTAAGATCTTTGGCTTTCTCAATCATTTCTTCAAATCCTATTTGGAGCTGATTTATTTTATACTTTTCATAAAAAGTAGGGAGAAAAAAGTATAAGGAAACATAAATTAAAATAGCAAAAGAACACAAAATGAGTGATGTAATGAGAAACAGTTTATAGGTAATACGTTTCATTCGTATTATTTCTCGTATTTTATTCATCTATTTGATATCCTATACCTTTTATCGTTTTAATATAGGGGAGGTTTAGCTTCTTTCTTATATTCTTAATATGTGTATCAATGTTTCTTGTATCTCCTACATACTCATAACCCCAAACTTCTTCTACTATCGTCTCCCTCGTAAGTACATTTTTACCATTCCTTAATAATAAATACAAAATTTCAAATTCCTTTGTTGTAAGAGGTATTTCTACCTTATTTACGTATGCTTTATATGCATCACCGTCCACCTGTATTTCTTTAAAAATAAATTGATTTCCCTTCCTTTGATCATAACTTCTTTTTAGTACAGCTTCTACTCGCCGAATCAAAACATGAAAGGAAAAAGGCTTCGTAATATAATCATCGGCTCCATGTTCAAATCCTTTGATTTGATCTTGTTCTTCCTCCATTGCGGTTAGCATAATAATAGGTACCTTTGAATGAGTACGAATCATTTTTGCCACATCAAAGCCACTCAGATTCGGCAACATCACATCAAGAATTATAAGGTCAAATGGCTGTTTATTAAAATGCTTCATTCCCTCAAATCCATCAGATGCAGTCTCTACAATATATTTTTGCGTCATTAAAAATTGTTTAATGAGTTCTTGAATCGCCTGATCATCCTCTATCACAAGAATTCGATAATTTATCATTTATATCACCTCGCCTAATATTATAACTTTGTTATCTGAAGTTGGCATGTAGAAATATATAGGTGAAAGAATATTTGTTAGCAACACCGAAAATGATATGGGACATGTAAAAGAAAAGTATTTTAAAATGAGAGGAAGGGAGAAAAAAGCAAAGCGATAAAATGAATAACCGAATTCTTATCGACAGGGAATTGGATCTTCCGGAATTGGAAATGAAAGCTACTACACATAGCAAGACATCGATAATGCACTGAAACACAAAAAAGCTTGTCACAAAATACATACAAATAATGCATTTTGCGACAACCTTCTTAAGCTAAATCAATATTCATACTCTTTCAGCATCCTAACTATCTGATAGATGTCGTCCATTAGAAGCAATCACTTTTTGATACCAGTAAAAGCTATCCTTTTTGATTCGCTCCAATGATTTTACTTCTTGATCATCACGGTCAATATATACAAAACCATAACGCTTTCTAAAACCGCTGGACGTACTTAGTAAATCCATAAAGGACCATGCCATATATCCCCATATGTCCACCCCATCTTTAATTGCCAGTAGAAGCTGTTGAAGATGATCTCGCAAGAAGTCCACCCTCTCTTGATCATGAATCTTTTGATCATCCGTCACTTGATCTAATGTACCAATCCCATTTTCGGTAATCATTATTGGAACATGATAGCGATCATATAGTTCATTCAATAGATATCGAAAACCTACAGGATCAATCTCCCAATCCCATCTAGTTTTTTCTGTGTAAGGGTTGACTCCCCCTTCAAACATACCGGGAATGTTATCGAATTGTGTATAATCATCCTCACCATCATAATTCATCTTCAATTCTTTTTTATCAGTTTCCTCTGGGATATACTTCACAACACGTGATTGATAATAATTCAACCCTATAAAATCAGGTTTGGCAGACTTTATGTATGCCATATCATCTGATTCTATCGTGGGCTCCAGTCCATTATCCACCAGATAATTCCATACAAAAGAACGGTATTCACCTTTCATGTATAAGTCCATAAACAAATAGGTTCTTAAGTCATCTGCGTGTCTGGCAGCTAAAATATCTTCTGGTTTGGATGTTGCCGGATAGTTGGGTATGATTCCTAAAGCTGGTCCAATTTTTGCTTTTGGAAGCATATTACGACATAAATGCACCGCCTTTGCATGTGCTAATGTCATAATATGATTCATTTCATATTTCTGTTTCTCTAATGGCATATCAGGATCAAACTCCATCAAATATGGCAACTGAAACATATTGCTTTGTTCATTAATGGTGAGCCAATAGTTCACATCTGGAAAATGTGTAAAAAGCACCTCGCAATATTCTTCAAAATCCTGAATCACTTTTCTAGATGACCAGCCACCATATTCCTCTTGCAGACATTGTGGTAAATCAAAATGATAAATCGTCACAATAGGTTCAATTTGAAATTCCTTTAGTTTGTTAATGATACGACGATAAAAAGCAATGCCATCTTGATTTATTTCGCCGCGGCCATTAGGCAAAATTCTCGTCCAAGCAATGGAAAAGCGATAAGCTTTCAATCCTAACTCTTTCATTAATTCAATGTCTTTTTCCCAATACTGATAGTGTCCAGAGGCGACGCTAGAGTCCGCATATTTACGATTCATATTCTTTTCAACAACAGACAATGTTTTGCCATGAGACAAGTGTTCACCTTCTATTTGATAAGCTGAAGTTGCCGCTCCCCAAAGAAAGGAAACTGGAAATTGATTATTTGCATGCCGATACATCTCTATCACTTCCCATCTACTTATAGTTACTCTTTTAGTTTTTTTATTCTTTGTTCTAATGATTGAGAGATTCTTAATAAATTTCTCGCCATATTCCATTCACTCATAACCGTCATCAAATGATCTTGTGCATGGGTAAATAAGGTCGAGAAAACTATTTCTTCCCCCCTTGCCTCTTTTTGGATCGTTTCTGTCTGGAAAGAGTGAGCTTGAGACATATGCTTTTTTGCTTGTGTTAATGCTTCTTCTGCGTGTACAAACTCAAATGTTTCCACATGCCTCAGAGCCGTTTGAATATCGGCACGCGCATTGCCTGCCCCTAAAATGATTTGCATCGCAACTTCTTGCAGTGCCTCTGTATTATTTTGACTCAAATGAATCACCCCTAAAGTTGATAGATTAAACTTGTTGTTCTGTTTCTTCTGCTACTTTTTGTTTATCATATACCTTGACGAATGGATACCATATGATCAGCGATACAACAAGGTTAATAACCAAAAGAAATAAACTGCTAAAGTTTGTATTCACCAAAAAGGTGGAAATACCAATTGGTAAATACCATAATTGCATAACCTCTGCTGGCAGTGGAATGACTCCAAACGAAAGCACTAAATAAGTGATGGCTGGAATAATAATACCATTCAACCACATTGGAATCATCAAGATTGGATTAAAGGCAACCGGCGCCCCGAATACTACGGGTTCATTAATATTAAAAATCGAAGGTACAATGGTCACTCTACTAACCGCCTTCAAGTGATTCGACTCAGCAATCACTAACATAATAATCACCAATGGTAATGTGGTACCCATGCCACCAATCCAAATCCAAGCCATTAATGTTTCAAACGTATGGATATTGGAAGGGTTCAGACCTTGCGCTAATTGGCTTGCATTCTGTTCAATTCCTGCCATCCACATCGGAAATACAACTGGGTACAGTGCCCATGGGCTAATACCAAAAGAATATAAAAACACACAAATAAATGTAATAGCGACAAAGCCAGCAAAACTTTGTCCAATACTATTCAACGGCTCAAATAAACTAAGAATCGAGGCATAAAGATCAAAGGTTCCAACAATTGTAACGAGCCATCCAGCTAATAATAAAAGAGAAATCGGTACAATCGTATCAAACCAAACGATAATAAAATCAGGTAAAGAACTAGATTCTTTAAAAAAGGAGATCTTACTAAACAAATAAAAGACAAAACCAACCAATAAGCCAACGATAATGGCAACAAACATCCCATTTGCGCCAAACCTTTCAAAGGAAAATATAATTTGACCTTCCGCATCAAAGGTTGGAGAAAGCAATAACAAAAACATTGCTGCCCCCGTCAATCCAGCAATTAATTTTCGGTCATTCTTTTTTAGCTTTTCCAGTATAAAATATGGGACTAAAAAAGAGATAAACAAACTCATCAGACCAAACGAAAAATCACTGATAGGCTGTAAATTAGGCATATTGGGTATAAAATCGTTTAAAATCATAATCAAGGTGATTAATGATCCGACAAGAATTAAGGGCAACACACCCATGATAGACTCTTGAATAGCCGATACCCAGGCATTTCGAGTAATTTTATTCATTTTAGGTGCAAAAGACCGATTCATGTATTCAATTAATTTATTCATTCTTACCCCTCCTTCATCAGATTATTCTAAGCCTAATCCTTTTACAATGATTTCGAGTCCTTTCTCTCCATTTAAAGTGCCATATGTCATTTGATCGATTAATTGAAATGGAATATTTGTATTTGCAAGTTCGGCCGCAATATCGTCTTGAATATAACTCAAGTGGGGAGCAATCAACACCATATCAATGCTATCCTTATAATCATTTAATTCGGATTCTCCACGAGCCATCACTTCGACCTCTAATCCTTTTTTCTTGGCTGCCTTTCGAATATTCTGAGCTAAAAACCCACTAGAGGCTCCGCCACTGCAAATTAATAAGATCTTTTTTTTCATTGTTGTTTCCTCCTTATTTCACGCTTAACTATATTATGTCCAAATCATTGTAAAACTAACCAATGTAAATATTACCTACCTATTGGCAACATATTTATTTTCGTCATCAAGCTTATAGATAGTATAATGATAATAAAAAAAAGAGGTGGAATTATAAATGAAGGACAAGAATATCAAATCACTAATTCAGATACTGAAAGAACGAAAAGATTGGATGAAAACAAACGAAATTTTGGATTATTTAAATATCTCTTCTCGGACGTTACGGAATTATGTTCAATATATCAATCAACAATATCAGTCATCGCTTGCAATAGAATCATCTAATATGGGGTACCGTTTGAAAACGGCAGAAAACTTGAGGGGGCTGTCCCAGCAAAAGAAAGAAAGCTTAAGCAATAGAGTATACTACATTTTACAGCAAATAATTCTATCAGAAGATGGTATTGATATATTTGATTTGAGTGAGGATATGTTTGTAAGCGTTCCCACTGTTGAAAAGGATATTATCGAATGCCGGAAGTTTATTAGCAACTATGATTTGAATATTTATCGTGTGAAAGGTCATTTGTTCCTCCGAGGAAAAGAAATTGATAAACGGAAAGTAATGAGTATGATTTATTATAAACAATATAATACTACCTTTTATAATATTATAGATCTAGAAAAAATATTTGGATATGAATTGCACAATTTCAAAACAATGTTGTTGCAGATTATCCAGAACCATGGTTACGATATAAATGAATATACGCTAGGTAATATTATCTATCATATTATTATATCTATTGAACGCATGCAGGATAACCAGTACGTCAATCACCTTGTCTATCCGTATAGAGAAACTTTTATTTCGATGACCATCATACATGAAATCCAAGGCCTAATAGAATCGTATTTCCAGGTTCACATGGATCACAATGAATTATATTATTTACAAGCACTCTTTAGCAGTAAGGCTACCTATATGTCAGAGGAAAAGGAGAAGTTTGTCCAATCAAGATATGAGACTTTAATTGATGAAATCTTAGAAAAAGTGAACGAGAACTATCTTATTAGTTTGGAAGATGAAGAGTTCAAAACCAAGTTTGTCTTGCATGTCCAAAATATGGTGGTAAGGTGTTCCAACAATTTTCCATTTAAAAATCCCTTAACACAATCAATTAAAATGTCTTCTCCTCTTATCTATGATTTATCGGTTTATATTAGTAATCTTATTTCAGAAAAGCTAGATATACACCTGCATGAAGATGAGATTACATATATTGCCTTACATGTAGGAAGCTGTTTAGAATTAAAACAAAAAAAACATGACCTGCTTGAAGTCGTACTCGTCTGTCCTGCTTATAATCATTTACAGTTTCAATTAAAAGAGAAGATAGAACACTACTTCGCCAATCAATTACGAGTCATAAAGGTAGTAACAAGGATTGACAAGGAAATATCAGCACTTCAGGCTGATTTTATGATTTCTACGATGGAGATTCCATTAGATCAGACTATTGCCAAAGTTGTTATCAGTACGTTTCTGTCCTCAGATGATATACTAAACATACAAACACTTGTCTACCGAATCAAACAGGAAAAGGAGCAACAGCAACTTAAACAAAACCTGCTTTCCTTATTTGATAAACGGATATTTATGTTCAGTAATCAAACGTTCCAAGATGAATTTGATATTATATCATTTATCACCGGAAAGATGACCGATCTTCGCTTAGTTAAAAAGAATTTTGTGGGAAATGTTATTAAAAGGGAAAAGTTGTCCTCTACCGCCTTTAATAATATCGTAGCCGTTCCTCATTCCATCCATATGGATGCATTACAAACTTCTATCGCTGTACTAATCACGAATAAACCAATTAAGTGGGGAGACGCTACTAACATACGGATTGTGACGTTAATCGCCATGAACAAGAATGAACGAAATATCTACAGGGACATATATGACGAATATATTAAAATCCTTGCAAGTGCAACGAATGTGAGAAAGCTTGCAAATTCACCGTCATATGAAGCGTTTATTGATCAACTAATGGACCTGATTGACCAGCCGAGTGGATAAATACAACCATGTCCGTAATAAAGGACATGGTTGTATTTAACTGTTTAATAACTCTATTTGTGTAGCCTTTAACTTTTATTGGCTAAATGACTACCTAAGTTAATCATTGAATGCTCCCCGTTTAATTTTATAAAGTTTTATCCTCCACTTTAAAGAAGTACAAACTCTTTATTAATTGTAAATTTTTTTTACAAGAATTTCATTAGAAATAGCATCAGGACAGTCCCAGTGAATGGTATAGAATCAGCCGCTCGATTTGTTGCATGTGCATACGTTCTCTGCTCTTGCAAATTCCACTCACTTGATCCACCTTGTATATCCGGACTTCATAATAATTGAGGAAAGTATCATTCATGTAAAAACTCCGCCAATTATTCTTACACATGGTGGTTCTAAAGAAAGTTCAAGACAATCACATCCTCTTTCGTGCTCTTCCACGATCCAACATTTCCACCTGTTGTCTTATTTCTACCTATCAAGACTTTTTTAAAAAGACATATAAACATCGTATGTAAAGCTCAATCCGCCGATATGTTACAATAAAGGGATTTAATTCTGACGAAAATAGACGGAATTTCCCATTTATCCCCTCAAATTATTCATTTCCTCATTTAAAAAGAAAAATCTAACCTATGGATGTATATTTGTGTTGAAGGTGAACAAAAATCAGTGGAATATCACAGCCTTTTCTCATTTGGATTTAACAAAAAACAAGTGCTTTGATTAGCAATCCAATCAACGATATCTGTGTAAATCTTTCAGTCATAAATGCACCTTTTATAGGACATGCTATGAAAAAGGAGGGAAAACAAAGATGGATGAATTATATTTATTTCTCTTTCGTTTTGATGTCATGGCAGGGGCTTTAATTGTGTTTATTGTACCCTATATTTTTTCTGAAATAGGAGAGTCTTTAAAAAAAATCCACAAAGAGACGAAACGCCCCTACATAGAGAAAAAGTCAATGAAATCTTTAACAGGAGATCTGTCTAAAGATATCAGTCATATATCTGAGTGCGTCGGACGCAGCTCCGACCTGTCAGTCAGGAAATTTGTCATCGGATCTTCTGGAATGAAAGCTGCCCTCATTCATATAGACGGGCTTACAGATAATCAGATGATACATGATCATATCTTAACTCCTTTAATGACACTAAATGCTGGCAAAAACTTCTCATCTAATGATGTTGAGTCTTTTCTTTTGAACAAGCATATTCCTATGACAGATGTTAAGGAAGACAGATCTATTGATGATATCCTGCATGGGATTTTGACTGGATCGGCTGCATTAATCATCGATAGGCTTCACGACGCCATCATCATTGATGTAAAGGGATGGAAATCTCGGAACATTGAAGAAGCCCAATCGGAAACTCTTGTTAGAGGTCCCCGTTTAGGCTTTGTTGAAAATCTTAGGGATAATACGGCCCTTTTAAGAAGGCTTAGTCCAAGTCCCAACCTTAGAATGGTTGATTATCAAATCGGAAAACAGACTAAATTATGTTCAATCGTTTATATCAAAGGGATTGCAAAAGAAGATCTCGTAGAAGAAGTCTCGGAGCGAATCAAACAGATTGACATTGATAATGCACTTGAAACCGGATATATCGAACAGCTTATAGAAGACAATTATCTTTCAATCTTTCCTCAAATGCAAAATACCGAACGGCCCGACCGAGTAATGGGCGCACTTCTAGAAGGGAGAGTTGCCATACTGTTGGATGGATCTCCATTTGCTTTAATCGTTCCTGTTACACTCCCTATGTTCATTCAAACACCAGAAGACTATTATGAAAGATGGTTGCCGATGTCATTCTTTCGAATGCTGCGCTTTACGGCATCTTTTATTAGTGTATTCCTACCAAGTCTCTACATTGCGTTTGTCTCCTTTAATCAAGGAATGATACCAACTAAACTGGCTCTGTCCATAGCAAGCTCAAGGATTCACTCACCATTCCCTTCTTTAGTCGAAGCCATCCTAATGGAAGTTTCAGTTGAAATTTTACGTGAAGCTGGACTTCGCTTGCCAAGACCTGTTGGTTCTACAGTCGGTTTGGTCGGAGGAGTTGTTATTGGTGATGCGGCCGTTAAAGCCAATCTTGTGAGCCCAATCATGGTCATTGTGGTTGCCTTGACAGCGATCTCCTCCTTCGTAATTCCTCAATACAATATAGGGATTGGATTGAGAATACTGCGTTTTGGTGGGATGTTTTGCGCAGCTACTTTTGGGTTGTACGGTATTTTATTGTTTTTGCTGATAATATGCATTCATTTATCAAAAATTGAAAGTTTTGGAATCCCATATTTTACTGCAAATATATTTGATTTTAAAGATGTAAAAGACACCATATTTAGACTACCTTTATTTTCCATGATTCTCCGTCCGAAGGAATTTTCATCTGACAGAAACAAGTATCGAAGAAAAAAGAAAAGGCTGTGAACCATTTTGGTTAAAAGAAAAGAAAATTTGATTACCACAATGCAAACAATATACCTCCTATCATCTACCATTATAGGTTTCGGTATTATAACGATTCCCAGAAATCTTGCCGAAGCAGTGGGCACGCCTGATGTGTGGATCTCAATTATTCTTGGTTGGATTATTTCTTTGCTGATTGGCTTGTTTTGCACTAATATTGCATTGCGTTTTCAAGGAAAAACATTTTTTGACTTCAGCAAGCAGTTGGCTGGAAAGGGCATAGGCACCATACTGTGTATCATTTTGATTTTTTATGCTATTCTAATCAGCAGTTTTGAAATCCGCATGATGGGTGAAGTCACTAAATTCTATCTATTGGAAAACACCCCGATTGAAGCGATTTTGATTTCTATGCTATGGGTGGGGAGCTATGCCGTCATGGGAGGGATCAACTCGTTAGCCCGTTTAATTCAGCTATTGGCCCCGATCACATTTATTGTTTTTTTTCTTGTTATTATTATGGGGATCAAGCTGTTTCAGACTGAAAATATACTTCCAGTATTAGGACATGGTGTCATCCCTGTTGTGAAAGGGATTCCCCCTGGATTTTTTGTAAATTCAGGAGTAGAGTTTATTATGATTTGGATAGCCTTTATGAAACATCCGAAAAAAGCGAAAAAGGTCGTTTTTTTTGGGACCGCGATTCCAACTGCTTTAAATTTAACAGCAACTATTTTGATCATCGGTGCGCTGTCCATTAATGGGGTAAAAGCAGACACATATCCCCTCATCTCCTTTGTTAAGCAGTATGAATACGTAGGCATTTTTTTTGAAAGGTTTGAATCCTTTTTACTAATTGTTTGGCTCATCCAAATCTTTTTTACTTATTTGCTCACCCACTATACAGCATCATTGGGACTTTCCCAGCTGTTCGGAAAAAAGCTGAAGCCTTTTGTTTTACTATTTCTTCCTATCATATATTTAATCGCCCTTTTCCCAGGGAATCTACTCGACGTCTTTGCTTTACAAACTTATATCGGCAATTACAGCCTAATCATAAGTGTTATTATCCCAATTTTTCTTATTGGAATTATCATGATAAAATTGAAAAAGAAAAGGTGAACGCAGTGAAACGATTTAACCTATACGTCCTTTTGTTTGCTTGCTTTTTTTTGGGAGGATGCTGGGATAACAAAGATATTGAAAAATTGTCCATAGTGTTAGCAACAGGTTTTGACAAAGGAGAAGACACCGAGAAAGGTCCAATTAAAATAACTACACAGATGGCAATATATCAAAACACTCAAGAGACACAGCCCCCAATAAAGTCAACCTATCAAAATTTCACATTAGAGGGAGACTCCGTTCATGAAATCATAAGAAAAATGTCTTTAATGCTCCCTAAATCTGTTATCCCACAGCATCAAAAGTTGTTAATTATCGGACAGGACCTTGCTCGCGAAGTGAATTTTCAGGATCTATTAGATACCATTATCAGGGATAATCAATCTAGAATGAGCATGGAAGTTTGCATTTCCATGCCTTCTGCACAGAAGATGCTAGATGTACCGGGAAAGACAGAAATGCCGGCGGAGCGTATTATCGAGACGATGCAAAACCGCTACCGTACAACAGGTATACTGCCGATGATGAGCTTAGGAAACCTTACAACAAATCTGGTCAATAACTCCAGCTTTCTCCTACAAAACCTCGATATACAGTATGGACAGATTGTATTTAATGGAGCAGCCGTTGTGAACGGAAGGGAGAAAAAGCTGGTCGGGATATTATCGCAAGAAGAAATACAAGGAGCCGGGTGGATCACTGGAAAAATCAAAGGCGGGCTCGTCAAGGTCAAAAACAAGGACAATAAAGTAATGGTTTATGAAATTCAATCAGTTGACAGTCGTATACGGGTGAGCAAAAAAAACGGGCGGCCTTCTTATGACATTAATGTCACATCGACCGGTCAGATTTCAGAGGATTGGGCAAATTCGAGTGACCAAAATAAAAATCTGACCGAAGTTGAGCGTCTAACGGAGGAAAAAGTGGAAAATATGATTAAAGCTACGCTCGATAAATTACAAACTGAATATCGGACAGATGCTTTGAAGTTCTCAGAAAAGTTTAGAATACAATATCCGAGGGAGTGGGAAAAAATCAAACCAAAATGGGACGAGCATTTTGCTGAAGCTGATATCACATATGATGTTGATATCAGAGTCACCAATATGGGATCATCCATGAAAAAATAATAAACGCTCTGCTAAAGAAAAAACAATACTATATTCACAATTCCTTTTTCAGTTTTCTTTCTCTTTAAAAACATAATTTCTGCGTTTTCCATCAAAGCAGACGTTTCATAATGTACTGTTGCAAAGTGTTAAATGTGTTAGAAATCTACATCACATAAAGCCTTTTCATTAGTTCACACTTGGGCATGTTTAAGCAATCAATGATGCCAGGAACCTATATCAAATTAGGGACGCCCGTACGGAAAAAGAGGTGCGGGATGCACTTTTTCAACATATTCGATTAGCGACTAACAGGGGAAAAATGTTAGCCTTGAGAAAAGAGACTATTCCAAAAGGTCGTTTATCTCTAACCTTTTGGGCTAGTACCATCTTTTTTGGATAATGGTTCACTACAACGGTTAAACAATTTTACAGGATGGAATCAGATGTCACTCATTTCCCATCTGTCAGAATACACATCAATTAGAAGTTTTGGCATTCACATTTAAAAACCTGAGTCCATATCAGGACTCAGGCTCCTCCAATGTGACTTTTACTCTTGTCTACTTGACAGATGTGGTTTAACATTTATGGATTTTCAATTATTTATTTTCTAATATTTCAACAACTTCTTTTAATGTATCTTTTGTTCCAACATTTCCTGGGAAAAGGATGTAAGCTATGCCTGGGAATTTACTTTCCTCGCCTATTTTCCATACTGGAATTCCTGGCTTGATTTGACCAGCAACTTCCGCACGTTTCACGGAAAGTCCTACGGTACCGATACTTGATGATGTAATACCGCCTTTTGCAACAATGTATTTTGGACAAACTCCCAAGTCACGAACAATGCTTGTGACCGCATCAGAGATTTTAACAGAAAGCTTTAATTCTTCTTCTTTCTTATTCTCCCCTAAGTCAAACCTTTCTCTGCGTGTATAGTACATAACAGATTTACCCTGTCTGATTAAATTTTCACATGTTGTGCGGACACGTTTAATTTCTTCTTCAAACTTATCTGGTTCAAGAGCAAGATGTACATCAAACTCAACTGGTGTCATAAGATCACTCTCAATTAGTGCCTGCAATTGCTCTGTTGTTTTTTGAACATGTGAACCCACCACAACTAACCCACCGTGATTCGTTTCTTCTGTTATTAGGTCATCTCTTGTTAATAATGGCTTATCAGTTACACCACCAATGACTTTTGTCAGACTTGCCGCACTGCGAAACAAGAAATTTTTTCCTAATTTTAATGATTCTATCAAAACTGTAACAAAGACTTCAACGTCAACATAATCAACTGCATTGACAACAACCTTTTGGAAGTTGGATGCATTCATCAATTGTTCTTTAATCTTTGTTACATTTTCATTGCGTAGATCTGTTAAGTTAATGTAGATTGTACCTTTTTTGGTATACTCTCCATTTGTCTTCTCTTCAATCCATTCTCCTAAATGAGATGATACAAAGCCAAAAGTACGGTCTTTCGCAAACTCTGTTTCCCCTACTGGGACTAAGGCATCTCCGTTTTGAACATAGTGAAAGTTATTGATCGTAAAACGTCCACCTTCTTTAAAGAAAGGGATAATAATTTCTCCATCAAATTTTATATTTGAATGCTCTTCGATTGTTAATTTTAATGTTTCTGTTTCTAGCGGATAGTGTCCACGCAAAGTAGAATCGCTACGGCTAATTAGAATGTACGGGACATTTAGAGCAGTAGACACATCTTGAACGCGTCTAGCAATATCTTGATGAACCACTTCTGTCTCTTTTGATGTGAATCCACGAGAGTTTGTTAGGATGAAGAACATTTGATTTTCTTCACGGAACCCTTTTTCAATACTTTCTTGTGTCCAATCGGTGTATACAGAAACTCCATGTACTGTTTGTATACCTGTTGGATCATCGTCTAGTACAACAATTTTGTGTTGAAAGCCCATCCTTGTAGCAGCAAGTTTTGCTTTTACTTCTTCACGGCTCAACTTCCTCAGTTTCGCCAAGTCAGACGCATTTTGTATTTCCATTCTTACTTCTCCTCTCTTTTAACTTCAACATTTGCAAGCTTTTCATAATGTTGAACAATGCTTGAGTGGTCAAGCGCTTCTTTCCCATCCGCTTTCAATGCATGGAAAATTTCAAGTAAGTGGCTTGATAATGCTAGTGGAACATCTAGCTGATGTGCTGTATTCATGACATTTGTTAAATCCTTCAAATTAATGTCAACACGTCCACCTGCTTTGAAATTACGTTTCAAGATCATTGGTATTTTCTCATCCATTACAGTACTTCCAGCAAGCCCACCTCGGATTGCTTTATACATTTTCTCGACATCAATGCCCGCCTTTGTCGCCAAAACAAGAGCTTCAGACACAGCTGCGATGTTTAAGTTTACAATAATTTGGTTAGCAAGCTTCGCTGTTGTTCCACAGCCTGAGTCTCCTACACGTACGATGTCTCTTCCCATCGCAGAAAGAACGTCTTTGACTTCTTCAAATACAGCAGCGTTACCACCCACCATAATCGAAAGTGTTCCGTCTATCGCTTTTGGCTCACCACCACTTACAGGTGCATCCAAGAAATCAACACCTTTTTGCGTTGTTAATTCAGCCATTTCTTTTGAGTCAACTGGTGAAATAGAACTCATATCAATAACTACCATTCCAACACTAGCGCCTTCCATTACACCATGTTCACCAAAGACTGCTTGGCGAACATGTTCTCCTTTTGGAAGCATTGTTATCACAACATCACTGTTCTTTGCAACTTCCTTACTAGAAGAAGCACGGTTTGCTCCTGCATCCGCAAGTTTGTCAACAACTTGTTGATTAATATCAAATACAGTCACCTTGTATTTATGCTTTAACAGGTTTTTTGCCATCGGCATTCCCATAATTCCTAGTCCAATAAATCCTATACGTTTCTTCATGACACCACTCCTATTTAATCATCTGCTTTAATTACGTTAAAGGCTATAGTCCAGGCAAGAATCCTGAGAATGCACTGAGTATATATATAAAAACAAGTGCTGTTACACCAGAAATAAATCCACCAATACTCCAAACACGTAATGTTTCTGTGACTGTTAAACGCCCAAATTTACTGACCACCCAGAAGCCGGAGTCATTTGGCATTGATAAACCGATACCACCCGCACAAATTGCAAGACCCAATAACACAGGTGATACACCGAGGTCGACAGCCATTGGTCCCATAATTGAAGAAGTCGTAACAAGTGCAACCGTTGCAGAACCTAAAGATGCACGCAAAATTTGTGAGAATAAGAAAGCAAGTAGTAATGCTGGCATGTTCATTCCTTGCATGAGGTTAATTAGTAAATCACCAATTCCAGTTTCTTGAACAACTCGTCCAAATGCTCCACCTGCACCTGTAATTAAGAGAACCATTCCACTTTGGTTAAATGCATCACTAAAGACTGTTTTTGTATCTTCCTTGATATAAGGTTTAAGTGAGAACATCGCTACAATTACACTAATTAAAAGAGCAACATTTTTATCTCCAATGATAGTGAAGAACGTCGCAGCGCTGGTATCTGGGAAAATTAAGTTCATTACGGTATTCCCTAAGATTAATACGATCGGAAGTGCCAGTATTCCGAAAGACAACCCTGCTGAAATCTCTTTTCTACCTGATTGATTTTTTCCAGCTTCATAATCTATGACTTCTGACTCGTATAGACGCCCTTCATTTGTCAGTCTCTTCCCTACAAATTTACCGTAAATCACTCCACCAACAATAACACCTGGGATGGCAACTAATAAACCGTAAATAAAGAATATACCAATATCGGCTCCTGTTTGATCTGCTACGACAAGGGGCCCTGGTGTAGGAATGATTAAGCTGTGAGCTGTAATTAAACCAATTGCAAGAATTGCTACAAATGTTGAAAGTGAAATCTTAGTCTTAACTGAAAGGTTTTGAATTAATTTATGCAAAATGATAAATGCTGCATCAAAGAATACCGGAATAGCTACGGTAATTGATGTTGCCGCCATAGCATATGGAGACTTATTTATACCAAATGCTCGGAGCATTCCTGTTGCAATCTTACTAATTGCACCAGAAGCAGCTAAAAATTGCCCAAAGATAATCCCTAAACCAATTAGAACACCAACACCTGCAAGCGTATTACCGAATCCAGTTGCTATTACATTTGGAACATCAGTAACAGGAATGCTTGATAGTAATCCAAGACCTAGTGCAACAACCATTAATGCAATAAATGCGTCCCACTTAAATTTGATAATGAGTAAAAATAATACAACTAAGCAAACAACAAATCCAACGATTAAAGCATGACCTGTTAACATTTCTAACCTCCTGATGGTAACTAGTTGATATTCAGTATCATTCCCGTAATTTACCTTTTCATTCTTGTTACAGCTAATCTTGAAGCATTAACTGCTTCTTCTAAATATTCTCCACCAATTGCGACTGTTCTAGTATAAAGAGTGTCAATTAATGCCAGTTGGATGAGACGACTGACCATGGCATCTGATCTCCTTTCTGTCTCTTGTGCTTTCGTAAGCAGCAAGATATCTGCCATCTTTGAAAGCGTTGTCTTTTTATTAGAAGTAATAATAATGATTTTTGCCCCACTTTTCTTAGCTATATCGACAACTTCAATAATGTTAACCGTTTCACCGGAATGAGATATGGCAATCACAAGATCATCTGATATCATATGACTAGCATAAATAGCTTGATAATGTGGGTCTTTAACTGCTAATGCGGTTCCACCAATTCTCATAAATTTATGAGCACTATCTTCAGCAACTGTTCCAGATAAACCTTGTCCAAAGAAAAAGATCCTCTCAGCGTTTAAAATGAGTTCTACAGCTTCTTCCATGTCATCAACATTGAGTTTCTCTTTTGTCATCGCTAGTGCTGTAGTCAACTGGTTACTAATCTTTGTGAATACTTCATTAGACAAGTCGTTTTCTCTAATTTCTGTGTCAGTATTGATAGCAGTTGTAACTTTCCCAGCTAGTTCTTGGGCCAATGCTACCTTTAATTCTTGGTAACTTCCATAACCTAATTTTCGATAAAGTCTCACTACACTCGGCTCACTCACATTACTTAATGTAGCAAGCTCATTCATAGCTAACAAAAATGGTTTTTCATGCTTATTTAATTGATCAATGATTTTAAGTTCCGAGACAGTCAATAAACCTTCTTTTAATTGAATTCGTTCCTGAAAGCTAATCAATTTAAACCAATCACCTCACTTTTTTAGTAATATTACTACAATAAAAGCGTTTTCACAATAGTTCATTCATAAAATCCACATAAAAATATTGTTTTTCGATAAAATAACTGTTATATACACCTCACATTTGTAATTAAACTACAAAAATGAATAGAAATTGCTAAGATTACTACAACAAAATCATGAGGCTATCTTGTATATTTTGGATTTTACGAGAGGTGTTGTTATTGCATAACATACCGCATCTAAGAAAGAGACAGTAAACTTGCTCACATGTAGGAAAGTATAAAACGCAGATACCGATAACGTGTGTTTGTAGAATTTGTGTCATCCCTTTTATTTTTGCATATATAGTTGAAATAATTTCGTTTCTTCATCAATAGAGCTCGCTTGATCAAAAGCCGCTCTGACCGTCTTTGTATTGTTCATGAGCTCATACAACATGGTCAGAACAAAGATAAATGCCGCATTGCCATCAATGTAATCATCAGGCGCAATATAGGATAACGCACCTGTTTCTAGAAAGGCATCTGCAAGCTTTTTCTCACCTAGCGTGCAACCGGTAGATATGACGTGAGCCCCTTTTAACGAAGCATATCGCTTGATTTCATCCGCTCCAAAAGCAGCACCTCTAGGCTCCACATCTTCGTATACATCTTCCCCTAACTCAGGCATAACAAGCTTTCCTTCTTCCCCGTGAAAACATAAAAGAAAATAGTCAGTCTCTCCTCTATTTCTCCCAGATAACACATCAATTAGATCATTGGGTCTGCCTATCCAATGCATATCGACTTTTGCACCAAAGTTCTCAAGTGCTGCACGGAGGGCAAAAGATTCCAGCTCACTATTTGGTCCTGCTGCTAATGTGAAGCGCATGGCCTGTTGTTCCATTTGTATCTCCTCCAAACTATGATAAAACATAGCACCATTTTTTCCTCATCTGCATATGTATCATTATTTTTAGTGTTTTTTCTACTACACCATATGACGACCACATCAATGGATACTTCTACTTCTTTTATCAGCTCAATGGCTTCTTGTATATTTACTGCTAAGTTTTAGCAACAGGAATGAAGCAATCCTAGTACTTTATTGCATATGGTCACAAAAAAGATACTGTCTTTCGACCAATATCAATCGTAGGTATTTCTATGTATCATCCTTTAAGAAATTGCTGTTGAGATATTGTTTTCCCCATTTATACATCGCCTCTTAAATCGGCATTAACGACTTTAACTCACCGAAACGTTTTGTCCCTACTCTGCCAAGGTGCCATAAAATTAGCATTTTCCACTTACCACCGATAATATTCAGCGTCAGCTCTTTCTATTTTTTCCATACATGATGACAACAACATACATTCCTTTGATAACAAACCATTTACGGATTATCATATACTGCGGCAAAATGGATTGTCGAGCATACAGCCTTCATTATGAATTCTGCCTATTCACAAAATCCATGACAGCCTTTGTCAATTCTTGCGCTTCTTTTGGCGCCCGTTCTGATCCAAACCACTTATTTAGATCACTATGGCTTAATGTATGTATCCTAAAAACATACCGAGACCCTTTATCATGATTTAGCTTTTCAGCAAAGCGGTATACTTCAGGATTTTCCCATCTTGTAACTAAATAGACAGGCGGTAGACCGGCTCCATTCATATAAGTGACCGGCGATGCTTTTGTCCAGTTCTTCTCCTGTTTGCCAAACACTTTTTCATAGGATGGAATGGCTTGTATAAATTGATTGATGTTTAAAGGGCCATCTAAAATGACGATGGATTTTATCGTTTTTGGCGACAGCCCCACACGTTTTAAGTAGGTCGAATCCGGTAACTAAAGCCGTCAAATGACCGCCTGCCGAGTGACCCATGACATTGATTTTCGATGGATCGATTTGATACTCATCCGCATGATCCTT
The DNA here is from genome assembly GCF_020524495.1 of Bacillus stratosphericus. Lineage (GTDB taxonomy): Bacteria > Bacillota > Bacilli > Bacillales > Bacillaceae > Bacillus > Bacillus stratosphericus_B. The sequence goes on along the minus strand of NZ_JAIVLB010000005.1, from coordinate 2,312 downwards.
GACCCATTTAATGGCGTTCGCCGTATCATCCGCCATCTGCTCATATTCAGCATCTGGGTGAAGCCGATAATTTATAGAGACAAACACATACCCCTGATCGGTAAAATAATCAGCCTTTGAAGCAACTCTGTTCTTATCTCCGCCTGTCCATCCACCGCCATGGAGATAGATCATCACTGGATGCTTCTTCACTTTGTCTTTATTTTTGTCTTTCGGCATGTACATGTCGAGAGTTTGCTGTTTGTTTTGTGTATCTGCATAATAGATGTTCGTTGTCGGCTTAGGCTGGTTTAAACGGAACACAAAGAATGCGCATACCAATAATCCAGCGATAACGGCTGTTAATAAGAGCCATTTCATGATTCGTTTCAATGTCATTGCACCTTTCTCTGTTGAGAGATGATTTTATAGAATTATAAAAATAATCATTTTATAAGAATTTATAGATATGTATTATTTAATAATTAAGAAACTCAAATCATTTAATCTTTCTTCTATATGAAAATAGAATCCTGAGGATATTCTAACAATAAGCTTTCACCATAAATAATCATCTGATGTTGAACCGGATCCCCCAGTACTCCTCATTCCAAATCTGATTTAAAGAAAAAACGGTAATCTCCATCAGGATAAGGCGGAATAAGCTATTCTCCGAAATCATCTAATTCCATTGGCAAATGTGTGAAAAGAAATAGCCAGAGTGTTTCCATTCCAAAGCTATATACGTTCATTAAAATGAGTGCACTTTTTAAATAAAGTTAACATACTACACTCAAGCTTCTAGTTCATCTAAATTATACTTTGTGGAGGTTTTATTTTTACAAATTTACTACCAGGTCTCCATTTAATTTTTTTATGAAGGATATTCCATAACTCTTCATTTTTTTGTCGGTTAAGTTAAGACGATGTGCCTTATAAGCAATTTTTGCTCCTTTAAACACAGTGCCTCCAACTAAACCTATTGCTGTAGCTTTGGCTACCCCTTGCCTGATTTATAAGCTTTGTATTCATCATATATACCATTTTGTGTAAATACAAGCATTTGTCCACTATCACTGTATTTGTATGCTTTTGTGACGGCGTTGTCTTCATCTGTTTCGTATAAAACATTCAAGCTGCTCCGATAAGCAGCAGCCATTTTGTTGTGTGTGTTCCTCCGTAATCATTGTATCAAGCCCTTTATAGTAACTAAAAAAATGGATCAAATACTGACCTTACTTGGGGGAAATATGAGTATATACTTAATATGATGATAAAAAAATATATTATGTGCAAATTAATTTGCTTAAATCTAAAAAATATTTCCTTACAAAGTGGATTAAGGGGTTACTCACATAATTGGACGACTAAATAAAAATGAAAATGAATGATTGATCTTATGTGCGAAGTTTAGTGGCGGCTCTATAGATTGAATATGGATATACATAATTACTGGATCAGTAAACAACCAATGATTGTGTAGAGCACTTACAATTAATCCTTGTCTAACAATGGAGTACATAAATCTTGGAATTTCCTCTTGTAATATAGCTATTTCAGCTAAATTAAGCGCATTGCCACTTTGGTCTAATGACTCAAATAACACCTCCGCGGGCACAACAGCTTTACTTTCACGACCTTGAATTGACACTTTAAAGTCGCGGTGCAACGATACAGAACAACTATTTTGACTAATATTACTTTTTCCGTTTAGAATCACAGCAAATTGATTACAAATTGAATCAAAGCTCTGCAATTTTTCAACCCTCCTCCATATAATTAATTTTTTTATTTTAATTAGTAGAAGTAAAGCGAAGGAAAGATTAAGTTCATATGTTTGAATTTGGGCTATGATACTATATGAATATGATCTTCGTATGATTTTTATTCTTTTTATTTACAGAGGAAACCCCTTTAAAATATAAGCGCCCAACCAGCAGGTAGGGCGTTGGAGTGGAAACGGTCGTTTCATTTGGTTATATTATCTATTTTCAATACCTTTATACATAACCTTCTACCTAATTAATATTTTAAGGAATAATTAACTGCTCTACTTCTTTAATTAGCTCATTCCCTCCGATCGCCTGCAGAGCGGCGCCAACGGATTGTGTTAAGTCACCCGATATGGCTAAACATTGATATTTATTATTGGTGTCATTGTTTCTAACCTGCTTAGATACTGCAATGGCTTCTGTGAATTTTCTACTTTATAACCTTATTAATCAATATCCTAATTTTTTCATGAAAGTCTAAGCATTCACTTAATTCTCGATATTTTAGAATATCACTTTTATAATTCTTAAGATTTAAACTTCCAGTTATGAGTGAAATAA
>NZ_JAIVLB010000004.1 GCF_020524495.1 Bacillus stratosphericus | reverse complement strand
AGCTAGCAAACTGGACATGGAAAGGACCATGTCCAGCGTAAGACAACTGATAAATTTTATCAAAATAAGTGAAAACCCCACTTTTACTTGAAGTAAAGGTGGGGTTTGTCTACGGTCTGGGAACTGCTTGGAGCAGTTCTTTTACATCATCCAGTTCATAGCCCGCTGGACATCAAATACAAGTGACATGATTATAAAAAACGCGGCCAACGGTGTGATGACGATCATGAAGGCTTGCCATACTCTTAGCTTCATTACAGCAACAATGCCTAACACAGCCATTCCGAATATCCATGTCTTTGCATATGCTTCAGTCAGTGTCAAAAGATCGAGATAATACCATACTTCATAATGCTGATCTAAATAAGGTGAGATTTTAACAAATGTATACGGACCAAGCATACCAACAGTGAAAATCCAAGTAAGAGCAAATAAAGCGGAAGGGAAAAAGACTGTCAGCGTGCAAGCTTTGAGCACATCTCGATACGCCGTTTTACTGCCAAAAAAGAGCCGTTCTAACCACTGTAAAATGAGTGCACCGAAAAATAAAATGAGATTGCCTACTAAAATACCATAACCCGCACCATGTAACAGAATAAAAGGAAATGGAATATGATTGCCCATATACTCACTAAAATACCCTTCATACATCCAGCTCGTACCAGCGATACTCGCAAGGAGCATCATCAACCAAATCGGAATAGAGGATTGTTGATATGAGCGAATAATCGTTTTTGTCGCGACAAAAATTTTAAAAAATCGAAAAAATCCTGTTACTTCCTCTTTTTGGGATAAATCATTCTTTATAGCTTCCAATGTTCTTTACTCCTTTAATACACACAAATGATTACTTATATTACCAAAAATTTCACGTTTTTCAAAGATAGATCATTAAAAGAATACAATTTTATAAAAAATAGGTCACTCTACAGTCTCTTTAAGAGAAGACACATATGATAACCATAGTTTGAAAGAGACCGAGGTGAAAACTTTGACAAAAGTAACTGTCATTATGACGAGCTACAACAAGGCGGCTTACGTTGGCAGATCGATTGAATCGGTGCTGCAACAGACTTTGTCAGACCTTGAACTTTTTATCATGGATGATGGATCAAACGAAAAAACCCTGGCTGCAATTAAGCCTTTTCGCAAAGATCCGCGCGTCCATTTTATCCAAAGCGGTGTCAAAACGCTGGAGGAGAGAACAGTTAAAACTCGCTATGCCGTGCTCATTAATCAAGCATTAGAAATGGCGAAGGGAGAGTATATTTCCTATGCCACCGATGACAATGTCTATGCACCGTACCGTTTAGAGAAGCTCACAAATTATTTAGATGCCCGCCTGAATGAAGATATTGTCTATTCTGGTTCAAAAGTGATCTATTTAAATAGCAAAAAAGAGCCAGTGAAGGAAACGATTCGACCTGCGCAAACAGTGCAATGGAATGCACCCTGTGCCATTGATCACTGCTCGGTCGTTCATCGTTCGTCCATTTTATCAAAAATTCACGATGAATTTGGTTCCTACTGGGACGAGAGTCCGCACTTTTATCGAATAGGGGATGCTCGGTTCTTTTTTAGATTAAATCACTTTTATCCGTTCTACCCCTTTAATGAAGTGTTAGATACAAATTACATCACAGAACAGTCAATTCATTATCAGTTGGCAGAAGAAGAGAAAAATGACTTTATTCAAGCACTTCCTCTGCAGTCTACCTGCTGGGAGCTTCGCCATATATTAAAACAAAGACATAGGAGGTGACCTTAAGTGTCGCACTATATTCATCATTATTGGCAGGTGTATTTTGAGTATGTGAATTTAATGAAGGATTTGTCCTATCGCCAAATTCCTCTTGGGTTGATCAGTAACTTTTATCAATACATCAGCCCTGAAGTGAGAGAACGCATGGAAGATGAAGCATTTGGTCAAGAACTGACAACCGCTTGTCCGCTGCCGCAAGAGATTCAGCCATTTTTTGATCAACAGAAACAACAAATCAAGCGTATCGCTTATCGTCCGAATAATGGAAAGGTCTTGCTTCACTTTGAACATTTGCGTTTTGCTGAGCACAATTATACACGGTTTCACCCGAACAAAACGGTGTTGCTCGCTCGTTGGAAAAAGGCTGATTATTTCGGATTACCAGTCATCAGCAAGCCGGAATTAGCCGGAGAGGTTAATAAAGAAGCCCATGCTGAATATATTGAAAAAGCAAATGCTCTACTGAAACCTTACGGACAGCACCCTGTCTTTGGCAATGTCTTTTTTAGAGAAAAACTTCGGAAGGACATTGTGCAATTTATTGATGTGATTGACGAGACAGAGACGCTGTTCCATTTGCAGCCTATTGCAGCGGTCATTGTTGGTACGACAGAGGATGTTTATAGCCGCGTGCTCGCTTTACAAACAGTGAAACGTCAACTCATCAGTATCTGTCTTCAGCACGGTGTGCTCATGGGAGACGAAGCCTTTTTGCCGATTTTCACCACCTGCCACGGAGTGTTTGGAAAGTATGAAAAGGACTGGTATGAAGACAAAGGCTGTAAGCCTGAACAGGTGGAGATTACAGGTCATCCTAGATTTGATTTGGTGCAGGATCGAACGCCGCTTCAACAGGAAATGGTCTTTCGTAAATTGAACTTCAGTCCAGCTAAAAAGACCGTGCTTGTGGCAACGCAGCCGTTTTCAGAGGACTTTTATGGAAATGTCCTTGAAACGATTGCGAAACGAAAAGATATTCAGCTGATCATGAAGCCGCATCCGTGGGAAATGGCTCGAAACCGCTTAAATGTATACGTGGCCATTGAGCGGACGGGGAACCATGTGAGATTGATTAAAAAAGAAATCGATTTGTATGACCTACTGTCATATATGGATATGGTCATTACGCTCACATCAACAGTCGGTCTTGAAGCGATGCTTTTTGAAAAAAGTGTGCTGATTGGGAAAATGCCAGAAGGCAGAAGATACCCTTATTACGAGTCGCTTGGCAGCTATTATATGGAAAACCCTGTTGAACTGGCTGAAAAAGCGATCCGTATTTTGCCTGATGAACAAGAGATGAAGCTGGCAAAACAGCAAGGGGCTCATTTCATTAAAGAAAATTATCCGCATGCGCGATCGACCGATGTTCTGCTTTCTCTGCTCAAAACAAAAACTGGTGTGGATTTTCAGAGATGAAGATAGGAGTGTGCAAACAATATGGGACAAAAGAGAGCACAATTTCTTCCTTATGCACTGCCTTTGATTGAACAGGAAGAAATTGATGAAGTCATTGGAACATTAAAGTCCGGCTGGCTCTCAACCGGACCAAAAGTAAGACAGTTTGAAGAAGAATTTAGGCAGCTGACAGGTGCAAAACACGCAATAGCTGTCAATTCATGTACAGCTGCTCTATTTTTAGCGTTAAAGGCGAGAGGTATTGGGAATGGTGATGAGGTAATTACAACGCCCCTGACGTTCTGCGCAACAGCTAATACGATCATCCATACTGGGGCAGCGCCTATTTTTGTGGATATTGATCCAGCGACACTCAATCTGGATGCAGAGAAATTGGAAGCGGCCATCACACCACATACAAAAGCGATTGTACCTGTTCATTTTGCTGGTCAATCATGCGACATGGACAGGATTTTAGCGATTGCCAAAAAGTATGATTTGTTTGTGCTGGAGGATGCCGCCCATGCCCTCTATACGACGTATCACGATCAACCCATTGGATCGATTGGTGATGCGACCGCCTTTAGTTTTTATGCAACGAAAAACATAGCGACTGGAGAAGGCGGCATGCTGACGACAAATGATGATGCACTTGCAGCTCGAATCAGAAGACTAGCGCTCCACGGGATGAGCAAGGGAGCGTGGAATCGTTATGGAGAAAAGGGAACGTGGTACTACGAGGTCGAGGAACCTGGCTATAAAATGAACATGTTTGACGTGCAGGCATCGTTAGGGCTCGTTCAGTTAAGCCGGCTGGATGACATGCAGACCTGCAGAGAACAGATTGCGCAGACATACAATGCGGCTTTTCAAAAAGAAGCAGGGCTGATCTTGCCGCCTGTCCACCAAGAGGGAAGACATGCGTGGCATTTGTATGTGCTGCAAGTTGATCCAGAAGAAGCATTCATCACACGTGATGACATGATCGATCAGCTACAAAAGGAATATAAAATCGGCACGAGTGTTCACTTTATTCCTGTTCATTTGCATCCATACTATCAACAAACCTATAGCTATTCACCAGAGGATTTCCCTGAATCACTCACTTATTACGAACGTACTCTCTCACTCCCGCTTTATCCAAGTATGACAGATGAAGACGTGCAGGATGTCATCACCGCAGTGTTGTCTATTCTAAAAGATAAGAAGGTATCTTCATGAAGGTTATTCATGCAATAGACGATCAGGTGCTTGCCGCTTGGCTGGAGAAATATGATCATCAGGCAAAACACATGGAAGGCTTCAAGCAATTTGCCCTTGTCAGCGGTGCCCAGCTCAAAGCGGTGCTGTTATACGAGTGGTCAAAATGGGAGAGTGGAATTTTCAACCAGCACATTTTTCATGTGAAGCTCGTGGAAGCTGAGTCGGCATCTGCTTTTAAAGAATTGATGGAGCGATTCATCAATTGGATGAGAACCGAAAAATGTGATTTCTTCTTTTTACGTCTTGAAGCGGCTGATCTTGAAAAAAACCGTATTATCCAAAAGCTATCACATGTGTACTATGTCGGCGGTCTCACGCGGCTTGAGGCACCGCCTGCTCAAATAGAGATGCCATTAACAGGTCAAGATGTGGTGATGAGTCTGCCAAATGAAAAGGAATACGATGAAGCGGTGTTACTTGGTCATCAGGCTTTTGTGAAAAGCCGCTATGCACTTGACCCATATTTAGACCAAAGGGTCGTTCAGCATTTCTACCAGGAATGGATGAGAAATAATTTACTTGGACGCGCAGATATCAATCTCGTGGCAAAGCTGAACAATGAAGTGGTTGGCTTGATTCAAGGGATGACAAAGGGCAATGAGATGGCGCTTGAGCTTTTTGCGATTAGACCAGATGTACAAAGAAAAGGGATTGGGAAAAATCTGTTTATTGAGATGATGAAGGTCTCTCATGACAGAGGGCATCATTTCATTTCTGCCGGGACCCAGTTGCATAACACGACAGCCATTCAGCTGTATGAAAAGATGGGCTTTAGGACAACAAATGCCTTTTTGTATTACCATGTATGGCCGAAAAAAGGAGAGAGGTAAGATGGCGCATTTCTATATTGGAGATCGCAAAGTGGGGGGTGGTGCGCCTGTCTTTATCATTGCAGAGGCAGGCATTAACCATGATGGAAAGCTGGATCAGGCGCTTGCTTTAATTGATGTGGCGAAAGAATCAGGTGCCGATGCGGTAAAATTTCAAATGTTTCAAGCTGATCGAATGTATCAAAAGGAACCGGGCTTATACGAAACGGCAAAAGGAGAAGAGGTGTCCATTTTTTCTTTAGTGGAACAAATGGAGCTGCCGCCAGAATGGCTGCCGACCTTATTAACGAGATGTAAGGAAAAGGGACTGATTTTTTTAAGCACAGTGTGTGACGAAGAATCTGCGGATCTATTGAATCAAACCGATCCTCCTGCTTTTAAATTGGCATCCTATGAAATTAATCATTTGCCCCTTTTGCGTCACACCGCTTCATTTCAAAAGCCGATCATTTTTTCAACAGCTGGGGCGACCATTGCTGATGTTCATGAAGCATATGAGACCATAACGAACCAGCAAAATAAGCAAGTCGCTATCATGCATTGTGTGGCAAAGTATCCAGCGCCTAGAGCATACACGAACCTTCGTGTCCTTCAAACCTTAACCTCAGCTTTTCCCGAGGCAGTCATTGGCTTTTCCGATCATAGTGAGCATCCAACTGAAGCGCCTGTTGCCGCTGTGAAGCTTGGTGCAGCGATGATTGAAAAGCATTTTACAATCGATAAAACGTTACCTGGAGCCGATCATTCCTTTGCACTTGATCCTGAACAATTGAAGGAAATGGTTCACCACATTCGAGCAGCAGAAAAGCAGCGGAATCAAACAGAAGCAGATGTTCAATCTTTGCCAGAGGAGATCCTTGGCAGTTCTTATAAAACGACAACTGCCATTGAAGGTCAGATTCGAGAGTTTGCGTATCGAGGGATATTTACGACAAAAGGCATTGCAAAGGGCGAGACCTTTACTTCAGAAAATCTAGCCGTGCTACGTCCAGGGCAAAAAAGCCAAGGTCTTCACCCACGTTATATGGCGATTTTACTTGGTGCAAAGGCTATGAGAGACATTCCAGCCCATACAGGCGTTTCGTGGAAAGATGTGCTCGCACAGGAGTCCCAAGATGATCAATGATGTGCTCTTTGTCATCCAGGCTAGGATGGGTTCAACAAGACTTCCAAAAAAGGTGATGAAGCCGATCGGCGGCATGGCGCTGATCGACTTGATTGTTGAGCGGGTAAAGCAATCAGATGATTACAATCACAAAACGCAAAACCTCATGATCGCCACAACTGTCGAGGCAGAAGATGACTTTTTGGCTCATTATTGTCTATCAAAGGGCTATAAGGTGTTTCGAGGCAGTGAGACGGATGTGTTGCAACGATTTACGCAAATTGTCCGCCAGTTTGAACCACAAACTATTGTACGTTTAACGGGAGATAATCCATTTATAGATCCTCCACTTTTGTCGAAAATGCTTGAAAAACATAGACAGGAGAAGGCTGATTACACCTATACGAACGGAACACCACTAGGTATTTCCGGGGAAATGATTGACGCAGCTATTTTAAGTAAAATCGACACATTTCCCCTCACGCATCAGGAGCGTGAGCATGTCACTCTGTATATCAGAAAGCATCCGGAGCAATTTCACCTTCAATTAATCACACCGCCCAAAGAACTTGCATATCCTGCTTATCGATTCACGATTGATACAGAAGAAGATTACGTGTTTGCTATCCGTTTACTTGAGAAAGCTGGCGGTTCCATTGCTGTGCCAACGGCTGAGCTCATATCCATCTGTGAACAGGATCGAGACATTGTTCGTTTGAATCAATTTGTGAGACAGAAGGATGCTGAATGAACAAAAAAATCATGATTGTTGTCTATGGTGGTTTTTTAAGAGGGATGGGGCATGTCGTCAGAATGAAACGGTTAGCAAGGGAGCTACTTCAGGAAGGGAACGACCTATTTTTCTATACAAATGAGCAGATTTGTGTAGAAATGCTTTCCCATCCAGAGTGGCACGTCCACATGTTGCAGGAATCGAATGCGGTCATTCAATTGCAGCAAGACATGAAAGAGCTGAAACCAGATCTTCTTCTGATTGATGTTCTTGATTGTGACCTGCAGTTCCTTCAAACGATCAAGGATTCCTGCGGCTCAAGACTGGTCTTATTCGAGGAAAAAAGAGATGAAGCCGGTGAGCTTGCGGATGCTGTCGTCAACGGTATCTATGGAGGTCTGGACGGGAAGCACATGCAAGTAAATGGGACGGAATATTTTTATGGAACACCTTATTTATTGTTAGATCACGAGATTGGCCGATTAAAAGACACTTATGAGGTTCGAAAAGAATGCAAAAAGGTGGTCATCAGTCTTGGGGGCAGTGATCCGAGTGGATTGTTATCAAAGGCTGTATCAGCACTTCTCCAAGAAAATCATTTACAGATTCTAGCGGTTACAGGAAAAGCCTCTCACATCAAAGAGCAAGTAGAGGCTGAGCATATTCAATTCATTCGCCATACAGATCAATTACCTGTTCGTCTATCGGAAGCTGATTTGGCCATTGTGGCAGGTGGCATGACGTTATATGAGGCAGTTTGTATTGGGGTGCCCAGTATTGTACTCACGCAAGTAGACCACCAAGCAGTTACAGCGAGCAGTTTTGCGCAAAAGGGAGCCTGTCATCACCTTGGATTAGGCGACCATGTAGATGAAAAAGATCTATTGCGTGCGGTTCAAAGGTTGTCCGAAAGCTACTTCCTCCGCAGGAGCATCCATCTCAATGGACGGACACTCATTGATGGAAAAGGAACCGAGCGAGTGAAAAACATTCTTATACACCTCATGAATCATCACCAAAAAGAACATAAGGATGTGTAGATGTGAAGGGAGTTATTTTAGCAGGAGGAAAGGGATCAAGACTAGCACCATTAACGAAAATTTTCAACAAACATTTATTGCCGGTTGGACCATACCCGATGATTTATTGGTCATTGTTCAAATTGAAGGAAGCGGGTATTTTAGATGTGATGCTAATTTCACAGGAAGAACAAGTCCCGATGTTTCAAAAATTGCTTGAAGGTGATCAGGAACTTGGGATGAACATTGTGTATCAAGTACAGCCAGAGGCTTCTGGTATTTCGGATGGGTTATCCTATGCAAAGCCCTTTGTAGAAGGGAAGAAGTTTGTGCTCATGCTTGGTGATAATGTATTTGAGGATTCGTTAAGCCCTTTTGTCGAAGCCTTTCAGCAGCAAGAAGGCGGAGCCAAGGTACTTTTAACAGAAGTGGCAGACCCGAAGAGGTTTGGCATTGCAGAAATTGATTCCGCACACCACCGGATTTTATCAATACAAGAAAAGCCAAAGCATCCGCGTTCATCCTATTGCGTCACTGGCATCTACTTTTATGATCAAGAAGTCTTTCAATATATTGAGAAAATCTCGCCGTCAGATCGAGGGGAATTAGAGATTACAGACGTGAATAATCTCTATATCTCAAACAGCCAACTGACCTATGATATGTTAAAAGGGTGGTGGATTGATGCAGGAACACATGAATCTCTCCACCAAGCATCTACGAAAATGTTTGAAACGATGAAGAAAAAAGAGGGGTACGTATGACGAAGTCTTATTTAATAACAGGCGGAGCAGGATTTATTGGACTGAATTTTGTGAAACTGCTACTTCAGGAATCGGATGCCCGGCTCACCGTATTTGATAAATTAACGTATGCCAGTCATCCAGAGGAAATGGATGAATTATCAAAGTTTTCTCATTTTCGTTTTATTCAAGGGGATATCACCCTACAGCATGAGCTGGATCAAGTATTTGATGAAGCCTATGATGCCATCATTCATTTTGCAGCAGAGTCGCATGTCGATCGCAGTATTGAATCGGCAGAGCCCTTTATTCAAACAAACGTTCTCGGTACCTATCGTATGCTAGAAGCTGTCTTAAAGGGAAAGGCGAAAAAACTCATTCATATTTCAACAGATGAAGTATATGGAGATTTGGAGATGGATGATCCTGCTTTCACAGAACAAACACCACTTTCACCGAATAACCCTTATTCAGCAAGTAAGGCGAGTTCAGACATGCTTGTGAAATCTTATATCCACACCCACCAATTACCCGCCATGATTACTCGATGCAGCAACAACTACGGCCCCTATCAGCATGAAGAAAAATTAATACCTACCATTATCAAAAAAGCGATCAATGGAGAAAAGATCCCGATTTATGGAGACGGCCAGCAGATTCGCGATTGGCTATATGTAGAGGATCATGTAAGAGCTGTGAAGCAGGTAGTAGAAAATGGTAAATCTGGGCAGATTTACAATATTGGCGGTGGCAACGAGAAATCGAATCTTGATTTAACCAAAACCATTCTCACACATCTCGGCATCAGCCATGACCAAATTGCGTTTGTTCAAGATCGAAAAGGGCATGACAGACGGTACGCCATTGATGCCGGTAAACTAAAAGGAGAGCTTGGCTGGGTCCAGGCGACTTCATTTGAAGAAGGTATCGAAAAAACGATCAAGTGGTATCGTGCCAAATATGATCAGAGCGAAGAAGGGTGACCGATGAAAGTTTTAATTACCGGTGCAGGCGGCCAATTAGGGAAAGAATTGAGCAAACAGCTCAAGGAAAAAGATATCACCGTCATTGCTTTAACAAGGAGCATGCTCAATATCGCAGATCAACAAGCAGTCAGACACGCGATGAGACACTTCAGGCCTGATATTGTGGTCAGTGCGGCAGCATACACATCTGTTGATCAATGCGAAACAGAAATTGAAAAGGCCTATCTTGTGAATGGCATTGGTGCTTATTATACAGCGCTAGAAGCAAAACACGCAGGGGCAGATGTGTTACATGTTAGTACAGATTATGTGTTTGATGGGCAAGCGAATGCCCCTTATCAGGTCGATGCACAAGCGGATCCCCAAACCATTTATGGAAAGAGTAAAAAGCTCGGCGAGGAATTGATTCATCTTGTGTCAGACGAAGTGAAAATCATCCGTATATCGTGGCTCTATGGACATGAGGGACACAACTTTGTTAATACCATTCTTCGGCTAGCTGAAACGAAGGATCATGTGCGCATCGTAAATGATCAAATAGGATCTCCTACTTATACAAAGGATGCAGTAGAGGCCTTGATTCATTTGTTTGATCAGAAGGCGGGTATCTATCACGTCAGTAACCGAGAGAGCTGTTCCTGGTTTGAGTTTGCGTCAGAAATTGTTGCAAAGAGCGGCCTGTCTACCACCATTGAGCCGATTTCCACGGAAGAGTACGGATTCCAAACACCTCGTCCAGCCTATTCTGTTTTAGACCTTGAAGCGATTGAAGCCACAGGCTGGCAGCCAAGACATTGGAAGGATGCACTTCACGAATATTTGCAAAAAGAAGGGAGATGGCATCAGCATGATTGATGGTGTGCAAACGAAAAAACTAATGAAGCATTGTGATGATCGCGGCTTTTTTGCAGAGCTCATTCGAGATGACGAACCGATGCTGAAACGCTTTGGGCAGGCGTCGTGGTCGAAAAGCTTTCCAGGAGTGATCAAAGCCTTTCATTACCATGAAAAACAAGATGACGTTTGGTTCTTCCCAGCAGGTCATGCCCAGGTCGTTTTATACGATTTGAGGGAGGGTTCTCCCACAAAGGGTCAAACCGATGTGTATTATATGGGAGAAGACAATCCGATGTTGCTCCTTATTCCAAAGGGGGTCGCACATGGTTATCGTGTACTAGGCGAGACGCCTCTGCAAATTGTTTATTTTACAACAGAATCCTACGATACGAAAAACCCAGATGAAAAAAGAATCGCTTGGAATGATGAGGCGATCGGATTTGATTGGGAAACGACGTTTAAATAAGAAGAGAGGCCTTTCGCAGGAGAAAGGTCTTTTTGTTGAGATACATTCTGTATGTGCCATTTTATGTATATTTATGAAGATCAAAAGAAAAGGGATGTGTATGAATTTGTCTAAAAGAATTGCATTTGTGACAGGGCAAGTACAGGAATTGGAAAGGCAATCGCCATAAAGCTTGCCGATCAGGTCGATGTTTAAGGTGTTCCTTTGAATACCGATCCCGCCGCAAAGACGCATCCAGTAATCAGCTACCTTTGAGGCAGAGATGGATACATGGAGATCGTTTCGAAAATGCACCTAGCCTTAATGCAAAAATAGCGATGGGGAGTTTTTCATGATGAGAACACCTTTCTAAACAAATACATAAAAAGACTTCGGAGAGATCCGAAGCCTTAAGAGTTTATCAAACATGGAAATAAGACGCTAGCTGCTCGTTTGCTAATCGGTTTCCAACAAAGAAGGAACCAAATTCGCCGTAACGTGCACTAACTTCATCAAAGCGCATTTCATAAACCAGTTTTTTAAATTGAAGAACATCGTCAGAGAAAAGGGTGACGCCCCACTCATAATCATCGAAACCGACTGAACCTGTAATGATCTGTTTGACTTTCCCAGCATAGCTTCGGCCAATTAAGCTGTGGCTTCTCATAAGGGATTTACGTTCGTCCATTGAGAGCATGTACCAGTTGTCATTGCCAGAACGTCTTTTATCCATTGGATAGAAGCACACGTATTTAGAAGAAGGGAGCTCTGGGTATAGACGCGCACGTACATGTGGGTTTTCGTAAGGATCCCCGCCGCCTTCCCCTGCTAAGTAGTTGCTTAATTCAACAACTGAAACGAACGAATACGCTGGAATTGTGAATTCTGCTAGTCGTGACTTGTTGAATTCAAGTTCAATTTCACCCAGTTCTTCTATTGTTGGACGTAAAATCATGAGCATAATATCTGCTTTTTGGCCCACAATACTATAGATTGTTTGGCTTCCAGCCTTATCGTGCTCAACTATCTTCCATTTTTCTAGTAGAGCTGTAAACTCATGAATAATGGCTTGACGCTCATCGCTTGTCAGCAGCTTCCAAGCTGTCCAGTCAATCGTTCTAAAATCATGCAGCGCATACCAGCCGTCTAGTGTTTGAGCTGCTTCATTTGTTTTATGTTGTTCGCTCATTTCTTTCACTCCTATTTACAGTTTTCCATCTGTTCCAACTATAACATAGTTTGTCCAAATGGAGATGTGATCAAAACTTGACGAAGACAACCGTTTTTATCAAAATTGATTGAATTAGTTTGAAAAATAAGAATTTAAATTGTAAGCGCTATAATGTAAGTTGGTAGTTTGAATTTATGTAGAAGAAGAGTATGCTTAAAAGAGAACGCTTTTTTGTAAAATCAAGGAGGGTAATTGAAGTGGCAGATATTTTTTCAACAGTTCAGGAAAAGGTTGCAGGTAAAGGAGTTAAGATCGTTTTTCCTGAGGGAATGGACGAACGCATTTTAACAGCCGTTCAAAAACTAGTAGATGGCAAAGTATTACAGCCGATTATTCTAGGCAAGAAACAAGAAGTTGAAGCCAAAGCAAAAGAATTAGGTCTTACACTTGAAGGTGTTGACGTGTATGATCCTCATACATATGAAGGTTTTGAAGAGCTTGTACAAGCTTTCGTAGAAAGACGTAAAGGAAAAGCAACAGAAGAGCAAGCAAGAAAAGCATTACTAGATGAAAACTATTTCGGTACAATGCTTGTGTATAAAGGTCTTGCAGACGGACTTGTGAGCGGTGCAGCACACTCAACTGCTGACACAGTGCGTCCAGCACTTCAAATCATTAAAACAAAAGAAGGCGTAAAGAAAACTTCTGGCGTCTTCATTATGGCTCGCGGAGAAGAGCAGTATGTATTTGCTGATTGTGCGATCAACATTGCACCAGACAGCCAAGATCTAGCTGAAATTGCGATCGAAAGTGCAAATACAGCGAAAATGTTTGATATTAGACCACGTGTGTCCATGCTTAGCTTCTCAACAAAAGGCTCAGCAAAATCAGACGAAACAGAAAAAGTATCTGAAGCGGTTCGCATTGCAAAAGAAAAGGCACCTGAGCTTGTACTTGATGGAGAATTCCAATTTGATGCAGCTTTCGTTCCTTCAGTTGCAGCGAAGAAAGCACCAGACTCCGTCATCAAAGGGGACGCTAGCGTATTTGTTTTCCCTAGCCTCGAAGCTGGAAACATTGGCTACAAAATTGCACAGCGCTTAGGTAACTTTGAAGCTGTAGGTCCAATTCTACAAGGCTTAAACCAACCAGTAAACGATCTTTCCAGAGGCTGTAATGCCGAAGACGTTTATAACCTTGCGCTGATCACGGCGGCTCAAGCACTATAATATGACAATCAAAAAAAGCTAGCTTCGTTTTTACGCAAAGCTAGCTTTTTTTGTATATTTGTTGAATTCGTATTATTTGGAGAACAGACCAAGCCCTATCCAAAGCCTCTATTATCTCAATCATCAAAATAGCGAAGGTTGGAAAATGTTTTTAAGATTGATCATGGGAAGAATGTGGTGAATAAGGTTACTACTAATACAGAGAGTAAAATAGATTCTAATACAATAAAAGGAGTTAAAAAATTAATGGGCCATGAACTATGGATCGATCCATATTCTGTAAGGTGCTTTCGGTTAAGAGTTAATGACTTTGAATTATCTTGATATCGAAATCCATTGATTGGTTAAAAGCCTTTCAACGTTTATTTTATAATCATTCAACTATAGTATTACGAGGAGTACATAAATGGAAATATAAGTGCGGAGTGACCCATCTAGTTATTTCTACAGATAAAGCAAACATTCAAAACAGAGCATCTATTTAGGAGACTCCCAAAAATGATCAATTTACCTCAAATCCCCAACCTGCTCATTAATTGAACCTGAACATGATTTCCCTCCCATTCATCCCATATTCCTTCCATGGTATAATAAACACAGTTTATGAACGAGAGGATATGCAGGAGATGAAAAATGAACCTATTGAGTTACTGACACAGTCGAAATGGCGAATCATCGATCAGTCAAGTCTGGGTCCTTATGTGGATCCAAAGCAATCCTTTGCCATGGATGATACGCTTTGTGCATCGGTGGGGAAGGGGCTTTCACCAGCGACAGCCCGTTCTTGGGTGCATCACAATACGATTGTTCTTGGTATTCAGGATACAAGGCTTCCATTCCTTCAATATGGCGTGAAGCTGCTTGAGGAAGAGGGGTATCGTGTGATTGTGCGCAATTCAGGTGGTCTTGCTGTGGTGCTGGATGAAGGTGTACTGAATGTGTCGTTAATCTTTGCGGAACAAAAGAAGGGTATTGATATCGACCGAGGGTATGATGCAATGGTGGCGCTGATCCGACGAATGCTGGCGAAGTATGAAGTGAAGATCGAAGCCTATGAAATTGTTGGCTCTTACTGTCCAGGAAGCTACGATTTAAGCATTAATGGAAAGAAATTTGCAGGCATATCTCAGCGTAGATTACGCGGAGGAGTCGCTGTGCAAATCTATTTGTGTGCAGATGGAAGTGGACGAGAACGAGCAGATTTGATTCGCCGTTTTTATGATGCTGCCTTAAAGGATAAACGACAAGAGGTCAAGGCGGTATTTCCTGATATACAGCCTGATACGATGGCATCCCTATCAGAATTAATAGGAGAACCAATTGATTGTACGCTTCTGATGCGTCTTTTACTAGAAGAGCTTCAAAAGCTGAGTGATCAACTGACAGCGTCAGGCCTCACCGTAGAAGAGCAGCTTGAATTTGAGAAAAACATGACGCGGATGATTGAGCGGAATGAGAAGGTGTTTTGATAAAACACATAGGTACTTCAATTTTGAAAAAATTGAGAGGTGAAGTAATGGAAACAAAGCTTGTGAAAGCCATTGAACTTCGAAAAAGTGGACACCTTCAAGAATCAAATGAAATGCTCACTCATCTTGTGGAAGAGTATCCAGACCATGCCTCCCTTTACTATCAATGTGCCTGGAGTTATGACTTGTTAGGAGAGGAAAAACAAGCTGTCTTTTTTTATGAAAAGGCAATCGAGTTAGGGTTGTCTTCAGAAGAACTAGAAGACGCTTTAATAGGGTTAGGAAGTACATACAGAACCTTAGGAGAATATGAAAAGTCAAAACAGATATTCCTAAACGCTATGGAAGCTTATCCGAAAAACAAAGCCATTCAAACATTCTATGCCATGACTTTGTATAATTTGAATGAACATAGCGAAGCGATGGAGGTATTACTGAACTGTTTAACTGAAACAACAAAAGATCCTAATATTTTAAGTTATCGAAAGGCCATTGATTTTTATTCAAATCAGTTAGATACATTGTGGAAATGATATGGTTTAATAGAAAGGAAGGATTCCGGTGAAATCCAAAAACGGCAGTTACCTCTATTTACTTTGGCTTTCTGTGATCATAGGAGCCGGCTACGGCATTTCACTTTTAGTGCCGTTTCTTCAGCCTGTACTGACACTTGGCATCGCAGGTCTTTATATTTTTATCTTTGGTGATTTTCAGGTGAGACAGGTCAGATATATTTTTATGTTCGTGTTTTTGATTAATGTCCTTTTTAGTGTGATGCTATTTTTGGATATTTAAAAAAGTGCTTCCCGTAAGTGGGGAGCACTTTTTGTTATTCTGCCATTTTTTCAAGGTTGCCGTTTCGGTCCATTTTAAAGGTTGGCGCGGCATTGTCGTCATCCTCAAACAAGACTAGTTTTCTCGCACGATTCATGATTTTGACAAGTGTTTCATAATCTTCTTGAATCGTGAGCTGATCCTTTTCAAGCTTTTTCACTTCCGCTTCTAGATGCGAGACTTTATGTGAAAGTTCGTTGTTTTCTCGTTTTAACCGGCTGTTTTCCATACGTAAGGCAGAGGATTGATGTCCATCACCTTCATAGCGGCGTAAGAAATCAATGATATCTTCGATCGTTAATTCCTGACGCTGCCTAAATGGGTTGGTTTCTGGCATTTTCTCTGTGACGTGAGAAGCCTGTGACAATAAATGTGATAAACTAGCTAACTCTTCATTGTAGTTTTGATCAACAAATTGGAGCTGTTCTGCTGTTTCAGCTGCTGGTGCAAATGTTTCTTCTTTCGCTGGTTCCAGCTCTTGAGAGAATTCCTGTGTGATCGTTTCCTCTACTTGCGGCTGATAGAGTAAGCGTTTTTTTGCAGGCTGACCATTGCCGAGTGCGCGCATTCGTTGTTTTCGCTGTTTTTTGGCAAGTGCCAACGCTTTTTCATATTGATGCCTTACGACAGCATTCCATCTAAATCCGCATGCCGCTGAGGTGCGGTTCAGCTTGTCTCCTACTTCTTCAAACGCATTTAGCTGTGTGCTGCCCTCTCTGACATGACGTAAGACGGTTTCTGCCAGAAGGAGATCATTTTCCTCAGACCAAGCATCTTGTCTTTGTTTTGACATGTGTTTAAACCCCCAAATGATTTGATGGTATTAGATTAGCCAAGTTAAAGAAGGTTTATACAAGTTTGCTAAAAGGATAGTGGAAAATACGATCTTTTATGTAAACGTGTATTAGCACTGACAATGCGCCTTGCATGTCTAGGCACTTCGATGTACAATGTTTGGTGGTATATTACTCACTCTTGGTTGTCCAACTGTTTCATATAGAATGAAGTTTCATCATTGAAAGGAAGCGTAAGACCATGGCTAATGAGTTTCGCGTATGTGACGATTGTGATGCGACGAACCTAAAGACGTTATTGCCTCGACTCAAATCGGTTGACCCTGATGCAAAAATTGAGATTGGCTGTCAATCGTATTGCGGTCCAGGACGAAAAAAGGCTTTTGCGTTTGTGAACAATCGCCCATTATCAGCACCAACAGAGGATGAATTACTCGAAAAGGTTCAAAAAAAAGTCAAATAAATGTCACTGAATGTGTTCAGTCGACCTAAAAAGAGGTCCGTCCCTGTCAGGTCGGGCTTTTTATGTCCGTGAAATCTTCGAGAACACATTCATCAGCAAATTCAAGGATGTTTTCGGGAAAAGTTACCCGATATAATAGAAACACGTCTTAAAAAAGAGGGACGAAACGATGGCGTATCCAAAAGGGAAATTATCTGAAGAAAAGGTATTTAAAGATCCTGTGCACCGTTATGTTCACGTACGGGACGCATTAATATGGGATTTAATAGGGACAAGAGAGTTTCAGCGCCTTAGACGAATTAAACAGCTAGGAACCACTTACTTGACGTTTCATGGGGCAGAACACAGCCGATTCAATCATTCACTCGGTGTATACGAGATTGTGAGACGGATTGTGGATGATGTGTTTAAAGGACGACCAGAATGGGATGAGGGGGAGCGCGAGCTTGTACTGAGTGCAGCCTTGCTTCATGACCTTGGTCATGGTCCGTTTTCTCATTCCTTTGAAAAGGTCTTCCACTTAGATCATGAATCGTTTACAACAGATATCATTTTAGGGCAAACGGAAGTAAATGAAGTGCTTCGCCGGGTCAGTGATGATTTTCCAAAGCATGTGGCGGAAGTCATTGCCAAAACCTATCAAAACAAACAGGTGGTCAGTTTGATCTCAAGTCAAATTGATGCCGACCGAATGGACTATTTACAGCGTGATGCCTACTATACAGGCGTCAGCTATGGCCACTTTGATATGGAACGTATTTTGCGTGTGATGCGTCCGAGAGAAGACCAAATTGTGATGAAGCAAAGCGGGATGCATGCCGTAGAGGATTATATTATGAGCCGCTATCAAATGTACTGGCAAGTGTATTTCCATCCAGTGACGCGCAGTGCGGAAGTCATTTTAACGAAAATTCTACATCGTGCAAAAGAGCTGCATGAAACTGGTTATATGTTTACACATGCCCCAGTTCATTTTTACTCGATTTTTGAAGGGAATGTCACCACAGAGGACTATATTAAACTGGATGAATCCATTGTCTTATTTTATTTTCAGGCGTGGGAAGACGAAGAAGATCACGTGCTGGCTGATTTGTGCCGCCGTTTTATGAACCGCCGATTGTTCCATTATACAGAGTTTAATCCAAACGAAGAAATGACGAAATATTTCAAGCTGACCGCTTTGTTCGAGAAGGCAGGAATTGATCCTGACTATTATTTAGTGGTCGACTCTTCCTCTGACTTGCCCTATGACTTCTACAGACCAGGGGAAGAAGAAGAGCGGCTGCCGATCCACCTCTTGACGCAAAGTGGTCATATTAAAGAACTGTCGAGACAGTCAGATATTGTTGACGCCATTTCCGGTAAACGAAGAACCGATCATAAACTTTATTTCCCGATGGACTTAATTGTAGATATGTCGGAAAAAGCTGAAGAAAAGAAGGCGATCATGAAGCTGCTTGAATTGGGATAAGGAAGTATTGAAAAAGGAGATGTCGGGAATTTGTTGAAAGAGCATGCAAAGTTGATGAAGGTGTTCTCTGAATCTGGGGAAATCGTTGGACGGAAGAAGCTGCAAAAAATGATTTACATTGCAAAAAAGTTAGATTTGCCTTTTTACGAGAAATACGATTTTCATTTTTATGGCCCCTATTCAGAAGAGTTGACGCTCAGAATTGAAGAGCTGTGCAACCTTGGATTCTTGGACGAAATGAAGGAAAAAAAGGGCGGATACTATCAATATCGCTATTCGCTGACGGACAATGGGAAAGAATTTCTTGATCAGTGTGAAGTGGACATGCCTGATCTCAAAGTGGTGACGCAGCAGATGAACGAGCAATCATCTCGTTTTCTAGAGCTCGTCTCAACGATTTTATACTTTGATGTCCTGCCTCAAGATGAGGTGAAGGAAAAGGTCTTCACCATTAAAAGCAAGCAGCGCTATACGGACGAAGAATTTGAAGCTGCCCTTACTTATATCAAGCAATTGAAGGAAATGAACTAGTTGGCTTGCCGCATGATCCGCAAGGCAGCGGAATTGTCTCCTTAATGAATTATGATGATTCCTACACAGTCGATTACTTCGATGCGGCTCAAAAAAATCAAGTCAACCGTAACAAAGCGTGTATAGTTAAGATAGGAGACAAAAGGACAAACGCCTCTCTGTTTGTCCTTTTTATATGCTTACAGGTCACTCACTCGCTTCCCTGCTACGGCATAGTGTTCTTTTTTTATTTCTTCAATAATGACAGAAACTTTTTCTGCGCCTGTTGTTTGGACAACGGCATCAGTGACTTTCTCCACAAGGGCTCTTTTCTGCTCGTCTGTTCTTCCTTCAAGCATTTGAACGGTGACAATCGGCAATGCGAAAACCTCCTTTTTCCTTTAGTGTTTCGCTTCCCTTTAGTTTAAGGGACTTCTTATAGTATACTGAATGAAGTAAATCATTGTATAGAAAGAAAGAGGGATTCATGCCTTTGAACCAATTTCTTGTTTATCCATTAGAACTTATTCCATATGTCGCCATTACGCTTGTTGTTGCATTTACGATGCACGAGCTGGCGCATGCATATGTTGCGTATCGTTTTGGAGATCCTACAGCTAAAAATCAAGGCAGATTGACGTTAAATCCACTAAAGCATCTGGATATATTGGGGACGATCTTGATCTTTGTGGCCGGGTTTGGCTGGGCGAGACCTGTACCGGTAAATCGTTACCACTTTAAGAACCCACGCTTAGCAGGGATTTGTGTCTCCATCGCTGGGCCTTTAAGTAACTTGGTTTTAGCATTTTTAGGCTTTTTTGTGTATGTGCTTCTTCAGAAATTTGGTGGAGAGTGGATCATGGGCTTTGAGCCGGGAGTCGATTATTTCTTCCAAATCTTTATTAACCTGAACGTCATTTTGTTCCTATTTAACCTATTACCACTCCCACCGCTGGATGGGTATCGAATTATTGAGGATGTCGTCAGTCCCGGCATTCGTGCAAAAATGACGCAATTTGAACAATATGGGGTGATCATTTTCCTCATATTCGTCATTACGCCGCTTGGTCAGTTTGTTTTTGGTCCATTAATCAGTATGAGAGATCAAATGATAGACTGGTTTAATTTTATTTTGAAACCGCTGCTTTAGGAGGTCTAATGAATGGAAGGTAAAAAAAAGAAACCAATTGGTTTTAACATTATTAAAAAGACAGATGCAACCGATGGACATGGAGGCTTTGGGGCGGGTTCACTAAGCCTCGATAACATCTCGCCAGTCATCATTGATGTAGAGGAAAAGGAAGCTGTCATTGATATTGGAGCAATGCATGCAAGAAGTGCCGTGGAAAAAGGGATTAAATTTTTGAAAAGCAAAGAAGAGGTGCCAAACGGAAAGCCGTATTGGCTCGTATGGGTGACCATTGACCGAAGAGAAGAAGGGCCTTATTATGCAGGGGTAACGGCCTGTGAAATGACAGTTGACCGCTCGATTCGCCGCGGGTATAAGTCGCTTCCAGAGCATGTGAACTTAATGGATAAATCCATGAAGCGTAAAATCATTGTCAGCCATATGGATGATGGATCGAAAAAGGTGCTTGCTGATTTCTTGAAGAGCCACAACGAAGCATTATGGGAAGCATCCACAACTGAATTGAAAGAAGGATTGGCTGTCCCTGAGTAATTGTGAAATTTTTGTGAAGAATGGCGGATGGCTACCAATTCCAGTCGTTTTTTGAGTAAACTGGTGTTAAAGCTAGGACATGGAGAATCCCGAGATGTATATCTCGGGGTTTTTCATGTTTTTTTTTATTCTTCATCGTTTCATCCACTTTTCCCACCATTTCTTTGGCTGTTGATCTTGAGCCGGGTCTTGCTCAGATGCCTTTTCCTCAGCACCATAGCAGACACCTGTAGGCTCCGTTCCTTCTATAAAATAGGTGAATACCTTTGATTCACATCCTGGACCTGCAAGATCACCGGTTTTTGGATTGATATACACACCTTTTACGCCGTCTGGCGGCATGAAGGAGGAGGATGGCTTCTTTGAGAGAGCTGATTCCATAAAGGAGGCCCAAATCTTTTTCGCATAGGCGGTTTCTTCGACTGAGTCAATGGTGCGCCCTTTGTCATAGCCGGTCCACACACCTGTTACGAGCTGGGGAGAGAAGCCGATCATCCAACTGTCTGCTCCTGTCGTCCCCGATTTCCCCCCATATGTCCGCGTAAGTTCCTTCATAATGGTACGTCCAGTGACACTTGTATAGCCGTTTAATTGATCATTGAACATCCCAGACATCATATCGGTGGTGACAAAAGCTGCTCTTTCATCTAGTACTTGCTCCCGTTTTTGTTTTTCCTTAAACAGCACGTTGCCTTTTGCATCCGTTACTTTCGTAATAAAGGTTGGCTTGACCCGTTTGCCGCCATTGACAAGCATGGCATAAGCATTGGTCATTTCAATTGGTTTGACAGGAGATGTCCCTAGCGCAAGTGACGGCACTTGATCCAGTTTCTCGTTGATACCAAACATCTTGCCGGCACGTACAAGCTGTTCCATTCCTAAAAACAGATGGGTTTTAACTGCATAAATATTATCAGATAGAGCCAAAGCTTGAAGCATCGTAATGCCGTCATTGGCGTAATAGCCGTGATAGTTGCTTGGTGAATAATTGGCACCGCTTCCTTGGTCATCCAGTTTAAAAACTGTTTCCTCACTGCGCATGACGGTTGCTGGTGTAAATCCATTTTGCAAGGCCATGTAATAGAGAAGTGGTTTCATTGTCGAGCCTGGCTGTCTTTTAGACTGTGTGACTCGATTGAATGGACTTTTCTTATAATCTCTTCCTCCAACTAGGGCAAGCACATGTCCTGTTTGGGGATGGATGGCGGTAAATCCAATTTGGATGTTTGAGTCGGAATTCATCGTGTTTTTCAGCGTCTTCTCTGCGATTTTCTGTAATTCAGGATGTAAGGTGGTTTGAATATGAAGTCCATAGGTTTTGATCTGTTCCTCTGTTAGGCCCAAGTTTTGCTTCAGTTCTCTAATCACATCATCATAAAAATACGGGGCTTGCTTTGCTTGTAGCTGCTTCTGATGCAGCGAACGATAGGACAGCTTTTCTTTTGCTGCATCAGCGGCTTCTTTTTTCGTAATCACGCCATCCTCTTTCATTTGCCTTAGGATCAAGGCTTTTCTTGAGTCCGCTTTTTCCTGATTGACATAAGGGGAATAGAGAGAAGGCCCCTTTGGTATACCGGCAAGCAAGGCAGATTCAGCTAGTGTCAAATTCTTCGCCTTTTTCCCGAAATAAAGACGGGAAGCGGCTTCCACACCGTACGCTCCGTGAC
Organism: Bacillus stratosphericus; assembly: GCF_020524495.1. Classification (GTDB taxonomy): domain Bacteria; phylum Bacillota; class Bacilli; order Bacillales; family Bacillaceae; genus Bacillus; species Bacillus stratosphericus_B. The sequence goes on along the minus strand of NZ_JAIVLB010000004.1, from coordinate 88,538 downwards.
CATAATAGATGGTGTTCAAGTATCCTTCTAAAATCTCATCTTTTGTATAGTTTTGCTCTAAGCGGATCGTGTAAAAGGCTTCATTCCACTTCCGCTTCCACGTTTTATCATGATCTAAATATAGATTCCGTGCATATTGCTGGGTGATTGTGCTAGCACCTTGCACCTTTGCCATTGCACGAATATCAGCCACCGCGGCACCCGCCATCCGTTTCACATCAAACCCATGATGGTCATAAAAAGTTTTATCCTCAACAGCTACAACTGCCTGCCTGATATGCGGAGACATGTCTTTTAATGAAACCCAATACCTCTTTTCTCCAAAGCTGGATTCTCCGAGTTTTGAGCCATCTGCTGCATAAATGGTCGTGGATTGGGGAACTTGAACAGAAGGGGCACCTTGCCACTTTGCAAGTAAAAGAATCGTCAAAAAAACAGTGCCTGCAAATAGAAAGGCAAGCAAGCCAATAAAAAAGCAGGCTCGAATCGTTTTCACGGTCATGCGGATTTTTTTATTACTCATGATTGTGTCCATGCAAAGCCCCCATTTTGACGGTTTTTTATCAGTATGGAACAAAGAAAACCGTTTTAAACAAGCGATCGCATCAGTGTGCGTTGAAAAATGATGCGGTTCTTTACAATTTGATATGAATCCACTATACTTTTTTCTTGAACAATCGATAACGTCATAGCCGTTAAAAGGCGCTAATAATAGATGTTTGTTTATTATTGGATGAGAGGAAGAGAACAATGAGCGAACTTTGGTATACAGAGAAGCAAACGAAGAATTTTGGCATTACATTGAAGGTGAATAAAACCCTTCACACAGAACAAACAGACTTTCAGCATTTAGAAATGGTGGAAACAAGAGAGTTTGGCAATATGCTGTTTTTAGACGGCATGGTGATGACATCAGAGAAAGATGAGTTTGTATACCACGAAATGGTGGCACATGTTCCTCTTTTTACTCATCCAAACCCGGAAAATGTACTTGTCGTAGGCGGAGGGGACGGCGGTGTCATTCGTGAAATCCTCAAGCATCCAAGTGTGAAAAAGGCCACGCTTGTTGATATTGATGGCAAGGTGATCGAATACTCAAAGAAATTCCTTCCTATAATTGCTGGAAAACTTGACGATTCTCGTGTGGATGTCAAAGTGGGAGACGGCTTTATGCACATTGCGGAAGCGGACAACGAGTATGATGTCATCATGGTTGATTCGACTGAGCCAGTTGGACCAGCTGTGAACCTGTTCTCTAAAGGATTTTACGCAGGAATCTCAAAAGCTCTCAAGGAAGACGGGATTTTCGTGGCACAAACGGACAACCCTTGGTTCACACCGGAATTGATTACGAATGTACAGCGTGATGTGAAGGAAATTTTCCCGATCACAAAGCTTTACACGGCGAATATCCCAACGTATCCAAGCGGTCTTTGGACATTTACAATCGGTTCTAAGAAATATGATCCACTTGCTGTGGAAGACAGCCGCTTCTTTGATGTTGAAACGAAATATTACACAAAAGAATTGCACAAAGCAGCATTCGTTCTGCCGAAATTTGTGAGCGACTTAATTAAATAAATGAAGCGAAATGGAAATGCGCAAATGACTCTTTGCGCATTTTTTGAGCATAAAAGGAGGAATCTTGCGTGAGATTCGACGAGGCTTATTCAGGTAAAGTGTTTATTGGAAGTCAGCCTACATGGGAAGATGCAAAAGTCATTTTATACGGTATGCCGATGGATTGGACGGTCAGTTACCGCCCAGGCTCACGTTTTGGCCCGAACCGCATCCGTGAAGTATCTATCGGTTTAGAGGAATACAGTCCTTATTTAGATCGTGAGCTGCATGAGGTGCCATTCTTTGATGCAGGTGACATTCCACTTCCATTTGGGAACGCACAAAAAAGCTTAGATTTAATTGAGGCATATATCGACAGTATTTTAGAAAAAGAGAAATTTCCATTAGGAATGGGTGGAGAGCATCTTGTATCTTGGCCGGTTTTCCGTGCGATGCATAAAAAACACCCTGATTTGGCCATCATCCATATGGATGCACATACGGATCTTCGTGAGGAATATGAGGGAGAGCCGCTATCTCATTCCACACCGATTCGTAAAGTAGCAGGACTTATTGGACCTGAAAATGTGTTCTCCTTCGGTATCCGTTCTGGTATGAAAGAAGAGTTTGAATGGGCAAAAGAAGCGGGCATGCACATTTCTAAATTTGAAGTACTAGAGCCATTAAAGGAAGTTTTGCCAAAGCTGAAAGGCCGTCCAGTTTATGTGACGATCGACATTGATGTACTAGACCCAGCACATGCGCCTGGTACTGGAACGGTCGATGCTGGCGGTATTACGTCAAAGGAGCTACTTGCATCCATTCATGCGATAGCAGGTTCTAATGTTCAAGTGGTTGGTGCTGACCTTGTCGAGGTAGCGCCTGTATACGATCACTCTGATCAAACGGCGAATACAGCGAGCAAGCTTTTACGTGAAATGTTGCTTGGATTTGTGAAATAACATGTTGATAGAAGAGCTTGTCATCTCATGTAGACAAGCTCTTTTTTTGCATTGGACAAAAAGATAAAGAAGGCAGCTTATGTTTGCTGCTATATTCATGGTGTTCCCGCTTTATTGTGTTAGCGGCAGGCTTTCTTACGCTGAAAAGAGAGCTAGCAACAGAGCCGTCTGTTTTCGCTTCAAAAAAGGAGACAAAGGAAGAGATCGTTGGTCTGTTTCATTTTTCTTTTTTTCTAAAGTGATGTTTGAAGATCAAAACGAAGTTTAATGAGAGTGAAGGTGAGAAATGATGGTATGATAGGCAATCGTGAATATGGTATACTATTTTAGTTAAACGGGTCTTAACAAAGGAAGTGCAAAATGACACAAAACCAAATTTCAATTCATGTAAAGTCAGTGATGAAACCAGAGACGGGGCCGGCTGAAACGATCGAATTCCGAACAACTGGAACGTACCAAGAGAAGAATGACAAAACGTATCTCACTTACCATGAAGAACATGAAATGGGTAAAGTAAAAACCGTTGTGAAAATAAGTGAAAAAGGGATTTTTATTATGAGATCAGGTGCCATTCAAATGAAGCAGCGCTTTCTCATTGGAGAGACGACCGTGACACATTACACGATGCCATTCGGCACACTTCAGCTCGATGTGCATACACATAGCATTGATCTCGATGTGGACAACGGTTTACTGCACATTACGTACGATATGCTGACAGGTGAAGATCAAAAGCATTTACATACATTATCGATTTCGTATAAGGAGGATTTACGTACATGAATATCGCAGAACAGGTCAAAGATGCGTTAAAAGAAGAAATCATTGCGGCAGTCGTCAAAGCAGGACTTGCTGATGAAAGTCAGGTGCCAGATGTCCTTTTGGAAGTGCCGAAAGAGAAAACGCACGGTGATTATTCCACCAATATGGCGATGCAGCTTGCCCGCATTGCGAAAAAAGCACCTCGTCAAATCGCAGAGGACATTGTCAATGCGTTTGATAAAGGGAAAGCTTCTATTGAAAAACTGGATATCGCAGGTCCAGGATTCATCAATTTTTATATGAACAATCAGTATTTAACAAAGCTGATCCCAGCTGTCCTTGAGGCAAAAGAGGCATATGGTGAAACGAATACAGGCACTGGTCAGAAGGTACAAGTCGAATTCGTTTCTGCAAACCCAACAGGTGACCTTCACCTTGGACATGCCCGCGGAGCAGCTGTAGGTGATTCCCTTTGCAACATTCTGGATAAAGCAGGGTTCGACGTGAGCCGTGAATACTATATCAATGATGCAGGTAATCAGATCAATAATTTGGCTTTATCTGTAGAAGTGCGTTACTTTGAGACGCTCGGTCTTGAAAAAGAAATGCCAGAAGATGGCTACAGAGGAGAAGATATCAAAGGCATTGGCCAGAAGCTTGCTGATGAATTTGGTGACCGTTTCGTGCATGAGTCAGAAGAAGAGCGTTTAAAATTCTTCCGTGAGTACGGATTGAAATACGAATTAGAAAAATTACGTGGAGACCTTGAGAATTTTCGTGTCCCATTTGATGTATGGTATTCTGAAACATCTTTATATGAAAACAGAAAAATCGAGCCAACGCTAGAAGCGCTTCGTGAAAAAGGCTATATCTTTGAATCAGACGGCGCAACGTGGCTAAGTTCGACTGATTTTGGCGACGACAAGGACCGAGTGCTGATTAAAAAAGACGGCAGCTTCACGTACTTGCTTCCAGACATCGCATACCATAAGGACAAGCTTGACAGAGGCTTTGACCAGCTAATTAACATTTGGGGAGCGGACCATCACGGCTATATTCCTCGAATGAAAGCGGCGATTCAGGCACTTGGATATCCAGCAGACAAGCTTGAAGTCGAAATCATTCAGCTCGTTCACCTATACAAAAACGGTGAAAAGATGAAGATGAGTAAACGGACAGGAAAAGCAGTCACCATGCGTGATCTGATTGAAGAAGTAGGCTTAGATGCCACTCGTTATTTCTTTGCGATGAGAAGTGCGGCAACACATATGGACTTTGATCTGGACTTAGCGATTTCTACGTCTAACGAAAACCCTGTGTACTATGCACAATATGCGCATGCGAGAATTTGCAGCATGCTGCGTCAAGGTGAAGAAAAAGGCTACGAGCCGAACCTTGAGAAAGCAGATTTCTCTCACATTCAGTCGGAAAAAGAATACGATCTTCTGAAAATCATTGGTAGCTTCCCAGAGGTAGTAGCAGAAGCGGCTGAAAAGCGTATTCCGCACCGCGTCACCAACTATATTTATGACCTTGCATCAGCCCTTCACAGCTTCTACAATGCTGAGAAGGTTATTGATGTAGAAAACGAAACAAAAACAACAGCCCGTCTATCACTCATGAAAGCAACACAAATTACGCTAGCCAACGCATTAAAACTAATTGGCGTATCTGCACCGGAAAAGATGTAACTATAACTATGAAAGCCCCGCTATCTTTTAAAGACAGCGGGTTTTGAACATATTAATAATGTTAGAAATAGAATCGAATAATTGGCTGAGGACATCTCAAAACATGTTTTTGCCTCCTCTCTTTTCGTTGTGACATCTTAACGAGGGGGGGGTGAAGGTTTGATCAATTTTTTAAAAATATTTTTAAATTCGATCATGTCATACAAAAAAGCACCTCATTTGGGACTGACCCCCTAAGATGAGACAAATAAAAAACACCTTCAAGTTTGAAAACGGACCGTTGTGATCCGAAATAAAACATGGAGGTGTTTTTTCTATGGGGACAAGAGTGAGTTATCCAGTTGAAGTCAAACAGAAGGCTGTAGAAATGAGGACCTGAATACGTCACCATATCACATTTGGCAGTAATGGCGTTGGCGAGTGCTGTGATATCACTGTAGCCGCAAAGAACTTTTGGGTGCTGACGGATCAAATCATAATCCATATAAGGCAAAAGCTCATTGCAATTAAAGTCGCCGATTGCTGTCAAAATGCCGTCAACTTCATCATGTGAGAACGCCTCATGTAGATCAGAAATACGGTGTTCAATGGACGATGAGGAATGAAGATCACATTCAAACACGTGTTTTCCAAAAGAGACAGTGAAGCCTAAAGACTCTAAACGGTTTTTGGCCTGAGAGATTCCTTCTTTTGATAAAATACTCGCACTTCGGCTTGGGGCGATGACATGAAGATGATCGTTCTTTTTAAAGGAGATGGTGTACGCATAAGCAATTCTTCCTTTCCATCACATATTTCTCCATTATATCGGATTAATTCGCTCCAGTCTGTAAAAGCTAGAAGAAAGCAGTAGACCGTGCGTTTCATACAAACTCTGCAAAGGGTATGGAAGAGAAAAAGACAGAACGAATGAGGGCGAGAATGTGAAAAAGAGGAGACTGGAATTTTTATTTTTATATTTCATGATATTCGGGGCATATGTGGTGTATTGGTGGCCGGTGCCAGCTTGGGCTTTCCAGTTGTACGTAGCTAGTTATATCGCCATTATTTTGTTTAGTATTATCTCACTGATGCTAGAGAACCGGACATCACAGCACACATTGTTATGGATGTATGTGCTGATTTTTTTCCCAATCATCGGCTATATGTTTTATTTGTTCTCAGGGCAGCTCTACATAAAAGGTCATTTGTTCAAATCAAAGAGAATGTATAACCGTGAAAAATTGCGCAGAATATCAGAGCTTGAGAGCAAGCCGGATGAAACATGTTTAACCGATAACCAGCGTGCTTTTTTTCAATACACCGAAAAGGCGACAGGGATGCATGTGAATACAAATAGTGATATGGAGATTTTAAAGAATGGGGAGGAAACCTTTCCCCGGATTTTTGAGGAGTTAAAAAAGGCAAAAAGGTTCATTCATATTGAATATTACATGTTCAAATCTGATTTTCTCGGTCACCGGATGATGGAGATTCTGATTGAAAAAGTCAAGGAAGGCGTAGATGTTCGCTTCATATATGATGCGGTAGGCAGCATTCGCTTCTCCCGTAAAGATATTAAACGGTTAAAGCAGGCAGGTGTAAAAGTCGCTCCCTTTTTGCCTTTAAAATATGGATTCTTTAATCAAAAATTCAATTTCCGAAATCATCGAAAAATCGTGATTATTGATGGGGCAACGGGATTTGTCGGCGGGTTAAATGTTGGGAAGGAATATGCCGGACGAGATGAAAACATCGGCTTTTGGCGAGATACGCATGCGATGTTAAAGGGTGAAGCGGTTCAGAGGCTTCACTCCATTTTTATGCTGGACTGGGAGTATGTATCAGATGAAGTGTTAATTGATGACCCGAAATACTATACGCCGCACCCTGTTACAGGAGAAGATGTTATTCAGGTCGTCCCAACTGGACCTGATATGAAGGAAAGTATGAGTGATTTATATGATGCACTCATTTCAAATGCGAAACAATTAGTCTGGATTGCGACACCGTATTTTGTGCCAAATGAGTCGATTCGCACAGCGTTAAAAATTGCTGTCACCAGAGGGGTTGATGTGCGTGTGATGGTGCCTGAGACAAATGACGGCTTTCTCACGCAATACGCCACACGGTCCTATTTTGATGAGCTTCTGAAAGAGGGTATCAAGGTGTATCATTATCAAAAAGGCTTTATGCATCAAAAAGTCATGATCGCAGATGGAGAGCTTGCCTCGGTCGGCACAGCGAATGTCGATATGAGAAGCTTTCAGCTCAATTTTGAGGTCAATGTCTTTACAGCGGCGAAGAAGCCAATCGAGCAATTGATGGCCCATTATGAGGAAGATATAAAGGAATGTGAGCAGATGAGACCGGTTCATTTTTATAAAAGGGGTTTAAAAGAGCGTTTGAAGGAATCGTTTGCCCGGTTGTTTTCAGGTGTATTGTGATGCGTGTGCTATTGAAATTCGGTCAATAGATCGATCAGTTATATTTTAACGCATCTTGTGACCCTGTTTGTCCTTCTGGCAAGTACATGGTTTATGCTGCAAGGTCAATTGAGCCGGATGTCAAGGATAAAGAAGGGGCTTCAGATGTATACGGGCTGCATGGTGAAATTGAATATCGATATTTGACGTTTGACTACGATGAGCGCAGTCGTGTATTAAAGGATATCAATTTGAAGATCAAACAAGGGGAAACCGTTGCGTTTGTCGGGCCTTCAGGGGCGGTGAAATCGACCATTTGCAGTCTTTAATGGTGTGAGCACAAAGTCCATGACCTTGTCTTCTTTAAGACAGCAGATCGGGATTGTGCAGCAGGATTCTTTTTATTCTCAGGCACGATTCGTGAAAACATTGCGTACAGTGATTTAGAAGTAAGCGATGCACAGATTTGGGAGGCAGTACGACGTGCACATTTAAGAGGAGCTCGTTCAGCGTTTCCCAGAGGGTTTAAATACCGTCATTGGAGAGCGCGGGGTCAAACTATCAGGCGGTCAAAAGCAGCGCCTGTCGATTGCACGGATGTTCCTGAAAAATCCTTCGATCATCATTTTAGATGAAGCGACGTCAGCACTTGATACAGAAACAGAAAAAGCGATCCAAGACGCACGAGCGAACTTGCATTCGGACGGACACACTGGTCATTGCCCACCGACTTGCGACAATCAAACACGCAGTCGTATCATCGTTGTGACAGAGGAAGGTATCCAAGAACAAGGCCGTCATCAAGATTTAATCCAAATGGGCGGCGTCTACAGCAGACTGCATGAAGCGCAGTTTGGTCATTGAAGAGAAAATCCTTTTGATAAAGGGCTTTTTTTGTTAGGATATAAAAAACTTGTGTAGGAAGGATCTGATGGAAGGGACTTCGGCGTTTACAGAAGGGCGATAAGATCGGCATTTTTTCTCCCTCAAGTCCAGCATCAGCTACCTCGCCTATTAGATATCAGCGGGCGAAGGAATGGCTCGAACAAAAAGGATTCATTGTGGTACCAGGATCATTAACAGGGAAAGAGGATCACTATCGTTCGGGTACGATTCAAGAAAGAGCAGCTGAGCTGAATGAGCTGATGGCGAGAGAGGATTTGTCCTGCATCATGTCGATGATTGGCGGGACGAACTCGAATAGTTTGCTGCCTTATCTCCATTTTGAGCTGCTGAACAAGCATCCGAAATTCATGATTGGTTATTCAGATGCGACGGCGATTCTTTTAGCGGCTTATGAAAAAACGGGTCTGCCTGTTTTTTACGGACCTGCGCTTGTGCCGTCTTTTGGAGAGTTTGAACCATTTGTCAATCATACATATCAATCTTTCGAGGACATTCTCATTCATCCGCAGTCCACCCCATATCAGGTGAAAAAGCCGCCCTTTTGGACTGATGAACGGATCAACTGGGAAGAGAAAATACGAGACAAAGAAAAACGTCCAAACGATTGGATGTGCTTCATAGAAGGGCAGGCAGAAGGCAGACTGATCGGCGGGAACTTAAATGCCATGTACGGCATATGGGGAAGTGAATTCATGCCTCAAGTTAAAAAGGGTGATATCCTTCTCATTGAGGATAGCATGAAAACCGCCTCGATTGTCGAAAAAAACTTCTCTCTTTTAAAGGTAAATGGTGTGTTTGAACGGGTATCTGGTATCCTCTTAGGGAAACATGAGCTGTTTGATGATGAAGGAACGGGCAAAAAACCGCACGATCTTTTACTTGAAGTGCTGGGAGATACAAAGAGGCCGCTCATCGCGGAGTTTGACTGTGCCCATACCCACCCGATGCTCACTATGCCAATCGGTACACAAGTGAAAATGGATGCAACGTCATGCGAGGTTTGGCTGACAGAAGCGTTGATATAAGAAAAAGAGCTAAAATAAAAATTATGGTAGCTCCTTGTCCATTCTGAAAGCAGTTGAAGAAGGTCCTGTGCCTTTTCCCCTCTACCATATTTAAGTAGTATGACTCTAAATGAGTGAGTCTGAAGGTTTCTAGCTCTATGATATTCTTAATGTTGACATTGTTTTTTTGAATACACATATAATCGATGCTGAGCCTGTTGGCACTTGAATTCGGATTGAATAGATTTGAGACATCTTCATATCCTCCTGTTCATTACTTTCTCATAATAGCTTTGTTATCCCTGTTTGCACAGGGATAAACCTTTCTCTATGGTTTCCAAACAATGGTCCCTCCACCCGTTCGCCGATTCCCTCTAATGGCAGACAGCTCTTTGACAAGGCGGAGTAGTGCTTGATCTTTTAACTTCGCCTCAATCATAAAATCCACATCACGCCCGAACGGCTTTAATGCTTGAAAAAGCGGTAAGACAAAGGATATGTCCACATTATCCGCATGGCTCCGTATGGCCTTTTCTGATTTTGGTGAGGACAAATGAATTTTAGGCGGAATGCCGGTGCTTGCCCAAGTGTCGAACATTCTTGGCAGGATGTCCTCAAGCGTGGCATCGTCATCTTTGTTTGCGACGTGATGATGGTAATCAAAAACAAATGGAATGTCGTGCTTTTCGCATACACCGAGTGTTTCTAATGACGTATACGTTTTATCATCATTTTCAAGAGTCATTCTCTTCTTGATATGGGAAGGAAGCTGTTTGATATTTTCATCAAAGCGGGCAAGAGCCGATTCCTTATCTCCGTATGCACCACCCACATGAATATTTATATAGCCTTCCTCTTCAAGATTCATCGCCTCAAGCATCTGAAAATGGTACGTCATATCAATCACGGCATTCTCTGTGATAGAGGGCTTTGGGCTTGTAAATAAGGTGAATTGATTGGGGTGAAAGCTCACTCTTAATCCATGCCGTTTAACCAATTGGCCAATCTCAACAAACTCGTTGCGAAAGGGTGTCACAAAGTCCCATCGAACCTCAGGATGGGTTGCCAGCGAAACAATTGAGCTGGAAAAACGGTAAAGCGAAATATCATGAGCAATGGCAAAATAAAGCGTTCTTAGCGTATTGACGAGATTGGCCTTCGTTGTTCGTAACAAAGCCTGCTCTCTGTCTTCCTTTGAGAGCTTGCTGTATCTTGCAAAGGTCAGCGACTTGGCAGGAGAAGCTTCCCACAAGGTCATGGCATTGGATACATAACCAAATCGATAGCGCATAGGTCATCTCCTTTATAAAAAATAAGAAAACATGACGCCAATCCACTCGAGCGGCCGCATCTTAAGAGGACGCTGTTTGTATTTCTCATATGTCATGAGCTCAGAAACTTCAATGTGTTCACGGATCTTTTTCTCCACGTGAGCTGTAAAGGCTGCATCTTCAATGGCTACATCTACTTCTTCATTTAAAAACAAGCTGCGCTTATCAAAATTCGCCGTACTGATGATGCAGCGTCTATGATCAATGAGAATGGCTTTCGAATGATAAAACCCTTTATAAAATCGATACACAAGACAGCCAGCAGCAATCAGATCCTTCAAATAATGAAATCCAGCCTCTTTGACAAGAGGATGATCCGCCTTCATTGGGATGATGATTTCGATAGTGACGCCTCGCCTGCGCGCCTCAAGGAGAGCCTTGAGAAGAGGGGCAGATGGAATAAAATAAGGTGTACAGATGATGATCTGCTGCCTAGCCTGCTGAATATCTTGGAGAAATAAGCTTTCTAAAGAAAATCCAGCCGTCGCACGTGTTGTGCATTGTAATGTTCCCGGTTCTAGTGCAGGAAAAACCTCGTATTGTAGCTGGTGAATGCCAGATCCCCGGTACAAATCATTGAGGAACACATGCTGGAGGTCTGCAACAACCTGTCCTGTCATTCGCAGGTGATAGTCTTTCCAAATGCCAAATCTGCCCTTTTTCCCTATATATTCATCGCCAATATTAAACCCGCCAATATAGCCAATTTTCCCATCAATGACCGTAATCTTACGGTGATTTCTCATGTTTAAACGATAAATCCAAAAAGGAAAACGAGGTTTATTTAAAAAGTAAAATTGTATGCCGCTTTTTTCTAGCATGTGGATCGACTTTTGATCAAATGGATAGGAGCCTAATCGATCGGTTAGCAAAAAGACAGAAACGCCTTGCTCCGCTTTGGCTTTAAGTGCATGTAAAATTCTTTGCCCAATCTTGTCGTTCTTTACAATAAAGAACATCATATGAATAGAAGAAGAGGCTTGCTGAATATCCATGAGCAGCTGATCAAAAAGTGGTTCGCCATCATGATAAAAGACTGCATCGCCACTTGTTTGGTCAAAAGTCCGTTCGAAAGCATGGGTAGAAAAATATTTTTTGCCCATATAAAGGTCCAAAATCACAAGTAGTACGATGGCAATGAATACGAGTAGAATGATCAATGCGATCATGAAGGTTCCTCCTTTTTTGCATATTTCAATAGTGTACCCAAACGTGTAAAAAATATTGACTGAATACTCATTCATTATTTATGATAGAGGTACAACATGGATACGAACAAAATGGGTTTTGTGGAATGAAAGGGGGAGCAAGATGAATAGCCTTTTAATGATGAACTTGATTGCATTTGCGGCGGTGACCGCGTACGCTGTGTATTTGTTTATTTATCTTATTCGAACACGAGCGGCGTATATTCGTCTTGGTAAAAAAGAAGAGTTTCAACAAGACATAAAGAAACGCTTAGAGCGTGTCTGGGTTAATGTGTTTGGACAAAAGAAGCTGTTAAAGGACAAGAAGAGCGGCATCATTCATGTGCTGTTTTTCTATGGATTTATTCTGGTTCAGTTCGGAGCCCTTGATTTTATTATGAAGGGACTTGTCCCAGATAGCGGGCTTCCATTAGGGCCGCTGTATGGCGCCTTTACGTTTTTCCAAGAGGTCGTCACACTTTTCATCCTAGTGGCGGTTGTTTGGGCTTTCCATAGAAGATATGTTGAAAAGCTTGTTCGTTTAAAAAGAGGCTTTAAATCAGGTCTTGTGCTATTGTTTATTGGTGGTTTGATGCTGACTGTATTACTGGGGAATGGCATGAATATCATTTGGCATGGACATTCACTGTCACCAACTGAGCCAATTGCTTCAGCCATTGCCTTCTTGCTAGGTGGACTTTCCCCACTTGCGGCAACGATTGTTTTTTATGTGGCATGGTGGGTGCATCTCCTCATTTTGCTGACGTTCTTAGTGTATGTCCCGCAATCAAAGCATGCCCATCTGATTGCAGGTCCGTTAAATGTATTTGCAAGCAGATTAGACCCACCGGGCAAGCTGCAAAAAATTGATTTTGAAGATGAAACTCAAGAGACCTTCGGTGTTGGGGAAATTGAAGATTTCCGGCAGTCTCAGCTGATCGATCTTTACGCCTGTGTGGAATGTGGGCGCTGCACGAATATGTGCCCGGCAACAGGAACTGGGAAAATGCTTTCTCCAATGGATTTGATTTTAAGGTTAAGAGATCATTTAACAAATAAAGGGGCTGCGATTACATCGAAGACGCCTTGGGTGCCGCAGCTTGCCTTTAGGCAGACAGCAGGGAATCAGTTGGCCATGCAGGCGAGAGGAGCTGGAGCTGAGGAATCAGCCGCTAGTACCATGTATCATCCTTCACTGATTGGTGAGGTCATTACAGAAGAAGAAATCTGGGCATGCACGACTTGCCGAAACTGTGAAGATCAATGCCCTGTCATGAACGAACACGTCGACAAGATTATTGATATGCGCAGATATCTCGTGCTGACAGAAGGAAAAATGGACCCAGATGCACAGCGTGCCATGACAAGCATTGAGCGCCAAGGAAACCCTTGGGGATTGAATCGAAAAGAAAGAGAGAATTGGCGTGATCTCAGGGAAGATGTGCATGTGCCGACAGTGAAAGAATTGAAAAAATCAGATCAGTCCTTTGATTATTTATTCTGGGTCGGCTCAATGGGAGCATATGACAATAGAAGCCAAAAGATTGCGCTTGCATTTGCAAAACTCCTCAATGAAGCAGGCGTCTCCTTTGCCATCTTAGGCAATAAAGAGAAAAACTCGGGCGATACACCAAGAAGACTCGGCAATGAATTTTTGTTCCAAGAGCTTGCCACAAAGAACATTGAAGAATTCCAGAAAAATGGTGTCACAAAAATCGTCACGATTGATCCTCACGCTTACAATTTATTTAAAAATGAATACCCGGACTTTGGGCTTGAGGCAGAAGTGTACCATCATACAGAATTACTATCAGAGCTAGTCAAAGAAGGGAAATTAACGCCTGTACATGAAGTAAATGAAGTGATTACCTTCCACGATTCTTGCTATCTGGGCAGATATAACGAAGTGTATGATCCACCAAGAGATATTTTAAAAGCCATTCCTGGTGTGACACTGAAAGAAATGGAGAGAAACCGTGAAACCGGTATGTGCTGCGGTGCAGGTGGAGGATTAATGTGGATGGAAGAAGAGACAGGTACTCGGATTAACACAGCACGAACGGAGCAGGCATTACAGGTGCAGCCGTCCATCATCAGCTCGGGCTGCCCATATTGTTTAACCATGCTGGGAGATGGGACGAAAGCGAAGGAAGTAGAGGAGCAAGTAGGCACGTTTGACGTAGCAGAACTTCTTGAAAAATCAGTGTTTGGCGAGACTAGAACGCAGGCTTCGTAATGATGATATGCCGATGAATCTTATGTTCATCGGCATGTGTATGGCGAAATTTCATCAACCGTCTAGATTATATGTAAGCGGTAACAAACGGGAGGGGGAAATCAATGAGCACGACAGTCATTGTATCTGGAGCGAGAACACCATTTGGAAAACTGGGTGGATCTTTAAGTAGTTTAACTGCCGCACAATTAGGCGGAATGGCGATAAAGACTGCAATGCAAAGAGCCTCAACTTCTCATGAGGTGGATGAGGTCATCATGGGAAGTGTCCTTCAAGGAGGACAAGGTCAAATTCCTTCAAGGCAAGCAGCTAGACATGCAGATCTTCCATGGACGGTTCCTACGCAAACCATCAATAAAGTCTGTGCTTCTGGAATGCGCAGTGTCAGTACAGCAGATCAAATCATTCGAGCAGGAGATGCTGAGGTAATCGTGGCAGGCGGTATGGAATCCATGTCTCATACCCCTTATCTTCTAAAAAAAGCGCGATGGGGCTACGAAATGGGAGATGGTACGGTACAAGATGCGATGATTTTAGATGGATTAACCTGTTCGTTTACAGGTGTTCATATGGGCGAGTATGGAAGTATGGCAGCGAAGGAGCTCGGAATCACGCGAGAAGAGCAAGACCTTTGGGCGCTAAGAAGTCATGAGCGAGCCGTCGAAGCTCAAAAACGTGGATTTTTTAAAAATGAAATCACCCCAGTCACAGTCAAGACGAAAAAAGGAGATCAGCTTATCACGGAAGATGAATCCCCGCGGCGTGATACGTCATATGAAAGATTATCAAAGCTCATGCCTGTTTTTGATCAGACCGGTACCATTACTGCTGGAAACGCACCGGGTGTCAATGACGGAGCAAGTGCGCTTCTTTTAATGAAAGACACTTATGCTATGAAGCTTGGCGAAAAGCCAATGGCAGTCGTACTTGGTTATGCAGAGGTAGGGGTAGAGGCAAAGGACTTTCCAAAAACACCAGCCGTTGCCATCGAAAAGGTTTTAAAGAAAACAGGAAAGCGTTTAGAGGATATCGATTTGTTTGAAATCAATGAGGCCTTTTCAACGGTGGCTTTAGCATGTGAAAAAACACTCGGGCTGGACCGGCGGAAAATGAATATTAACGGAGGAGCCGTCGCGCTTGGTCACCCAATTGGGGCAAGTGGAACGCGTATTATACTGACCTTGATTTATGCATTAAGACAAAGAGGCGGCGGCATTGGCATCGCAGCGATTTGCAGTGGCGGCGGTCAAGGGGACGCCATCATGATCAAGGTGGATTAAAAGGGAGGCGTTTATTGTCATGCGTACAAAAGAGACCGTCATGGTCGTCGGGGCTGGTCAAATGGGATCGGGCATTGCCCAAGTATTTGCACAGTCCGGCTACACCGTCTTGCTCCATGATGCAGCTGAAGAGCAGATTCATAGAGCCATTTCTTCTATGACCCATCAGCTGACGAAACGAGCGGAAAAAGGAAAGCTGGCACATCAGGCAGTCCGTGACATTACGCAGCGGCTTGCCGTCTCAACAGATTTAAAGGACGTACAGCAGGCACATTTAGTGGTTGAAGCTGCCTCAGAACAAATAAGTGTCAAGAAACAAATCTTTCAAACCCTCGATCAATTTGCAGAGGCTGAGTCGATATTTGCAACAAATACGTCTTCTCTGTCGATCACAGAATTAGCAGCCGTTACGAAAAGGCCAGAGCAAGTCATTGGCATGCATTTTATGAATCCGGTTCCTGTGATGAAACTGGTTGAAGTTATCCGTGCGCTGCAAACGAATGACGAAACGTATCAAGTCATTTTTGAAACAGCGAGGAAATTAAACAAAACCCCAATTGAAGTAGAAGACTTCCCAGGGTTTGTTTCAAATCGCATTTTGATGCCAATGATCAATGAAGCCATCTACACCCTTTACGAAGGTGTGGCAGATGCAGAAAGCATTGATGGCATCATGACACTTGGGATGAATCACCCAATGGGTCCGCTTCGTCTCGCTGATTTAATTGGACTGGATACCTGTTTATTTATTATGAATACCCTTCACGAGGGTCTTGGAGATAGCAAATATCGTCCTTGCCCTCTTTTGAAAAAATACGTAAGCGCAGGCTGGCTAGGTAAAAAGACAAAGAGAGGTTTTTACACATACCACGACCACTCATAGGGGGAGTCAGGATGGATGTTTTGCTAACGGAAAAACAACGTCTCTGGAGGAAACAGGTAGCAGCATTTGCACGCCAGCATGTAGATCCTGAAATAGAAGCCATGGAACAAGGCCAGTTTCCGAGAACACTTTTAACTGAGATGGGACGGCAAGGCTTTCTAGGGATTCCGATACCAGTTGCGTTTCAAGGATTAGGAGCAGATTTTACAACGTATATCCTTGCGATTCATGAATTGTCGAAAGTGAGCGCAACCATCGGTGTCATTGTGTCTGTTCACACATCTGTTGTGACGATGCCTATTTTGGCTTTTGGTACAACCGAGCAAAAAGCATCCTATGTTCCGCTGCTTGCAACCGGTCAAAAGTTGGGAGCCTTTTGTCTGACTGAACCAATAGCTGGATCAGATGCCTCTAGTATTCAGCTAAGAGCAGAGCGGGTAGACGACCACTATGTGTTAAATGGAACGAAAATTTTTATCACGAGCGGCGGGGAAGCGGAGCTGTATCTTGTATTTGCAGTGACAGATCCTGCTTCTACTAAAAAAAATATATCGGCGTTCATTGTCGAGAAAGATACACCGGGATTTACAATTGGAAGAGATGAGAAAAAGATGGGACTGCATGGGTCAAAAACAGTGACGCTTCATTTTGATGGCGTATGCATTCCGAGGGAGCAGCTGCTCGGTGCAGAAGGAGAGGGCTTCCGAATTGCCATGTCTAGCTTAAATGCGGGAAGGATCGGTATCGCAGCCCAAAGCCTAGGTATTGCAGAGGCCGCATTAACTGAGGCAGTAACCTATTTAAAGCAGTATCCAGCCGGCCTTGAAACGACCATTCGGCTAGGCGATCTGGCGGCGAATTGGGAAGCGGCCAAGCTCCTTGTCTATCAGGCAGCTTCTTATAAAGAGGCCAATCGACCGGTCACAAAGGAAGCGTCGATGGCGAAGTTATTTGCCTCCAAAACGGCAGTTGAAATCAGTACAGAAGCCATCCATTTGCTTGGCATGGATGGTTATACTAATCGATATCACGCAGAGCGCTACTTTCGTGATGCGAAAATTTGTGAAATCTATGAAGGAACAAGTGAAATTCAAAGGCTGGTCATTTGTAAACAGCTAATATGAAATGAGGTGGCTCAGGATGCAGTTCCAATTATGTGACGAACATGAAATGATACAAAAAATGGTGAGAGATTTTGCGAGAAATGAAGTGGAGCCAACAGCAGCAGAGCGAGACGAGACAGAGACCTATGATCCATCTATTTTTCGTCAGATGGCAGAGCTTGGTTTAACGGGCATACCTTGGCCGGAAGAGGTGGGCGGCATTGGCAGTGACTATTTGGCTTATGTGATAGCGGTTGAGGAGCTTTCAAGAATGTGTGCCTCTACTGGCGTCACCCTGTCTGCCCACACATCACTCGCCTCTTGGCCAATTTATACATTTGGGACAGAGGAGCAAAAGGAGACATATTTAAAGCCGCTTGCAGAGGGAAAGAAGATAGGAGCATACGCACTGACTGAAAGTGGCTCAGGTTCAGATGCAGGGGGAATGAAGACAACAGCAGTGAAAGCTGGCAGCGAATACATCCTGAACGGTGCGAAGATTTTTATTACAAATGGAGGGATTGCAGATACCTATATTGTGTTTGCAGTGACAGACCAAGAAGCTTCATCTCGAAATACAACCGCCTTTATTGTAGAAAAAGAAACACAGGGCTTCTCGATAGGCAAAAAAGAAAGCAAACTCGGCATACGCTCATCACCAACGACTGAAATCATCTTTGAAGATTGTCGTATTCCCGAAAGGAACCGGCTCGGTAAAGAAGGAGAAGGATTTAAAATAGCCATGATGACGCTGGATGGCGGGAGAAACGGCATTGCTGCACAGGCTGTTGGGGTCGCTCAAGGTGCTCTTGATGCGGCAGTCAGTTATGCAAAGGAGCGCAAACAATTTGGCAAACCGATCATTCAGCAGCAAGGGATCGCTTTCAAGTTAGCCGATATGGCGACATCGATTGAAGCATCAAGGTTGCTTACCTATCAGGCAGCATGGCTTGAAACGAAAGGGCTTCCGTATGGAAAGGAATCAGCCATGTCCAAGCTCTTTGCTGGTGATACAGCTATGAAGGTGACGACAGAAGCCGTTCAAATTTTCGGCGGATACGGCTATACAAAGGATTATCCAGTCGAACGATACATGCGTGATGCGAAAATCACTCAAATCTATGAAGGCACACAAGAAATCCAGCGGCTGGTCATCTCACGGAAACTGCTAGATATGTAGAAAACGAGTAAAGACCACCTGAACGTAAGGTGGTCTGTTTTAGTGCGGTTGACTCAGCTTTAAGAGCACCTCATTATTTTAATTCAGTAGCAAAATCTAAAGGTTTTTTAGGAAAAAAAGGATTGTGTCAGCAAAATGAAATTTTTAGCTTAAGAGTGACCTGTCAACGATGATGTGGAGTATATCGATACATATGAACTGGCCACAAGCCTACTAAAGTATTAAACTTCAATAAAGATATAGCTAAACCCACATACAAGGTAATAGTCAATTTTCCCTGAATTTTAGATAATTTCCAGTATCGATCCATATTATAATGGGATTATGTTAAAATTGAAGAAATATAAATATGGGAGGTTATTATGAACGCTGCTACCACCTTAGGAATCGTAACCATGGTGATATGGATTCTGGTTTCCGCAGAACTTTCAAAGACTTCAAAAAGAGACAATGATCAAAAAGAAAACAGTCGTAGAAAATTAATTGTCTTAATGATTGCAGGAATTGTATTGACCATAGCTGTAGTAATCTCATTATTTCAGAAACTTTAGATTAAGATCAATTATAAAAGTGTATAGCTATAAAGTTTTCATCATTTAATTTTTACACATATTATATAGTGTAAGTAAAACTTGAGGCAATCACAGAGAATAGAATGAGAGAGAGTTATTCATTGAATTTATTTCTGTCTTTAGTAAAGATGAACGTGTTTATTAATAATATTCCGTTAATAACTTCAAGGATAAAGGTAGCTTTCTTACTATAAATATAAATGCCATAATCTTTTAAGTGATGATAAAAGTTTACCTACCTCTAAGACAGGTCAATAAAGATTTGAAACGAATTGATTTCTTGATAGTGTATATTAGATATTTTGACTAGTTTTTAGAGAATTAAGCATTTTATGCCATTACATAAGTGCCCTGTAAAAATAAAAAATGAACTTAATCCCTGATAAGAATTGGTTATAAATCCCTCTATTTAAATTAATGTTACATATTTTACAAAAAATGTTGATATGTATTTTAATTCTTGTTGACTAAAAGAGTGGTAAATAATAGAAGGAGGTCATATTATGACGAAAGCAACAGATTCTAAGTTTTATGCTTTATTATCGCTATCACTTCTTGCGGTAACATTAGTAGCTTTAGTGATTGGTAATGGTTCTTTGATTGCAGCAAATCTGGGTGTTAGTACTGCAACTGCGGCAACAGTAGTTAATTTCTTAGATACTTGGTCCTCAGTAGCGACAGTCATTACAATCGTTGGCGTTTTCACTGGCGTAGGAACCATTAGTTCAGGTGTAGCTGCTGCTTTTTAAAATGACTTATGCATAAAATAAATAAGCTATTTAAAATATATGATCAAAGTATAATGGGGTATCTCAATTATATTGGGATGATTCTTTTTTCTTTCATTGTTATGGTAGCGTTGATTTTCTATCGGAATGAGATTCCCAGCACTTACCTAAACAGCTTTATTTTTATTTCAATATACATTGTAGCTACAGCTAATATTAATCGTTGTGTATTACCGTATAGAAGACAGCAGCCAGGCTTGGTCTTTATCTCTAAACAATTGTTGTTGAAACATTTATTCTTTACGATTCGAAACTAGATGATTTAAGAGCTTTGTTAGAGGATATGTCCTATGAAACGATGCTGAATCTAATTGTTGTCATTACAACAATTCTAACCACCATCAGTCTCTTAGTACAATATCTCATCGCTAAATTCTTATTAATGATCTTTGCTCCGGAGGTTAAGAGTCATTTGTTTTATGCTCTGATTCCTAAGATTATCATTATGTTTATTAATGTAATATGTATGGGGATCTTGCAAATACATAGCTTATGGCTGTACATCTTCACGGCACTTATAGGAGCAGTGTTGATCTTGTTCTTTTTTCAATACAAAAAAGCGAACTGGAAAGCATCAATTCTCTTTGCGACACCATTTATTATGGATGCTTTAATTTCCTTAGGAAAAGAAATAGTCGCTGTACTGTAATGCAATAATAAGTAGAGCATGAAATTTCAAGTTAAACAAAGCTTGCGAAAAGAAGTAAAGGTATTCACATAAAAATCGAAAAAAAGGTTTATACAATTTTTTCATTATAGGTACACGTAAACTTAACCCGTTGACGTGTGCCTTTTTATAAACTTTATAAAAAATGGGCAAATCACTTCGTCCGAACGATAGCCAAACAGATGCTGTTATCTTGTACAGTCATTTTATTCATTCATCAGTGCTGCCTTTGGTTGTTCCAATTTTTTCGTTTGGAATGAATAGAACGGCATACAAAAAGCATGCCGGACACCAGAACCAGTCCAATTTCCCGCAGATAAAGGACCAAAAGGTGCTCCTCGTGCGAAAAAATCAAAAATTAACATGATTAAAGGTGGCATAAACTCTCCTAATTTGTTTATAATGAGAGGTATGGTTTGTCGTAAAAATAAGGTATAAATACTTATTATTTCACTGGTAAATGGATACATACATGTAATAGAAAGGGAGTGTCTGACCTTGAGTTTGAAAGAATACTCACAGGAACAGCTCAAACAAATGTCTTTAGTTGAACTTGCTTATGAAATTTCCAGAGACAGCAAAACGCCGATTACGTTTTCCGAGTTAATAGATGAAATGGCCCGTCTGCAAGGGATACAAAAATCAGATCTTGATGATCGATTAGCTCAATTTTATACAGATTTGAATATAGATGGCCGCTTTATTTCGCTAGGTGATCAAAGGTGGGGACTTCGCAGCTGGTATCCAGTTGATCAAATGGAAGAAGAAGTTCAGCAAGCTGTGAAATCAAAAGCGAAAAAGAAAAAAGCGAAAGCGGCTGTCGTTGAAGAAGACTTCGATGATTTAGAAGAGGAAGAAGAAATCGATGAGCTTGAAGAAGATCTTGATCTGGTTGAAGACGACGATGACATTGACTTAGATGATGATGAAATTGACGAAGAACTAGAAGACTTCGACGAAGACGATGACGAAGACGAAGACGATGATGGCTTAACTGAAATTCAAGACGAACTAGACGATGATGAGGAAGACAAATAATCCTCTCAAGCCAGGTCTTCAAACAGGACAAAACCGTCTTGACTTTCGAGAGCGAACTATGTAGTATGTATTTTGGGCTCTCTAAAAAAGAGTACGTAAAGATACGTTCATTTACGCTCCCTTTCATTTATTTGAAAGGGAGCTTTCTTATTTTTCAAGAGATTTAGCGATACACTCTAAAGGGATGAAGCTGTGCATGTCTAGTCATGCAAGGGTAAAAAAGAGAGGAGCATACGAAATGACAAAGTATATTTTTGTAACAGGAGGAGTTGTTTCCTCACTTGGAAAAGGGATTACGGCTGCATCGTTAGGCCGCCTTCTTAAAAATAGAGGGATGAATGTCACCATTCAAAAGTTCGATCCATATATAAATGTAGACCCAGGGACAATGAGTCCATACCAGCACGGTGAGGTGTTTGTCACAGATGATGGTGCTGAAACAGATCTTGACTTAGGTCACTACGAGCGTTTTATTGATATTAACTTAAATAAGTATAGCAACGTGACGACTGGTAAAATTTACTCTACTGTCCTGAAGAAAGAGCGCCGTGGCGACTATTTAGGCGGTACAGTTCAAGTTATTCCCCATATCACAAATGAAATCAAAGATCGTGTATACCGTGCGGGAAAAGAAACCGGTGCAGATGTTGTCATTACAGAAATCGGGGGAACAGTTGGGGATATCGAATCCCTTCCATTCCTTGAAGCGATTCGTCAAATGAAGAGTGACATCGGTCGTGAAAATGTGATGTACATTCATTGTACCCTTGTTCCTTACATTCGTGCAGCAGGCGAGCTGAAAACAAAACCAACACAGCATAGTGTGAAAGAACTGCGCAGCCTTGGCATTCAGCCAAACGTCATTGTTGTCAGAACAGAAATGCCAATGACACAAGATATGAAGGACAAAATAGCTTTATTTTGTGATATTGATACAAAAGCTGTGATCGAATGTCAGGATGCAGACACACTTTATTCGATTCCGCTAGATTTACAAAAACAAGGATTAGACAAGCTTGTATGTGAGCACATGAAGCTCGATTCCCAAGATGCAGACATGAATGAGTGGAAGGCTCTTGTCGACAAAGTGCAAAGCCTTTCAAAGCAAGTAACAATTGGACTTGTAGGGAAGTATGTGGAGCTTCAAGATGCTTACATTTCTGTTGTCGAATCACTTCGTCATGCAGGCTATGCATTTGATGCTGATGTTCAAATCAAATGGATCAATGCAGAGGAAGTCACAGCAGATAATATGGCTGATTTCGCGCAAGATGTAGACGGCATTATTGTACCTGGAGGCTTCGGAGATCGAGGAGTTGAAGGGAAGATTATTGCAACGCAATTTGCTCGTGAAAACAAAGTGCCTTTCTTCGGTATTTGCTTAGGTATGCAAGTAGCATCTATCGAATATGCGAGAAATGTACTAGGTTTTGAGGGAGCACATTCAGCAGAAATCGATCCAGAAACAGCATTCCCAATCATTGATCTTCTTCCAGAACAGAAGGATGTAGAGGATCTAGGCGGAACACTACGTCTTGGCCTGTACCCTTGTAAATTAAATGAAGACACAAAAGCATTTGCTGCATACAATGACGAAGTAGTATACGAACGTCACCGTCATCGCTATGAATTCAATAACGAATACAGACAGCAAATGGAAGCAGCAGGGTTTGTATTCTCTGGTACAAGCCCAGATGGACGTCTTGTCGAAATTATCGAGCTGAAGGATCACCCTTGGTTCCTAGCTTCTCAGTTTCACCCAGAATTCACTTCAAGACCGACAAGACCACAGCCATTATTTAGGGATTTCGTTGGTGCTTCACTGCAAGCATCTGAAGCAAAATAGAACAAAAAACAGCCGAGAATATCATCTTCTCGGCTGTTTTTTTATTCATATTCCTCAACAATTTCTTTCACAGTAAAAGATAGTGCATGGTAGACGTATAAGCAGGTCATCAAAGCAGGATAGCCGAATCTTGTTCCATCTTCAGCGGGCACAAGTGGTTTTTTAAGCCGGAAATCAATATGGACATCACAATGCTCTTCAATCACTGACAGCTCCTTTTGTGCAGGCCCCACTCCAACAATGGGCGTACCTTGGGTGTACAGTTCTTTTACAAGGGATTGGATCTCCGGATCTTCTTGATCTGAATAAAATAGCAGCACCCTGTCACTTAGATAAAGTAAGCTGCGCTCCTTTTGATCCTGCGGCAGCACTTTTGCACCGGGAAATGGCTCCTTGCTTTCGGATGCCTCTAAGGCCACAGCAGCTAGCTCATTCTTTCCATGGAAATAAACAGCATGTCCACTGATTACGGCTTGAGCAAGAAGGCGTGCGCCCTCTTCAATCGCTTCTGTTTGTTTTTCTCCGATACGTGAAAAAATACTTGATAACTGGGTTGTGAATATTTTTAACAAGACTCATTTCCTCCTTCGGTCAAATCATTTTATAATGAATATAAAGAGAATATTAGGAAAAATGCTCAGAAAATGTAGTAAAGTAAACTATTATAATTAAAGGAAATGTGAAAATCAAACAGAATTATTTAACAACTGCTCTTTTTATGGCGAAAAACGAAAGCAATGGGGTGTAACAGATGAATGAGAAAATTTTAATTGTCGATGATCAGTACGGTATTCGAATCTTACTGAATGAAGTGTTTCATAAAGAAGGCTATCAAACCTTCCAAGCGGCCAATGGATTACAGGCGTTAGATATTGTGAAAAACCATAGACCGAACCTTGTTCTGCTAGATATGAAAATTCCCGGAATGGACGGGATTGAGATTTTAAAACGGATGAAATTAATTGATGAAGACATTCGCGTGATCATTATGACAGCCTATGGCGAACTAGACATGATTCAAGAATCCAAAGAACTTGGCGCATTGACGCACTTCGCAAAACCATTCGATATTGATGAAATCCGAGATGCAGTCAAAGAATATTTGCCGCTTGAAACAAATGGTTAGATGGAAATGATTGAATCAAGTCATTCTATTGCCGATTTGTCGAATAATTGGTATTCTAGATAAGAAGAAGAAAGCGATCTGACTTTGAAAGTTTACATATGGCGAGAAAATCTGGTCATGCTAGGGTAGAGAGCTTTTTTTAGTAAGCAAATTAGCTACATAGGGAGGATTTTTCATCATGCCTTTAGTTTCAATGACAGAAATGTTGAAAGATGCAAAGGAAAAAGGTTACGCTGTTGGACAGTTTAACTTAAATAATTTAGAATTCACACAAGCGATTTTACAAGCTGCTGAAGAAGAGAAATCTCCAGTTATCTTAGGAGTATCTGAAGGAGCAGGACGCTATATGGGCGGCTTCAAAACAGTTGTCGCAATGGTTAAAGCGTTAATCGAAGAATATAATGTAACAGTTCCTGTTGCGATTCATTTAGATCACGGTTCAAGCTTTGAATCTTGTGCAAAAGCGATTCATGCAGGATTTACTTCTGTCATGATCGATGCTTCTCACCATCCATTTGATGAGAACGTGGCAACAACTGCAAAAGTAGTTGAGCTTGCACATTTCCACGGTGTATCTGTAGAAGCTGAGCTTGGAACTGTTGGTGGACAAGAAGATGACGTCATCGCTGAGGGTGTTATTTATGCTGATCCAAAAGAGTGTCAAGAGCTTGTAGAACGTACTGGCATTGACTGCCTTGCACCTGCTCTAGGTTCAGTACATGGTCCATACAAAGGTGAACCAAACCTTGGTTTCACCGAAATGGAAGAAATTGGAAAATCAGCAGGTCTTCCACTTGTTCTTCATGGCGGAACAGGTATCCCGACTGCTGACATTAAGCGTGCAATATCACTTGGTACAGCAAAAATTAATGTAAACACTGAAAACCAAATTGCTTCTGCGAAAGCAGTTCGCGACACACTTGCTGCAAAAACAGAAGAGTATGATCCACGTAAATATCTTGGACCAGCTCGTGACGCAATTAAAGAAACTGTTATCGGCAAAATGCGTGAATTTGGTTCTTCTAACCAAGCATAATTTGATGAGAACCGAAAGCCGCCTGATTCACAGGCGGTTTTCTCCATATCTTGAGAAAGCGCAATTCAATTTACATGTCAGACAATTTATTGATAGGAGAGAGGCACGGTTATGTTATTTTTCGTAGATACAGCGAATATCGAAGACATCAAAGAGGCACACGAGTTTGGCATATTAGCAGGCGTCACAACAAACCCTAGTTTAGTAGCGAAAGAAAAGGGTGTATCATTTCATGATCGTCTTCGTGAAATCACTAACGTGGTGTCAGGTTCTGTCAGCGCGGAAGTCATTTCTCTAAAAGCCGAGGAAATGATTGAAGAAGGAAAAGAGCTTGGTGCTATTGCACCAAATATCACGGTGAAAGTTCCAATGACAACTGATGGACTAAAAGCAGTCAAAGCCCTAACAGACCTTGGTATTAAAACAAACGTCACATTGATCTTCAATTCAAATCAGGCACTGCTTGCAGCAAGAGCGGGTGCGACGTATGTTTCTCCATTCCTTGGTCGTTTAGATGACATCGGCCACAATGGTCTTGATCTCATTAGCGAAGTGAAAACCATTTTTGATGTTCATGGATTAGATACACAAATTATTGCTGCATCCATTCGTCACCCTCAGCATGTGACAGAAGCTGCGATTAGAGGTGCTCATATCGGCACAATGCCGCTGAAAGTCATCAAGCAACTGACAAAACACCCATTAACGGATGCAGGCATTGAGCAATTTTTAGCAGACTGGAATAAATAAGCGAGTGGCAGGCGGAAAACCCTTCCGTTTGCCGCAGTTTTCCTAAAAAACGCTAAGAAATGTTTTGTGTAAAGAAGAGAACATCACAGCCTCGCAAAGCTTCGATTATTTTTCTTCCGACAAATTTTGTTTAACCTGTATTCTTTCTCTTGATATTGGCTAAATTTTGGACAAGACCTTTTAAAGCGCGACATCCACAAACAGTATAACTCCAACAGTGATCTTCTTAAGAAGGGAGACAAATATGGAAAAGTTAAACATTGCCGGTGGTGACCTCTTGTGTGGGACCGTACATATTAGTGGTGCGAAAAATAGTGCTGTGGCACTGATTCCTGCCACGATTCTCGCTAATTCTCCAGTAACTATTGAGGGCCTTCCGCATATTTCAGATATTGACACGTTACGAGATCTGTTAGAAGAAATTGGCGGGAAGGTGACATTTGAAAAAGGTGAAATGGTTGTCAATCCTTCAACAATGATCAGTATGCCGCTTCCTAATGGGAAAGTCAAAAAATTGCGTGCGTCCTATTACTTAATGGGGGCGATGCTAGGCAGGTTCAAACAGGCTGTTATTGGTTTGCCAGGAGGATGTCACTTAGGTCCTAGACCGATTGACCAACATATAAAAGGCTTTGAAGCACTTGGAGCTGAGGTGACAAACGAGCAGGGTGCCATTTATTTGCGTGCTGAAAAATTAGTCGGAGCACGTATTTACCTTGATGTTGTGAGTGTAGGTGCGACCATTAATATTATGCTGGCGGCCGTGTTGGCCAAAGGCAAAACAGTGATTGAAAATGCCGCAAAAGAGCCCGAAATTATTGATGTAGCGACACTGCTTGCAAGCATGGGAGCTAAAATCAAAGGTGCGGGCACTGATGTGATTCGGATCGAGGGTGTAGAATCTCTTCATGGCTGCAAGCATTCAATTATTCCTGATCGCATAGAAGCAGGTACGTTTTTAATTGCTGGTGCAGCGATGGGAGATGAAGTTGTACTTGATAATGTGATCCCAACTCATTTAGAATCAATTACGGCGAAACTTAGAGAGATGGGGTTCACCATTGAAACGAGTAACGATCAGATGCTAATTGTTGGCAGGAACGAAGGACTCAAGCCTGTCGATTTCAAAACCCTTGTGTACCCTGGCTTTCCGACTGACCTTCAGCAGCCGATGACGGCCTTATTAACAAAAGCGAAAGGCACAAGTGTTGTCACAGATACGATCTACTCTGCCCGCTTTAAACACATTGACGAATTGCGTCGAATGGGTGCAAATATGAAGGTGGAAGGGAGATCTGCCATTATTACCGGACAAACTAAGCTCCAAGGGGCAAAGGTAAAAGCAAGTGATTTGCGTGCAGGTGCGTGTCTCGTTGTCGCTGGGTTAATGGCAGACGGTGTGACCGAAGTCACAGGGCTTGAACATATAGACAGAGGATATAGTATGCTTGAGGAGAAGCTAGAAGGCTTGGGTGCAACCATCTGGCGTAAAAAGCTCAGTGACCAAGAAATAGAAGAACTTCAAAATTCATAAGGCTTGACTGCGAGAGGAGATTTGGACGAAAATGGAAAGAAGTTTATCGATGGAACTAGTACGCGTGACAGAAGCAGCCGCATTAAAATCTGCCCGTTGGATGGGGAGAGGGAAGAAAGACGAAGCAGATGATGCTGCAACAAGTGCAATGCGTGATGTATTTGACACCATTCCGATGAAGGGAACAGTGGTCATCGGCGAAGGGGAAATGGACGAAGCACCAATGCTTTATATCGGGGAAAAGCTTGGGAACGGATATGGACCTCGCGTGGATGTCGCTGTTGATCCATTGGAAGGAACAAATATTGTGGCAAGCGGCGGCTGGAATGCCTTAGCTGTCATCGCTGTTGCTGATCATGGTAACTTGCTAAATGCACCTGATATGTACATGGATAAGATCGCAGTAGGTCCAGAAGCGGTAGGCTGCATCGACATTGAAGCGCCTGTCATTGATAATCTTCGCGCTGTTGCAAAAGCGAAAAACAAAGATATTGAAGATGTTGTTGCGACGATTTTAAACAGAGATCGACATGAGAAAATTATTGCTGAGCTGAGAGGAGCAGGAGCAAGAATTAAATTGATCGACGATGGTGACGTCGCAGGAGCCATTAATACAGCATTTGATCACACTGGTGTTGATATTCTATTTGGTTCAGGCGGAGCACCTGAGGGTGTCCTTTCTGCTGTTGCGTTAAAGGCACTTGGTGGTGAAATCCACGGTAAGCTTCTTCCTCAAAGTGAAGAAGAGCTGAGACGCTGTGAGAAGATGGGGCTGGATGTTGGAAAAGTCCTGAGAATGGAAGACCTCGTGAAAGGAGACGACGCCATTTTTGCAGCGACAGGTGTAACGGACGGAGAGTTATTAAAAGGTGTTCAATTCAAAGGCTCTGTTGGAACAACACATAGTGTTGTCATGCGTGCGAAATCTGGTACTGTTCGATTCGTCGATGGCAGACACAGCTTAAAGAAAAAACCGAATCTTGTCATTCTTCCGTAATCAGAAAGCGGGTATTCATTACCCGCTTTTATAGGTGTCAAATGTATATCATTTTCTTTTTAAAGTTGAATATTCTCTGCAAATGAGGTAAAACTAAAGAGTGCTGCGAAATTTTCTGCGAATTTACTTCTTTTAAGCTTCAACAAGTTTAAATACTGCCGCACAATGACAATATATTCATTATCCTTCTCTATGTTGAAAAAGCTCTATTTCACCTTGTTTCTATCTTCCATGATATAACGAGTGGGAGCGTTAGTTACCATGAGAGTGAGGTCATTCCAACAAAAAACGGAATTAAAAGCTAATCAAATACAATGGTCATGCATTTGTAATGAAATACATTGACTAGAAAAGTGTGGTGTCCATATTGAAAGATGTTTCGATATCATCTTTGGAAAATATGAAATTAAAAGAGCTGTATGAGTTAGCAAAACGTTATAAAATCTCTTATTACAGCAAACTAACAAAAAAAGAATTAATCTTTGCAATCTTAAAGGCAAATGCAGAGCAAGAGGATCTCTTATTTATGGAAGGGGTTCTGGAAATTATTCAGTCTGAGGGATTTGGTTTTTTAAGACCAATTAACTACTCCCCAAGTTCTGAAGATATTTATATTTCTGCTTCACAAATCAGACGCTTTGATTTACGAAATGGAGATAAGGTGTCAGGAAAGGTACGACCTCCAAAAGAGAATGAACGCTACTATGGCCTCCTTCATGTAGAAGCAGTAAATGGGGATGACCCAGAGTCAGCAAAGGAACGTGTTCACTTTCCTGCACTTACACCGCTATTCCCAGATCGCCAAATGATTCTTGAAACACAGCCAAATCACCTGTCTACTAGAATTATGGATATGATGGCACCAGTTGGGTTTGGACAGCGTGGATTAATCGTTGCGCCGCCTAAGGCAGGGAAAACCATTTTGCTAAAAGAAATTGCCAACAGCATTTCAGAAAATCATCCAGAGGCAGAACTAATTGTGCTTCTGATTGACGAACGCCCAGAGGAAGTAACAGATATCGAACGTTCTGTTGCAGGAGATGTTGTTAGTTCAACCTTTGACGAAGTACCGGAAAACCACATTAAAGTAGCAGAGCTTGTATTAGAGCGTGCAATGCGACTTGTTGAACATAAAAAAGATGTCATAATCTTAATGGACAGCATCACAAGGCTTGCCCGTGCATACAATCTTGTCATTCCACCAAGTGGAAGAACACTATCTGGCGGGATTGATCCAGCCGCTTTCCATCGTCCAAAACGTTTCTTCGGTGCTGCGCGTAACATTGAGGAAGGTGGAAGCCTGACCATTTTAGCCACAGCACTTGTTGATACAGGGTCACGTATGGATGATGTGATTTATGAGGAGTTTAAAGGAACTGGAAACATGGAACTCCATTTGGACCGCTCACTTGCAGATAGAAGAATTTTCCCAGCGATCGACATTCGTCGTTCTGGTACAAGAAAAGAAGAACTCCTTGTGCCAAAAGAGCATCTTGACCGTCTATGGGCGATGAGAAAATCGATGTCTGATACACCTGACTTCGCTGAGAAGTTCATGCGCAAAATGCGAAAAACAAAGACAAACCAAGAATTTTTCGATATTTTAACGCAAGAATGGAAACATGCGAATATGTCTGCATCAAGAAGGTAGCTTCCTGAAAAAATACATTTGCAATCATAGACTCACACTGTTATAATTTCATCATGTGCGTTTCAGAACTTATTCTGAGATATTAACTCTGTTTCCGAATTGGATTCAGGGCGGAAGGAGATGACAGTAGATGAAAACAGGAATTCATCCTAACTACAAAAAAGCTACAGTCAAATGCGCTTGTGGAAATGAGTTTGAAACTGGATCAGTAAAAGAAGAGGTACGCATTGAGATTTGCTCTGAATGCCATCCTTTCTATACAGGCCGTCAAAAATTCGCTTCTGCTGATGGACGTGTTGACCGCTTTAACAAAAAATACGGTCTTAAGTAATAATAGATACAATAAACAGGCAGGAATCCGTTCTTGCCTGTTTTTTTACGTGGATTGATGGAATTTTAAAACGGGGGAGAAGACCTTATGTATGTGATGAAACAAAGCGGTTGGCTTGAAGTCATCTGCGGTAGTATGTTTTCTGGAAAGTCGGAAGAATTGATTCGGAGAGCCAAAAGAGCCACCTTTGCCAAACAAGAAGTGAAAATATTCAAACCAGCAATTGATAATCGATATAGCACAAGCTCAGTTGTATCACACAACGGTTTATCAGTAGATGGAATTGCAGTAGCCTCACCAAAAGACATAATAACGCACATATCAGAAAAAACAGATGTCATTGGCATTGATGAGGTGCAATTTTTTGATGAGACAATCATTGATATTGTCACTCAATTGGCCGATAAAGGCTACCGAGTCATTGTTGCAGGCCTTGATCAAGACTTCAGAGGAGAGCCATTTGGTGTTGTTCCTCATTTAATGGCATCTGGAGAGCTTGTAACAAAACTTCAAGCAGTTTGTTCGGTATGCGGCTCCTCAGCGAGTAGAACACAACGATTGATCGACGGTAAACCCGCATCCTATGATGATCCCATTATTTTAGTAGGTGCGCAGGAATCATACGAAGCACGCTGCAGACATCACCATGAAGTACCAAAGCTTGATGTTGGTAAAACACTTGACAATTAAAGAAATAGTAAATGATGCTATGATTTGTTTTTCTAAATTTTGGCTGAACCTTAAATAACACTAAGGAAAAATACGCTTGCGTTTTGGCATAAGCAGGCATAAAATGACTAACTGTAGTGTAGTAAAGCATTTCAACGAAAGTTTGATTTCTTGTCGTATTTTTTTGGTTAAGGATTTTTCTCCTTAATCATTCTTTTGAATAATATTTAACCTTATTTAAGGAAGAGGGTATTTTTGATGAACAACGTGAAGAAGACAAAAGAAGGGTATCTCGAAACCAATTTGACAGGTAAAGATGTATTATCGATTCCAACGTTGAACAAAGGCGTTGCTTTCTCTGAAGAAGAAAGACAAGAGCTTGGCCTAGAAGGATTGCTTCCACCAACTGTTCTCACATTAGAACAACAAGCGGAAAGAGCGTACAAGCAATTTCTTGCTCAGCCAGATCGTCTTCGTCAAAACGTATACTTAAATGATTTACAAAACCGTAACGAAGTGTTGTTTTACAAGCTTTTAACAGACAAGCTTCGTGAAATGCTTCCTGTTGTCTACACACCAACTGTTGGTGAAGCGATTCAAGAATACAGCCATGAATACAGAAGACCTCATGGTGTCTATCTTACAATCGACAACATCGACGGCATTGAGAAAGCATTTGAAAACTTGCATGCAACAGCAGGCGACATTGACCTCATCGTTGCAACTGACTCTGAGAGTATTCTTGGAATTGGTGACTGGGGTGTTGGTGGTATTAACATCGCGATTGGTAAATTGGCTGTTTACACTGCAGCAGCAGGTATTGATCCAAGCCGTGTTATTCCAGTTGTATTAGATGTTGGAACAAACAATGAAAAACTATTGAATGATCCATTATACATCGGTAACCATCACAAACGTGTACAAGGTGAAAAATACGAAGAGTTCATTGATGCTTATGTTAAAGCAGCACTTAAATTCTTCCCGAAAGCGTTGCTTCACTGGGAAGACCTCGGAAACAAAAATGCACGTAACATCATGAAAAAATACAACGACAACATCCTAACGTTCAACGACGATATTCAAGGTACTGGTGCCATTACTTTAGCGGGAGTTCTTGCTGCTGTCAAAAAAACTGGTACTCAATTGAAAGATCACCGTGTTGTCATCTTCGGAGCTGGATCAGCTGGTATCGGAATCGCAGATCAAATGCGTGACACAATGGTACTTGAAGGTTGTCTGACTGAAGAAGAAGCAAACAATGCATTCTGGACATTAGACTACAGAGGGTTGTTAACAGACCAATTTGAAGCTGAAGTGCTTGATTTCCAAAAACCGTACCTTCGTACATCTGATGAAGTGAAGGGCTGGGCACGTGATGAAAAAGGACAAATCTCATTTGCAGAAACAGTGCGACAAGTAAAGCCAACGATCCTTATCGGGACATCAGGTCAAGGCGGCGCATTTACTGAAGAGATCATTAAAGAAATGGCAGTTCATACAGAACGTCCTGTTATCATGCCAATGTCTAACCCAACACCACTTGCTGAGGCAGTGCCAGAGGATCTATTCAAATGGACAGACGGCCGTGCACTTGTTGCAACAGGTAGCCCATTCGAAAACGTTGAGTACAGCGGAATTGAACATGAAATTGGACAATCAAACAATGCATTTGTTTTCCCTGGACTTGGTCTAGGTTCTATCGTAACGGAATCAAAAATCATCACAAAAGGCATGTTCGTCGCTTCTGCGAATGCGATTGCTGAAATGGTTGACCATGATAAACCAGGAGCTGGTCTCCTTCCAAGCATTGATAAATTACAAGAGGTGTCAATCCGAGTGGCGATTGAAGTTGCGAAAGCAGCGATTGAAGATGGAGTTGCAAGAAAAACACCTGATAATATTGAACAAGCTGTGAAAGACGCAATGTGGATTCCTAAATATAAAAAAATTGTAAGAGCATATTAAAATGTGTAATGCGGCATTGTTTAGGATCATCTAAGCAATGCCGCAATCAAAAGAATAGTAAGATGGACTTTTTAATCGTTGAAACTGCACTTTTGTGAAAAAAGAAAACAAAGATCGCATGTTGCGCATCTCAATTAATCAGAAAGCAGCGGATCCTCACGCGGAAAGATTCTCCTTTCCATACGGCCAGAAACCGTTGAGTTCAGTTTTTCACACAGCAAGGAACTCACGGCGGTATGCACGTTACCGTTGAGCCAGATAGTAAAAATGGGCCAAACTCCGCTCTCTCAAGCTAGTATTAGGTATTATTCATGGGGTATTTATTTTTCAAAAAAACAGTTTTTACTAGATTTTTTGTACTTTGTTATTATACTATTTTTATTGACATTACTTGCTGCTGTTACAGAAGCATTCATAACGCCTTATTTACTGAACAAATTAACATTTGGACTCTTATGTTTAATAAAAAGCAGATAGATAAATTACTGGACGATCATACAGAAGAAGAACAAAAAGAAACGAAAAGTAAAGTTAATACTTCATTTATAATAGTATTTTATTTCTCGATACTACTATCAATCTGTACTTTCTTTTTTGATTATAGATATTTTTTGATTACTTTGTTTGGCCCGACCATTTTAGTCATATCCCCACCTTTACAATTAAAAAAAGGTATTTATAGAATTTTTTCAGCCCTATATTTAATACTTTTATTTACAGTTACTTTCTTTTGGCTAAATTAAGTGAAGAAAAACTCGAACTGATTGCCGGCATCGCGGGTTTAGCAACTTCCAAAAATAAACAAAGATGACGTGCTTGCCATTCTCCGTATTTCCATACTGTTGAATAACAAATTGTTCTATGTGAAAATATGAAATTAACCATAAAATCCTTCTCGGAAATGGAATTGCACTTACCATATAATATAGTTGAAAGGCTGCCTAGCGAGGCAGCCTTTCTTAGCGAAACGAATGAAATAGAGGGAAGAGTACACGCTTCTTTTTGATCTCAGGGTGTGCGATTTTCTTCTCTTCTTCTACTTGTGACGATTGTTTCAATGTTGTAGTGAGGCGTTCAAGTTTAGTCGTTAAATCTTCAATTTCTCTTCGGTGCTGAAGCAACTGATAGGACACACATTCATCTGCCTTTTTGGCCAGTTTTCGTTCAAGCTCTTGTAAACGTTCTTCAACATGAGCGACTTGTGATTGCTGCTGAAGGAGCTTCTTCACTTGTCCTTCTAAAGCTTCAAGCCGTTGTGTAGCAGCGGTAGTTTCTACAGCGGGTGATAACTGCTGAACCGTCTCCTCATGGATGGACATTTTAATGTCCTGAAGGAATACGCCTTCATTCATTTGGTGTTTGACCTCTTTAAGTAGCTTTACAATGTCTTCATGAAATTCATAATGTCCAAGTTCATTCCGGGCGACAGGAATGTTGAGCTTCTTGACCCAACGATGAATCGTTTTTGAAGAGACACCAATTTCCTTAGCAACCTCATTTGTATTCAAACCAAATGCCCTCCCTTTTTTCAATTACAAGTATCATTCTCTTGAAGGAGGACATGTTCCTTCACGTTAGACAAAACAAGTAACCAATCGCCAAAGATCGTGTTTTCTAGCAAAAAAATGTAGCGACATCATTGTTTTGGAAATTTTTTTTGACTGTCATACCCCTCTATACTATAATTAGACTGTTACGCACAAAACAGAGGTGAAGGCCATGTTAGACCGTTTAAAATCAATCGAAGAACGCTATGAAAAGCTAAATGAATATTTAAGTGATCCTGAAGTGGTAAACGATCCTAACAAGCTTCGTGAATATTCAAAGGAACAATCAGATATTCAAGAAACTGTTGAGGTATATAGACAATATCGTGCAGCTTACGACCAGCTGAATGATGCGAAAGCGATGCTAGAAGAGAAGCTGGATTTCGACATGCGCGACATGGTCAAGGAAGAAATTTCAGAGCTCACAGAGGAAACGGACCGTTTAGAAGACGGGCTGAAAATCCTGTTGATTCCAAAAGATCCGAATGACGATAAGAACGTTATTGTTGAGGTTCGTGGTGCAGCAGGTGGAGAAGAGGCTGCTCTTTTTGCAGGAAACCTTTACCGTATGTACAGTCGTTATGCTGAAATGCAAGGCTGGAAAACGGAAGTCATGGAAGCAAGTATCACTGGAACGGGCGGTTATAAAGAGATCATCTTTATGATCAGCGGGAAAGGCGCTTATTCCAAATTAAAGTTTGAAAATGGCGCACATCGCGTGCAGCGTGTCCCCGAAACAGAATCAGGCGGACGAATTCATACATCGACTGCGACAGTGGCTGTATTACCTGAGGCAGAGGAAGTTGAAATTGATATTCACGAAAAAGATATTCGTGTCGATACGTTTGCATCAAGCGGACCCGGTGGGCAGAGTGTAAACACAACCATGTCTGCTGTTCGATTAACTCACCTTCCAACAGGTGTTGTTGTTTCCTGTCAGGATGAAAAGTCGCAAATCAAAAACAAAGAAAAAGCAATGAAAGTGTTACGTGCTAGAATTTATGATAAATTCCAGCGTGAAGCACAAGCTGAATATGATCAAACACGTAAATCTGCTGTTGGAACAGGGGATCGATCGGAGCGTATCCGTACGTACAATTTTCCGCAAAACCGTGTAACAGATCACCGCATTGGGTTGACGATTCAAAAGCTTGATCAGATTTTAGAAGGAAAACTTGACGAGGTCATAGATGCATTAATTATGGAAGACCAAGCAAGAAAGCTTCAAAATGAAAAATAATCAACGAACGATTTTCGAAGCCCTTAAATGGGCTTCTTCTTTGTTAACGGAAGCGGGCAGAGACCAAAATGCAGCAAAACTTCTTCTGATGCATGTGCTTGGGTGGAGCAGAAGTGAACTTCTTGCACGTTTTCATGATCCGCTGCCAGAGGCGCAAGATCGACTGTTCAGCGAGTTTGTCACACAGCATGAGCTTGGCGTGCCTGTTCAGCATTTAACGGGTGTTGAATTTTTTTATGGCCGTCCTTTTGAGGTGAACAAACATGTTCTCATTCCTCGTCCTGAAACAGAAGAAGTCGTTCTGGCGGCGTTGAATATGGTGAATGAAGTATTTCCGCATGATCTGCCGCTGACAGCAGTTGACGTTGGCACAGGAAGCGGAGCAATCGCTATTACGTTAGCTCTTGAAAAAGAATCTTTATCTGTCATAGCGACTGATATCTCACGTGATGCTCTGGCGGTAGCGAAGCGGAATCAAGAAGCGCTAGGTGCAGACGTTCATTTTTTACATGGAGATTTACTTGAACCTATCGTGGATCATGGCATCAAAGTGGATTTGTTTATTTCCAATCCACCCTATATTGCAGTAGAAGAAATGGACAGTCTATCAGAGGTTGTCACAAAGCATGAACCAGTCAATGCGCTGACTGACGGACGTGATGGGCTATGGTTTTATCAGCGGCTCGTTCGTGATCTCCACAACGTATTAAATAAGCAAGCGGTCGTTGTCTTTGAAATTGGACACACGCAAGCACAAGATGTAAAAGCCCTTCTCGTGCAGGCATTCCCTACAGCTAATGTTCGCATCGTAAAAGACATTAACGGAAAGGACCGAGCTGTTTGCGTACACATTCAAAACGGAAGTCCGGCTGAATAAAGTCGGACTATTTTATTATGTAAAGATGAAACTTATGGTAAAAGAGAAACGTATATACATAAGAATGAACATTCTGATCATGATGTTTTTACATAAATTTGTTTTGAAGGAGCGAATGGTGTGAACAGAAGGTATGCGATGGTGTTGGTCATCGTCGGTGTACTATTGATTGTGAGTGCTTGCGGTAAACCTAGCTTTAAAAAAGAGGCAGCAGCATTTGGAGAAAGCTATAAAAAAGCACAATACACAGTGAATCGAACGGATGACCTATCTGACATGAAGGAGAAGTTAAAGTATTATTTAACCGAGCATGAATATCAGGAATATACACAAGACAGCATGTTCCCAAGTGTTTTAGAAGCAGCTGAGGATCAAGATTGTCAAATTGAGCTGAAGAATATTACGTTTACGCCTTCTGATGAAAGTGATGACAGAATTGAATTTGATTATGAAATGACGATTCAATTTATTGATCAAAAAGGAAAGGTCAAAAAAGAAATCGAGAAAAAAGGGCAAATGACGGTCATCCAAACAGAATCAGGTTTAAAAATCAGCCGAGATTGGGACGGGAGACTATATCCCTCTGACTACCAATCCTCACTCCAAAGTCGTTCTGAAATGGAACGGCTTTTTTCATTTGACTCATAATCTATTAAAAAAATCATTTTTGCTGTTTAAGAGATAAATTTCCTGGACACAATGTTTGTAGCGAAGAAAAAAAGTGGGGGAGAACACAACATGTTCAAAAGTAAAATGATAATTTGTCTTTATATATTCCTATTATTATGTGGGGCTTTTGCAAACCTTGGACGAGAGGAGACAGCGACTGCTTCTGCAAACCAGCCTGTTGTGATACCAGATGAAGCGATTCGTTTACGCATTTTAGCGAATAGTGATCGTTCAGCGGATCAAGATGTGAAAAGAAGCATTCGTGATGAGGTCAATGCCAATATCACTGAGTGGGTCAAAGACCTGACATCCATTGATGAAGCGAGACATGTCATTCGTTCAAAGCTACCTGAAATCAATCGTATCGCCAAAACAAAATTGAAAGAACAACATATTGATCAATCGGTATCGGTCAATTTTCAAAAAGCTTCTTTTCCAACAAAGCTTTATGGAAATTTCGTCTATCCTGCTGGGAAATATGAAGCCATTTTGATTACGTTAGGAGAAGGGGATGGAGCCAATTGGTGGTGTGTGTTATTCCCACCTCTTTGCTTTATCGACTTTTCAAATGGAGAAGCCATTGCATCGCCAGAAGGGGATGATGAAGCCAAGGGGGCAGAGCAGCAAACAGATGAGTCTGTGAATGAAGTGGTGAAAGAAGAGAAAGAAGAGACTGGAGAAGTGAAGTTCTTTCTGTTCGAATGGGTCTCTAGTCTTTTCTCTTAAAACAATTGGTATAAATCTGTTTTTGCCTCATAGAGTTGAAGTAAGAGATCAAAAAGAGGTGAAAGCATGTATTATCAATTAAGAATGGCCACAGAAGAAGATGTCCCAGCTATCAATGCTTTTCTTGAAAAAGGACAAGCCAAGGGCGGGGTGACGATTGCAGAGCGTACGGCATTTGTTGTCATGGAAGATGCTGACGGGAAGCTGGCAGGAAGCTTAGGCCTTGAACAGCTCAATGAACATGAGGGGTTACTCAGGTCACTTGTCATATCAGATAAACTCGGTCAGGGACACATTGTTTCTTTGTTTCAAAGTGTACAAACATTGGGGGAAAAACGAGGTGTGGATACCTTTTATGTCGTAGCCAACCATTCGTCCTCACATGATTTTTTAGCATTAATGGGTTTCTCACTATTAGAAGAAATTCCGGATAGCGTGTGGGTATCTACACATGCAAAGGAGTCACTGGGGAAAAAACAGGCTGTGGTGCTGCAAAAAAAGAGTAGTTAATCAAACAAACGGATTTATACACATACTTATCCACTGTTAAACAAGCGTTATCCACAAATTGTGGACAACGCTTGTTTTATTGAGCATCATCTTTTATACTTTCAAAAGGATAATTGAGATATATCAACAGTTTTATCTTTTTTAAAAGGAGTTTGTCTGATGTTAAATACAAAAAGATGGTCTGTGGATTTAAAAAAGGATTTATCTACATACTATCCACAAATTGAACAAGCAGCCTTGCTGTTGCAGCAAAACGAAGT
Organism: Bacillus stratosphericus; assembly: GCF_020524495.1. Taxonomy (GTDB): domain Bacteria; phylum Bacillota; class Bacilli; order Bacillales; family Bacillaceae; genus Bacillus; species Bacillus stratosphericus_B. The sequence goes on along the minus strand of NZ_JAIVLB010000004.1, from coordinate 49,249 downwards.
TGTCGCTTTCCCGACAGAGACTGTTTATGGACTAGGGGCAAATGCGAAAGAGACAGAGGCCGTTATGAAAATTTATGAAGCGAAAGGGCGTCCAAGTGATAATCCGTTGATTGTCCACATTGCGGAAGTTCAACAGCTTCATGAATTTGCGCTAATAGAAAATGAAAAAGCGAAGGCGTTGATGGCTGCTTTTTGGCCAGGTGACTTAACCATTGTTCTCCCATGTAAGCCGGGCACTTTATCAAAGCAGGTCACAGCAGGTTTATCCACAGTTGGCGTGAGAATGCCCGATCATTCCATTGCGCTTGAACTCATCCGTGTAGCTGGACTGCCAATTGCCGCACCAAGTGCCAATCGGTCGGGGAAACCTTCTCCGACACAAGCTGACCATGTAGCAAGTGATCTGGATGGAAGAATTGCTGGAATTGTCGATGGCGGTTCCACTTGTATTGGCGTGGAATCAACTGTTGTATCCTGTGTAGACGAGATTCCAGTGATCTTAAGGCCGGGCGGTTTGACAAAAGAAGCGTTAGAAGAGGTAGTAGGGACAGTCAGAGTCGACCCAGGGTTAACGAAAAAGCACGAGGCGCCAGTATCTCCAGGGATGAAATACACACATTATGCACCTGAAGCGCATATGTATATTTTTCATGGAAGTGATGAAGAGATGCAGCGTCACATTCAGAAGTATCAGGCTGAGGGTCAAAAAGTTGGTGTGCTGACAACCGAAGAAAAGAAAACGTTGTTTACGGCAGATGTTGTTTATAGCTGTGGATGGAGAGAAAAGCCTGAAACCGTCGCTGCAAACTTATATCGTGTGCTTAGACAATTTGATGTAACGGATGTAGACTTGATCATTTCAGAAGCTTTTTCAGAGCAGGGCGTTGGTGCTGCGATTATGAACCGTCTTCAAAAAGCTTCAGGAGGGCGTACACTCTCTTCGTTCAACTAGTTCTAACCTTTTTTGGACAAACATAGGTTAAAGGAGAATGCGTGTCCAAGGGGGAATTACATGAATGAACTAGCTGGCGAATTGCTTACGCTCAGTATCATGGCTTTTGCACTTGGGATGGATGCCTTTTCGGTTGGACTTGGCATGGGGATGATTCGGCTGAGATTCCGCCAGATTATTTATATTGGACTTGTAATTGGAATATTTCATATGCTTATGCCGCTTGTTGGCATGCTGACAGGTCAGCCTTTATCTGGGTGGCTCGGTCTCCTTTCAACCTATATCGGTGGAGCGCTGCTTTTAGTGCTAGGGGTGCAAATGATCATTTCCTCTATCCGAAAAGAGGATGAACCATTTATTGCGCCTGTTGGGGCCCGTCTCGTCCTTTTTGCGACAAGTGTGAGCTTAGACAGTTTCTCTGTTGGTTTAAGTCTAGGGATTTATGGATCTCGGGTGTTGATGACCATTTTATTGTTTGGCTTTTTTAGTATGATGCTTACATGGATCGGATTATTACTTGGTAAACAGGTTCATTCATGGGTCGGTTCATATAGCGGGGCGCTTGGCGGTCTCATTTTACTAGCCTTTGGTCTCAAATTAATATTTCCGCTATAGACAGTCTCCTTACATAGTAGAATGAAATCCTATATAATAGAAGAAAAGGAGGGCGAAAGATGAATATCTTATTTGTTTGTACTGGGAATACATGCAGAAGTCCGATGGCTCAAGCCCTTTTTGCTTCGATTGCTAATGAAAAAGGTTTGAGAGTAACTGTAAAATCTGCGGGTATCTTTGTCTCTGGTGCAGGAAAGGCTTCTCCACAAGCGGTCGAAGCATTATTTGAGAAAAGCATTCCACTCAATCACTCATCGTCAAAACTGACAGAAAATCTCCTTCACGAAGCCGATTATGTCTTTACCATGACAATTCAGCATAAACAGTTGATTGTCGAGCAATTTGCAGATGCACAAGAGAAGATTTTCACATTAAAGGAATTTGCGACAGGGACAGAAGGTGATGTATCTGATCCTTTTGGAGGAAGTCTTTCCATTTACCAGGAAACACGTGATGAACTAGAAGCATTGCTGTATCAGCTTGCTGAGAAATTTAAACAGGATAGGACATCCTCATAAATGGACAACCTGTTAAACCGTTGCGTAAACGGTTTTTCTGCTTTTGTTTGCAAATGACTAGGCAGAGGTTAAAATATAACTGTGAATAAAAGATTGAATGGAAGACACGAAAGATCAACTCACCCTTAGGAGGAATTGCGCGATGAAAGTAGCCATTGCATCCGATCACGGCGGAACGAAGATTCGTGAAGAAATCAAACAACTGATGGATGAATTAAAGATTGAATACATTGATATGGGTTGTGAATGTGGATCAGGTTCTGTAGACTACCCAGATTATGCTTTTCCTGTGGCCGATATGGTGGCAAACGGAGAAGTCGACCGTGGCATTTTAATTTGCGGGACAGGCATTGGCATGAGCATTTCAGCTAATAAAGTGAAAGGCATTCGCTGTGCACTAGCACATGATACGTTTAGCGCGAAGGCAACTAGAGAACATAATGATACAAACGTTCTTGCAATGGGAGAACGTGTGATTGGACCGGGATTGGCAAGAGAAATCGCACACATTTGGCTAGCGACAGAATTTACTGCAGGACGCCATGCTGTGCGGATTGGTAAAATCGCTGATTATGAAGAAAAGCATCTATAAGGAGCGCTTAACATGAACATTGGTCAAGAATGGCTTGAAATGTTAAAAGAGTTTCACCAAACAGTCGAACTGCGTGAGGGACAGAGCTTAGTGATTGGCTGCAGTACGTCGGAAGTCGCTGGGGAACATATAGGTACAGCAGGAAGTGATCAAATTGCTGAAGCGATCTATCAAGAGCTGAATCAGCTAAGGCAAGAGACCGGAATTGAGCTGGCATTCCAATGCTGCGAGCATCTGAATCGTGCCCTCGTCGTTGAGGAAGAGGTGGCTTGTCGCCTTCAATTAGAGATTGTGGCAGCGGTCCCTGTTTGTAAGGCGGGTGGTTCTATGGCAGCTTATGCGTATCAGCAAATGGAACACCCTGTGTTAGTTGAATCCATTGAGGCGCATGCAGGAATTGATATCGGCGATACATTGATCGGAATGCACTTAAAGCGAGTAGCTGTTCCTGTCCGCCTCAGTCGTCATCAATTAGGACAAGCACATGTGTCGTTTGCGAAAACACGTCCGAAGCTGATTGGCGGAGAACGGGCGGTTTATACAAGTTCATAGCTCGGATATATTTCTAATATAATGTTGAATGATAAAGACGATTTACCACTTGAATATTCGGTTTTTCATAAAAAAGAAGTCGATTTACCAAAAAAAATTTTACATTTTACTCAAAAACCGTGTACAATGAGATGGTGAAAACATCGAATGGAAATAGATTGGAGAGGATTTCGCTGATGAAACATTTACCTGAGCAAGACGCACAAGTATTCAAAGCAATTCAACTAGAGCGGAAACGCCAGCAGGACAAAATCGAATTAATTGCATCAGAAAACTTTGTAAGCGAAGCAGTCATGGAAGCACAGGGTTCTGTCTTAACAAACAAATATGCTGAGGGCTACCCTGGAAAACGCTATTATGGTGGCTGTGAACATGTAGACGTTGTAGAAGATATCGCACGTGATCGCGCAAAAGAGATTTTTGGTGCTGAGTATGTGAACGTACAGCCTCACTCGGGTGCTCAAGCGAATATGGCCGTTTACTTTACGATTCTTGAGCACGGCGATACAGTGCTAGGCATGAACTTATCTCATGGTGGGCATTTAACACACGGAAGCCCTGTGAACTTTAGCGGGGTACAGTACAACTTTGTGGAATATGGTGTAGATAAAGAAACGCAGCATATTGACTATCAAGATGTACTTGAAAAAGCACGCGAGCATAAGCCGAAACTAATCGTTGCAGGTGCGAGTGCATACCCACGTCAAATTGACTTCAAAAAGTTCCGTGAAATTGCTGATGAAGTCGGTGCTTACTTTATGGTCGACATGGCTCACATTGCCGGTCTTGTTGCAGTAGGTCTTCATCCAAACCCAGTTCCTTACGCAGATTTTGTGACAACAACAACACACAAAACATTACGCGGACCTCGCGGCGGAATGATCCTATGCCGTGAAGAGTTTGGTAAAAAGATCGACAAATCGATCTTCCCTGGTATTCAAGGTGGGCCACTGATGCATGTCATCTCTGCAAAAGCTGTTTCTTTCGGTGAAGTATTGAACGGAGATTTCAAAACATATGCACAAAACGTGATTGATAACGCAAAACAACTAGCTGAAACACTTTTATCTGAAGACATTCAGCTTGTATCTGGTGGAACAGATAACCATCTTGTTCTTATCGACTTGCGCTCTCTTGGCATTACAGGAAAAATTGCAGAAAACATTCTTGATGAAATTGGTATCACAGTGAATAAAAATGCGATTCCTTATGATCCAGAGAAGCCATTCGTCACAAGTGGTGTACGTGTAGGTACAGCCGCAGTGACAAGCCGCGGATTCGATCAAAAAGCAATGAAGGAAGTTGGTTCCATTATTGCGCTTGCTCTTAAACATCATGAAGATGAAGAGAAATTAGCAGAGGCGAAAAAGCGTGTGTCTGATCTGACTGCTCGTTTCCCTCTATATAAAGAATTAGATTATTAAAAAGTAGACCCATTTGCCTGTTTTTGGCATGTGGGTTTTTTTGTGGGATTTGCGAATCATATTGAAAGATGGTGTCTTTTTATGTAGAATTGTAAGAAGTGTGCAAAGTTCACCGGAAGATGACAGAAAAGGAGTTGTACCTAGCAGTGGCAAAGGTTTATGTATTTGATCACCCGCTTATTCAGCACAAACTTACATATATTCGTGACGTTCATACAGGAACAAAAGAATTTAGAGAGCTAGTGGATGAAGTCGCCACGTTAATGGCATTTGAAATCACAAGAGACTTACCGCTTGAAGAGGTGGATGTAGAAACACCTGTACAAGTAGCTAAATCAAACGTGATCTCAGGGAAAAAACTCGGTGTTGTGCCAATTTTAAGAGCAGGTCTTGGAATGGTAGACGGGATTTTGAAACTCATTCCAGCTGCTAAAGTGGGACATGTCGGTTTATATCGTGATCCAAAGACATTAAAGCCTGTTGAATATTATGTGAAGCTTCCATCTGATGTGGAAGAGCGTGAGTTTATCGTAGTAGACCCAATGCTTGCAACTGGTGGATCGGCAGTTGAAGCGTTAAACAGCCTGAAAAAACGCGGTGCGAAAAACATTCGCTTCATGTGTCTGATTGCTGCCCCTGAAGGTGTTGAAGAAATGCAAAAACATCATCCAGATGTTGACATCTACATTGCAGCATTAGATGAGAAATTGAACGAGAAAGGTTACATCATCCCAGGCCTTGGTGATGCTGGTGACCGTATGTATGGAACAAAATAAGATTATGTATATAGAAGCCCACATGCAAACATGCATGCGGGGCTTTTTTTGAAAAATATGAGAAACGGTTGATATCGTATTTAAAAAAATCATGTATACTGAACATTAACATTTTTTCAATGAAAGTCACATCTCTCCTAAAGTTTGATGAAATTGTGAACATTTTGTGTGCTCTATCCGTATAGAAAAGTTTTTTAACTTTTAACCGATTGACACATCATAGACGCTATTGTATGCTAAACGAGGGTATTATGGTAAGGTTTTCATAGCCTATAGCACTCTACTAATCCTCATTGTGAACCCTTTAATTATCGGGGTTTGTATCAGCGAATGAAGCAGAATCCCATAGATCTAAAGATTACAAGTCTGATTGTGCAATTAGACCGATGGGTGATTGATTTTTTTCGACAGGACGGCTTATCATAAGCGTCTTCTACGCATTTTTCATCACCATTTATCACCTTTTTTACAATATTTTTCATCAGGAGTCAGATGAATGAACGATCCAAATGCGATTTTCCGCAGACAGAGTAAATATATGTTTTATCTATTGGCAATTTTTGTGTTTGGCTATGCCATGCCTGGTTTTAAACCACTGTTTCTTGGTTTGATTATCGGCACAACTTTTGCTTTCTTTAATTTATTCCTACTTATACGGAGAATGCATGCTTTTGATCGGGCGGTTAAAAAAGGAAAATCCATTCGTTCAATGGGAAGTACAGCCAGATGGGCGAACGCGATTCTTGCAGTAGCGATTGCTAGTCGTTACCCTAATGAAGTTCATCTGGCAGGCGTTGTTATAGGATTGATGACAATATATCCTGTCATTATGATAGATTCCTTTATTCAACTTAAACGTTCTACTATGAAAGAGAGGTGAATACTCTTTGGGTCACAGTTCAAAAACGACAGAATTTTTAGGGTTAACGTTCAACTTATCCAATGTTCTTATGATTACGATTGCTAGTATCATCGTTCTTCTCATAGCGGTGCTGACTACTCGTGTTCTGTCTATACGTCCGACAAAGGCGCAGAACTTCATGGAATGGATTGTTGATTTTGTTCGAAATATCATAGGTAGTTCGATGGATATGAAAACAGGAGCCCCATTTCTAGCGCTTGGCGTTACATTACTCATGTACATATTTGTTTCAAACATGCTTGGACTGCCATTCTCGATTACGGTCGATCACAACTTGTGGTGGAAATCGCCAACAGCAGATCCTGCAATCACAATGACACTAGCGATTATGGTCATGGGATTGACCCATTACTACGGTGTGAAGGCAAAAGGAGTTAAGGGATATACGAAAGACTTCTTAAAACCAATCCCATTTTTGGTTCCACTGAAAATCATTGAAGAATTTGCAAACACGTTAACGCTTGGTTTGCGTCTTTATGGAAATATTTTCGCTGGAGAGATTCTTCTTGGTTTGCTTGCAGGACTTGCGACCAATTTCTATTCGCAAAACATTGCGATTGGAATTATTGGTACATTAGGCGCCATCGTGCCGATGATTGTATGGCAGGCATTCAGTTTGTTTGTCGGAACAATTCAGGCATTTATCTTTACCATGCTGACAATGGTTTACATTTCCCATAAAGTCAGCGACGAACACTAAAAATTTGAGAGTCCAAAAAGGACGTTAATTTAAAGGAGGAGCTTTTTAATGAATTTAATAGCAGCAGCAATTGCAATCGGTTTGGGAGCACTAGGAGCAGGTATTGGTAACGGTTTAATCGTATCTAAAACAGTTGAAGGAATCGCTCGTCAGCCAGAAGCTGGTAGAGAACTAAGAACACTTATGTTCATCGGGGTTGCTTTAGTTGAAGCACTTCCAATTATCGCTGTCGTTATCGCATTCTTGGCATTCTTTGGTTAATATGTGAGAAGCGTTCTAATATGAATTTTAATGGCGAAGATCAGATTAGTTCGAAACTTCGCCATTCCTTTATGTTTTGTTTCTTAACATATTATTTAAAGAAGGGAGTTGCCGTACGGAATGTCTCAGTTACCAGTGGTTTTAGGAGCAGGAGGCTTAAGCCTCAATGCAGGGGATATTTTATTCCAGCTTATTGCGATGCTCATCCTGCTTGCACTTTTAAAGAAATTTGCGCTTAAACCTTTATTAGGGATTATGAAACAGCGTGAAGATTATATTGGAAATGAAATTTCAAGTGCTGAACAAAAGCATGTTGAAGCTGAAAAGCTTCTTGAAGAACAACGTGTCTTATTGAAAGAAGCACGCGAAGAATCACATACACTCATCGAAAATGCGAAAAAGCTTGGTGAGAAACAAAAAGAAGACATCATTCAAGCAGCACGTCAAGAGTCAGAGCGCTTGAAAGAGTCTGCTAGAACTGAAATCGTGAAAGAAAAAGAACAAGCTGTGGCTGCGCTGCGTGAGCAGGTTGCATCATTATCTGTGTTAATTGCATCTAAAGTGATTGAAAAAGAACTTGATGAGCAAGCACAAGAGAAATTGATCCAAGAGTACCTTAAAGAGGCAGGCGAAAGCCGATGAGCGTGACTATTGTCTCTAAGCGTTACGCTTCTGCTCTTTTTGACATCGTTCTTGCTTCTTCGGCAGTAGACGAAACTGAAAAAGAGCTGAATGAGATCAAAAAAGTTCTAAAGTCTGATCAAGAACTGAACGACTTTCTTGTTCATCCAAAGATTACGGCAGACAAAAAGAAACATTTGATTGCAGAAGCTTTCAAAGGTGTTTCAACTTACGTATTGTACACAATGTATTTACTGATTGACCGCGGACGCACGAATATTTTTCCTGAAATGACGTCTGAATTTGTGAAACTTGCAAACCGGACGAAACAAATAGACGATGCGATCGTGTATTCAGTTAAACCGCTTAGCGGGTCTGAAATTCAATCTTTATCTGAAGTATTTGCCAAAAAAGCCGGAGTCACATCACTGCGTGTTGAAAATGTGATTGACAAGGATCTAATAGGCGGAGTAAAAATCCGTATCGGAAACCGCATTTATGACGGCAGTGTGAGTGGAAAACTTTCCCGCATTGAACGTCAGCTTGCAGGCGAAAATCGTTAGAAGGGGTGAAACCTTAGTGAGTATCAAAGCTGAAGAGATTAGCGCACTGATAAAGCAGCAAATCCAAAACTATCAATCTGAAATTGAAGTAAAAGATGTCGGTACAGTCATTCAAGTAGGGGACGGTATCGCACGTGTTCATGGCCTTGACAACATTATGGCAGGAGAACTGGTTGAGTTCTCTAATGGTGTAATGGGTATGGCTCAAAACCTTGAAGAGTCTAACGTAGGTATCGTTATTTTAGGACCTTACAAAGATATCCGCGAAGGTGATGACGTAAAACGTACAGGTCGTATCATGGAGGTTCCAGTAGGTGAAGAGTTAATCGGACGTATTGTGAACCCACTTGGTCAGCCTGTTGATGGACTAGGTCCAATTTTAACAAGCAAAACACGTCCAATTGAAAGTGAAGCACCAGGCGTTATGGATCGTAAATCTGTACATGAGCCGCTTCAAACAGGAATTAAAGCCATTGATGCCTTGATTCCCATCGGACGCGGACAGCGTGAATTGATCATTGGTGACCGTCAAACAGGTAAGACATCTGTTGCAATTGATACGATCCTTAACCAAAAAGATCAAGACATGATCTGTATCTATGTAGCAATCGGGCAAAAAGAATCAACCGTTCGTGGTGTTGTTGAAACACTTCGTAAGCATGGTGCGCTTGATTACACAATCGTTGTCACAGCTTCGGCATCACAGCCAGCACCACTTCTTTATCTTGCTCCTTATGCGGGTGTAACGATGGGGGAGGAATTCATGTATAATGGCAAGCACGTACTTGTTGTTTATGATGACCTTTCTAAACAAGCGGCAGCTTACCGTGAGCTTTCATTATTGCTTCGTCGTCCTCCAGGTCGTGAGGCATTCCCTGGTGATGTTTTCTATCTTCACTCTCGTTTATTAGAACGTGCAGCGAAGCTTAGTGACGAAAAGGGTGGCGGTTCTATCACAGCATTGCCTTTCGTAGAAACGCAAGCTGGCGATATCTCTGCATATATCCCAACCAACGTGATTTCGATCACAGATGGACAGATCTTCTTACAATCTGACCTCTTCTTTTCAGGCGTACGTCCAGCGGTAAACGCAGGATTGTCTGTATCCCGTGTAGGTGGTTCTGCACAAATCAAAGCGATGAAAAAGGTAGCAGGTACACTTCGTCTGGATCTTGCTTCTTATCGTGAGCTTGAAGCCTTCGCTCAGTTTGGATCTGATCTAGATCAAGCGACTCAAGCGAAATTAAACCGTGGTGCTAGAACAGTTGAAGTCTTAAAACAAGACTTGAACAAACCGCTTAAAGTTGAAAAACAAGTAGCGATTCTTTATGCACTCACAAGAGGATATTTAGACGATGTAGCAATTGCTGATGTAAAACGTTTTGAAGCTGAGTTATTCTTGTACCTTGAAGAAAACCATAAAGAATTGTTTGATACAATCTCTCAAACAGGAAACATGCCTGCTGATGAAGAGTGGAATACAGCAATCGAAGGCTTTAAACGTACGTTTGCGCCAAGCAACTAATTAGTAATCTTTCCGAGAGAAAAAGATTCTCTTTTTCTCTCTTTTCACGTAAATGAACACGGATTCCTGAAAAAAGGTGGTGAAATCTTTGGCCTCATTACGCGATATTAAGTCAAGGATCACGTCAACGAAAAAATCGAGTCAGATCACAAAAGCGATGCAAATGGTATCAGCTGCGAAACTGAATCGCGCTGAAAACAATGCGAAGTCTTTTGTTCCTTACATGGAGAAAATCCAAGAAGTCGTTGCTTCAATAGCAACAGGAACAAGTGCTAAGCACCCAATGCTTCTTTCAAGACCTGTCAAGAAAACAGGTTATCTCGTCATTACATCTGATCGAGGGCTTGCAGGACCTTTTAACAGCTCGATTTTGCGTGCCGCTTACCAAACCATTCAATCTCGTCATCAATCCGTTGATGAATATGCGGTGATTGTTATTGGTAAAATCGGACGCGACTTCTTCAAAAAGCGCAGTATTCCAGTTATTTCTGAAGTAACAGGGCTTGGAGACGAAGTAGCGTTTGCTGATATTAAAGAATTAGCAAGCAGTACAGTTCAAATGTTCTCTGACGAAGCGTTTGATGAACTTTACATGTTCTACAACCATTTTGTCAGTGCCATTTCACAAGAAGTAACAGAGAAAAAATTATTGCCGTTAACGGAACTTTCGGCCGCAGCGACACCAAATAAACGTTTCGCATCTTATGAGTTTGAGCCTTCTGAAGAAGAAATTCTTGAAGTTCTCCTTCCTCAATATGCAGAGAGTTTGATTTTCGGTGCGCTTCTTGACAGCAAAGCAAGTGAACATGCTGCAAGGATGACAGCAATGAAGAGTGCAACAGACAATGCGAAAGAATTGATCGACAACCTGACACTCTCATACAACCGTGCTCGTCAAGCAGCGATTACACAAGAGATTACAGAAATTGTCGGCGGAGCAGCTGCCTTAGAATAGAAATAATTGTCAGGAGGGAATGCAATGAAAACAGGACGCATCAGTCAGATCATGGGACCAGTCGTAGACGTTCGTTTTGGAGACGGTCACTTGCCTGAGATTTATAATGCGATCAAAGTTTCGCATAAAGCGGAAAGCGAAAGTGAAGTTGATATCGACTTAACTTTAGAAGTAGCACTACATTTAGGTGATGATACAGTTAGAACCATCGCAATGGCATCAACAGACGGTGTTAAACGCGGCATGGAAGCTGTTGACCAAGGATCACCAATTTCAGTACCAGTTGGTAACGTAACACTTGGACGTGTATTCAACGTACTGGGAGATAACATTGACTTAGATGAGCCACTTGGTGTGGAAGCTCAGAGAGATCCAATCCACAGGCAAGCGCCTTCTTTTGACCAACTTTCTACAGAAGTTGAAATTCTTGAAACAGGTATCAAAGTTGTTGACCTTCTTGCTCCTTACATCAAGGGTGGAAAGATCGGTCTATTCGGTGGGGCTGGTGTAGGTAAAACCGTTCTGATTCAAGAATTGATCAACAACATCGCCCAAGAACACGGCGGTATTTCTGTATTCGCTGGTGTTGGAGAGCGTACACGTGAAGGAAACGACCTTTACTATGAAATGAAAGATTCTGGCGTTATCGAAAAAACAGCGATGGTTTTCGGCCAAATGAACGAGCCACCAGGTGCACGTATGCGTGTTGCCCTAACTGGTTTGACAATGGCAGAGCATTTCCGTGATGAACAAGGTCAAGACGTATTGTTCTTCATCGATAACATTTATCGCTTTACACAAGCAGGTTCTGAAGTATCAGCCCTTCTTGGACGTATGCCTTCAGCGGTAGGTTATCAGCCTACACTTGCAACAGAAATGGGCCAGCTTCAAGAGCGTATCACGTCAACAAACGTAGGATCGGTTACATCGATTCAAGCAATCTATGTACCTGCGGATGACTATACAGATCCAGCTCCAGCAACAACGTTCGCTCACCTTGATGCAACAACGAACCTTGAGCGAAAGCTGACAGAGATGGGTATTTACCCAGCTGTAGATCCACTTGCATCTACATCTCGTGCACTAGCACCTGAGATTGTTGGCGAAGAACATTATGCGATTGCGCGTGAAGTTCAGCAAACATTACAACGTTATAAAGAGCTACAAGATATCATTGCCATTTTAGGTATGGATGAATTATCTGAGGACGATAAGCTTGTGGTACACAGAGCTCGTCGTGTTCAATTCTTCCTATCTCAAAACTTCCACGTAGCAGAACAGTTCACTGGCCAAAAAGGTTCTTATGTTCCATTGAAAGAAACTGTTAAAGGCTTCAAGGAAATCTTATCTGGCAAATACGATCATCTTCCGGAAGATGCATTCCGCTTAGTCGGCCGCATTGAAGAAGTGGTTGAAAAAGCCAAAGAGATGGGTGTAGAGGCCTAATCTGGTCCTTAGGAGGGTAAAAGCATGAAGACCGTTCAAGTCAATATCGTTACTCCCGACGGCCCAGTGTATCAAGCGGATGTGGAAATGGTCAGTGTAAGAGCAGAAAGCGGTGAGCTTGGTATTTTAGCTGGCCACGTTCCAATGGTTGCTCCGCTAAAAATCGGTGCAGTTCGCTTAAAACATAGTGGATCAACTGAGTTGGTTGCAGTCAGTGGCGGGTTTATTGAAGTTCGCCCTGAAAAAGTAACCATTCTTGCTCAGGCCGCTGAAACATCAGACAAAGTTGATGTAGATCGTGCAAAATCAGCGAAGCAGCGTGCTGAAGGGCATTTGAACCACCCGAATGAAAGTGATGTACGCCGGGCGGAACTCGCATTAAAACGGGCGTTAAACCGTTTAAATGTAGCAGGGAAATAAAACAGAAAATCCTTCTTATCATTTTGATAAGAAGGATTTTTTTAAGAATTACAGTAGAGACTGATACATCGACACATAAGGATGAGATGCTTGCTTTTCAAGGTATAAGTGCTCGCAAAACTGCGTACTATGCCACGTTTTATCGTTTCGGCGCAAACCAAGGGTATATTGATGCGGGGAGTCCATATAAGGCCGTACCACCCAGTCAGCAAACGAATGATGCCGGATGACAACCTCTCCCATATACACACTCATCATCGCTTCTAATGCATCAATTGGCATTTTCCACTCAGCAAAAAGCTGCTGGGTAAACGCATCAAAGTATAATGACTCTAACTGATACAGGCTTTCCTCTGAATAATCCAAAGAAATGTTATGAAAATGACACAAATGTGCTAATTCTTCTAGCTGTGTCTGTCTATAATCAAAGTAGAAAGCAATGGCCTCCCATTCATGATCAAATGAGGGAACCAATTCTCCGTACAAATCAACAAAGTGAGGAAAAGAATCTTTCAATATGTTCAGCTCCTTCCACACGCAGTATATCATCTTCTAGGCATCAACATAAGAGGGGATCCACACTAAATGTAGCTCTTTTTTCCAAATGATTCATCTTTCCGATTTTCGAGGATATAATGAAAGGGAGTTTTCCTTAACAGAAATAAATAAAAGGAGGATTCACTATATGGAAGACGTAGGACAACAAGCAATTGTAAGTATTGTGATTCACCTGTTTTTTATTGCTATTACGTGGTGGGCATTGCTTGCCGTAAATATTGATCCACTAATTAAAAAAGGGAAAATCGTTCAGGCAAGATTACTGATGATGCTCATAACCATTGCCATCTCATCGGCAGTCAGCAATTTCTTCCTAGATTATTTAAATTTCTCAAGACAAATCCCTTATATGTTCTAGCATAAGGTTTGGTCACAGCCTTTTGCGGGAACGTAAAAAGAAGTGTCAAAAGTATGGTCATTGACCTTTTTCACGTATGCATTTATCTCCTTATGGCAACACTGGTAGCAAGGGGGAATGACAAGTGAGAAAGTATTTGAAAGGTTTGCCATTATTTGCGTTTATTCTTTTTTTTGTTCTGATGATTCAAGGTGTTCGTGGGGAAGAAGCATCACCACTCGTTCAAATGGCGGAAGGTCTAAAAAGGCATCAAGTAGAAGTAGATGGATGGACCCTTTATGCCAAAACAAATGTAGACTTTTCAACCGAACAATTTTCTAAAAAAGTGAAACGTTTGAAAGACGACCTACGACAGTATAAGTGGATCGAAAAAAAAGAGGAACATGTCACCAAAGTCACAGGAATATACAAAGATGAAAAAAATGATACATCTTCGAAAATTTTATTCGTGAAGACCGACACAAAATCCAACCCAAAGTCGTACATATTATATGAGCAAAAAGGTGCTCGCCCACTGAATACCTGGGAGCATACATATGATCAGTTCGTTCGTCATGCAAAAAGCATATTACAAGAAAAAATTATGATTTTTACTTGTCTCGATGGTCATGTAAATGGTATGATGGATGTTGTTTTGCAAAAAAAAGCTGAAATGTTAGCAAATGAATTTCAAGCAAAACCAGTTGAGTACCTCGTTGAGTCTAATTTTGTATCGCTTTCCGCTTATACAGATAAGTGGGAACAGTTCATTATGACTTCAAATGATAAAATGAATGTTCAAATTGCCATCAGAAGTTCGGAAATGAACGAAAAACATACGATTACGGTTGGCACACCAATTGTAACGACTGAATATTAATATAGAGAATTTGGGACGCGGAGGGGAAGACCTTGGAAAAAATCATCGTCCGCGGCGGTCAAAGGTTAAACGGCACAGTTAAAGTAGAAGGTGCAAAAAATGCCGTTTTACCAGTTATCGCTGCATCTTTGTTAGCAAGTACAGAAAAAAGCGTAATTTGTGATGTGCCTACGCTCTCCGATGTATATACAATCAATGAAGTGTTACGTCATTTAGGAGCAGAAGTACATTTTGAAAATAACGAAGTATCAGTAGATGCATCTCATGCACTAAAAACTGAGGCTCCGTTTGAGTATGTCCGTAAAATGCGAGCATCTGTGCTTGTCATGGGACCACTTTTAGCTAGAACAGGTCATGCAAGAGTTGCATTACCTGGAGGCTGTGCGATTGGTTCAAGACCAATTGATCAGCATTTGAAAGGCTTCGAAGCAATGGGAGCTAAAATTCAAGTAGGTAATGGTTTCATCGAGGCTGAAGTAAAAGGCCGTTTAAAAGGTGCGAAAATCTATTTGGATTTCCCAAGTGTAGGTGCAACTGAAAACATTATTATGGCAGCAGCATTAGCTGAAGGAACAACGATTTTAGAAAACGTAGCAAAAGAACCTGAGATTGTTGATTTGGCAAACTACATTAATGCCATGGGCGGTAAAATTCGTGGGGCTGGTACTGGTACAATCAAAATTGAAGGTGTGAAAACACTTCATGGTGCAAAACACAACATCATCCCTGACAGAATTGAAGCGGGTACTTTCATGGTGGCAGCAGCCATTACAGAAGGAAATGTCCTTGTAAAAGGCGCAGTACCAGAACATCTGACTTCACTTATTGCAAAAATGGAAGAAATGGGTATTAAAATCATTGAAGAAGAAGAAGGTTTAAGAGTCATTGGACCATCTGAGCTCAAACCAATTGACCTAAAAACAATGCCTCATCCTGGTTTCCCAACGGATATGCAATCTCAGATGATGGCGCTATTGCTTTGTGCCAACGGAACAAGCATGATTACAGAAACGGTATTTGAAAACCGTTTTATGCATGCTGAAGAATTCCGCCGAATGAATGGCGATATTAAAATTGAGGGTCGCTCTGTCATTATTAATGGGTCGGTTCAGCTTCAAGGAGCTGAAGTGGCAGCTACTGACTTAAGAGCAGGAGCAGCACTTGTACTTGCTGGATTAGTGGCAGAAGGTCATACACGTGTCACCGAATTGAAGCATATTGACCGAGGATATGTGAACTTCCATCAAAAACTTGCAGCAATCGGTGCAAATATTGAAAGAGTGAATGATGAAGCAGTAGATGTGACACAAGAACAAGTTGTGTCAGATCTGAATGCATAAAACAGGAATCAGTGTGTCCATTGCGGCATGCTGATTTTTTTTTAGAATCATAGAATGCCTCATTTTCAAAGCTTATTATTAGTGTATCCAATCATTTTAAATTTTATTCATAAAGACGAACAGCATGATATCATCAAAAAACTTGTCCAATAATTGAAAGAAGCTGTCATATTGGCTTGTGCTTGCCCATAGGATAAAAGAGATTCAATGACAAATGGGGGCAGCCAAATATGAAATCAATGATATGGACAATAGCAGGGATATGTATCATCATTTTAATGATTCCAACCTTACTCGTGTTGCCTACGTTTCAAGGAAAATCGGAAGCCAATCAACACGTAGCAGTAGAACCATCAGTTAAAAAAGAAGTGAAAGGTTCAGTCAAAATGAAGCAATCACCGGTCTCCATTCCTGTCTATCGTTCAGCTCATCAGCAAGTAGAAAACATCCCGTTAGAAGAGTATGTGATCGGTGTAGTAGCTTCTGAAATGCCAGCTGATTTTGAACTGGAGGCGCTCAAGGCACAGGCACTCGCCGCTAGAACGTATATCGTCAGACAAATGATCATTGATAAGACCGTAAAATCACCCAAAGGCTCTCTTGTGGATGATACACAAATGTTCCAAGTCTATAAAAACAAGAAGGAACTCAAGAAAATTTGGGGGAAAGCGTATAATTGGAAATTAAAAAAAATCACCGAAGCCGTTGCCAGCACACAAGGGAAAGTACTGACATATGACGAAAAACCAATTGATGCCTCTTTCTTTTCAACAAGTAACGGGAAAACGGAAAATGCAGAAGCTTATTGGAAAAACGAAATTCCTTATTTGAAAAGTGTCTCCAGTAAATGGGATGCCAAATCACCAAAATTTCAAAACACAAAAACCATTCCGATCAGTGAATTTCAACAAAAACTAGGTGTGAACCTCAGCCAGCAGCAACAGGTTGGAGAGATTGTAGAACGGACACCAGGAAATCAAGTCGCTAAAGTTGTGATAAATGGTAAAACACTTACAGGAAGAGACATTCGGGAATCATTAGGACTTCACTCTGCGGACTTTACGTGGGAACGAAAGGGCCAGCAAATTGTCATCACGACAAGAGGCTATGGCCATGGTGTAGGGATGAGCCAGTATGGTGCACATTTTATGGCGCAGTCAGGCAAAAAAGTAGAAGACATTGTCAAACACTATTATACAGGCATTCAAATTGAATCAGCCGATCGTTTTCTCAACACGTATATGGCGAAGAAATAAAAGCTAAGATGCCTCAAAAACGGGGTATCTTTTTATATGTTCAAAGAGGTTTGAACAGAATGTGTCAAATTGCGACTAAAGGCGCAGGTCAGGAAATCTTCAACATTTATGTCCCGACAAGAACTGATGGCCGATACAAAGTCCCTCGAAAGAAAGAGAAAACGAGGAGATAAATGAAGCATTAGGTGAAAATATCTAGACATCTGACAGAATTTTAGTGTTTTTGATAAAAGAGAAAAAGGGATATCGAGTCCTATACCATTCCAAGAAAGAATATCTTACGATTAAGATGTTTCAAACAAATACATAAGGAGGAAGGAAAAGTATGTTAAAAAAAGTATTGACACTCGTAGCCTTAACAGTATTGACAGTATCAATGTCAATCTCTTCACCAGTATTTGCAGAAGCATCAACAGCCAAAAAACATAAGAAAGATGTAAGAGTCACAATCTTACTTGATGCAAGTGGAAGCATGGTAAGAAAAGTAGATGGAGAGCGCAAATTTGATCTAGCAAAACAAGAGGTATTTAAATTTGCACAGTCGCTTCCGAAAAACGCTAAAATTCGTATGAGCTTGTTTGGTTCTGAAGGAAACAACAAAAATTCAGGTAAAGCTCACTCATGTGACGTCATTAGAGGGGTATACGACATACAGCCTTACGAAAAGCAAAGGTTTGAAAACTCTTTAAACGGATTTGGACCAAATGGCTGGACACCAATTGCTCGTGCTCTTGAAAGTGCGAAGCAATCGGATAAACAGCTTCATAAAGGAACGAAACACATTGTGTACTTAATTACTGATGGTGAAGAAACTTGTGGCGGAGATCCAGTAAAAGTAGCAAAAGAATTGCATCAATCAAAAGGCCATACTGTTGTCAATGTCATTGGATTAGACTTTAACGAAGGCTACGAAGGCCAATTAAAGCAAGTCGCTAAAGCTGGTAAAGGTCATTACTACCAAGCAAGCACTCGTAAAGAGATGGGTTCTATCTTTACGGCAGAATCATTAAAACTACACGAATAACTTGCTGAAGAAAAGAGAAACGATTGAGTATGCTTTCGTTTCTCTTTTCTGTACAAAAGTAAAAAAGGGAGGCTTTCATTTATGAAAAGAAATATCATATTAACCATTTTAGCTAGTCTGGTCTTGCTTCTTTCTTCACCTGCTCATGCTGTGACGAAAAAGGAGCCTGCTCATGTGGTCATATTACTAGATTTAAGCGGCAGCATGGCACAATCAATTGAAGGTGAAAAGAAAGTTGATATCGCAAAACGTTCGATTCAAAGCTTTGCGAGTATTTTATCAGAAGATACCCAAGTCATGCTTCGAGTTTTTGGCCACGAAGGAACCAATAAGAATGCAGGAAAAGCCGTTTCTTGTGCAAGTTCTGAAGCAGTTTATGGATTTGGACCATATGAAGAAGCAGCTTTTCAACAAGCACTGAAAGTGTATGGACCAACAGGCTGGACACCACTTGCAAAAGCATTAACCGATACGAAACAAGATTTTGAAGATAACCAAGCTGAAGGGAAAAATATTGTATATGTTGTCAGCGATGGTGAAGAAACATGTGGTGGCAGTCCTTCACAAGCAGCAAAGGAATTACATGAAGCCAGGATTGATACGATCGTCAATATCATTGGCTTCGATGTGAATGAAAAAGAAGCAAAAAGCCTAAAATCTGTTGCAAAAGCTGGTGGTGGGCAATACCAACAAGCAGTAAATGAAGAAGAATTGAACCACATTCTTCAACAAGAAGCGAGCGCTTTGGGTCAGTAAGATGCGAAAGGAAGCTGGGGAAAGCAACCCCAGCTGTTTTTGATCAAAAATCAATTTAAGGTAGTTTCTAACTCATCGATTCGTTTCTCCACGTAGTGCTGATCCTTTCTCGCATGAAAGGTTTCGGCTTTTTCTAATATCGCAGCCGTATTATATTCTGGAATCTGTGAATAGCTCTCATAAACACCTTTAGGAATTAAAACGTTTCCTTCGGGCCAATAAACAGCGATATTGCCACGTTTCAACTCCCCGAATTGAGCAACTCCTTGATAGGACCCATATTGATTAAAAAGGACAACTGGATCACCTTCTTGGACGTAAAGCTCTTTTGCATCTTCTTTATTCATCAAGATAGAATGCCGTTTTCCGCCATTAAAGGCATCCTTTTCACTGTATATCATGGAGTTAAATTGTTTACCTCGTCTTGTCGTGATATTGAAATGTCCCTCAGTTTTTCGGTAATGAGGCAGCTGAGCAGGCAGAAGGTGGCCCTTGCCATCCGGTGTTGGACAAATCCCATCTTCGCATAACCATGCCCCTCCCCATTGAAAAACGTCCCCTTTATGATGCAAATGCTGTATTCCATCATAGTTTCGATTCGCGATGGCAATCTCACGGCGAATTTCTTCAGCATTTTCAAAATGAATCAGCTCAGCATCTTTTGGACGGACCCTTTTTGCAAGGTCAATATAAATGTCCCATTCAGCTCTAGATTCTTCAATACGTGGACCATCAATTTCTGGACTGAAATATACCATGCGTTCCGTACTTGTTGATGTACCTCCCCCTGGTTGTTCATATCTTGTCATAGCAGGCAGAACAATTACCGTCTCTTCTGCTTCTACCAGTGTAGAGGTATTCAAGATAATATCTTGATGGACCCGGAGTTCAAGTTCAGATAATGCTTTTTCGATTGCTTCTGGATTAGGCATCGTTTCTAAAAAGTTTCCACCGCTAGTGAACAGCATTTTGAGCTTCTGCGGATGTTCTTTTGGAAGAGCCATCTTTTCAAATGATTGACCAATGGTGTCACCATGCCATTTCGGAATGTCAAATTCCCATATGTTCTCGATTCTTTCAATATTCTCTTCATCAAAATCACTGCCTGGCAAAACAAATGGATCGGCACCCATTTCGCCTGAGCCCTGTACACCACTGTGTCCACGAATCGGCATAACGCCACAATGTTTTCTTCCAATAAACCCACGTAACATCGCAAGGTTTGCCACTTGTGATATATTATCAGTTGCAAAACGATGCTGGGTGAGACCCATGCTCCAAATAAAAACGCCTGAATTGGCATTGGCAAGGAGCACTGCAAAATCCTTCATTCTTTCTTTTGACAAGCCTGACGATGCTTTTAGATCCTCCCACTTCAACTGTGCTACATGTTGCTTTAAATCCTTTATGCCGGTTGTATGTGCTTGAATAAATTCATGGTCAAGAGCGGAATGAGGAGCATGCTTCTCCATGTCAAACCAATGTTTGATGACGCCATTCATAAACGCAATATCGCCGCCTATATTGACTTGGTAAAAATCATCAGCTATTTTTGTGCCGAATAAAGCACTTTCTGGAATAGAAGGAACCCAGTACTTTTCCATAGCAGGCTCTTTATATGGGTTGATGACAATAATTTTCGTTCCTTTCTTTTTTGCGGCGTACATATATTTTGTGGAAACAGGCTGATTATTTGCTGCGACAGAGCCCCAAAAAATCAATACATCCGTTCCGATCCAATCACTGTAATTGCAGCTAGAAGCACCTATGCCAAGAGAACGTTTCAGACCGGTTTTGCTTGGTGAATGGCAAATACGAGAAGCATTATCGATATGATTTGTTCCCATAAAACGTGCAGCCTTCGCAGCAGTATAATACACTTCATTTGTGATCCCTCTAGCCGTTAAGTAGAAAGCGAGCTGTTGTTTATCAATTGATTTGATTTTAGCTGCGATTCGATCTAATGCTTCATCCCAAGAAATACGTGTAAAGGCATTTTCACCATTTTCTCGGATCAGTGGATAAGGAATACGCCCAAGTTTACGAAGAGAGGTGCTATCCATTTGTTTTAGCTGATGAATATTTTCGAACCATTTTGGTTCAATAGCTGGCATTGTGTTAAGGCGAAGTACATTTAGCCTTGTCGTGCATATATGGGGTCCTGCGAGTGTCTGATCGTATAAACCTGATACACCAAGGGCGCAGCCGTCGCAAACGCCCTGTGTTAATATACGGTACGCATAGGGAAGGTTATCTTTGTTTTCCCATGCCACCTTCATTGTATCTCGGATATGTTTAGGTTTTACTTTTCCGAGACCCATAGGAGCAACAGAGGCCCATAGCTTTGGTGAGGGTTTTTTGTTGAGTTTAATAGGCCCCTTATGTTTTGTTTTCCCCATGATATCATCACCCTCCTATTACTTTGTAAAGCGTTTTCATATCTAAAAATTATCTTTAGATTGTGATTCTGTCAAATTCAAATTAAGGACGGGCAGAGACGGAGGAAGTCTATCCTACACCTAATCCTATTCCAGCGAGTACACCATAAAATAAATAGAGGAGAGGTAGTGAAGACAGGTAGACAGCGAACACTGACCCAGTCATTCCGATACCGAAGAAAAAAGCTGAGAAGAACCCCGATGCTCTTGGACCATATTTCTCAACGAAATGTCCCATGAAAGCCGCAGATAAACCTAAAAATAAAATGGCAATGCTGAAAGTAAGGCTTATTTCTGTTAATGACCACTGAAATGTTTGATGTAAAGGGTTCGTAAAAACACTCCATGCATAAACAGATCCAATAGATAAATGAATTCCCACAGCACTTGTAGCAATAAGCCAACGATTTTTTGATTTGTTCATTGTGTTTCCCCCGTATAAAGCAATCAAAAAGTTTGATAAGATAGAAATATGTTACATTTTTATGACTTTTTAAAATAATATCACAATTCGGTTGGATCATATAACTAAATTTGTGTTGAAAGGAAGATCATCCATTGAATCCTTCTGTTAAAAAGAAACGAGTCATACACCAATATCGTGGAGGCCAATTTACCTGCAAAACAGATGAAGTTGTAGAAGAATTGCCTTTAACTGTGATGGTGAATGGAGAAGAGTTTGTGACACTCGTTTGTTCACCAGAGCATTTGAAAGAATTGGTTATCGGCTTTTTAGCTTCAGAAGGAGTCATTCGATTTGAAAATGAGATTAAAAGGTTTACAATAGATGAAAGTATGGGATTTGCATATGTTGATTTAATTCAATCAAGGCGTTTTCATTCATCAGACTTTACAAAACGAGTGATTGGATCTTGCTGCGGGAAGGGGAGGCACTTTTATTTTCTCCAAGATGTGAAGACGGCAAAAACAGCGATTGATCAAATCAATATGTCTGCGGAAACCTGTATTCACTTAATGAAATGTTTACAAGCCGAAAGCCAATTATTTCAACATACTGGTGGTGTCCACAATGCTGGACTGTGTGACACAGAGAAACTACTCATCACTAGAACTGATATAGGAAGACATAATGCTTTAGATAAAATCTATGGATATTGTTTACTTAACCGAATCCCACTGAGAAATAAAATCCTAGTGTTTAGCGGCCGGATATCGTCGGAAGTTCTATTGAAGGCAGCAAAATTAGGAGTATCTATCGTGATGTCAAAATCAGCACCTACTGAGCTAGCGCTTAAAATGGCAGAAGAATTAAATATCACAACAGTTGGATTCGTCAGAGGGGAATCTTTTAATATCTATACCCATCACCAGCGTATTACAGAATAGGAGGCAAAGGATGGTCAGTAATTTGGATAAAAGACATCGACCATTACGCGATCTAAGAATATCGGTAACGGATCGCTGTAACTTTAGATGTAAATACTGTATGCCTGCTGAAATTTTTGGACCAGATTATCCTTTTTTGAATAAAGAAGAATTGCTTAGCTTCGAAGAGATCGAACGACTTGCTACACTTTTCGCAAACGACTTAGGTGTGGTGAAATTACGCATCACAGGCGGTGAACCTTTAATACGAAAAGACTTGCCAATCTTAATACAAAAGCTCGCCAAAATTCCAGGTATTGAAGACATCGCTATGACAACTAATGGAACGCTTTTACCTATATATGCTGATCAATTAAAGAAAGCAGGTCTGCAGCGAGTCACTATTAGTTTAGATTCATTAAATCCGGACCGGTTTAAGCAGATGAATGGAAGACAAATTCCCATCCAAAAAGTGTTTGATGGGATTGAGGCTGCAAAAAAAGCTGGACTTGCTATTAAGATAAATATGGTTGTCCAAAAAGGTGTGAATGATCAGGATATCTTACCAATGGCAGCCTATTTTCAAAAAGAAGGACACATTCTGCGATTTATCGAATTTATGGATGTTGGCAATACGAATAAATGGAACCTAGAGTACGTGATGACGAAAAAAGAGATCATTGATCTGATTCATTCAAAATATCCTATTAAACCTGAACCCCCTCGATATGCAGGTGAAGTAGCCAATCGTTTTTTTTACGAAGATGGTTCAGGAGAGATTGGTATTATTTCTTCAGTTTCAGATGCTTTTTGTGGAACTTGTAATAGAGCAAGACTATCTGCACGTGGTGAATTGTTCACATGTCTCTTTGCATCATCAGGTTTTGATCTAAAACGGATGATGCGTACAAAAGAAGAGGATGAAGATATAACGAACATATTAAAGAAACTATGGTCAAATAGACATGATCAATATTCAGCCGAGAGAGAGCAAAAGAAAGATCAGAAAAAAGTTGAGATGTCATACATCGGTGGATAATGACAACAAAATATCATGATCATGTATTTTTGAAAAGAAGAGGAAATGTCATAATTACTGTTGAAAATATTTTTTTTGAAAACAGGACAATTCATCATGCACTCAATCAACATAAAAAAACAGCAAAGATTCTGCTGTTTTTTTAAATGCTATTTTGCACTTCAATAATGGGGGGGTAAGGATCGAAAAGAAGTTTTTATTCATTTTGTGTTGCTTTACTTTGACAGGAACTATGATAAGATCGAATCAATCTTTACCAACTCGATTTTTTCACTCCTGGGATCTGTCCTTTATAGGCAAGCTCAAGAAAAGCAATTCGAGACATTTTAAATTTTCTCAAGTAACCTCTAGGGCGGCCCGTTAATTCACAGCGGTTTTTTAAGCGAGTGGGGGAAGAGTCTCTAGGCAATTTCTGCAAAGCTTCATAGTCACCTTTTTCTTTTAACTCTTTCCTTAATTCTGCATATTTTTCAGCACAAGCTCTTTTGCAATTTTTGATTTCTTTGCCACTTAAAACCCTCCTGGTTTAATTGTGTATTTTCCATTGAAAGGGGTCTTCAAACGTTGTCCAATCTTGATCAAATTCCTCAGGTGTGAGTAAGCATTGATCTAGTGTACGAATAATATCTGCTTTTGGTAAATCTACACCGATAAAAACAAGTTTTGTATGTCGATCACCAAACTCTGCGTCCCACTCATCTAGAATTTCTGGTTCTTGATTTAAAATCCGTGCTCTTTCTTGTTCAGGCAAGGCAGCAATCCATTATGCAATTGGTTCAATTGCAACGGATTTTCCGGCTTGTGAAATTAAAATGGTTAAATCATGATGTGTAGCTAGCCATGTAAATCCTTTAGCGCGAACGATCTGCTCTGGCATCTGATCTAACCATGTATTCAGCCTGCCGGTATGGAAAGGAAGCTTTCTTTCATAAACGAATGATGAGATTTGGTATTCTTCTGTTTCAGGCGTATGCTGAGAATGTCCAGCATTGATTTCTTTGATCCAGCCTGCAGAAGCACTGGATTTTTCAAAATCGAATAAACCAGTATTCAAAATGTCACTAGGCTGTACGTTACCTTTTGAGGTTCTAATAATAGTTGCTTCTGGTTGGAGTGTGGTCAGTACGTGCTCGAGTCGATCTAGTTCTGATGCTGATACAAGATCACATTTATTGATAATCAACACGTCACAAAATTCAATTTGATCGATAAGTAAATCGGAAATTTCTCGTTCATCGTCATGGGAAACAGCTTCTTTACGATCCAATAAACTTTCTCCTGATTGGAAATCAGTCCAGAAACGGTTTGCATCTACTACTGTGACCATTGTGTCTAGCCTGCAAAAGCGTGTCAAATCTATGCCCATTTCTTCATCAATGTAAGAGAAAGTTTGAGCGACAGGGATAGGTTCACTAATACCTGTAGACTCAATGACAATATAATCGATATTACCAGCCTTACAAAGGCGCTCTACTTCAATTAATAAATCCTCTCTCAATGTGCAGCAAATACATCCATTAGATAGTTCAACAAGCTTCTCATCTGATCGAGAGAGTTCGCCACCTTGCTTGACTAATTCCACGTCATTATTAATTTCGCTCATGTCATTTACAATAACAGCACTTTTACCCTTTACGGTTCTGAAGAACATGATTTAATATCGTTGTTTTTCCAGCTCCCAAAAAGCCGCTTAATACTGTAACAGGTATTCTCTTATTCATTTGTTTTTGTCCTTATTGGAAATGCCCATTTTGAATTCCGCCTCACTTAAAAAGTAATCATTACGATTTGAATCCTAAAAATTATTTTGTTTTTCGATGAAGTGTGTATTTCTTTAATCGAGGAGAATATTTTTTTAACTCCAATCGGTCTGGATTCGTTCGTTTATTTTTTGTTGTGATATAGTTTCTGTCACCTGTTTCAGTACAGGCTAAGGTAATTTTCACGCGCATAAATGATATGACCCTCCTTTAATTCGTAATAGTTACGATTTGTATTTTAACATAATAAAGGTTGATTTTCAAGCTAAGTATGATGATCAATGCCAAATCACAAAACGAAAGAGGTATCGTATTTAATTGATACCCCTCTCCATTAATAAAAGTCACCGAGTTCTTCTTCGTAATGATCCTCGTACTGTTGGACATCGTTAGGGAACTCTTGGAGAAATGCTAATCCACCTAATATAAAGATCAAAATGATGGCGATGAACGAGAGAATAACTGTGACAATACTTGAAATGGAAAATAGTGTCTGTATTTTTATCATCTTAGCGTATTGTTCTAATAATTCTTCGTAAGAAGTATCAGGACCTTGAATCAATTGTTCAGCTGCTCTTACAGATTTTTGGACATGAACCCCCATCATAATGAGAAAAACGCCAAGGGCAGCAGGAAGAACAAGCCAAAACCCAATCCACAACCCAATCAGGATAGCTAGCCCACCTGAAATATAGAGAAAGATGCTGCCAACCTTTCCCCACTTTGCTATTGATTGAAGAGATTGAATGATTTTCTCAGTTTGTTGCAATCGTGTTCACTCCTTTATATATTCACTCTTTATCATACTTGAGTAAGTAGTACTTTAGGAAGAGTGGATGTTGTTCAGTTGCCATTTTTTCTATTTTCACTTACCTATTTATGGATAAATAAATTACTTTTGA
This sequence comes from Bacillus stratosphericus, assembly GCF_020524495.1. Classification (GTDB taxonomy): domain Bacteria; phylum Bacillota; class Bacilli; order Bacillales; family Bacillaceae; genus Bacillus; species Bacillus stratosphericus_B. Next base: position 22,791 of record NZ_JAIVLB010000004.1, on the reverse strand, counting down.
ATAAAAATAAAATTCTTTGATGGGGTTAAACTGAAGGAAGCAGATGTTGGTGATCCTGCCCCGTTATTTCGAAGCTATACGCATGAAGGCAAAAAGTGATTTTGAAAGAGTACTTGCAAAAAGTGAAAGCCGTGATGCTGTTATTTGTGAATTCTACCTGTATGACGTGTAAAAGCATTTTGGCTGATATGCAGGATTCATTCTCACGTGATGATGCCCATGTCATTTTTATGAATGGCGATGAACAAGCGGATGATTCTTCGCTGCTACAATTGCTGCCGGCGCAAGCTGTATATATACGTTCTTCACAAATTATGGAGCTGTATGGGGTAACTGTTGTTCCGCAAGCGATACTCATTGATGAACAAGGAATCATCTTGCAAAGAAAACCGCTTCAAAATGCAAAACAATTTGAACAGCTATTACATGCTTCATAAAAAAAGCGTTTTTCCCTTTAAGAGACGCTCCAGTGTGTAGACAGCCCCCCGCATTCAGTGTCAGTCCTGCGTGCTGGTGCTCACGAATGTCAAATTCGGCTCCGGTACTCGCCCTTTCTGGTCTTCAAAGATTTTCAATTACGCTGAAAATAAGACAAAGGACTAAAATAAATATCATTTTAGCCCTTTGTCAGCAATCTGAAGCCTATCTTTCTTTAAGGGGACGCTCGTTTATAATTCTTTTCCTAGGATATCTAAATCGTACCTATTGCCGTCCATTTCTGCGATGCGTGGTAAGTGTCCCCAGGTCTCAAATCCGTGCTTTTTAAATAGTCGAATGCTGGCTTCGTTGTGGTCGAAAATAAAGGCAAGCAATGTTCGGATGCCTAATGAGGGAGCCAATTCGATCGCCTCCTGTAAGAAGAGCGAGCCTAAGCCTTTTCCTCGATAGTCTTGATTCAAGTAAATGCTCATTTCAACGGTTCCATTGTATGCAGGTCTTCCGTAAAACGTTTCAAAGCTGAGCCAACCGTAGATATTGCCTTTCTCATCTGTTTTTACATAGAGAGGCCTTTTCTCTGAATGATTCAAAAACCACTGACGGCGGTCTTCAACTGTAACAGGTTCAGTATCGGCTGTCACTTCTCTTGAAGCAATCGTTGTATTGTAAATATCGACGATCGCTTTAAGGTCATCTTCTGTTGCAATGCGGTTGAAAGTTTTCATAATATAGTCCCCCATCTTTTTTTCACATCATACATATTATTGAGGAGATTGCGCAAAATAAAAAGAAAAAAATGATTTTGTGTGTATATATTTTCTGCAAAGTGTTCAGAATGTTGCTGAGGTGATGAAAAATGAGAGAGGAAGAAAAGAAACGTACTTCCAAAATCACAAAAGTTCAGCAATTTTTCCGTAAGCGCTGGGTATTCCCTGCTATTTACTTGGTCAGCGCAGCGGTCGTATTAACAGCAGTTCTTTGGTATCAAGCTGTATCAAAAGATGTGAAAGACCAACTATCTAATGGAAATCAAATAGGACAAGAACAGCGTGATGATGCCGTTGAAGTTGGAAAGCCAATTGAAAATGTTGCAATGCCGGTCCAGAATTCGGATAATGTTTCTGTCGTGAAAAAGTTCTATGAAGCAGATGCTGATCAAAAAGAGAAAGAAGCAGCACTTGTAAACTATAATAACACCTATACCTTAAGCAAAGGTATTGATCTTGCAGATAAAGATGGCAAAGTGTTTGATGTCACAGCTGCTCTTAGTGGAACGGTGGTTCAAGCCAAAAAAGATCCAGTTCTCGGTCATGTCGTTGAAATTGAACATGAAGATGGATTGTCGACTGTTTATCAATCGTTGTCTAAAGTAAATGTAAAAGAAGGCGATGAAGTGAAGCAGAATGATGTCATCGGTGCTTCTGGTAAAAATCTGTATGGTACAGAAAGCGGAAACCACGTTCATTTCCAAATTCGTATGGAAGGTTTAGCGCTAAATCCACTAAGCTTCATTGATAAGCCTGTTTCTACTATTGAAAAAGCAGCACAAGAAGTAACGGAAGAAGCGAAAGAACCTGCTCAGCCAAAAGCTAATGACAAAACGAAGGAACCTGCTGCTGAAGATAAGGCCAAAGAGCCGGCTGGAGAAAAATCTGAAGAAAAGTCTGATGAGAAGGGGAAATCCTCTGATCAAGAAAAGTCTTCAGACTCCTCTAAAGACAGCAGTCAGTCAGAAGAAACAAAACAATCTTAATGTCCTGGAAGATCCTCTGTGTATATGTGTACGCAGAGGTTTTTTTCTGTCTTAAAAAGATCCTCCGCCATATGGCGGAGGATGTACTATAAGGCGGCAGGTCCCTTTTCACCTGTCCGGATGTGAATTGTATTTTCTATTTCTTATATAAACATTTTCCCCCCTGGTTCGCCTGTTTAAGTACCTTCTGAGCTGTTTCAGCGGTTCGACAGGTACTTTTCTCAAGACGATTTCGATCTTTCAACCATTTATTTCCTGGCGAAAAAGCCAGAGAATAGCCAAACACAATCCAGACGACAATATAAATGAGGATCACTAAAAATAAAGGGCGTTTGACCTATAAAATCGAGCTGAGAAACAGTTTGGTTCGCTCCTCCTGAGGAGAATCGAACAATTCCGATGGGATGCCTTCTTCCACAATACGCCCTTCGTGCATATATACGATACGGTCAGCTACTTCTTTAGCAAAGCCCATTTCATGTGTGACAATGACCATTGTCATGCCTTCTTTTGCGAGGCTTTTCATGGTTTGGAGCACCTCGCCTACAAGCTCTGGATCAAGGGCAGACGTAGGCTCGTCAAATAACATAACATCAGGCTTCATTGCGAGAGATCGTGCGATGGCAACACGCTGTTTTTGTCCACCCGAAAGTTTAGAAGGGTACACTTTGGCTTTATCAGCAAGCCCGACTTTTTCTAATAATACTTTGGCTTCAGCGATGGCCTGTGCTTTCTTTGTTTTCTTCACCATCACAGGTGCTTCAATGATGTTTTCGAGCACGGTTTTGTGCGGGAAGAGATTAAAATGCTGAAACACCATGCCTATTCTTTGCCTCATTTCGTTTAATTGATTCCGCTTTGGATGAACTGGACTGCCATCGATGATGATATGACCGTCATTTTTTATTTCTAAAAAGTTCATACATCGGAGCAAGGTGCTTTTCCCAGATCCGCTTGCACCAATTAAGACGACCACATCATTTTCATATACGGTGAGATCAATATCCTTTAAGACATGTAAATTCCCAAAGTGTTTATTGAGTTTTTCAACACGAATGATTTCCTTTGATTCTGTCATGCTTCTCCTCCTAATGATCACTGACTGAAAGTTTCTTCTCAAAGGTTTGGACAACGAATGTTAATAGCAGGACAAGAACTAAGTAATAAACGGCCACAACGAGTAAATACGTCATATTGTCAAAGCTGTTGGAGCCTTGAGTGGTGGCCACGTTAAATAGTTCATTGACGCTAATAAAAGCGGCAAGGGATGAGTCTTTTAAGCCTATAATAAATTGATTACCAAGGGGGGGAAGGGCGCGCCGCATCGCTTGCGGGAGAATGATGCGTCTCATCGTTAACATACGGCCCATGCCAAGAGAACGTCCTGCTTCTTTTTGACCTTGGTCGATCGATTGGATAGCGCCTCTGAATATTTCTGCTATATAGGCACCGTTATGAAAGGCAAGCGCTATGGAAGCAGCCCAGAAGTCGGGTATGTTTAATTCCGTGAGTCCAAAATATAAGATGAAAATTTGAACAATGAGTGGTGTCCCCCGGACAAGAAAGATATAGGCATTGGCGATATAACCGAAAATCGCTACGCGGGATATTTTCAGCAAAGCAAAGAAGAGCCCAATGAACATACCGATGAAGATGCTGATCACAGTCAGTTGTAAGGTCAGCAGCATCCCTTCTAGGAAAACGCCTCTAGAATCAAGAAGCGTTTGAAAAAAGTGTGATAGGCTAGGCAAAACAATCAGCTCCATTTGAAGAAAGTGCGCCTAAAAGGGCGCAAAATCTTGGTTTTAATCTTGTTTGACGGTAATATCTTCGTCAAAGTACTTTCCGCTAATTTGTCTTAATGTTCCGTCTTTTTTTAGTGCATCAATCGCATCGTTGATCTCTTCTAAAAGCTCTTTATTTTTTTTTGACACAGCAATTGCTTGCTCACTTTGTCCGAGCCTTTGCTGCGCTTCAATTTCTAATTTTTTCTTCATGGCTTCTGCACCTGTGGCAAAATCAGTGACGACCGCATCGTGTTTGCCGTTGGCTAGTGCTTCTAAAGCGACAACATCACTGTCATAATATTTTGGTTCCTGCCCGCTATGTTCCTTTGTAATATCAGCGTAGGAAGAGCCTTTTGATACAGCGATTTCTTTGTCTTTTAAGTCATTTGCACTGTGAATGTCTGCTCCAGGTCTTGTGAAGATTTGCGGACCGGAGTAGTAGTAGGGCTTAGAAAAAAGGACGTGTTTTTTTCGTTCCTCATTGATGGTATGACTTGCAACTGCGGCATCAAATTTCCCTGCTTTCACGCCTTCGACGATGCTTGCGAACTTATATTTTTTCTGAACAGGCTCTAGGCCGAGCTTGTCACTAATCGCATTTCCTACATCGATATCAAAGCCGGACATCTGATTTCCATCCATGTAACTGAATGGGTGAAATTCACCTGATGCTGCAAAAATAAATTTTCCATCCTCCAAAATCGGCGACCCTTTCGCTGTAGAATTACGTTTATCTCCGTTCCCATTCGTTTCATTTGAACCACACGAAGACAGAAGTAATACTGCAACCGAGAAAAGGGCTGGGACCCAAAACCGTCTTTTTTTATTAATATTCATCTCCTCCTTTTTAGCCACCCTCCTATAAGGAGAAAGTAGTCTTTTCAATATGTGTGTATCTTACCATTTTTTCCTCTTATTCTCAATTATATTTGTGTTATTCCAACACTCACCCTTTTTAAAATGTATGTCTTACTTTTCCAAGCGAGAACATGAATTGCTAAGGGTATAAAATGGAAATGAATCTCATAATAACGGAAGAATGGGCAAAAAACATGCCATTTAACAGAGGGGGCGGGCGTATGAACAAATGGAGAGGCAACCGAAAAGTCTTTTTAACAGCTATCGCATTTGGAACGATGTTAAATCCACTGAATTCTTCGATGATTTCTTTGGCCTTGCATCAAATTCAGCATGATTTTGGTTTGTCGTTTACGACCGTATCTTGGCTTATTTCTACTTTTTATTTAGCAAGTGCGGTGACGCAACCGGTCAGTGGTCGAATTGGGGATCATTTGTTGAGCCGAAGAACGTTATTTTTATTTGGACTATCTCTTGTGGCCATCTCGGCTATTTGTGCGCCATTTGCTCCGACCTATGCGGTGCTGATTGTTATTCGGCTGTTGCAGGCGATTGGAAGTAGTGCCATTTATCCTTCTGGTGTGGGACTCATTTGGGATCATATCAAGGAAAGACAGGCTTCGGCATTAGCGGTTTTGTCTATTTTTGCTTCAGCGATGACCGCACTTGGTCCGACGGTTGGCGGGTTTCTGATGACTATTGGCGGATGGCCTGCTATCTTCTTAGTGAATCTGCCTTTTATTCTCATCAGTTTTTTTCTTTGCCTAGCCTTGTTTCCTAAGGAGCAAAAGAAGAGAAAACTGCGGATAGGCGAAGCTGTACGAAAGCTCGATTTACCAGGAATGCTTCTTTTTACAGCTTGTATTGTACTGTTGCTTTCCTTTTTATTATCACTTGCTGAAGGTATTCAGTATGTACAAGGTATTCTTTTTCTTATCAGTGCAGGCGCTTTTATATGGTGGGAATATCAGGTGGATGAGCCGTTTATTCAAATTCGGATGTTTCGAAAGGATAAGCGGTTGTCACTTGTGTATATTCAATTTATCATCTTAAATATTTTCTTCTATTGTCTCTTTTTTGGTTTGCCGAGTTATTTTCAGGATGAGTTGGGTTGGCGTGTGGAAATGACGGGGCTCTTTATGCTGTGTATGTCTGGAGTGAGCATTATTGTGTCACCGCTGACAGGGAAGTGGGTGGATGGAGGGGATGAACGTCATCCGATTTTAGCAAGCAATGTGTTGATGCTTACAGGTGCTTCTGCCATGACATTCTTTTTTTTCCCTGCGCCATTATGGGGAAAAGGAGTGGTTCTTGCGGTGCTAGGACTCAGTTACGGAATTGGTAATGTTGCACTTCAAGCTGCGATGCTAAAAGCAAGCCCTCAGCAAATGATTGGTACGTCCTCTGGGCTTTTTCAAACGTGCCGGTACCTTGGTTCTATTTTGTCATCTGCCGTGCTTGGAATGCTGTTTGGTGAGGAAATCGCTGGTTCTCATTTTGAGCAATTAGGCTGGACATTGATTATCATTTCTCTTATCGGCATTGGGGTAAGTCTTTATTTTTCAAGTATGGTTAGAGGAAGACAGGCGATAAAAAAAGCGACTGGATAAAGCGGAAGAAGACTCTTCATCACTTTATCACAGGTCGCTTAAGAGTTGGATAGGTCAGAGCCCTGATCCTTTTGCTTCCTTCTAAATATTTTCCCAACAATGGTCTCGTAAAACGTCACAATGCGATCAATTGGAGAATCAAAGAACTTCCATAATTTATTCATGATAAAGACAACCACAATTGATACGACCAAGCTTCCTAAGACATCAAATGGATAATGGTGACCGACCCAGATGCGGGAGAACCCTGTGAGTAATCCAAAGACGAGCAACATATTGCCGAGTTTTTTATTACGGGATCTGATGGCTAATGAAAGAGCCAGTGCTCCTGTTGTATGGTCACTTGGGAAGGAAGCGTCAGCTGAGTGCGGGATGAGTGTGTCGACTTTATGTGCCACAAACGGCCGCTCTTCATAATAAAACAGTGTAATGGCAAAATTGACGATGAGTGCCACGATACCTGTTACACCGGAAAAGAAGACATGCTTCTTTAATTTGTGATTACCTAAAAACCAGCAAATCAATAAGACAAGGGCATACACCAGAATAGCCTTTTTCGTAATGAAAATCATGGCCTGATCTAAAAACTCAGAATGATGAGCCATCCCATGTATGACTTTAAACAATTCGTAATTCAAAACATCACCTATACTTTCGCTAAAACGCCAACTATTTTTCAAACGAGCCTAAATGTTTCATTTGAAATATCTTATATTTTAACATGTTTCCGATGAAGTTTAAAACAGTATCCTATTCTGACATTGAGACCTTTTGTGCTTTTGCTTCTTACGGTTTTCGTTCGTTCCAATAAAAAACGCCCATGCTAAAGATAAAGATGCCTGCAATCAAATAATCATTTTAAAAGTCTGTACCGCATTTGCCTTTTTCCGATAAATCCCTTGTCCATCTTCATTTTTAGCATATTCCCTATGCAATGCTAATACACTGTTACAAACCTGACAAAGAGAGTGTTTGAGGTGAGGGATCGTGTTTGGAATTTTCTACCTAATGGATGAGAAATTAAGACGAACAAGCGCCGCTGAAAATGGATAATCTTCATACGGATCTCATTTCACACTTCTCACATCCATTTTAGGGAGGTCGAGTGGTGTGCACGATTACATCAAAGAGCGAACAATCAAGATAGGAAAGTATATCGTGGAGACAAAGAAAACCGTTCGTGTTATTGCGAAAGAATTTGGAGTCTCTAAAAGTACTGTACACAAGGATTTAACAGAAAGACTGCCAGAAATTAATCCAGATCTGGCTAATGAGGTAAAGGAGATACTGGATTATCATAAATCAATCCGTCACTTGCGAGGAGGAGAAGCCACCAAGTTGAAGTATAAAAAAGAAGAAATTTTAGAAGGCGAGCCTGTGAAACAGTAAGCTTAGTTCTTTGTTCATAAACATGATATATATATCTTCCTCATATCGGTAGTTTCTAACCACAAATTTTGTGAAGATTTTTGTAAAGAAACATCTTTTTTTCTGCAAATTATGATAGAATATATAATTAGGGAAGAATGTGGTATTTGCTATGGAAACAGATTTTCAAGGAGGATATATATAGATGTTTGCTAGGGATATTGGAATTGATCTTGGTACTGCAAATGTGCTGATTCATGTTAAAGGAAAAGGAATTGTGTTAAATGAACCATCTGTTGTAGCTCTTGACAAAAACAGCGGGAAAGTATTGGCTGTTGGAGAAGAAGCTAGACGTATGGTTGGACGTACGCCTGGGAATATTGTTGCGATTCGTCCATTAAAAGATGGCGTAATTGCTGATTTTGAAGTAACTGAAGCGATGCTCAAGCATTTTATTAACAAATTAAATGTGAAAGGTCTGTTCTCTAAGCCGCGTATGCTCATCTGCTGCCCGACAAACATTACATCTGTTGAGCAGAAGGCGATCAAAGAAGCTGCTGAAAAAAGCGGGGGGAAGCATGTATTTCTTGAAGAAGAGCCAAAAGTAGCAGCAATTGGTGCTGGTATGGATATTTTTCAGCCAAGTGGAAACATGGTCGTAGATATTGGAGGCGGAACGACAGATATCGCTGTCATCTCGATGGGTGACATTGTAACCGCCTCTTCTATTAAAATGGCTGGAGACAAATTTGATCTGGAAATTCTAAACTATATTAAAAAAGAGTATAAGCTGTTGATCGGTGAGCGCACGGCAGAGGACATTAAGATCCAAGTTGCAACGGTATTCCCAGACGCACGTCACGAAGAGATCTCGATTCGTGGACGAGACATGGTGACGGGATTACCAAGAACGATTACCGTCACAAGCAAAGAAGTAGAAGAAGCCTTACGTGAATCTGTATCTGCAATTGTTCAGGCAGCAAAACAAGTGCTTGAGAGAACACCGCCTGAATTATCGGCTGATATCATCGATCGTGGCGTCATCATCACAGGTGGTGGAGCTCTTCTAAACGGGCTTGATCATTTGCTTGCAGAAGAGCTAAAAGTACCGGTATTCGTTGCTGAAAACCCAATGGACTGCGTAGCAGTTGGTACTGGCGTGATGCTTGATAACATGGACAAGCTACCAAAGCGTAAACTCAGCTAATGAAATCCCTCATTCTTTTGAGAAAGAATGAGGGATTTTTATTAAAGAAGCCTGCCAATATGCCGATATATTTCATAGAAGATTGTTCATTAATGTTTTTAGGTAGGTCATGTGAAAGAATCATAATGAGGTGAGCACGTGTTAAAAGGACTATACACCGCAACATCTGCCATGATCGCTCAAGAGCGGCGGACAGAAATGCTTTCAAATAATATCGCAAATGCGAATACACCAGGTTATAAAGCTGATGAAGGGGCCATGCGGGCGTTTCCAGAAATGCTGCTGAGCCGAATGGAATCAGGACGTTTCCAAACATCCTCAGGCAAAGGCTTTAGTGTCCCACAACAAACACCGATTGGTGGAATTAATACGGGGACATATATGCAGGAATTGATTCCTCAATTTACACAAGGAACATTGAAAACAACAGATCAAACAACAGATATCGCATTAGTAGAAAGTAATGTGCCAATCAACCCAGAGACAAATCAAAAATCAGCGTTATTTTATGCAGTCAATACACCAGAAGGCGTTCGTTATACGAAAAGTAGTTCAATTACATTAAATGTACAAAATCAGTTGACCATCAATGGCCGTGCCCTTCTTTCAGTGACGGGACAGCCGATTACGGTTCAGAGTGAGAATTTCAAAGTGAATGCAGATGGAACTGTGAGTGAAAATGGACAAAATCTCGGACAAATCGATGTGAGAGTAGCAATGGACACAAGAAACCTTGCGCGTGAAGGAAATGATTTATACCGCACGGCTGATAACCAACCCCTGCCAAGTGCAGTAAATAACGGTCAAATGTCCTATACGTTAAGCCAAGGTGTATCTGAGCTATCGAACGTGGATGTCACGAAATCATATACAGAAATGACAACAGCCTATCGTGCGTTTGAAACAAATCAAAAAGTGGTTCAGGCATATGATAAAAGCTTAGAAAAAGCAGTGAATGAAATTGGAAGAGTGTATTAATAAAGAAATGAAAGGGAAAGGAGGATTCTTATGCTTAGAACGATGATCAATGCAACTGTGTCGATGAACGAGGTGCAAAAGCAGCTTGATATCATCAGTAACAACATTGCCAACAGTGAAACAACAGGGTATCGCGCGAAAAATACCCGTTTCTCAGAGCTGGTCAGACAGCAGTTTAATCAGGTAGATGAAAAAAATGAGCAGGTGGCAAACAGTCGTCTGACACCTGATGGATTAAGGCTTGGAACAGGTACAATGGTCAATGCATCCATTAACTCATTGCAAGGTTCTATCAAAGAAACAGGGCGTGATCTTGATGTTGCGTTTGGGACACCATCGCAGTATTTACAGGTCAATGCCGGTGGAAATATCCGTTATACAAGAAGTGGTTCGCTGTATTTACAGCCAGGTCATAACCGTAATCAGGTACAGCTTGTCACAAGTGAAGGCTACCCGATTCTTGATGAAAACGGAAATGCGATTGTCTTAAATGCTAATTTCCGTAATATTTCAATTGATAAAAATGGGCGACTCACGGCTATTTCTAGAGATAATCAACGGAATCAGCAGGTGAATCTAGGCGTTGTACAAGTCAATAATTCTTCAGCCCTTATCTCTGAAGGAGATAATTTATTCTCAGTAGACGGTAACTATCAAGACGCATTAACGGCACTGAATGGGGGCAATCGCCAAGCCATTCAGCTTCAGCAAGGTGCACTTGAAAACTCGAATGTGGACATGTCTAAAGAATTAACAGATCTCATGACAACACAGCGCTCGTATCAGTTGAACTCAAGAACCATTACGATGGGCGATCAGATGCTAGGATTGATTAATACCATTAGATAATGAGCAGGCGGCGTGTGTGTCAGCCTCTCATGATGAAAAAGGCGGCTCGCTCAAAGTCGCCCTTTTTTTTATAATAATCTGAGACATCTGCAAGCAGATCCTCAAGATCAATCCAGGCTTCTTTTTGTTCAAGACATGTGACGAGCGTGGCAATTTGCTCATCTGCCTTGGGCGTTTGATTATACAGAAGGAATAAAATTTGAAACTTCATTCTTAATATATCAAACTGAGAGGCAACCGCTTCTTTTAGCCCTTTTTGTATATACTTCATTCCTTCTTCCGTTAAATTTTCTTTGAAACAGGAACGCACGGTTTCGTAAAGACATGATACATAGGAATAAGTGGACTTCCGGTATGCTGGGAGACGAAGCGATTTTTTAAAGTATTCAAGTGCTTCCTTATGACGGTTTTGTCTCGATTGAACAAAACCAGCGTCATAATAAACAATACCGAGTAGTTCTTGGTCATCGATCATTTTTACGTATTCGATCATGTCAATAAAAATAGCTTCTGCTTCCTCATATTTTTTTTGATCGCTAAAATTAAGTGCAAGCACAATTTTACAGCGATAAATGCTATGGACATCCCCGTGCTTTGCAAAGATATCCATGGCTTTTTGAACATGACGAATCGATAACAATGAGTAGCGGTTGTTATAATAAATTCCACTTGTACGAAAATGAAATTCTGCTTCCTCCAGCTCATCGTTTAGTAATGGCAGTCTTTCTTCTGCCATTTCAATATAATGAACGGCATCATTTTGATCGCTGTTTAAAGATTCGTATAGTCCGAGAAAGAAGTAAAAGTAATATTGCAGTTCTTCGTTCATTTGATCTCTATGAAGCATCAGTTCATGTTTAAGCTTTGCTAAGTCCTTTGCCTGATTCATCCAGAGCTGATGGCGAAATAACATGAGTTGATAATGTAAGTAAAGCTCCTGTTTCTTTACTAATTTTCGTTTATGTTTTGTTAATGTTGTTTTGATATCTTCAGCCTTCGAAAAATGTCGATTCTTCAGCATTGTATACCACGAATGGAGAAGTTTTCTAATGGATTTATCGCTTATAAAATTCATTTTTACCCTCTTATTCAATCAATGATGTAATATATTTTACCATATTTGTAAAATAACAATGAGTGTAGTGTGGATTATATTTGATGACAATAGGTAACAATAAATTCTATTTTTTACCATTGATGTTGTCAGAGCATTGAAAAATGCCGACATTCATAATATACTTCTATTGGAATCAAATGAAGATTAGAGATTTAGAAAAAAGGAGAGATCAAGATATGCTTGATGCTCAGCAAATTCAAGAGATTATTCCACACCGTTACCCTTTTTTATTGGTTGACCGCATTGTAGAGGTTGAAGGTGAGAAAAGAGCGGTTGGGATTAAAAATGTCACAGTCAATGAAGAATTCTTTAATGGTCATTTTCCAGGATACCCAGTCATGCCGGGTGTGCTCATTGTGGAAGCACTAGCTCAGGTTTTTGGTGTGATTATGCTAGGAAAAGAAGAAAACAAAGGGAAAATTGGTTTATTTGCAGGGATTGACGGGTGCCGATTCAAAAGACAGGTCAAGCCTGGCGATCAGCTTCGTTTAGAGGTTGAAGTGACACGTCTCCGCGGTCCGGTCGCAAAAGGAAAAGCGTTAGCAACAGTGGATGGTGAAGTAGCGTGTGAAGCGGAACTGACATTTTCTATCGGTCCTAAAGTATCATGATTTGCCTGGCGGTTCATCTTACATGAACCGTTTTTTATATAGAAAAGTTCAGTCTGAACGGATAAGGGCTTGCGTTTTTTACAAAAAACGTCATATTAGACAAAAAAAGATGAAGGTGATAAAGGATGTTGAAAGAATTTAGAGAGTTTGCAGTCAAGGGGAATGTGATCGATTTGGCTGTAGGTGTAATCATTGGGGGAGCATTTGGCAAAATTGTCACTTCTCTTGTGAATGATTTAATCATGCCTCTTGTCGGTATTATCATCGGTGGGCATGATTTTAGCGGTTTATCCATTAAAATTGGATCTGCTCAAATTTTATATGGGAATTTCATTCAAACAGTCGTTGATTTCTTGATTATCTCATTTTCCATTTTTATCTTTATTCGTTATTTGAATAAACTGAAACGGAAAAAGGTAGAGGAAGAAGAGGTTGTAGAATCACCAGATCAAACAGAAGTTTTATTAACTGAAATTAGAGATCTATTAAAAAATCAAAGCCAATCAAAAGATGTGCAATAGAAAAAGAGCGCTATCCCCGCTCTTTTTTATGTGTTTTGTTTAAAAGCATCCAGCAGTTTTTCTCCTGAAAGCCCCTCTTTGACGAGGTCTTTTAATACTTCTTCGGTTTCTGTTCTGTAACGATTTGTAATCATTTTACCATCAAGTAACACGGAAATGTTTTCTTCTAAGGCAACGATGTTTTTGACTTGGACTGATAGATGAACAGGGCGGTTGTTTTCTTTTGTGATCGTCACAAGAATCTTCACTTCTGTATGCTGCTGAGAGAGTACCTCAAACACCTGTCTATGTTTCTTTGGAAGGAGTGCCTCGATCATCCAGTGATTTTCACCGTCTTCTTTATTAATGATTAAACCGTCACGAAGGGGAATGCTGGACATTTTATCTTGCTTAGGATCAAGTTCAATTTTTATATCAATCAGCCTAAATGTTTTCATATTTATCACCTCACAAGCGTTCGTTATTCGTATGTACAATTATAGCATACAACATCTGTATAAATGAAACCGCTACCTACTCAGAACTAGCTGTACTGAAATTGAAAGGAGATGTTTTATGGAGCCCTATCAACTGCGAAAAATACACATTGTCGAAAAGAATGATAACCTCAGGCGGTAAAAAGTAATAATTAAAGGGTAAATAGAGAATTTGAAAGGCGATTTTGTCATTTTCATGTTTTGTCTTCTGCGTTTTTTCTAAGTAGACTAGGGGTAGTTGAAAGGAAAGGAGGCAAGCCTTGAATTAAAAGGTAAGGTCTAGCATCTGTCAGTCCCCCTCTAGCTAAAGCGGATAGACTTTGCCTGATGCACATAAACACTGCGTAATAGAACCGTTTCTTCTTTGTATAAGTCACGTGTCCCCTGCGAATCCCCATATGTATCCGGTCATGTCTCGTGGCCGGGTACCCTTTTTATTGATTAAGACGATCAGCCCTTGCAAATAGTGGATACTCATTTCATAATGATGATGGATTTGATAAATGGAATGTCAGGTTAAAGTGGAGACAAAAAAGGAGAGAACGATGACAAACATTCAATTAATCGCAACGGATTTAGACGGTACTTTATTGAACAGTGAACACAAAGTGAGTCAGGAAAACGAGCAGGCATTAAAGGAAGCAACAGTGAGCGGAATTGAGGTTGTCGTTTCAACAGGAAGAGCGTATTTTGATGTGAAGTCTATTTTTGATGAGCTTGGTATGAATACGTGGGTGATTAGTGCCAATGGAGCTGTGATTCATGATCCAACTGGACAAGTGTACCATTCAGCTACTTTACAAGAAGAAAAGGGCAAACACATATTATCCTGGCTTGAGGAACGTGATTATTACTATGAAGTCTTTACGAATGAGGCCATTTTTACACCGAATCGTGGCAGAGAGCTTCTTGCTATCGAAATGGACCGCTTAAAAAGTGCAAATCCAGAAGCTGATAGAGGTGTTCTTAAGCAAGCGGCAGAAGTTCAATACAGCCAGTCGGGTTTTGCCTATATTGATACATATGAAGAATTGTTTCGTGAGGATCAGAAGCTTTCGTTATACAACATCTTAGGCTTCTCTTTCTTTCAAGACAGACTGAAGGCCGGGTGGGATATGTTCGGACAAGATTCAGATTTAACATTGGTCAGTTCGGCCGATCATAACTTTGAGATCGGGTCAAAAGATGCGTCGAAAGGGCAGGCATTAACAAGGCTGTCAGAAAAGCTAGGTATTCCTTTAAGCCAGACAGCAGCTGTAGGAGACAGTTTAAATGACGAATCGATGCTTCAAGTAGCTGGCATAGGAGTTGCGATGGGTAATGCGAGAAAGGATATAAAAGAAATAGCTGATCACGTCACGTTAACAAATGATGAACATGGTGTTGCGCATATGATTCAACATCTTTTGTAGTAAATGAATCGATGTATTTGTATAAATCACAGATGAAGCGCATTCTTTTAATCATGAATATTACCCGCTTGTAAGGAAATTAAGGAGAGTTAACGAGTGGCGCTGGAATCTTATAGGTCCAAAAATCTGCATTTAATCAAGGAAGCCTGAGACTATACTCAGGTAGGCCTGACGGTGAGACCAGTCTTTACCTGATAATCCTTTAATATATGTGAACAAGGGCTTTTTAGATATGACAGCTATCAAGAAACCGAAGTACTAGGGAAGAATTGTCGTTTCCTTCAAGGAGATAAAACTGGGCAAATCGCTTTAAAACAAACTAAGACAGCTATTGAGAACAAAGAGGATGGCACTGTTCAACTAAAAATTACAAAAAATCTGGACAAATGTTTTGGAACGAATTTAACAACCTGCTAATGTCAATGATTTAAAAAAGAGGATTTTTCGTCAAACTTGAGAAAAGTCCTCTTTTTGTTGCGATTAAGATGATTGAGCTGCTGCACTTAATGTGAATAAATCTTCTAGTTCGTTCGTCGATAGCTCTGTAATCCAGCCCTCGCTTTGGATAATTTGATCATTTAATGTTTGTTTTGTTTCAAGCATTTGATCGATTTTTTCCTCGATCGTGCCAGTTGTGATCATCTTATGGACGTGAACAAATCGCTTTTGTCCGATACGATAAGCACGGTCTGTCGCTTGGTTTTCTACGGCTGGGTTCCACCATCTATCGTAGTGAATGACATGATTTGCTGCGGTTAAGTTGAGTCCTGTTCCTCCTGCTTTTAAAGAAAGGATTAAGATATTGAATTCTTTCTTCTGGAAGCGTTCCACCATGTTGTCCCGCTCATGTTTTGATAGGCTGCCATTTAAAAATTGAACAGGTTCTCCAAACATCTTCTCCGCTAGCTGCTTGATCATGTTGCCCATTTTAATATACTGCGTAAAGATGAGACAGCTTTCTCCTTGTTCATGTATCGCTTTCAACAGCTCTGCTAATTTATCCATTTTTATTGAACGCTTCCGCAATTTCACATCTGTCCCGCTTTCCTTTAAATAGAGAGCAGGGTGATCGCAAATCTGTTTGAGTCTGCCGAGCATACTTAAGATGATGGCTTTACGCTGCATACCTGTTAATGAAGCCATATGTTCGAATGTATCCTTGACGAGCTGTTCATATAAAGACGCCTGCTCAGCGGATAACGGGATGAATGCTTTTTCTTCTAGTTTCTCAGGCAGGTTCAGGGCGACCTCTTCATCTTGTTTTGTTCGTCTTAATAAGAATGGTTTGATTAGCTGCTGTAGCTGTTCAATTCTTTTTTCTTCACGATCTTTTTCAATCGGAAGGACAAATTTTTTATGAAAGCTGGTCAGGCTGCCGAGATACCCTTTGTTGATGAAATCGAAAATGGACCAAAGCTCCGTCAAGCGATTCTCCATCGGTGTGCCGCTGAGGGCAATGTGATGCTGTCCTTTTAATTGCCTGATCGCTCTCGATTGTTTCGTATGGGCATTCTTAATGTTTTGTGCTTCGTCTAAACAAATGGTATTCCACTTTGCTGATGTTAATTCATCACGGTCAGAATGTGCGAGTCCGTACGAAGTCAGGACAATATCTGTAGACTCGTACGCTTTTGTAAAGTTCTCACCTTTTGGACGTGATGGTCCATAATGTAGTGCGATGCGCAAATGTGGTGCAAATGTGACAAGCTCTCTTTGCCAGTTTCCTAAAACAGAAGTGGGCGCAATGATGAGAGACGGAGAGGCGTTTTGCTGCTGCTCCTTCAAATAGGTGAAATAAGCGATCATTTGAATCGTTTTCCCAAGTCCCATATCATCTGCTAAACAGGCCCCGAACCCATGAGATCTTAAAAACAGAAGCCAGTTGACACCATGCTGCTGATACGGACGCAGTGTGCCTTTAAAGGACTCACTCATTTCGTAGGAAGGTAGCTCATGTGTATCATTTAACTGATGGACAAGTCCTCTTAATTGAGATGAAAGTTCAAAATGTATATGAGCAAATGTGGAACGATCTAAAAGTTCTGAAGTCGCTTCAGAGGACGCCTCTTGATCAGCCAGTTCACGTGACAAAATATCAGACATGTGAAGCCCTTCGTTTTCGGCACGCTCCATCCATTTTTTCATTTGCTGAATGAAGGTCGGATCGATTTTTATCCATTGTCCGCGAATGTTGACAAGGCGGCGTTTACTTTGGACAAGCTCGTTGAACTCAACTTCTGTCAGCTCGATACCATTTGTGGCAAAGCGCCAATTAAAGTCCATTAAGGCGTCCATTCCGACATACGATTCCCCTTGTGGTGTAGATGAAATCCTTGCTTTTAGCATCATCTTGCTTTCCTTTACGATCTGCCACCACGATGGGAGCAGGATCTCAATACCCATATTCACAAGCGTTTCACTTGCTTCAGATAGGAAGAGCCACGCTTCTTCTTCTGACATGAGGGTAGTGCCAGAAGTGAAAGAGAGCCAAGGGACAACTTGACTGAATCGCTCTAGCTCTCTTAAAATTTTTTCTTGATAAGGACGCCAGGATCTTTTTAAAGAACGGATGCCTTCAAAAAAGTGAAGGTCGTTGTTTTTTTTATCGCGCAAAAACAATTCGATTTTCCAATCATCCCCGTCATAGTCTGGTTCATTTAAGCGCAAGCCGACAGTGAAAGGCGTCTCATCATTGATCCAGCCAATCGTCTCTAAGAAATCCTGCTCATCTAAAAAATGCCCCTGGAAGGATGAAAGGGCAGGCGATTGTGCAGTCATTTGGTTCCACTTGTGCTGCAAGGCATCATCATATTGAATGTAATCCTGTACGGCAAAGGAGAACCAATCAGCTGTATAGCCATCTAATATGCCTTCTTTGTCTTTAAACCGAAGCACACCTTCTGTCCATGCCTCATAATCGGGAACGAAATCTTTATCCTCAATGAATTCGTATATGGTAGAGGCTGTTTTCATAAGGGCCTCGGTTTCATCCGTTATTGTTACAAGACTAAAGGTATTAAATGAATTTTTTCCTAGCAATTCAACGGTCATCCAAGGGCTTAATAGGAAGGCAGGTGTGCCAATAAAGCTCACATCTTCTAAGAACGTTCCGTAAAAAGATGATTCATGCCATTGGAAAAGCTGTCTCTTCATTTCATTAAGCGGAACAGGGTGTCCGTCCTCTGCTTGCGCTGAAATGGTGAAAGAGTAATCTTCTGTTTGTTCTGCATGAATGACAATTAGTTTATGGCGTGTCATCAATCAATTTTCCTTTCTTCATTTCCTCTTGGAACGCACGCAGCCGTTTTGTTGAATCTTGCAGTTGCTTTACATATCTTTCCCAAATTGCATTTTTTTTCGTTTTATGATAAAGCGTCCGCAGTTTTTTTAGCATTTTCACAGACTCTCGATAGGCACTTCGGTTTTTTTGATCGAGAAGCAGTGAGATTTCACGGTGGTACGATGGAATGAGCGCTTCAGGCTCTTCCTTTGCAATTTGTTGGATCAGTTTTTTCTCCAATTCACTGATGGAGAAGCCGTAAAGGCTGTGAATTTCAATCCATTCTGTATATCGCTGCTGAGCATATAAAAGCTCACTATATTCAGTGAATGCATAGGGCATGCAGATTTGGCAATAGCGTTCATATAAATAATGATCCTTCGTCTGCTTAAAGTACGCTTCTAAATAAAAGAAGAAATCACTGACAGCTCCTCGCAGCTCTCTGTAGGGTAGGTTCAACTGACAATATTCTTCTAATATATAGGAGATCTCATTGTACCAGAGCTTAAGTCGCTTCCAGTCCTTGCGGTTTGTGAGATCCTTTAGCCAATTGAGCACATTTGGTAGCATATTCACATTGAGCATTCGTAATTGCTGAAAGAGTCTTTTGTCTTCCTTGAGCAAATAATCCATGTGCATCAGGCCGATGGCACGTTCAACTGTTTGTTCTTGCTGCTGAGCGTTCTTTAGTAAGTCTGTTTCTTTTTTGACCCATTTCCCTCTATTTAATATGGTTCCCCAAATCTCCATAAAGACCGCTACCCGTTCATGCTGAAAAGGTCCGATGATTTGAAGAAGTGTCCGAACGACAGTTGGTGTGTTTTCAAGAAACGGATCGAGGGAAAAGGAAAGGGCGTATGTCTTTAAATGATCCACTGAATCAAAAATGGTGTTCATGAGCTGTTCTACATATGGATTCATGGCATAAAAGTCCTTTTCGGCATCAAGTCGGCCGAGTTCGATGAGCTCATGGAGCCTTAGCCACACATCGATGGACGTATGGATCGCATACAAGCTCTTGAATTCAGGTGAAGTAGGTGCGTGTTTTTTCAGGATCGATAAATAGCCGTAATACAAATGCTGTGGTGTTTGCTGATGCTTTGGCGCCTGTTTCAGCCAGAGGTTAAATTCCTCTTGGAAAAAAGTTAGCCAGCTCTGGAGTGATTGTTCGTCTGGGCGCTTCACATGGAAGTGCTGTCGAATCAATTCTTTGCTGCGTTGTAACTCATCCTTTTCTGACCAATTCTCTGTAAAGTTGGTCACGCTCTCTACTTGAGCGTATAACGAAAAGAAGACAGCGAGAATATGTTTGCAAAGTCCATCCGCAGGGCACGAGCAGATGCTTCTCACTGGAAACAGCACATGAAGGTGGACTCTTGCTGCCACGACATCATGTACATAAGCTGACCATTCCGTATCAGACTCTTGCTTGAGTCGATATACGCTGTCCTGTCTATAAGTAATCAATGCTTTTTTGATCAGTTGTTTGTTTTCATCTGTCGTAGGAAAAAGTTCTTTGATCTGTTCGGCTGTTTGTTTGATTTCTTCTTCGTTGATGTTGTGCTGAAGCATTTGATCCGCTCCTAACCAAGTAAAAGATTCCAATTCTTTTATT
Source organism: Bacillus stratosphericus (assembly GCF_020524495.1). Classification (GTDB taxonomy): domain Bacteria; phylum Bacillota; class Bacilli; order Bacillales; family Bacillaceae; genus Bacillus; species Bacillus stratosphericus_B. The sequence goes on along the minus strand of NZ_JAIVLB010000004.1, from coordinate 2,911 downwards.
ATAGCTCAATGGTGATTTATAAAAAAGTTTTTCATGAAAATGGTCATAAATTTCAAAAGCTGTCGAATGATGTATTAGAGTATTGCATAAACCAACCATACAGCATATAATAATGAAATTAGTGGAATTGAAAGGATACAGACATGGATAATAAGGGTTTAAATCAAGAAGAGTTTTTAAAGATTTTGATGTACGCTCATGATATTGGAGAAAATTCAAATGATGTCACTACAAAAGAAATGCTTGAAAATCTGATTGCTCATATTCGAAATGGTCTTGTTTCATAAAGGTGATCCCCTGCTAGTTGTGGCAGGGGGTTTTTGTTTGCTTTTATGAATGGAAAGAAAACTCCCAGCATACGATGACATTACAAGCATAAGGCGTATGGGGAGCTGATAGGGTCATGAATATTGCGATTGCAGGCTGTGGATATGTCGGGCTCGTCACGGGGGTGTGTTTAGCGGAGGCTGGACATGACGTGACGTGTATTGATATTGACCGGCAAAAGGTCATGCAGCTGAAGCAAGGGAATCCTACGATGTATGAGCCGGGGTTAAAGGAACTGCTGAAACGGAATCTTGAGCAAGGACGTATTCATTTTCACGTCAATGGAGAGACAGCCTATCCGCAGGCTGATGTGTTAATGATTGCCGTCGGTACCCCGCAGCAGCCAGATGGTCAAGCCGATTTGCAGTATGTGATTCAGGCTGCAAAAGAGATGGGGGGAAAAGCGAAGTCAGGTGCGGTTCTTGTGGTGAAAAGTACAGTGCCTGTTGGAACGTGTGATCAAATCGATCGTTTTATTCATCAAGAATTAGGACGAAATGAACCGCTATCTATTGCATCTAATCCAGAGTTTTTACGAGAAGGGTCTGCCATTTCAGATACATTGAGAGCGGATCGGCTTGTAATTGGGGCTGAAACGAAGGATATATTAGACCAGCTAGAGGACATGTATGTTGACTTTCACCTTCCGATTGTGAAAACAGATCGTAAAAGCGCAGAAATGATTAAATACGCATCGAATGCATTTCTTGCGACAAAAATTAGCTTTATGAATGAAATAGCCTCGATTTGTGGTAAAACAGGTGCTGATGTTGTAGAGGTAGCACAGGGGATGGGACTTGATCATCGGATCGGTTCTTCTTTTCTTAGAGCGGGTATTGGCTACGGGGGTTCCTGTTTTCCGAAAGATACAAATGCACTTGTCAAAATCGCAGGGCATGTGTCCCATGATTTTGAACTATTGAAGGCTGTGATTAAAGTAAACAATGAGCAGCGAGCCAGCTTTATCCGAAGTATTCAGGAGCGGCTGGGGACAAAGCTGGAAGGGAAGCGAATCGCACTTCTTGGCCTGTCCTTTAAGCCTAATACAGATGATATGAGAGAAGCGCCATCGATTCCGATCGCTCATGAGCTGCATCAATTAGGTGCGGAGCTTGTGGCCTATGATCCTGTGGCAATTCGTCAGGCAGCGAGTGAACTGCCTGATCAAGTCTTTTTTGCTCAAACCATTGAAGAAGCGATACAGGATGCCAGTGCGGTCTGTATTTTAACAGAATGGGCTGACGTTCAGGCTTTCCCACTCTCAGCCTATAAGGAATGGATGAAACAGCCACTTATTTTTGATGGTCGAAACTGCCATACACTTGAAGCAGCAGAACAAGCAGGGATTGAATATCATTCTATTGGACGCAGGCCTGTCTCTCCTATTTATATGTAAAAGAAAACCGATAACAGGTGATGTTATCGGTCAGCTTGTAGAGAAACCTATTTTTTTCTACAGGCTGAACACCCCGGGATCGCCGGGGTGTTCTTCGCTTATTTATCTGGACTGCTTTCCGCACTGGCTATTTGCTGTGCAAGGTCAGCTCGATCGATATCTGCTTGGAAGAAATCCTGCGTATCTGGCAGGTGTAAATTCATATGCATTTTTTGGGAAATTCGGATGGTGACTTGATCAACGGTGTAATCGAATACGTGCCTGCCGACACGTCGATCCTCATCAATAAAGTGAAGATGGTATCCACTCACCGCAATGCCATGTGCGTACTGAGGTGTACGGAAACCTGCGATGGTCCCTTGAATATCATCGAAATCGAAAATGGGCTGTGACTTTACTGCCTCCACCATTGGAACGTAAGGTTTTTCTTGTTTTTCGACTGTGCGGGTTTGAACCTTTTTGAATGATCCATCAATACGAATCGCATAAAATATATTCTTACTTGGCAAAATGCAATCAATCTCTTCTTCTAGCTCTAAGGCTGTCATTTTAGTTTCTTCAATGTCATCAGTGGCGATCCTCCGCTCATCGCCGTTTCCATCGGACGACGCCAAGGAGAGATGAAAGATACAGCAAAGCATATTACAGGTAGAGGAGAGTTTGTTGTTCATGTGAGTGATGAAGCGCTGATAGAGGATATAAACGAAACGGCTGCTACTTTGCCAGAGGAAGAGAGTGAGCTGGATCGAACTTGCCTTCATCAAGTAAAGAGCAGTGTTGTTACAGTTCCAGGCATCAAGGAAGCACGCATTCGCTTTGAATGTCAGTTGGAAAAACATCTGACCTTTCAAAATGAGGAAGGTGAGATCACGGTCGATCATATCATTGGTCGGGTTGTGTGCGCGCATTTAGATGAGTCTGTCTATGATCCGGAAAAAGGATATATTTCAACAGACGTATTAAAGCCAGTTGCACGCTTAGCAGGGAATGATTATGCCCATTTAGGTACGTCATTTGTGCTCAAAAGACCAGAATAACGTGAAAAAACCCCGAGAGATATCGGGGATTCGGGACTGACCCCCGTTTTTGAGACAGGGATCAAAACACCTTTATACAGCCAATTGCCGATAGTTTATCGGTGATTGGTTGTTTAGTTTTGTTTGAATACGAATGTTGTTATAATAATAA
>NZ_JAIVLB010000003.1 GCF_020524495.1 Bacillus stratosphericus | reverse complement strand
TTAGGCACGCCGCCAGCGTTCGTCCTGAGCCAGGATCAAACTCTCCGAAAAAGAACAAAACCGAAGTTCTGTTTTTCGTCAGTTTGACTGACTACCTATGAAGTATCATAGGATTTTTTTATAATAACTCGAATTAACAGGTACGTTTTGTCTTGTTTAGTTTTCAAAGATCATTTTTCAAATGGAGCGGGTGATGAGAATCGAACTCACGACATCAGCTTGGAAGGCTGAGGTTTTACCACTAAACTACACCCGCATGATTTATTGGCGCGCCCGAGAGGAGTCGAACCCCTAACCTTTTGATCCGTAGTCAAACGCTCTATCCAATTGAGCTACGGGCGCTTAATCAGGCGACTTAATAATCTTAACATATCATTTTTATTAAGTCAATATCTTTTTGGGATTTGTTTGTCGCATGCGTTTGGACAGCAGTGTTCCAAATGCGTCATCAGCGACGAATAAAAATATACCACGGATCATATAAAAAGGTCAATACATTTTTCTAAAAAAGTTTGATACTTTTTTAGAAGTAATCTTTTCTTAGATAAATAAGGATGCGATAACCCATTTTCTTTTCCTTTTTTCATATTTCTAATGATTCTCAAATAAGATCTTTCTAAATTAAAAGGATGACAAAACATGGTCACCTAGAATTTTTTATTTATTGGAAAATTAAAATATTTACCAATCATTTAAAGAAGGTAGGAGATGATGAAAAAGTTCATCGCTTTTCAAAATCATGATCGATCTTTGGTAATAGGGGCTCTTATCGGCAACTTCTTCCCTGACTTCGGAATGACACTGCGGCCAATTGGTGATGGCTTCATCAGATGGATTAAAATGATTGTTGTTCCTATCGTTTTCTCTACTATTGTTATTGGTGGCAGCTGGAAGTGGCGGGATGAAGAAAAGGGTCAGCCTTGGATTAAAGACAATCATTTGGTTTGAGATCATCACGACCATCGTTCTTGGGATGATCGGTCTATTGGCTAATGTTTTAAAGCCTGGCGTGGAGTTGATTTTTTTAATGTAGCTAAGAAAGACATAGGGGAATTACACAGAAAGTCGTTGAGTATTAAAAATGATTTGAGATTTGTTCATAGTTGCCTTTTCCACCACAAGTGCAGAAGGTGTCGCCATTATCGCTGGTGTTGACAGAATTTTGGATATGACACGAACAGGAAACAAAAGGGGTGTAATGGTTTCTATTCTAAGGAAAGGGTCCGCCCTTTCCTTATCTTATGGTAAAAATGTTTGCTTCAGCATCGCTGTTCCTTCTTGTTGTATCTGCACTTCTGCATAGGCCCCGTTGATGAGGGTCATTTGCGGCGGAACGTGTCCACAATCAATATCGTAAAAAACCGGGATTCGTAATTCCTTGTGTAATTCTTCATATAGATCCGTATATTCATATCCTTCTACAGGAACATCTACTGCGCTTCGACCGAACATGATCCCAGATCAATGATCAAACCAACCTGCTAGTTTTAATTGTACAAGAGATCTCTTCATGCTCGCAGCATTTAATGCGCAGTTTTCGAAGTACCAAAGAATTGGTTCACCTTTCAGAAATGTTTCTTGAAAGGCTTTTACATCTCCAAAAGGCGTTCCTGCTAAGTGGCGTATCACATCAATACAGCCGCCCATCAGTCTTCCTTTCGCCGTCACCTCTAGTTGATCAACAGTACGCCATGCGGTTGGCTCGGTTAAATGAAAGACATGTTTACTTGGATTGTCATGCTGCCATTCCTTTTGATACATATAAGAAAATTGAGTAATGCCCGTCTTCTCTGAAGCAAAGTATTTGTTCCCACATAGCCGTCACCTGATCAGGCTCCTCCCCCCGAAGATCTACAAGGTTCGGTCCATGCGCTGTAGCAAAGCCTGTTTTTAATGTAAAGGCGAGCAAAAGGGCACTCGTATCAGAGTAACCAAGAATCCACTTTTTTTGCATCACTGAAAAATTAAGATGCTCTAGCACTTCAATAAGTAGCTGTCCGCCCCATGGCGGGATGATATGGTCAATCTCACCACATGTCATCATGTATTGGAGCTCGTTTGCTCGTTCTATAGCAGAGGCTGACTTTGCCTTTTCCTGCTGCCATACCGTATCTCCACATGTAACCTCATAGCCTCTTCTTTTCATCCGCTCGCATGACAACTGAAACATTTCATGTAAAGAGGATTGTACACCAGAGGAAGGTGCTGTGACGCCAATCGTCTGTCCCTTTTGCAAATGCGGATACTGGATCATCTTATTCCCCTCCATCATCTATTCAACTCTCATTCTATTTATTGTCAAGAAAATGCCCCTTTAGAAAGAACGCAAACAGCACCATAAAGGCAGGTGTTGTGAACGTGATGACTGCCCTCATTCCGCAGATGTTTCCTGGGTCACAATCCAAAGAAAATTTTCGATCAGCCCAATCGCCAAATGATGATCACAAGAGAGACTCCTCTACTGCATCTCTCATCCATATTAGTTCAAGTGGAGGGGGAACCGCTTCTGTTAATTTTACAACAACGTACATACCCCCAAATACTTGCGGCTAAGGCTTCCACTGCATTGCAGTCACCCGAAATGTTTTTATTTTCCGATTATTTTATAACAAATTCTGGTTTACTTCAATCCTTTTTTATTTCCCTTTTTCTTCATATAATAGAAGGTAGATGGGTATTGACATGCTGAATTCGTTTTCACGCAGAAAAGGAGAAGAGGTCGTTGAATATTGAAGCTAGGAAACACATTCCCCGTGCGGGACATGAACCGTTTCTCGAGGGGATGAAAGATTGTGTGCCAACCCTGCTCGGTTATATGAGTATTGGGTTTGCCTTTGGGATTGTTGGCATTAGTGCCCAGTTAAGTATATGGGACATTGCGCTCTTATCTATCTTTATTTACGCAGGTGCTTCACAGTTTATCATCTGTGCATTACTTGTAACAGGAAGCCCCCTTTCCGCTATTATTTTCACCACCTTTATTGTGAATCTGCGGCATTTATTGCTCAGCCTTACGCTCGCTCCTCATTTTACACGCTACTCTATAAAGCAAAATATCGGGTTTGGTCTTTTGCTGACAGACGAATCCTTTGGCGTGGCGATGAATAAATTAGCGCATCAAGGAAAGCTGAACAACCGGTGGATGCATGGCCTGAACGTAACGGCTTATTTGTGCTGGATTGCTGCCTGTACACTTGGGGGTATTTTTGGACATTGGATCTCAAACCCAGAGGCGCTTGGTCTTGATTTTGCTTTATCCGCTATGTTTGCTGCGCTGTTGATCCTGTCATTGCAAACAGTTCCAAAAAATAAGTTAACTCATCGCTTGTCGCTTGTTTTGTATATGGTGGTTGCGATGTTTGTACTGCTTCATTTTGTTCATTCACACGTAGCTGTTCTGTTAGCCACCGTGATTGTCGCAACCATTGGGGTGGTGACAGATAAATGATCAGCAGTTTTATGATATGGCTGATTCTTGGTTGTATGATTGTGACCGTCATTCCAAGGGTCGTTCCATTTTTATTTGTACGGAGTATTCAGCTGCCTGAAGTGGTACTAAAATGGTTATCCTTTATTCCGATTTGTATATTCACCGCTTTGATTGCAGAGCATCTTTTCATACATACAACAACAGGTGTCACCGTTCACTGGATGTATCTTGCTGTCTTGGTTCCAACCGTGCTGATCGCTATTTGGACAAAAAGCTTGTCAATCACTGTTCTGGTTGGAGTCATGCTGATGGGCACTGCCAGATGGTTTTTCTAAAAAGAAAGTGCTTAACCGTATGCGGTTAAGCTTCAGACCGTAGACAAAATCGATCACTTGATCAATTTTTCCCACAAGATGATCTTCAGGTACTAATTCATCTAAAGCCACTACTTCTAATTGATTTCTTCTTCCTTCTTCAAGTTTCGATAACATGTTCATCTCTTATAATGGTATTATTACCTTTATAATACAAAAAGCTTGTAGGCTTTGTTTCAAGCTGAGACCACTTAGATTCAGTGGTCTTTTCGATCTTCTTTTAAGACAAAATGCATTTCAGCAATCTGCTCGTATTGATGTACTTTTTGTAATGAAAATCTAACTTCCTGTTCCGTTGGAGGAAAAAGAGGAATTCCTTTTCCAATCATGACAGGTGCGATTTGAAGGAAAAGTTCATCGACCAACCTGGCTTTTAATAAAGGCTGAAGCACTTCCCCGCCTCCTACAATCCAGATATGTCTGCCTTTTTCATTTTTTAAGCTTGTGACAAATGATAAGAGATCTTCGCAAATGATGTGTGTTCCTTTATGACTGTCTTGTAAAGTCCGTGAAACGATATAGCATGTCTTTTCTTCATAAGGAAATTCATCAGGTGAAAGCTTAAGAACCTGCTCATACGTCTTACGCCCCATAATAAGCGTATCGACTGACGCATAAAAGTCATCATATCTCGTTTCCTCTTCGCCCTCCGTTCCTATTAGCCAATCAAGACGGTGATCCTCTCTCGCTAAATATCCATCGATACTCATCGCCCCATAAAAAAGCAATTTTCTTTTCTCACTCAATCCCTTCACTCCCCACCTCTAAATAAGAACATATATTCTATTTTATTGTAGCAGAAAGGAAAGAGAAAGGATACATTTTTTTCACACTTCTTATGATTCGTGTTCACCTTGACGAGAAGCTCGTACAATTTGTGTGCAAGCTTCTCGGCATCGACTGTCAAGCCTTCATGAATTCCTCTAGTACCCCAACGACAAAAGAGGAATCAATCTGTTCATTCTCCGTAATATGACACTGGTCAAGCTGCCATTCTTTCATGATTTTTTCTTATAAATGCTTTAACTTGATTGGGCGTTGGACCGTTGGGTTTCATAAATAACGTCAGCACTGATTGATTCTCTTTCAAATAACCGATGGTTTTGTTCAAAAACGAAAGCATATCAAGAAAAGCTTCAACATACAACCCGCCAAGCTGGTCCATAGCCAATCGTCATTTCTATCAAAAAAATGGATGGAGTTATGAGAGAGTGCTACGCTAAAAGAAATGTTCGTAGATTTATAAAACGGTGATCAATTAAGGTATCCTCTTCAGGTGATGATATAATAGAAACAGTTCAATTAATGATCATACTTGGAGGAGAGACTGATGATACGACGACTTGATCATATCGTGTTGACTGTTCAACATATGGAGGAAACCATTGGCTTTTATACAAACGTATTAGGGATGAAAGAAGAGACTTTTGGAGAAGGCCGTAAAGCTCTTCGTTTTGGTTTACAAAAGATCAACCTTCATGAAGCCGGTCATGAATTTGAACCAAAAGCTGCTCATTCCCTGCCTGGATCTGCTGATTTATGTTTTATCACCGACTTAGATATGGACGATTTATTGCTGCACCTTCGAAAGCAGGTTGTTCCAATTGAAGAAGGTCCGGTCAGGCGGTCTGGTGCATTAGGTCTGATTGAATCCATTTATATCCGTGATCCTGATATGAATTTAATTGAAATCTCCCGATATATAGAGGAGGCTGATCAGCGATGACTCGATTATTTTTGAGACCGATTGAAGAGCAAGATTTTCCTGGTATTCAGAAGGGGTATCAGCATGAAGAAACCATGACTGGAACTCGCAAATCGTTCACACTAAATGACATTCGTTCAGCCTATACCCGCTTTCTTCAAGATGACAGTAGACGAGACTTTGCTATTTGTCCTTGCTAGACACGAAAGAAATGATCGAGGATGCGGCGATTGTGGACATTGATCCAATTAACCATATGGCAAGCTTTCGCATTGCGCTGCATGGTCCAGAGCACTTTCAAAAAGGCTATGGCACTGAGGCTGTTCGGTTGGTTCAAGCATTCGCCTTTGACACATTAGAACTCTTAAAAAAGAAAGAGACCTCAACTGAAAAGTCTCTTCGTCGGTGCTTTTTTATATCTGATTCTTCATCTATTGTGCTGCCTCTTCTGTCACTTTTCCCTTCCAAATAAAGGTTAAACCTAACCCAAGGAATAAGACCACACCTGCGAATAGAAATGGGAAATGAATATTTTGATCAAATAATATTCCGCCAAGCGCTGGGCCGAAAATCGTACCAAGGCTTGTGTAGGTGGAGTTCATTCCTGCGACAAATCCTTGCTGATTGCCAGCAATTTTTGATAAGAATGTCGTTAATGCCGGACGCAATAAATCAAAGGCTAGGAAAATGATACATGTGACGATAAGCACAACCATAAAGCCTGACACGACAGTTGAAACAAAAGCGAGGACCGCTCCGACAATTAAGCATAGCTGAATGACTCGTTTCTCCCCAAGAGCATTCACCATTTTACCAAACACGAGCACCTGGATGATGACTGCTACAATTGAACTAACGGTAATGATGATCGCAATATCCTTCGGACCAAATCCAAACTTATGATTTGTAAACAAGCTGAAGACCGTTTCATATGCAGAGAGTCCAAACGCAAGGACAAACACAATGATAAAGGCGATGAGATAGCTTGGATGGATCGATTTTTTCAAGTCTTTAAAGAAGGTCGATTCCTTTACTTGATCCATTTGTTTCTCTCGCTCTTCTTTTGTTAATGGTTCCTTCAGCATAAACATAGACGAAATGACGGCAATAAATGCAATCCCTGCTGCAAAGAAGAATGGCAGGCGAACGCCATATTCTGCAATAAACCCGCCAATTCCCGGTCCGATGATAAAACCGGTACTAATAGCCGCGGATACATAACCCATTGCCTTTGATCTTTCTTGAACAGTCGTGATATCTGCAACATAAGCGGTGACAGCCGGCATGATAAACGCTGCACTAATGCCGCCAAGAACCCTTGCAAAATAAAGAACGTACACGTGTGTCCCTAAGCCAAAAACAAGTTCTGATAATGCGAATAAAAACAGCCCTGACACAATCATAATTTTTCTTCCATAGCGGTCTACCCATCTCCCTGTAATAGGTGATGCGATGAGCTGCGCAACGGCAAACGCCGCCACAAGATATCCCATCGTACTGCCCGTTAAATGCATGACATTCATAAAGAGCGGCATGACTGGAATGATCAGACCGATGCCTAAAAACGCAATAAATATATTACTTAATAAAATAACGAGTACAGCTTTTTGCTCACGAATCGGTTTTTGCATGATGTTTATTTCTCCTTTACTGACTCACTTATTACTCATGATTGGTTGACTCCGTGAATAAACAATGAGATCGCCTCTTTTTGTAATTCTTTTTTCTGCTTCATCGTGTCATTTTTATACAACACATCTAATCCGTAAAAAACGGAAAGTAATATTTTCACTTTGGACTCAACATGCTCGATCGACCAGCTGCCGTCTTCGTTTCCTTCAAGTAAGATGTCCCTCATTACATCATCAAAGTCGACATCAATCTTGTTCATCCGTTCCATCACTTCATCTGATGAAAATGCACTTGCACAAAATTCCTCACTGGCTCTCATTAAAGGATAGTTAATCGCCATTTGACTCAGCAGCTCTGCAAACCCTTCCAGCTTATCTATGGCTCGATGAATCGTTTGTTTCTCCTCATGCCATTTCTCTATCATGAAGCGATGATCCTCTTCCATGATATGAAGGAACAAAAACTCTTTTCCTTTAAAATGATGATAAAGGTTGCCTTTACTAATCTCAGCAGCCTCTAAAATATCTCGCACGGATGTTTCTGAATATCCTTTTTTTGCAAATAAATCACGTGAAGTGGTGACAATTTTTTGCTTCGTCTTCTCACTCTTTCCAGCCCCACTTTTCGTACTTGTCATGTGTAACAACCCCTTCTACCCTGCATTTCTCCAATAAGATAAAGCAAAACCGACCAGTTGGTTTTTTTATTATAAAATGATATCGCTTATAATACAATGAAAAAGTCATCTTCATAAGGAGTGGATCAATTGAAACAAAACGGACTTTGTGACAGGACCAAAAAAAGACTTGTTCATTTTTTTATGATCCGGGTGCGGCAACGACAATACCTCTCTCTTTCACCGCTGCATCATCATACAGAAATTTATAATTATTTTGATAGCCGTATAGATATTCACTTGTGGAAGTTCTTTTATTGTCGAAGCATCAAATTCACTGTCAGCGGTATGTGTTTGAGTCGGTTCGTTATAAAAAAAGGGCACTTCTCCAAAAATCCTTGCTCAAGTGATTTGAAGGAATCAGTTGTTATCGTGTCCGTCTTCGTAATAAAGCGAACCGATGCCATTCAGTCATTTAATGTCACCATGACACCTTTGCCATTTGCTCATTGAAAAATTAACCAATTAATGATAAAATATAGTAAAATTTCTCAAAAGGGAGTATACATATTGAGCTCGATTCAACCTTTTCATAAAATCCTAATCACGCTATGTATCAGTTCCATTTTACTTGGCTTATTTGTCGTCTTATATCCACCGATTCAGGGTCATCCCGCCTTTTTGGTATTTTACATCCCAATCTTTTTTGTTTGTTATTTTGTGTTTGCGGTTCCTTTGCAGTTGTTGTTTTCTTTGAAACTAAAGGCCTTTCATCCTCTCAATTTAGCTTCTTATTTACTTATTGCAACGGTTGGGTTGTCATGTTCTTTGTCTTTGATGGAGTAGGGAGTCCGGAATCCGTTCCTGTCATCATCATGAGCAGTCTCATCTACTGGGTATGTGATTCTTTGTTTTATCAAAGGGTTCATGAAAAAAACACCTAATGAAAAAGTGTTTTAGTTGCTCCCATTTGTTGCAGTCAACAACAATTGCCATGACGAGCGTAGAAAAATAAATAAAAATCCTTTTACCATGTGGATAACTCCTTATTCAAGCTTAATTCATGACACATTTTAAGCTTTCACAAAAAGAAAATGAAATAATTTATATAAATTCCTCATATTGTCAATCTAGTATGTTATACTAAACACAAACCTTTGAAGCATGAATTTTTTTCCTTGTACCATCTCCCTACTTGTACGCTGAGTAGGGTTTTTTATTGCAAAAAAAAACAGGCTCTCCATAGAGAACCTGTTTTAAGGGAAGTAGATTAAGCTACTTTTTGAACGTTAGCCGCTTGAGCTCCACGAGAGCCCTGCTCCACGTCAAATGTTACTTTTTGACCTTCGTCTAAAGATTTGAAGCCGTCACCTTGGATAGCAGAGAAATGTACGAATACATCGTCTCCTTCTTCACGTTCGATAAAGCCAAAACCTTTTTCTGCGTTAAACCATTTTACTGTACCTTGTTCCATGATTGTTGCCTCCTCGTGCGTTACCACACAATGTATTATACTATCCTTGCCCAAAGTACCCTCAAGACGAAAAGTCGATCTTCATACTATCCCTTACGCCGAACAAAAATAATTACTTTTCATTATAGCATGGATCGGAAATAATTGCAAAATATATTCATTTATATAGCGTATTGTTCATACCTCTCTGTTCCTGTTTTAGCTCTTCGTAGCTGATGAAAAAAACCGAAACCCCTGTAAGAGATTCGGTTATCTTCCTTATCCTTTTTTTGGTATTTCCGAAAGCTGGCCATCTTCCATCATGACAACACGGTCACATAAATCTAACATTCTTTCATCATGAGTCACCATGACAGCAGCTTTTTCTCTGATTTTCACTTCATCTGCTAGCATTTTTACAATTGTACGACCGCGCTCTGAGTCAAGGCTGGCAGTTGGCTCATCAGCCAGAATGATCTCTGGTTCGTTCATCCAAGCCCGAGCAATGGCCGTACGTTGACGTTCTCCCCCTGATAAACTTTGTGGATAACTATCCATACGATGGGTCAATTCAAGCTTTTCTAAAAGGGCAATCGCTCTTTGTTCCGCTTTTCTTTTATCATGTCCCGCTAGCTTCGGAATAAGCAAAAGTTGGTCACGGACGGTTAAATACGGAATTAAATTCGATGACTGAAATACAAAGCCAATTTTGTCTAATCTAATGCGATTCATTTTTTTTTCTGGTAGCTGACTGATATCCTTTCCATCAATGATAATACGGCCTCTCGTTGGAGATAGCAGCGCACCAGCAATCGAGAGTAGCGTACTTTTACCAGACCCAGATGGCCCCACAACAGCAACGAATTCTCCCGCTTTCACTTCTAAAGACACTTGATCTAGAACTTTTACAGTTAAATCACCATCACCAAAAACTTTATCAACATGATCCAGTATCAATTTATGACTCATTGTCCAGCACTTCCAATCGCTTCAATCGCATCAATTTTCGTAACTTTATATAGAGATATGAATGATCCTATCACTGAAACAGCCAGAAAAAGACTTGAGGAACCTAAAACCAATTGTGGTGTAAGATCAAACGGCATGCCGGGTGGTAAAATAGCAGCCACTCCATATGTTAGTGAAATACTAATCACAAGACTTATACATGTTAACAATACAACTTGGAAAAAAATATTACGTGCTAAATAACCGGTTGTTGCTCCCATAGCCTTTAATACCCCAAATTGATTGATTTTCTGTATAGTCATCACATAGAAGAAAACGGCTAACACAAAAGCAGCAATGATAAATAGAAAAACAATCATCATGATCAACGAGCCTTGTTCCTCAGAATAACCCGGAATCCCTTTTAGAGCCTGGCTTTTATCAATTACATCAACTCCGGTTACATCCTTATCAATTTGCTCAGCGACATCTTGACTGATCTTTAAAGCAATTGCGTTAAAAGATAATTCTTTATTAGAAGAATATCGATTGATGTCTCCCCACTCTTTAAAATTGATGTGAATCACAGGTGTGTGGCTAAATGATTCTCCTTTTGAAAACCCCACAATCTCAAACATTTTACCTGAGGACTGCTCTTTTATATAGTCCCCCAATTTCAATCCCTCTTCTTTTAGCGAACGATCTACAATGATTTCATTTGTGGCCTTGTTGTTCATCATCCGGCCCTCAACAACATCAGGTGCCAAAAATCCTTTCATATCTATGGCAAAGAATGTGGTATCAATCTTTTTAGAAGACTCTTTCTGCGTAAATGTCGTCATGTATACGCCTAAAGGTGAAGCTGATTCATTGTTGGTCAAGTGCCGGATGTCTTTCAGCTTGTCCTCAGACAGTATTGAACGAACCAAGCGATGATCTGCTTCTTTTTGAATCACAAAATAGTCTGTATCCATCTTTTGAATTGAAGAAGCATTATCAGCAGATAGTCCTTTTGCAAGTCCAGAAACAAAAAGAACAAGCCAAGCGATGAGCACCATAATTAATCCAATTAGAAAATAGCGTAATTTCGCATATTTAAGTTCTCGTAAAGCAAGAAACACTGTCTATTCCTCCTATCATCATATGTCCTTACAGTTTTTTTGCATGAGATAAATATAGATTGGGAATATGAACAGCACATGAACGAGAAATTACATTACTTTTTAGGGAGGTATATATGGAAAATTGTTCCTTTTCCTAATTGGCTTTCAACATCTATTTGTCCATCATGCAGCTCAATAATTTTCTTGGTAATTGCAAGTCCTAAGCCACTACTAGCTTCTTTACGGCTCCTAGCTTTATCTGCTTTATAGAAACGTGTGAATATATGAGGTAAATCATTTTTCGAGATACCAATCCCTGTATCCTTGAACTGAATGCAATAGCCATTTTCTCTTTTCGACAGATTTATGAAAATCGCCCCACCTTTTTCAGTGAATTTGATGCTGTTCACAAGCAAGTTGGTCCAAACTTGATGGAGCAGTTGCTCATCCGCATAAATCGGTGCAGAAGTAAGGTCCAGTTCCACAGTTAAGTCTTTTTCACGCCAGCTCCATTCAGTCATAAATAACACTTGTTTTATCTGAGTCGCAACATCAAAGGTATGTTGATTTAATATTTCTTTTTCTTTATCTAAGGAAGCGAGTGTTAGCAATTGTTTACTCATTTGGGACAACCGCCGGCTCTCATTTTCTATAATGGATAAGTAATGCTGACGCTTGTCTTCAGATAGTTCCTTAGATTGCAACGTTTGTGAGAATCCCTGAATAGAAGCGAGTGGTGATTGTATTTCATGGGAAACATTAGAAACGAATTCCTGGCGCATCAGGTCCAGTTGCTCTAGATTGTTTGCCATTTTTGTAAAGTGATTGGCTAATTCCCCAATTTCATCACGTAATTTTACGTTTAATTGAATATTATATTTTCCTTTAGCAATTTGTTTTGTAGCTTGAGTTAGTGTAACAATAGGCTTTACAAGATAACGGGTGCTAACCAACACAGTCAGAATACTGAGAAGAACGGTCAAAAAAAGAATCAAAGCAAAAAAGATTCGTAATTCTCCAAATTGAAGCTCCGTATTAGGACGGAAAAATAAGGCATAGTTATTCCCCTTACCCGTCACTGGAACTCCGATCGTATTGACAAGTGCGTTATCAAAAAAGCCAGTGAACAAACCTTTTGAAGAAAACTGAGAAATTCCATGATAGACATGACCATCTAAAACCGATTCAACGACCTGATGACTTAACTCTTTATTTCTGAATGAACCACCAAAAAAAATGCCCTTCCCTTGCTCATCAACTAAATAAATTTGATAGCCCAATTCACCGATATTTGTTAAATAGTCATCTAAATCATCCATTGAGCTACTTTCATAAAAGGTTTTAACCTCTTCAGCCATACGGGTTAATTTTTTATCATTGTAGGGTTTCAGACTGTACTGATAATAGGCATTGGAGATGAGAAAAGCGACTGCACTACTGAAAACCATGACAACAACTGTGGTCATAACAATCTTCAAATAGAGTGATCTCACTTTTTCCCCACCTCCAACTTATAGCCAACGCCCCGAATGGTTTTAATATGAAAGTCATCTGTAGCAGAAAAACGGCTTCGCAGCCTTTTGATATGAACATCTACTGTTCGATCATCTCCTTCAAAATCCGTTCCCCAAACCAAATAGATTAATTCTTCCCGTGTAAAAATGCGACCTGGGTAGCTTGCAAGCTGAGACAATAATTCAAACTCCTTCATAGGTAGCAATAGTAATTTGTTGTGACAATGCACTTCATAGCTTTTTCGATTTATAACAGTATTATTGAGATGGATCTTTTCTGAATTCACCATTTTATATCGTCGTAGCAGTGCTTTTATACGAAATATTAATTCTTTTGGCTCGAAAGGTTTGGTCAGGTAGTCATCTGCACCGGCAGAAAACCCTTTTTCCTTATCAACTAGCTGGTCTTTTGCTGTAAGTAAAATAACAGGAAAGTCATAGTACTTCCTGATTTCCTCACACAGTTGCAGACCATTCTTATGAGGCATCATAACGTCAACTATAGCTAAATGAACTTGTTTTTTTGCCAAAATCAAAGAAGCTTCCTCGCCATCTAAAGCCTCAAAGACTCGATAGCCTTCTACCTGTAGGCTATGTGTCAGTAATTCAAGAATGTGTCGATCATCATCAACAATCAGTATATTCAACATGAGAAGACTCCTATCAATCATATCATTTTCTCTAGCTCATTGGTGCTTGTTCACTTACTATCATAGCCCTTAGCTTTTAGAGAGTAAAACTCGGTTATTAGGTAAATAAAGATATCAATTTAATGTAAGTATGTCTTTATTTTATAAAAAACACACCTTCATTTTTCGTGTTTCAAGAAAGCCATCAACAACATATCCATTCTTTACCCAAAAACAAAAATAAACGATAAATCGAGTGAAGAAAAAGAACACACAAAATATACCAAAGGTCTACAACCCTTGGTATCATTGATGCGGCCGAGAGGACTTGAACCTCCACGGGTTATTCACCCACTAGGCCCTCAACCTAGCGCGTCTGCCATTCCGCCACGACCGCATGTATGATGTGCTTATATATCAATAAGTGCACTGTTTGAAAAAAACAATGCGGGTGAAGGGACTTGAACCCCCACGTCATAAAGACACTAGATCCTAAGTCTAGCGCGTCTGCCAATTCCGCCACACCCGCGTGACAATGGTGAGCCATGAAGGACTCGAACCTTCGACCCTCTGATTAAAAGTCAGATGCTCTACCAACTGAGCTAATGGCTCATCTGCTATGCAGCAGAAAAACATATATAAAATGGCTGGGCTAGCTGGATTCGAACCAACGCATGACGGAGTCAAAGTCCGTTGCCTTACCGCTTGGCTATAGCCCAACGAATCAAAAAACAAAACATGACCCGTACGGGATTCGAACCCGTGTTACCGCCGTGAAAGGGCGGTGTCTTAACCGCTTGACCAACGGGCCAGATAAATGGCGGAGAAGGAGGGATTTGAACCCTCGCGCCGCTTGCGCGACCTACACCCTTAGCAGGGGCGCCTCTTCAGCCACTTGAGTACTTCTCCATTATGGCTCCGCAGGTAGGACTCGAACCTACGACCGATCGGTTAACAGCCGATAGCTCTACCACTGAGCTACTGCGGAATGATAAGGCATGTTTCATTATATCTATGCCAGAAAAATGTGTCAAGAATTTTTAAGCGTTTCATTCCTGCTCCATTTGCGACGGCTTTTATAATTTAACATATACTTATATAACAGTCAAGCCTTTTCCCCTTCCTTTTTGTTTTCTGTTTATATGGAAGAAAGAAAGACCTCGACCTCTTAATGGGAGACCAGGGCCTCCTTGATGGGCTTTCCCATAAATTTCATTCCTTTTAGATCACAGCCTTTAGCTATACAATGCCCGTGAACACAGTGTGTACTTGTGATACTGTCTTTTTCATTCAGATGGGCGCAGACTCCTATAGTGACAGTTTCTTCATCAGCATAAAGAACCCTGGCAAATTTCTTTTGTAAAAAGCGTGTGTACTTGATCTTCAAATGTTCGGATCTCCTGCATTTTGATACATCCATACTGCTTTTTTATCATGCAACTTCCATGGTGTAAAACTTTCTTTCCTTTTTTGCTTGCACTTCCTTTACAAGCAAAAAACGTGCCAACATCATGACATATTGAAACTTCGGCTTTAGACGATTCAAACCGTTTAAAAAAGCGACAAAATGTGACTTGTGTCTCTCTTTGTCTCAATATGTCTACTTCCTCTCCTACATATATGACGATGTTTCATTTAATTGGACATAAAAAAGCATCCCCATAGCGGAATGCTTATCATACTGAATCGATCGTACGATGCCACTTCAATTTCCCTTTGCAGACGCCGCACATATAGCGAGAGGTATCAAACCGTCTTTTCCTTATAAAATGTTGGCCGCATCCTGTACAAACGTAGTCATGTCGTTTCTGCACACGTCGCTTGTTTTGTAAGTCTCTTAACGGTGTACAAAAGCGCGGGGCTCCTACCTGTTGCAATAACTCTTTAAACTCACGATCACGATGCTGATATCCCTTTCCCTCAATATGAAGGTGATAATGACACAGCTCGTGCTTAATGATACCAATCAATTCATCTTTTCCATACTCCTCTAAATACCGACGATTCAGCTCAATGTCATGTGTACCAAGTAAATATCTCCCACCTGTCGTTTTTAAATGATCATTAAAAACAGCCTTGTGGCGAAACTTTTCTCCGAAAAACTGCTGAGATATTTGCTCTGTTAACTGTTGCAATTCCGAGTGGTTCAATCAAGATCGTTCCTTTCTGTAAAAACATCGAACGGGACAATTTCCCCTTTGCATACATTGAAGGTACATCCACTGTTTCGATCAAAGGAGGAATGGGCGATGCCCAACTGGCTGAAAAATCAGATGCAGAAGGCATTTTATGAAAAAAATCATTACCAAATCAAATTGCTGAATCAATGCTGGTACTTCTATAGAAAAAAACATTCAGTCACATCAAGGCACACCCCATCCTAAGGTGCGCCTCGTTTTTTGTTTACTCTGGTTTCAGCATGGAAAGGGCAACGCGGCCTTTTGCTGGGTCAACGGAGTCGACCCAAACGGTTACAATGTCACCGACTGACACAACGTCAAGGGGATGCTTCACAAAACGGTTGCTTAGTTTTGAAATATGGACAAGTCCATCCTGCTTCACGCCAATATCAACAAATGCTCCGAAGTCCACGACGTTTCTCACCGTTCCTTGAAGCTCCATCCCTTGGTTCAAGTCCTCCATTTTCAATACATCTGTTTTTAAAAGCGGTTTTGGTACTTCATCCCGCGGATCACGCTCAGGCCTTGTCAGCTGATCTATGATATCCTGAAGTGTAATTGAACCAATTTGAAGCTGCTCTGCTGCTTCGTCCAGCTTCACCTCAGCGATTTTCTCTTTTAATTGTTCTGTTCCAAGATCCTCTGGCGTCATCTTGATCATATGTAAGAGCTGTTTTGTTTCTTTATAGCTTTCAGGGTGAATGCCTGTGCGATCAAGCGGATCTTTTCCGTCTGCAATGCGCAAAAAGCCAATACACTGCTCATATGTCTTAGCGCCAAGTCTTGGAGTATCTTTCAGCTCTTTTCTGCTTGTGAATCTGCCAATTTCTTCGCGGCGCTTTACAATATTTCCTGCTACGGCTTTTGAAAGGCCTGATACATATTGCAGCAGCGCCTGTGAAGCTGTATTGACGTTCACACCGACTTGGTTTACGACCATCTCCACAACGAAGGTTAACGAGCTGTTTAATTGCTTTTGACTAACATCGTGCTGGTATTGGCCCACCCCGACAGATTTCGGATCAATTTTCACAAGCTCAGCTAAAGGGTCTTGTAATCTTCTCGCGATTGAAATGGCACTTCTTTCTTCTACTTGCAGGTCTGGAAACTCTTCTCTCGCTAGCGCAGACGCAGAGTATACACTTGCCCCTGCTTCATTCACGATCAAATAGGACACCGGCTGATCCAGCTCTTGAATCAGGTCTGCGATGAATTGTTCCGTCTCTCTTGAGGCTGTTCCGTTTCCGATCGCAATGACTTCAATGTTTGATGATTGAATCATTTCTTTTACTTTTTGTTTGGCTTCCGCTTTGTTCTGTACGGGTGGATGCGGGTAAATCACGCCAATATGATGGACTTTTCCTGTATCATCAACGACTGCTAACTTACAGCCTGTTCGAAATGCAGGATCCACTCCTAGTACGCGTTTCCCTTTCATTGGTGGCTGAAGCAGCAGCTTTCTTAAGTTTTCAGCGAAAATATGAATGGCTTGCTCCTCTGCTTTTTCTGTAAGCTCTTTTCGTATTTCACGTTCAATCGAAGGCTGAATGAGGCGTTTATATGCATCATCAATTGCCGCTTCAATATACGGTCTCGCTGTCGTTTGCTTAGCCTTTATGACTTGTTTGTCGAGGTAGAAACGAATATTTTCAGCAGGTGGTGCAATCGTTGCTTTTAAGATTCCTTCTTTTTCTCCTCGGTTGACCGCAAGTATACGATGGGGCACTATCTTTTTGATCGGCTCTTGATAGTCATAATACATTTCATAGACGTTTTTCTCATCGTTTTCAACGTCTTTTCCTGAAGTCACAAGATTGCCCTTTTGGTAGGTTTCACTGCGAATCCATTTGCGCATATCAGGATCATCTGCCAGCTGTTCAGCAATGATATGCTGAGCGCCCTCAAGTGCTTCTTCTACACTTGTCACTTCTTTTTCTTCGCTTATAAATGCAGCCGCTTTCTTTCGTATATCATCCTGCGGCAACTTGAGCAAATATTCTGCTAACGGCTCTAGCCCTTTTGCTTTGGCTACATTTGCCTTGGTTTTGCGCTTTTGTTTGAATGGTCTATATAAATCTTCGACCTCCTGCAGTTTATGCGCTTGTTCGATCTTCAGTTTTAATTCATCGGTCAATTTGTCTTGGTCACCGATTAAGCGAATGACTTCTTCTTTTCGGTTCGTGACATTTTGAATATATGTATAGCGTTCGGAAATAGTTTGAATTTGCACCTCGTCCAGTGAACCTGTCTGCTCTTTCCGGTAGCGTGCAATAAACGGGACGGTGTTGCCATCCTCTAATAACTGGATCACACTTTCAATTTGTTTTGTTGAAAGCTTTAATTCTGTCGCAATTTGTTTCAATAAAAAGTCAGATGTCTTCATTCTTTGCATCCTCTCACTGTGTCTTCTCTTTTAGTGTATCAAAAAAACCGGCAAAATAGAAAAAGGTCAGCTATTTCATATGAGCTGACCAAGTACATAGGTGAGATCGTCCTTCTTTTCTTGTGTATACGTTTCAAGTTGTTGTGCGATGTCTGTCACTGAATGGCTATGCTTTAAACACATTCGCATGTTTGGCACATTCAGTCCGTCTGAATACATAATGAATGTCGATCCTTTTTCGTAGGAATAGGTGTATATTTTATATTTTCTAGGTTTACCTGATAAGTATCCTGATGTCGGAAGTGGATAAATATAGTCGCCAGAAGGTGCATTCAAGATAAATCGGATATTACCAACCGAACAATAGGTAAATTGCTGCTGGAAAAAATTCACCTTTAATATGGCAACAGTGGCCCCGCGTTTATTTTTCATGGCCTGATTGCATCTGTCGATGAGGGTCGTCACATCCTCATGTCCATATTCTTCGACAATTTCGCTGACTAAAGAAGATGATTCATTGGCGAACTGGCCGCTGCCTAATCCGTCTGCTACAGCACAAATTAGTTCTGCATCATCTGCTTTAATAAAAAAACTGTCCCCGCAGCATGATTTCCCTTCTTTATTCGATTGATAGATTATAGTATTCACATGCTCCTGCTTTTCAATCTGCTTCATTACCCTAGCTCCATAGACGCATCTTCTGATAATGCATCTCGTAACTTTTTAACTGCCTTCCGCTGCAGTCTCGATACATGCATTTGGGATATGCCGAGTAAATCGCCTGTTTCTTTCTGACTTTTATTTTGCAGATAAGTGAGGTTGATAATCTCTTTTTCTCTATCAGTCAGAACATGAAGCACACTCTCAAGCATCATTTTTTGGTTCACGCGTTCGTAGCCTTCTTCCTGTGAGCCGACGACGTCTAAAATGGTGACGGTACTTCCTTCAGAATCAGCCTCTACACCTTGGTCAACAGACAGTGCTTGATAGCTTTTGCCCATCTCGATAGTTTCAAGTACTTCTTCTTCTGTCACATCTAGATAATCTGCAATTTCTTGTACTTTAGGTGACTTTTGTGTTTCTGTTGTCAGATGATCGACTGCCATTTTGATTCTCGGTCCAAGCTCTTTAATCCGCCTTGGTACATGGACACTCCATGTCTTGTCACGTAGAAAGCGTTTGATTTCCCCGATAATGGTTGGAATCGCAAAGGCTTCAAATGATTTACCGACAAGCGGGTCGTATCGCTTAATTGCGCCGAGTAAACCAATCATTCCAACTTGCCTAAGGTCCTCATGAAAGCTTTTCCCTTTAGAATATTTCTTTGCCAGCATATCAACGAGGTTTGTGTAGCATTTGACAAGCGTAAGCTGCGCCTGCTCGTCTTGATTGGTTTGATAGCTTTGGATGAGGCGATCCACTTCATCTTTAGTTAGTTTCATAGTTTTGGATGGTTGCGTCATGGTCAACTCGCTCCCTGTTTAAAAACTTTGTCATTACCACGGTAACTCCCGAGTTTGCTTGCACCTCGACTTCATCCATTAATGTTTGCATTAAATATAAACCAAGACCTCCTTCTGCCAATTGATCCACCGTATGAGCAGATGTGTACGGCCCTAGGTCTTCCTTCTTTTGTTTAAAGTCAAAGCTACCGCCTTTATCAGCGACAATGATTTCTATACGATCCTCATAGACAAGAAAGCGAACTGCTACCTCTCCATCCTCGCCATTTTCATCTTTGTAGGCATGCTGAACTGCATTTGTACAGGCCTCACTGACGGCAATTTTTAAGTCCTCAATCTCTTCATAGGCATAACCCATTCGGCTTGCTACGCCTGAAAGGGTCAGACGAATGATGCCTACGTATTCTGGTTTCGCCGGTATTTTCATCTCGATTAGATCTACTGATTCGTTCATTGTACCCCACCCTCTGACTTTGCAGAAATGTCAATAATGTCCTTTAATCCAGTAATTTCAAACAACCTTATCAGCCGTTCCGACAAGTTCTTAAGCTTCAATGTTCCACCTGCTTTTTGAGCCGCTTTGAACAGCCCAACAAATACACCTAAACCTGTACTATCCATATAAGAAACATCCTTCAAACAGATTTCAAGATGCTCCCCTTGCTCTGCTTTAGGCATAAGCGTTTCTCTTAGCTCAGGAGCAGAGTACACATCGATTTCCCCGCTGACACTAATTCTTGCCCTATGATCTATTTGATGCTCTTTTACAGACATATTCATTATGCATTCACCTCGAAATTCTTGTTTCCTAAAGTTTTACATACCCGCATATTCAGTTTCTAAACTTTTCTTTTGAGAACAAGTAAAGTAAAGTCATCGTGAAGCTGAAAGTCTTGCAGTTTGAGTAAGCTCGCATAGATGGCATCCACCATTTCCTGAGCTGAGTAGGATAGGTGCTCTGATATGAGCGCTTTGATATCTTCCCGATCTAAGAAGCCGTCCTCTGACTTGGATTCTGTTACACCATCAGAGAATAAGATGACCATATCTCCTACGTCCAAATGCTTCTCATACTGCCTGTAATCAAATTCTGGTGCGATTCCAAGGACAAGTCCTTTCGCATTTAAATCGTAAAGTTGATTCTCTTTTTTGCAATAGAAAAAGCCCGGCTCATGACCAGCCGATGCATATTTAAATTCATGCGTTTCTGTATTATAACTGCCATAGAACATGGTGATAAACATACTTGGGTCTACGTTTTGCTCGACAACACGATTAAGGGTTTTCAGCACTTTTGTTGGACCGCTTCCTGACTCAGGCAAGGAATCCATCGCATATTTAATCATCGACATACAGAGCGCAGCCGGAATTCCCTTTCCAATGACATCTGCGATCGCGATATTGATCGTATCGTGATCAGCAACAAAGTGGTAATAGTCTCCACTCATCTGTTTGGCCGGCACACTAATTGCACCGAGATCAAATGTGTCTCCTTCTGGAATTTTCGTTTCCAGAAGGGTTTGCTGAACATTTGCAGCAATTTCAATTTCTGATTTTATTTCTTGCTGGATACCTCTAAGTGTTAAATGTTCTTGATAGGCTAGTCCGTACCCGATCATGACTTCAATTAAGAAGTCTAGTGAATGAAAGACATCTTTCGGCAAATCAGGGTAAAGTTCCTGAATCACTTTTCGGTGAACACTCACTATTTCTTCAGGAGGTATTTGATGCTCAATGGTTTTTCGGCTGAATTTTTGAGCTTGATAAAGCGATGTTTCAGTTAAATCACTGATATAACGACTGAGCAGCTGATGATATCGCTGCTCCATTACCTCCTTAAAGTCCATAGTTTCCCTCCTAGCGAAGCCACTTGACAGCTTGTATCTCCGTTCCTTGTTCTGGTGCAGAATCTAATGTAAAATCATCCATCAGCCTTTTGACTCCCGGAAGACCTGCTCCGAGACCGCCTGATGTAGAAAATCCGTCTTCCATGACCTTGCGTATATCTATAATGCCAGGCCCCTCATCGGCTGCGGTGACTTTGAGTCCATGCTTTCCACGCTCCATCACTTCTTCTATACAAACCTGACCCTTACCAGCGTATAAATAGATGTTTCGAGCTAATTCTGAAATGACCGTCGTAATTCTTGCTTGATCAACTGTTCCAAAACCAAGCTCTTTTGCAACATTTCGCCCTAATTGTCTTGCGGCGACTATGTCCCATTCCGTCAATATTTTTACACAGGATTGGTCTTTCATATCTATTCCCCCAATTCCCGCTTCAGTGTCTCAAGCCCTTGTTCAAGATCTAGTGCTGTCTGAATTTCTTCCAGCGATATACCAAGTTCTATGAGCGTTACAGCGACTGCAGGTTGTATTCCTGTTAATACAACCTTTGCCCCCATGAGCTTGGACATCGTGATGACATCCCCTAATACTTTTGCAATAAATGAATCAATCATATCAACAGACGTTAGGTCAATGACAACACCATTTGCTCCTGTTTCGTGGATTTTGTTCAGCAAGTCTTCTTGAAAGTGAAGAGCTGTTTGGTCATCAAGCTCCCACTGTATTGAAACCAGAAGACAGTTATATAGTTTTAAGATCGGAATCTTCGGGTGATTTCTCACTAGGTGATCCCTCCAATGAAACAATTTTTCGATTTGTCATTTCTAAAGCCGTTTGAATTCCTTTTTGAAGGGTATTCTTTGTTGTAACCTGAGATAAATCAATTCCGAGGTTGACGATGGTTTGGGCGATTTCTGGACGAATCCCGACCAACAAGCACTTCGCACCTACTAATCTCACAGCCTCGGACGCTTGAATGATATGGTGTGCGACCATAGTATCAACGACAGGGACACCCGTAATATCAATCAAGACAACCTGTGAACGATGTTTCACGACACCATTTAACAGGTTCTCCATAATTTTTTTCGCACGTTCTGTATCAATTGTTCCAACTAGTGGCATGACGGTGATGTGCTCAAATACCGGGATCAGCGGTGCAGAAAGTTCCTGCAGCGCAATTTTTTGAAGGTTCACAGTTTTCTCCCATGAAATGGAATATTGATTCAATATCTCGTGATGAATCGGTGTGATGAAACGATCAATTTGCCAGATGAGGTCATGACTCTCTTCTGATGTGTCTTTATCATTGTTCATTTTTTGATATAAGTTGGTTCGGATTTCCGTTAGACCATTTGCCAATAACTTAAGTGACATACCCATTTGAACAATTTTTAAAGCAAGAGTTTGCACGTTTTCTTCAAGATCCTCTGCATACCTATCTGAAAGGGATGTAATGATCAGCTGAACATATTCCGCAGAGATGGTTTCGTACATTTTGTCGTTTAGCATCATGTCCGTTTCTTCTTGTCCGAGTCGTTTAAAAATGTCCGTCCACTCTTTTTCTAATTCCTTTTGATGCTCTCTTGCGAAAGCTAACACGATATGATTCGACATGATTTACCCCCTACGTTCCTATAAAGCACTACTTTTATTCTCTCTTCATTATAGCGTTAATAAAAAATGAACACAAAAAAAGTTGCTCACAAGAGAGCAACCAAATCTCATCATATTAAAAATCAATAAGAGCCAAACTAACTTGTAAGGCTTCATCTACCTTCTCCATCATTTCATCATCAAGATGTGTGATTTTATCTGTCAATCTTTGTTTATCGATCGTACGAATCTGCTCCAAAAGAATGACAGAATCTCGTTCAAAGCCGTAGCGCCTTGCATTAATTTCGACGTGAGTGGGTAATTTCGCTTTTTGTATTTGGGCTGTTATGGCTGCAACGATAGCAGTCGGGCTAAAGCGATTTCCAATGTCATTTTGGATCACCAATACTGGGCGAACCCCGCCCTGCTCAGAGCCAACAACAGGAGATAAATCAGCAAAGTAAACATCACCGCGTTTAACAATCAAATGTTTAACCCCCGCTGACTAATCGCTCAACTGTATTCTCAGCCTCAAATTCTGCGTATTGTGCCTCTGAAGAGATATTCAGATTAATTTTCGCCATCTCCATGTAGCCGCGTCTCATCGATTCACGATTTTGTCGAATATTACGTTCACGAATATACGTTTTTGTCGCTCGGTAGATCAATTCATTTCTTGTTACCTTATCCTGCTCTGCTACTCGTTCGATTTCAGACATTAAAGCCTCCGGTAGTCTAATCTTCATTTCGTTTGCGCTGGATTCAGACAAAAAACATACACCTCCACAAAACTTACGGATACCGTTTCGATCCATTCCAAGACTAATCATACCATTAATCAATGCACAAGCAAAGCTGTTTTTTCATGATTTCTTATTAAAACATGAAGCAGTCGGCCACCCGTAAATCAAGGTGATAATGGAGTTCTCTTTCCCATTATACGCTTTTTTCCGAAAATCATACGGTATTTCCAAAATCTCTAAAAAAGGGAGAATCTTTATTCCTTCTCTGTAGAATAAAAGAGAACAATGTCAGTATTGGACATCGTTCCGACAAACCACTTATAAAAAGCTTGGCCCGCCTTGAAGCAGTGGATTGCGCACATGAACCCTTTTGCCGTCTTCCATATAGACTCTTGGGACCCGGTGACCAATAGAGCATGTGACCTCATAATTAATGGTATCTAGCCTTTTGGCCACTTCATCAACTGATACCTTTTCTCCGCCTTGTGCACCAATAAGAACAACTGGCTCACCTGCTGGAGCATCCTCTTTCAATTCAACCATGAATTGATCCATACATATCCTTCCGGCGATCTTCCGGCGCTTTCCACCAACTAGCACTTCCGTTCCCGCCAGCTTTCGGATCCAGCCGTCTGCATAACCAACTGGAACCGTGCCAATCCATGTATCCTGATTGGCTGTATAGGTCGCTCCATAGCTGACACTTTCACCCTTTTGAATGAGCTTCACATTCGCCAGCTTCGTATGAAGAGACAATGCTTCTTCCAGTTTAAAAGGCAATTCATCTTTGATTTCCTCTGACGGTGACAGCCCGTACATACTGATCCCAAACCGAACCATATTAAACAAGACTTCTTTGAACCGCAATCCCGCTGCACTGTTGGCACAATGAACGAGCAGTTTGTCCGTATGAAGCGGCTGAAGCAATGTTTTAAAGGTGTCTACCTGCATATCAAAGTAGTCCTCATCCTTTTCATCCGCTGTCGCAAAGTGAGTAAATACACCTTCCAGCTGTAAATAAGAATGATTGATGGCTAGCTCTTTTACTTCGTTCACTTGCTCTAACGTTTTAACACCTAAACGATTCATTCCGCTATCAATTTTCAAGTGGAAACGAATAGGTTGTCCAATATGCTCTTTCACTACTTTGACGACTTCCCTCAGCCAATAGATGGAGTAAGCGGTTATGATCACATTGTATCTGACGGCGACTTTGACATACTCTGGCGGCACTGCACCGAGCACAAGAATTGGTGCTTTGATGCCTCTATTTCTTAAAGAAATGGCCTCATCTAAAAAGGCTACGGCTAACAAGTCTGCACCTGTTCTGAGGGCAGCTCTTGCCACTTCTATATCACCATGTCCATATGCATTGGCTTTCACAACAGCCATTAATTGAACTTTTTGACCGATATGGTCTTTCATATGTGAAACATTATGCTTAATTGCTGTTAAGTCAATTTCTGCCCATGTGTCTCTATAAAAGGCATTTGTGTCCATCAGTCACACTTCCCTATTGAATGATTCAATCCCTTCATTATGATACTAAAAATCAAGAATAATGTGAAACGAATCAAAGAAAATCAGCCCTGCACAGGGCTGATTTTTCCATTTTCAAGGCCTCCCATGAGATATTCATTTATTTGGCTGACTGTCCTTCTACACTTTTTGCGACCATTAAGAGTTCTTCCTTGGATAAATCACTTGAGGAAATTAAATAGTCGACTCCGTCAGATGTCCATGAGAGAGATTGATCCGTTAGAACACCAACTGTCATGCCAAGATCAACTGGCTCCCCGTTCATCGTCACAGGCGTAGACGCTTCTGCCACTCGCGCTTTTTCCTGAATGAGTGTGAAGGATTTCTTCCCGCCATACGTAATCACATATCGTTTCCCAGCGTCTGTTGTCATTTCTTTCTCTTCCATCTTCTTCACGCCCTCTGGCATATCAACTGGTGTTTTCATAGCAAAGCTATCAGATGGGTCTGCACTTGTGGTGACATCCATTTGGGAGAGCGTCATGTTTTTCTTCTCATCAAATGCATCTTTGTCAAAAGATTTATTGAATTCAAAGTGAGAGAATTCTACTTTCACCATTGGCTTTTTGTCGGTATCCAGTACTTTCACACTGGCAGGCGCCATTGTTTTTTTATGAAAGGTAATCTCTTGAGTAGGCAGCATTTGATTGTGCTGATAATTGGTTTTCGTTTCGAAAATATACTTTGACTCTTTCGCTTTGAACTGAGCTGTACTATCATTTTTAATGTCTTTCACTAGTGATTCAAACAAATAGACCTGACTGCTATTATTCGGCCAATCACTATGGAATCGGAAACTTTTGTTCAATGAAGGTGTCAGCACAAACACACCATTACCATTTCTTAAAATGACTTGCCTCTGATCCTTTTGTGGATTTTCTAAATAGACACGGTAAAGCTCCGGCTTCTTGTACCAAATTTCTACCTGGTACTCCTGTGGATCATTTCCTGTCTCAATGGTCATTTTTGCTTTGGCTTTGTATGATGTCATTTCCTCTGCCTTTTTGTTTAAGTTTCCAACGATATCCTGCTGGGATTTTTGACCGCATGCGGAAAGAATCAGTACAAAAAGGATCCCCGTTACAAGCAAAACAAAGCTTTTTCTCACCCTTTTCAACCCCTTCGTTAATTGTGTTAAAAGGAAGAAACCGCTTGTTTGACTTTAACAGTACGCCTAAAGAGTCAACTGCGTACCGCGAACCATCAAAGCCTGTTAGCAACTCGCCCTTCCTTATCGCACTACCCAATATATGAGGGAGGGACAAACAATATGCAGACTAGCTTGACAACCTTTCAATTAAAACTTGCGCAGCAGCATATTCCTTTGTGTGTGTAAAGGATACATGAACCTTGTCTTCCTTCGTTTTCTCGCTTTTGATGAAAGGTTGTCCGTTATCGTCTTTTTGTATCTCTATGTCATGAAAGCTTAAATACTGACCGATCCCCGTACCGTACGCTTTTGAGAAATCCTCCTTAGCCGCAAAGCGTCCTGCTAAAACTCCAACTTCTCTTTTCACTTAGTTTGCGAAACACATCCTGTTCACTTAAAGTCAGAATTCGTTCTGGAAACGAGACTTTCTACTGAGCACTCGTGACAGCCGGTCGATCTCTACAATATCAATGCCAATTCCTATGATCATGAGGTACCTCCTATGATACTCGTACTATTTTGGATGTTCGCTTCATAAACGTGTTACTATAAACTTACCATTATCTAGTCAAAAGGGGTTTGTTATGTTTATTCGAACGGAGAGCTTTCAACAATTTATTAGATCGTATCCAATCGTAACAGCGATCCTTGTATTGCAAATAGGCTCTTGGCTTTTATTTGCTATACCTATTCCTATTATACAGCTTGGGCAAGACCATCTTGTCGGTTTCAATTATGGTGTAGCAGAAGGAGAATGGTGGCGGCTCATTACCCCTATTTTTCTCCACGGGAGTCTGACGCACATTTTGTTCAATTCAATGTCACTGTTCCTATTTGCTCCAGCACTTGAATATTTGGTTGGTAAGGTTCGGTTTCTGATTATTTATCTTGGTGCAGGGTTCATTGGTAATCTCGGAACCTATTGGGTTGAGCCTTTAGAATATGTACATGTCGGAGCTTCTGGCGCCATATTTGGTTTGTTTGGCGTTTATCTGTATCTTGTCCTGTTTAAACCTCACATGATGGACCGCGGCAATTCTCAGGTCATCTTAACGATTCTAGGTGTCTCTGTCATCATGACGTTCGTCAATTCGAACATTAACATCATGGCTCACTTATTTGGATTAATTGGCGGCATGATTCTAGCCCCAATCACCCTATTCTTCCATTCCAAAAAGAGACGCTATTAATCTCATAAAAAATGTCGATCACTCCTTTTGATGGGAAGCTGATCGACATTTTTTCGTTTTAAGAAGATTTGTTTGTTTCATAGGAATACCAATCAAATATACGTGCAGCATCTTCTTCTTCAAGATGATGTACACCAAAGGAATCAAGCAGTGCAGAGGATTTCACAAAGGTGTGAATACTCGCCACTCGGCCTTTCTTCTGGAAGTAAGATTGGGTTATCGTATAGTTTTGCATTCGTTTTCTCAATACAATTCCGGTGGTTTTGCCGATGCCTCTTGTCGTTAACTGAATCAATTGATCTTTGATCACATACCCTGATTGCTTATAGGCTAAATACCCAAAGAACAAGGCAAATGGTAATGGAATCAGCGCCAAATAACCCCATGGCGGAAAGCGTACTGACAGAATCACACCTACGAGTAATGGAACAAATCCATATGAGATCAGGTAGCGTTTGAGCGAACGCTTGGGGACCTTTTTCAGCTCTGCTTCTGGTTTTAGATGATATTGATCTGTAAATTGAGATAACAATTCATTGATGTTTTTCTTCCGTATCAGTGGAAATAAGACAGAAGAGGTTTCTTTATCTGTAATAGAGCCTCCTGCACTAACAAGCATCACCGTCGCAAAACCAAAAGGTTCACGGAGAATGTTTTCTTTGATTTTCACTGCTTGAATTCTCCCAAGCGGAATGGTCATTTGATGCCTCTCAATGAGTCCTCTTGTAATGATGATGTCATTCCCTTTTCGTTTTGCAGCAAAATTCGCATATTGGAGCGCTGTCAACCCAATACTGAGTAGCCACGCAATCAATACCACCAGAAAAATGAGAATGGCGTAAATTTCAATACTCGCATGACTTAAAAAGGAGAATTGCTTCGCGAACCCGTCCAAAGGAAGAATTTCATCTATTTGTGTGTAGATAGCGAGACAACCCGAAATAATCACACCGATTCCGCTGGAAGTCGTAGCCGCCAAAAGAAGCTCTGGCACACCCATAAGATAGGAAACATTCACTTCTCCCTCCACAGGTTTATGCGAAGTCAGATGATCATGCGGTACATCACTATTTTCATCTGCTGCCTCTCCTTCTTGCTGCAAGCTTTTCTTCCGGTTAAAAATCGACTCTTTCAATTGTTCTGCTTCCGCTTTTGTAATCGCCGTCAGGCTCACTTCTGGACCATCCGTCCCGCCTGCCGTTTCAATTTGAACTCGCATTAAACCGAAAATCCGCTGAAAGATGCCTTCACTTGTATTGACCGTTTGAATTCGTTCTAACGATATATATTTTTTCTTTTTCGTGATAACACCTGATTCCACTCGAAATTCATCGTCTTCCATTCGGTAAGTAAATCGTCTCCACTCTAAAAGGGTTAAAACAGCTCTCCATAAAAGGAGCGCACCAAGAATGATAAATGCATAAAAGCGAATACTCGAATTCGAGTTTACAAAAATAAGCACGAAAAAAGGGATAATGAAGTTTTTGATCATGGATACGGCATCTGATATAAAATCAATGAACATCGAGATAGGATGTACACGTTTTGGTTCAGACATCATCTTCAGTCACCCTTGCTAAACGAGATATGTAATCACAAAGCTCATCTGCCTCTTCTAATTCTAGTGCTGGAATATCGTGAACTGTAGCAGCAGTAGAGATTTGAACAGATGCCAAACGGTAGCGTCTTAAAAGCGGTCCTTGCGATGTATCGACGTGCTGGACACGAACCATTGGCACAATCACACGTGTGACACGAATCAGCCCATGCTGTATTTCAATTTCATTTTCGAATACTTCATAGCGCCAGATGTGATGACGAATTTTCGGTATGATCCAGATTCCGAAAATGACTTGTAATATCCACACTCCAATAAGGATGACACCAATCCAATATGGCCAGTGGAAATAATAACTAGCAAAAAACACCCCAATCATGATGAGTAAGAATATCAATGAGATAATTCCATTTTGAAGGCGCCATACCTTTAATCCATTTAAACTAATTTGACGTTGCGGCTGTTTTCTCACATTCTTCCCCCATTCTCTTACTTTTCTATCAATATATTACGAAACAAAGCCTAAAAAGTTTCAATAAACCTGTTAGATAAACCTGTTAAAAAAGCGAACCCTGCAAAGGATTCGCTTTTGTATGTTAGTTGTTATAAGATTTCTTTTGACGACGATCGTTAGAAGAACGATTGCGGTCATTTGAAGAACGCTTTTTATCACCGTAAGATGAACGGCTGTTCTTACCTTTTCCACGGTAACCTCCACCACCGCCGTCTCTACGTTTAGAAGAGCTACGGTTGTTACGATGACGTTTTGAAATCATTGGTGCTTCATCTGTTAAACGAACAGGCGTTGCATCTGGTTCTTTTGTCATCATTTTGATGGCAGCCGCCACCACTGTGACAGAATCATGATCTTCTAGCAATTCAGCAGCCGCTGTCATGTAGAAGTTTAAGTTGTTTTCACTAATGATTGTGCGTAGACGGTCAACCGTTACTTGCTGTTGTCCTTCAATTGCCTCGTCTAACGTTGGCTCTTTCATACGATCCATTTTACGTTTAGTCGTTTGCTCAATTGCACGAAGCATATCTTTTTCACGTGGTGTGATAAATGTCATTGCCATTCCTGTACGTCCAGCACGGCCTGTACGTCCAATACGATGTACGTAGCTTTCTGGATCCTGTGGCACGTCGAAGTTATACACGTGTGTAACGCCTGAGATATCTAGTCCACGTGCTGCAACGTCTGTTGCCACTAGTACATCGATAGAACCTTCTTTGAATTTACGAAGAGCAACCATACGTTTCGCCTGAGTCAGGTCACCATGAATTCCTTCAGCTGTGTAGCCTCTAAGGTTAAGTGCTTCTGTCAATTCGTCAACACGGCGCTTGGTACGGCCGAATACAATTGAAAGCTCTGGTGATTGAATGTCAAGAAGACGTGTCAATGTATCAAACTTTTTACGTTCGTGGATATCCAAGTAGAACTGTTGGATGTTAGATACTGTCATTTCTTTCGCTTTTACTTTTACATGTTCTGGGTTTGTCATGAAACGCTCTGCAATGCGCTTAATTGGTGCAGGCATTGTCGCAGAGAATAAAAGTGTTTGGTGTTCACTTGGTACATTTGAAAGGATCGCTTCAATATCTTCGATAAAACCCATGTTTAGCATTTCGTCTGCTTCATCAAGCACAACGGTTTCAACATTTTGAAGACGCATTGTACGACGGTTAATGTGATCGAGTAAACGTCCTGGAGTTCCTACGATGATATGAGGATTTTTCTTGAGCGAACGGATTTGGCGGCCGATATCTTGTCCACCGTAAATCGGAAGTACACGTGCACGCTTGTCTTGGCCGATTTTATATAGCTCTTCGGATACTTGAATAGCTAATTCTCTTGTTGGCGCAATGATAATCGCTTGGATATTAGGAGACGCTGGGTCGATTTTTTCAACCAGAGGAATACCAAATGCTGCGGTTTTTCCTGTTCCTGTTTGTGCTTGTCCGATGACATCTTTATTTTGAAGACCGAGAGGAATCGTTTCTGCTTGAATCGGTGTTGCTTCTTCAAATCCCATGCGGTTAATAGACTTCATGAGACTTTCGCTTAATTGAAAATCTTGAAACGTTATAGTCAATTTATTCAAACTCCTTCTAATTGCTGTTTCAGTAATCTCGTGAATGATCATTAAAAACTGCCCTTTTCTGAAAGGACAGGTCCATTATATACAAAGCCCGAATTACCCTACATTATATCTTACCATTACACTATTTGTTTTTCAACAAGACAGAAATGGATATATCTACTGCTCCACAATGACAGATTCACCTTCGCTCTAATCTCAATCCATCCATTTCCACTTTTCTAACCATTTGATCTTTCCGTTATCCAATATTCGCAAGACCCGCTTCTCATACTGCCGCCTTGATATGGCTCGTTAAAATATTCCCGTCCTGACGATATTGAAATAAGGATCCTTCCGATAATTCCCCATTGCTGGAATTAGACTGGAGATAAAGGTTTTACCATCATATTGAAACAACCGAATCGACCAACTTTTCTTCCCTATTGTAACATAGGCCTGTCACTCATTCGACAAAATTGTTGCAGATTTTAACAAGCGGGGTTCGATTTATATTAGTTTAGCCACATTCTACTTTTCTATATACTAAATTGCTTTTAAAAAAATGGTTCTACCTTCTCAAACAATTACTGTGCACAGGGCTCATGACAGACATGATGTTTACAATCACCCAAATACAACTTTTCTTTCTGACGAGACGGGATTATAAATTCTGCACTAGGGGCGGGAATAATCCCATCGCTTTCACCTTGAAACGATTAAGACCGGTATATGAAGCTTCTCAAGGACAGCAGCTGATAGCGGCGTACTCGATAGCTTATGACGATACCGATCATACAAAGGATTCGTATCAATCAACCCTAAAAAGGACTCTTGTGTCTTGAATCATTTGTTTTCGGTTCACATATTTGGCCGCTGCACTTAAAAGAACAAGGCGGCAATAAGATAGCTAAGTAAGAGGCAATCACCCCGCCCATTGAAAAGCCGACCAAGTAAATGGTGTCACATGTTGATAGAGGGAAAGGATTTCTAGTTTAGCTGTCGAGATCCACTCTTGATAGAGATACCTTTTAGCTGAAGCTCCTCACCATGACCCGGAAGCGTGACAGAATGCAAAATCCAATCTGTCGTCCTCCTTTAAATACTGCGCCAGTGGTTCTACTTTATAAGGGACACCTGTAAAAACGTGAATACATAGACAGCCAATCATATTCTGTATCACCTTCTTTGCCGAACTCTTTTATAGTACAGGAATGACTTCTTCCAATCTCATGCCACGGGAAGCTTTGACTAGAACCACATCATTAGGCTCTGCCACTGCAGCTAGTTTTTTCTTCAAGTCTTCTTTGTCCATATAAGAGCACACACGCGCGTCTCCAAATGCTTTTTTTGCTCCTTCAGCAATGAATGCACCTAGACGTCCATACGTTAAAACATGGTCGATAAAATCAGGCTTGATGTACTGACCTAATTCATAATGATATGTTTCTTCTTCGCTACCCATCTCCAACATATCTCCGAGTACTAGAATACGATTTGCAAAGCCGTCCATATCCCCTACAAGGTCAATCGCCGCTTTCATGGATGTAGGACTCGCATTGTACGCATCGTTTATCACCGTAATTCCTTGATCTGTTTTAAAAAGCTCAAGACGCATCCCTGTCAATTTCGTTTGCATCAGTCCTTGGGCTATATGTCTTTCAGTCAGCCCAAAGTGCTCGCCAATGGCAATAGCGGCAAGCGCATTCTTCACATTATGTTTCCCTAATACAGGAATGAGAAACGCCTGGGCATATCCTTCCACTTGAAATTTAGTTCCTTCTGCAAGCTGGTTGATGTGAGTTACCTTGATATCACAGTCCTCTGCTTCTCCAAAAGTCTTTACTTTGTGTGTCAGTGTATTCGCTCTTTCGCGAAGCAGGGGCTCATCTCCTAAGTAATAAAAGATGCCATCCTCTTTTAACCCTTTTGTGATCTCACATTTTGCATCTGCGATGGCTTCTCTTGATCCTAGGTCTTGCATATGAGATTCTCCAATATTGGTGATAACCGCTGCATTAGGTTCAGCAAGATTTGATAAAAACTCGATCTCTCCTTTTGCACTCATGCCCATCTCCAAAACAGCGATTTCTGTTCCTTCGGGCATCGCAAGAATAGTGAGAGGAAGGCCGATGTGATTATTAAAATTGCCAACTGTTTTATGGGCTTGATATGCAGTTTGTAATACAG
The DNA here is from genome assembly GCF_020524495.1 of Bacillus stratosphericus. Classification (GTDB taxonomy): domain Bacteria; phylum Bacillota; class Bacilli; order Bacillales; family Bacillaceae; genus Bacillus; species Bacillus stratosphericus_B. The sequence continues at coordinate 90,758 of NZ_JAIVLB010000003.1, read as the reverse complement.
AATGAATCATGTCTTTCGTTGTTGTTTTCCCATTACTTCCTGTAATACCTACAACACGAGGATTTTCCTCTATTAAGTAGGATTTAGACAGTTGTTGAAGTGCAGTCAGTGTATCCTCTACAAGAATGACTGGAACACCTTCGGGTGGATTGGTTTCTTTTTGATTCCAAAGAACAGCTGCGGCCCCAAGCTCCACTGCTTTTGAAGCAAATGTATGACCGTTAAAATGTTCTCCAATAAGCGGGATAAACAGTGCGCCTTTTGAGACTTGTCTTGTATCTGTGGTGACTCCGTGAATCTGCTCTTCCCCAAAAGCTTGATTAGATAATGTTCCACCAGCCATTTGGGAGATTTGTTTCACTGTACGTTTGATCATGATTTTTCGCCTCTCTTTCTTATTACACGTTTGAAGGAAAAGAGACACTACCTGTTGGATAGTGTCTGCTTGTTGCTCTGATTAAAAAGTTGTTTTAATGGTTTGTTTTTCTTGATGGCGTTCAACGGCAAGTGACACCAGCTTTTCAATCAACTCAGGATACTCTACACCAGTATGTTTCCAAAGGAGCGGGAACATACTGAATGGTGTGAATCCAGGCATTGTATTCACTTCATTAATTAGCACTGTACCTTCCTCTGTGAGGAAAAAGTCTGCACGCACAAGACCAGATCCATCAATGGCTTTAAATGCTTTAATCGCCATATCTTGAATCGTCTTGTATTCATCCTCTGAAACACTCGCAGGAATGATCAAATCTGTATCGCCATCTTCATATTTTGCTTTGTAATCATAAAAATCTGTTTTAGGTGCAATTTCACCAACAACAGAGCATTTCGGATCATCATTTCCTAATACACCAATTTCGATTTCTCTTCCAATGACGCCTTCTTCCACGACAACACGACGATCATATTGAAAGGCTAAATCAAATGCGGCCTGAAGCTCTTCTGTGCTGCGACATTTAGTAATCCCAACACTTGATCCCATGTTGGCAGGTTTCACAAAGCAAGGGTAGCCAAGTACTTGTGCCACCTGCTCTAAGCTGTCTGATTTTGTTTTCTCATAGTCTTTTTTATTGAAGGAAAGGTGTTTTGCTTGTGCAAGACCTGCTTGAGCAAAAACATCTTTCATCATGACTTTATCCATACCTGCAGCAGAAGCGAGAACGCCGTTGCCGACATACGGGATATTTAATAGTTCAAGTAATCCTTGCATTGTTCCATCTTCACCATTTGGGCCGTGCAGTAATGGAAAGACGACATCAATCTTCTCATCTGCTGATGAAGGCTGTGGAAACATGCTCTCATTTAATGAAGTTGGTAAAAACGTCTTTGCATTTTGTTCAAATTGAAGCATTTTGACGTTTGAGACTGGTTCAGTGAGTTTTTCTCCTCTTAGCCATTCGCCCTCTTCTGTAATATAAATTGGATGTATATCAAACTTCTCAGTATTCAGTGCTTTTGTAACTGCAAGGGCTGTTTGCAGTGATACATTATGTTCGGCTGACTTTCCGCCGTAAACCAATCCTAAACTTATTTTCAATGGATACTCCCCCCACTAAAATTCATCTTTACTATCTTATCACTTTCAAGTGAAAATGCTCTAATTAATTTTTTGTTGTCATGGAATCGAAGTGATTTGTAAAGGTTGTCAGCCCCCCAAGCTTTGTATGTCAATTGCCTTTATTTTATATTAAAATGACATTGAAAAGGAGTTGTGACAAATTGAAAAAAATCACAAGTACTAAACAATTCAATGAAATCATTCAATCAGACAAAGAAGTCCTCATTAAATTCTTTGCGACATGGTGTCCTGATTGTACGAGAATGGACATGTTCATTCCAGACATTATAGAGTTTTATGCTCAGTATGAATGGGTTGAGATAAACAAGGATGACTTCCCTGAATTAGCGGAAACGTATCAGGTGATGGGTATTCCAAGCCTGTTAATTTTCAAAAATGGTGAAAAAACAGCGCACTTACACAGTGCGAATGCAAAATCACCTGAAGAAGTGACAGAGTTTCTTCAAAAACACGTTTCATAATTGGTTGAATGAAGGACATCAGCAAACTCTTGCTGGTGTTTTTTTCATCTCTTCTTCTAGGTCCTCTATAATCAAATCTCTACATAAGACGATATGTGAGGCCAAAACGTTTCAACGAAAAAAGAATGTTTTATCTGATTTCACGACAAGAATTGACAGCGAATTATTTCCTGGGAAAGAATTTATCGTCGATATGGAAGTGAATATGTCAGTTGTTTGAATTTTCTAAATCGAATCTTTACTTCTGACATTTGACTTTGTATAATGGAGTCGCTAATTGAAAATGATTATTAATTTCATCCGAGTGAAATTATTATAGATACCCATTCTGATAAAGGAGCGATGATTCACATGTCTAAAAAAAAATCAAAACATACCAGCAATTGATTGAGGAAAACAAGAAGACGATCCTGCGTGATCCTAAAATGATGGAGAGTATATATGAAACCATCGACAAAAAGCATCAGAAGCAGCTTGCGGCTACTGGACGTGAATCATAAACACAAAGTAGCCAGGCATTTGTCTGCCTCAACCGTGAAAAGCCGATAAAATCTGCTATTCCATTTTATCGGCTTTTGTTTTAATGTGATTTCGCTACACGGTCTTGCTTCATTCCTAAGTAAATGAGCATATACGTAAGATAACCCATTGTCATCGTTAAACCACCGAAGAAAAATTGAGAAAACACAGGCTCCTCAAATGTTGTGACCGCAGCAAGAATGATCCAGCTCACATATAAATAGACCATGAACCATTTCAAATTTCTTTTAAGTGTATAGAGAAAGAAAAGACCGGCTAATGAAAAGATCCCTAGCGCTAGTCTGAAATAAACAAGATGATCAAATTGGAAGGCAAAAGACACGAACGAAAACGACAGCAGCAACAAAATTGGTAAAGCTGTAATGAAATTTTTCAAGATAGTGCCACCTCCATGACTCCTCCTATTATAAAACAAAATCAGCCGTTTATCGTGATATCCAGACTGATTTTCACAAAGTTGCCACGAATTTTTCTTGTTATTTTACTTAATTTTCACACATTTACGTCACGCTTCCAAAAAAGGAACCAAGCAGTGCCAACAAAGAATACAAAATGTGCTCCTACAATCAATAGAGATAACATAGGACTCATTCCATTAAAGGGTGGCGGTCCTTGGAAGCTGTATTGCCAGAAATCCGTATTAGCAAAAAGCAGGATTTTCCCCCACTGAATTTCTAAGAGTGACATGATGGGTACGATCGATTTAGCCGCATACAACACAAAAAATGAAGTGACGAGTGCGATCATGCTGTTCCTAAACAAACTAGAACACATCAACGCAAAGCTGGCCATCATGATTACTTCCACCCACTGAGATCCGATGACTGCAAACGTAAGGAGGAATAACCGTTCAGTTCCTGCATCAAATTCAGTACCAAAAAAAATAAGACCAAAAAGAAAGGATAACACATAATAATAAAGAAACAGGTATGTGACTGTCAGCACAAGTGTTATGTATTTTGACAGGAAAATATGCAGTCTTGTCTTTGGCCGGATCAATAAAAACAAAATCGTTCTTTTTTGAAACTCTGTTGAGATCAGTGTTGCCCCAATAACGACAGCAAGTACTTGTAAAATAAGCACCACATTCGTGGAGTAGGCAAAATAGTTCGCGACAGTGTCCTGTCCACCAAGATTGGATATGACTCGTTTCATCACTAAAACCATCGTCATTTGAAAGACAACGATCAATCCAAGTGCAATGAGTGTGATTTTTTGTCTCATGATTTTTCTATGCTCATTCTTGATGAGTTGAAGCATCTGCTGTCCCGCCTTCCGTCCATTTCATAAAGGCCTCTTCAATTGATCGTTTTTGAGGCGTCATTTCAAGTACATCAAACCCTGCCAACACAAGCTGTTTGTTAAGCTCTGGCACACGGTCTTTGTTCAGTTGAAGCATCACACGCTGCCCATTTTGTTCATATGTATATCCATGTTCATCGAGCCATGAAGCTGCCTTTTCTACAGGTTGAATATTCATCAACACCTGCTCCTGTCCACCAATGCCCCGAAGATTTACATCGGCTTTGATCTGTCCTTTTTGAATAATGATCATGCGGTCACATAACTCCTCTACCTCGTGCAATAGATGTGTGGCAAATAATACAGAAGTCCCTTCTTCTTGTACGAGCGTTTGCAAATGCTCACGAAATTCCTTCATTCCTGAGGGATCAAGTCCATTTAGCGGTTCATCTAATATAAGCAGGTTTGGTTGATGTAAAATAGCTTGTGCAATCCCAAGCTTTTGTTTCATCCCTAATGAATACGTCTTGACCTTCTGATGAATGGCGTTCTCCAGTCGAAGTCTTTCCACCACTTCACAAATGCGCTTCTCGGATATCCCATCATGCATGACCGCATACAACTCAAGGTTTTCAAATCCTGTTAAATACGAATAAAATTCAGGGTTTTCTATGATAGCACCAATAGATGCCATCGATTTTTGACATTCATCATCTTGAGAATATCCATTGATCATGATCCGGCCTTTGTTTTTTTTCATCAAGCCAACAATTAATTTAATCAAGGTCGTTTTCCCCGACCCATTCGGTCCGAGTAAACCGACAATCTCCCCTTGGCCAATTTCCATAGAAATATCTTGCAAAATCATATGCCGACCAATTTCTTTATCGACTTTCTCTACTTTTAGAACAGCAGACTGCAAAGTGATTCCTCCTTCTGATGTAAAGCCTATGACGGCAGTTAAGGCCGCTCATTCTGTTAAGAGTATATCACGCAAGACAAGGAGCTCCATGAAAAAAAGGCTGACCTAGTCAGCCCTTCTTGCCTATTACATCGATAGGTTAGGTGATGATGATGTGTCCTTCTCATGTTTCTTCTCGGTCTCAGAAACAATGACGGCACATGCTGCGTCACCTGTAATATTGACAACGGTTCTTGCCATATCTAATAAGCGGTCTATACCAAGGATGAGCGCAATGCCTTCAACAGGAAGCCCCACAGAATCCAATACCATTGCGAGCATAATCAAACCAACCCCAGGCACACCTGCTGTCCCAATACTTGCTAATACGGCAGTTAAAACAACTGTTACCATTTGCAAGAGCGTCAATTCAACACCAAATACTTGTGCAATAAAGATCGTTGCGACTCCTTGCATAATTGCCGTTCCATCCATATTGATCGTGGCCCCTAATGGCTGCACAAAGCTAGAAATAGGCTCTGGTACTTTAAGCTTCTTCTGAGCTGTTTCCATTGAAACCGGAAGAACTGCACTACTGCTTGACGTACTAAATGCCACGACCATCGCAGGTGAAAAATCTTTAAAGAATGTAAAAGGATTTCGTTTTGCAAATAAAGCCAAAGTTGAACCATATGTGAGAAAGAAATGGACAAATAGCGCTACTAGAACCACTGAAAAGTACAGTCCCATGGCTTTAATTGCATTAAGACCTTGGCTCCCAATAGCAGTTACTATTAAGCCAAAAGTTCCGTATGGGGCAAATTTCATGACAACTCCCACAAGGTACATCATGAGTTCATTGCCTTGATTTAATATTTTTAGTAACCCCTCTGTTTTTTTACCTAATACTGCAATACCTAGACCTAAGAATACACAGAACACAATAATTTGTAACATATTTCCTTCAACTAGAGATTGGACTGGATTTGATGGAATGATGTTTAATAATGTGTCAACCGTAGATGGTGCTTCTTGAGGTTCGTATTCTGCCCCCTTTGTATCGAATGTACCAAAAGAACCAGGTTTAATTAATAATGCTAAAGACATTGCAATGATAATAGCGAACGTTGTTGTAAGTAGGAAATATAAGATGCTTTTCGCGCCGATTCGACCAAGCTTTTTCGGATCACCAAGCCCTGCCACGCCAAGTGTGATGGAAAAGAACACGATTGGCACAACTAACATTTTAATTAGATTTAAAAAGATTTGACCTAGAGGTGTGAATAGATAAGGATCTAACACTTTGAATACATTTGGAGCAAAAATGTTAAGCAAAAGTCCCGTGATTGCACCTACAATAAGGGCAATAATAATTTTTGTAGACAGCTTCATAAAATCTCCCCTTCCTCGTCAAAAAGACCCACGAGGAGAGTTTTCTCGTGGGCCTGCGTGTCCTTACATGTACCACCGTTTTTACTCTCTTCACGCTGATGAGGTTAGCTGACGGGTTAGGACGAAGAGATGTCCTTTTTTCTATTCATAGAAAAATTCACCCCCAAATAGTGGGTCCCCCATTCCTTTAGAAGGATTAAGCGTGTGGTTATTATGATATATTCATACTATTTATACCTTATTTTTTGAAAATTGTAAAGGTTCAAATAGACTTTTTAACTACTTTCCTCCTTGTTTGTGACCTCCAAAATATCTAGGATAAACACAAAAATTGGAATACCAATAATGAGCCCCCAAATGCCAATATAGTGTTCAGAAAAAATGAGCACAATAAACGTAAAGAAAATAGGGAGTTCTGTTTTAGCTGACATGAGCTTTGGATTTAAGAAATAGGCTTCAATTGCATGGATGATCACGATTACTAGCACAATATAAATAACGTATATTCCGCCTCCAAGTGTGTACGCAATAATGCTCAACGGAATGAGAGAGATGACCACACCTGCTACAGGAATTAAGCCTAGCAAGAAGACCATCACGGCTAATCCAAATAACTGCGGGAATCCCATAATCCCAAGAGCAATTGTCGTTAACACACAGTTAACAGTTGCAATAATAAACTGTGCTTCGAGTACCTTTCCAAACGTTCTGGAGAATTTACGTCCAAAGAAGGCAATTTCATGATAGAACACGGAGATTTTACTCGTTTTGAATTTTTTCATAAATTGAATGAGGCGTTCCTTTTCAAACAGGAAGAACATGCTTAATATTAAGGACATTATGACCTGGATACTGAACGTGCTGAAATCGGTTAAGTATGCATAGAGGAAATTAAACCCTTTCTCAAAGAAAGCTGATATTTTGAAATCTCCGAATACGTTGGTGATGACGTCAAAGAAGGGTAAATCTTGTGGATGATCTGCAATTTTCTTCCCTAAATGAAATAGCTGCTCCACCTGTTTGGCGATGATTGGCACAAAAACAAATCCGCCAAACGTCAATCCACCAGCGAGAAGAATGTACAAAATGGTAATGACCGATTTCTGTCCTATTTTAAGGAATCGATTTAAAAAGCCTCTAATAACCCCCTCTAACCGATTCATCAAAAAGGTAAATATGAAGGTCAGGAGAATTAAATTCATCATTCCTCTTAATAGATATAATACTGTGGCTAATACTACAAATACTGAAAACCGCTTAATACCGGGTTTTTCGAACAATTTTAAAAATGCCGCCATTACGTTACACACCTGCCAGGACTAAAGTCTATTTTTCATCGTATCTGATATACATTATATCGGATCTTTCTGTAAATTATATAACAAATGGTCAATGAGGTCTTACGAATCGTACTATTTTTATGTAGCTTTCATGTTTTTTCTTTTCATCACAAGAAAAAACCGAACCCCATGTAGAACATAAGGTTTCGGTTTTTGGTTATTTATACTATACAGCCTGCTTGATATTCCGCATTTCCTGAAGCGCTGTTTTGCTTTTTGCTTCGTCAAATTCACCTTCACTTTTCGCTACAACAATTGTTGCAATTCCATTTCCAATCAAATTTGTAATAGCTCTTCCTTCACTCATGAATCGGTCAACTCCTAGCAGCAGTGCAAGCCCTTCAAGCGGAATCACCTGAAGCGCAGCAAGTGTAGATGCCAGCACGATAAATCCGCTTCCTGTCACCCCAGCTGCTCCCTTTGATGTGAGCATAAGAACAAGGATAATGGTGATCTGTTGACCGATTGACAAATCAACACCAAACACTTGCGCTAAGAAGACCACGGCCATTGATAAGTATATAGAGGTTCCATCTAAGTTAAAGGAATAACCTGTTGGAATGACAAGACCCACAACTGACTTAGAGCATCCATAACGTTCCATTTTATCCATCATTCTTGGCAGCACTGATTCGGAAGAACTTGTACCAAGAACAATTAAAATTTCATCTTTGATAAAACGTAGATAACCGAACAGGCTAAAGCCATACATTTTACAAATGATATTCAGTACGACGAAGATGAACAGGAACATGGTCAAATAAACTGAGAGCATCAGACTCGCCAGCGGTTTAATCGAAGCCAAACCAAAGTGTCCGATCGTATAGGCCATTGCCCCAAATGCACCTAATGGCGCTGCACGCATGATATAGCCAATGATTTTGAAAAAAACAAGTGATAGCTTATCAAGCCATTCGATGATTCCTTTCCCCTTCTCCCCAAGTGAAGCAAGCGCAACACCAAATAAAATAGAGAAAAATAAGACCTGTAAAATATCGCCCTTCGCAAAGGCATCTACCATGTTAGATGGCACAATGTGTGTGACAAACTCCATCCAGTCAATACCCTGTCCTCCATTTTGGATATACTGTGAGACATCCCCTTTTTCAAGCTTACTATAGTCAAGACCTGCTCCCGGCTTCATGATATTGACAACAAAAAGGCCGATGACAAGTGCAAGTGTTGTGACGACTTCAAAATAAATAAATGCTTTCCCCCCAACTTTCCCCACCTTTTTCATATCACCCATCTTGGCAATACCAAGAACAATGGTTAAGAAAATAATTGGAGCAATGACCATTTTGACTGCATTAATAAATGTGTCACCAAGCGGTTTCATTTCCTTCCCGACGTTTGGCCAGACCATCCCAACAATGATCCCGATGATAACCGCTGCAATCACCTGGAATGTCAGGTTATTAAAAAGCCTCTTCATAAAAAATCCACTCCCTCACCCTTTGATGTAAACGCTTAACTATTATCTGAAGATAAATGATAGCGATTTCATTAAAGGCTGTGAAGCTTATGAACATATCGTACATTTTGGTCTTTTTGGTCTCTTAGTCAGAATGTTTGATATATTTATTCACAGGCCGTCCTACCCCGCCATATTGCATATCTAATTTCAACTCGCCTTCTTTTACAAGAAAGTCTAAATAGCGGCGGGCCGTGACACGAGCGATACCAAGTGCATTGGCTACTTCTTCTGCGGATTGCGCTCCTTCTTGTAAACTCATATATGCTTTAACTTCGTTCATCGTATGCACATTCAGCCCCTTAGGGAGCCACGTATCTTCCTGCTTAACGGCGGGCTTTCTTATGATATCGTCCAGCATCTCCTGAGAGAATTCGGCTGCAGTACGAATTTTCGATTTAAACGCTTTATAGCTTTCAAGAGATTCTTTCATTCGTCTAAATTTGAACGGTTTGATGATATAATCTCGCGCACCATTTTGAAGCATAACACCAATTGTCTCTTTATCCTTCGCTGCAGAAATCACGATCACATCCACCTTCATCTTTTGCTTTCTAATGTCTTGCAACGTTTTGACTCCATCTTTCTTTGGCATATAGACATCAAGTACAACAAGGTCTGGGCGAATGTCTTTGATGAGCTGGATGCCCTGTTCTCCATTCCCTGTTACAGCCACTACTTGAAAGCCAGGAATACTCATAATGAACTCTTTATTGACCTCTTGCACCATTGGATCATCTTCAATTAATAGCACCTTAATCTGAGTCATCTGTCTCTCTCCTCTATGATCATTGGGAATTCGATTGAGAAGGTGGTACCAATGCCGATGCTTGATGTGACTTCTACATTTCCCATCCCTTTGTCGATAATCGTTTTTACAATATACAGGCCATAGCCTGTTCCGTTTTCTTTGCCGTGTGTGAAGCCTTTATCGAAAATATGAGGAATCATTTTCTCTTCTATTCCCAAGCCATGATCCTCAATCAAAATGGCAAGAACATCCTCCGTTTGATCAATACTAATGGAAATCAGCTTTGTTTCTCTTTCTACAGAATCAAACGAAGCAAAGGCATTTTCAATAAGATTACCAAGAAGCTTCGTCATATCATGCTGATCTAGACGCTCTGGAAAGCAACGCAGACAGCTATTTTCATCTACCTCCACTTTTATGCCTAGCTCCTTGCCCCTTCTCATCTTGCTCATCAAGAGGCCTGCGACTGCATCGTGCTGAATGACCCGGTGAAGAAAGTCCGTGACATGTTCCTGTTCTTCAGTCGTTTGAAACGCAAGGTCGAGTGCCTGATCGGCTTTACCAAGCTGAATCAGCCCCGCAATGGTATGCAGCTTATTCATATGCTCGTGATTCTGCACCCGCAGGCCGTCAACGAAGTTCTTGACCCCAGTTAGTTCCTCCGCCAATTTGGCAGCCTCTGTCCGGTCTTGAAAAATCGCGACTGCTCCGATGATCTTCTTTTTCATCACAATTGGAATCCGGCTGCTCATAATCCGCTTTCCGCTCATATGAATTTCTTCATTGTAGACTGGTTCTGCTCGATCAATAATTTCAGGGAGTCTAGTATCTGACAACACATCCCAAATATTTCGTCCCACTACATCACCTGTCACCACAAAAATTTGCTTCGCCTTTTCATTGAAGATTGTAATCATATGCTGATTATCGATGGCGATGACCCCTTCATTAATAGAGTGAAAGGTGGCGGTGCGTTCCTCTAGCATCCTGACAATCTCATGCGGCTCAAGCTTAAACATTTGCTGCTTTATATGGCGGGCAAGCAAAAATGAACCCACAAGTCCAAAGCTGAGCGTCAGCAGGAGGAGCATGAGAATATCCTGCTTCATTTCTCCTAATATATCTACCATGCTTGGCAGCGTTCTTCCGACAAGTACAACCCCTGTTTGGTTAAATTTTTCATCCTTCACTGGATAAAAAGCTCTAATGGCTGTCCCAAGCTCTCCCTCTGCTTCTGAGAAATAAATATGCTCTGCAAAAGCCGGCTCTTCATCTGTCCCCTCTGAGCGCTGACCAATTCTTTCCTTCACTGGATGCGTTAATCTCATATGATCCATATCCATGACAACAATATAGTCAGCGTCTTGAATAATACGAATCTCTTCAATCGCATGCTGTAATCGAGAACGTTCCTTTGTCTGATCGGCTAACGCCTGCTTCACCTCATTCATCTCAGCCACTGTTCTCGCTGTGTTCATGAGTCTTTTTCTCAGCTCTCGTTCCTCCGTTTGTTGAATTCCCCCGACAAGGACAATTCCTCCGATTAAAAGGGCGAAAATGACAACAAAATATGTCAAGATGGTGAGTTTCCACCTAATAGATAATTGTTGTAATTTTAAGCGATTTCTTATCATTTTTTCACCTGTATCTTTACGAATTCTTCTTCTGTCAAGTATGCTTGACAGAAGGGGGATCTGACGCATGAAGAATTTATTCGCCTATACGCTATTGCTGATCATCGGTTTTGTAACCGCTTTATACTTTGGTTTTTATCATATGATGCCAAAAACAGCGACGATCTTTGATGATGAACAGACAGGACTGAAGGATCAGCTTGTGTTCAAATTTAGCCATGTCGTAGCCGATAATACACCAAAAGGACTAGCTGCAAAGAAATTCGCTGAGCTGGTGCACGAGAAATCCGATGGAAAGATCAGCATTCAAATTTTTTCAAACGGAAGCCTTTATTCCGATATTGAAGAGATGAATGCACTAAAGGAGAATCAAGTTCAATTTATCGCCCCGTCTACCTCTAAGCTAGGCATGCTGTCTCTAGAATGGCTGGCACTTGATCTTCCCTTTGCCTTTTCTAATTATGAAGCTGTTCAAGAAGGATTACATGGTGCGATTGGACAGAGATTGTTCGGTACGTTGCAAAAAGACGGACTAAAGGGAATGGCCTACTGGACAAATGGCTTTAAACAACTCACCTCTAATAAAGGACCAATTAAACAGCCTGGCGATTTAAAAAATCAATCTCTCCGCATTATGCAAAGCGACATGATTGAAAAACAATTCAAACTTCTTGGAGCAAAGCCCTATCAAGAATCATTCAATTCGACGTTTCAACTGTTGGAAACAAAAAAAGTAGACGGTGAAGAAAATACAATTTCAAATATTTATTCAAAAAAATTCTATCATATACAAGACTTTATGACGATTAGTAATCACGGGTATTTAGGGTATGTTGTCTTAACAGATCAATCATTCTTTGATCGCCAGACTCCTGAAACAAAGCGAATTTTACTTGAAGCGATGGAAGAAACAACGGTCTGGAATGAAAAACATGCGGAACAGCTAAATAAAGATCAGCTGGAGGACATTAAACAGGAATCTCCAATTGAGATCCACGAATTGACACAAGAAGAGAGGCAAAAATGGATGAAAGCCCTTGATCCTTTGTATGATGAAGCCGAAAAAACCATCGATTCCACCTTGATCAAACAGATCCAGGAGCTTCGGGATCGTTATGAACTTTCTCCTATGCATGCTTTTCAAGAAGATCAGTAGATAAATAAAAAACCCTTTTTAGGGATTTCTGATTGTTGCTATACAGATTCAGCTCTTTGTCTTATTCGACGTCATTTGAAAATCCTTAAAGTCTCGGAAAGACGGAGTATCGGAACGACTTTTGACATTCGTGAGCACCGGACTGCAATGAATGTAAGGGTTTGTCTTCACGCTGGCACCGCCTAAGAGGCGGTATTTTTTATGTTTTGATTGACATTACCTTTTTCCACTTACATATGATAAACAAACCTATTAGTTCAGATAGTTGACAATTCATGAAGTTGGGCATATGATGATTGAAAATTGCATCGAGGGAACTTTTTGTGCCAAAGCAAAACTTTGTAGAATCTAGGTGATGACATTTGACAAACAAATACATCGAGGCACAGGCCCACATGTCAGTGGCAGCTGAGCGTGCACTTGAAGGGAAGGTAAAAGGGTTTAGAAGGCTCCTTCCTTTTCTCGGGCCTGCTTTTATTGCAGCCATTGCATATATTGATCCAGGCAACTTTGCTACCAACATTGCGGCTGGCTCAAAATATGGTTTTCTGCTTTTATGGGTTATTCTCATATCAAATCTAATGGCTTTGCTCATTCAGTCCTTGTCAGCAAAGCTTGGAATCGCAACAAGTAAAAATCTACCTGAAATCGCACGTGAAGAGTTTCCAAAGCCCGTCTCCATCGGTTTATGGATTCAGGGCGAGCTCGTCATTATCGCCACAGACTTAGCTGAATTTATCGGTGCTGCACTTGGCTTGTACTTGCTCTTTCGAATCCCACTTCTTGAAGCATCAATTATTGCAGCCATCGGATCCTTTGCGATTTTAGAACTCCAAAGACGCGGATATCGAGCATTAGAAGCAGGTATCACTGGTATGCTGTTCGTTGTGGTGATTGCTTTCGCTGTGCAAACCTTTGTCGCAAAGCCTGATATCGCAAGTGTCACTGGCGGACTTTTCATTCCAAGGTTTGATGGGACAGATAGTGTGCTGCTTGCAGCTGGAATTTTAGGTGCCACTGTGATGCCGCACGCGATCTATTTACATTCAGCTTTAACCCAAAGAAGAGTCGTCGGCAGAACGGAGAAAGAGAAAAAACAAATTTTCCGCTTTGAGTTTTTAGACATTATTATTGCCATGCTAGTCGCTGGAGCCATCAATGCCAGCATGTTGATTGTGGCAGCTACTTTATTTTATAAAAATGGTCTCTTTGTTGAAGATTTGGACATCGCATTTCAGCATTTTGGTACAATCGCAGGTCCTATGTCGGCCATCTTATTTGGTGTAGGTCTGCTTGTAGCCGGACTTTCCAGCTCTTCTGTTGGTACTTTGTCAGGCGATATTATTATGCAGGGATTTATTCAGTATCGCATCCCATTGTATGTACGCCGGTTAATCACCATCGTCCCCCCTATTGCAATCATTGCATCTGGGGTCAATCCGACATCTGCGCTTGTGATGAGTCAAGTGGTATTATCCTTTGGTATAGCCTTTGCTTTAATTCCGCTTATTTTGTTTACAAGCAAAAAACGAATTATGGGCGATTTAACGAATGCACGCTGGGTGACAGGAATATCTTGGGTGATAGCAGCTCTTGTTGTAGCACTCAATCTCTTTTTAATTGTGGATACCTTTATGTAAAAGACAGTGATGAGGCTGTCTTTTTGTTTCCATTTGATTATGGTAGAATTCACCTTGAGAGGATGTGGGCACATGTTTTTTTATCAGGACCAAGATGTATCCATGCGGCTACTTGAGCCAAGAGACGCAAGAAGTTTGTTTTTGCTCATCCAGCGGTCAAGAGAGCATTTACGTGAATGGATGCTTTGGGTGGATACCACGCAAACAGAAGAGGACAGCATGGCGTTCATTCAAGGTGCAATGCAACAAGCTTTCCAGAACAACGGCTTTCAAGCGGGCATTTGGTCACATGGAGAACTCGTCGGTATCATTGGCACCCACCAGATTCATTGGGTCGACCGAACCGTTTCCATTGGCTATTGGCTCGGAGAAGGCTATCAAGGAAAAGGCATCATGACAAAAGCGTGCAAAGCGGTCATTCACTATTTATTTCAAGAGTGTGGACTGCATCGCATTGAAATAAGAGCCGCTGTTGATAATCAGAAAAGCAGACGCATCGCAGAGCGATTATCCTTTTCTCTTGAAGGCATTCTCAGACAATGTGAATGGCTAGGCGACCATTTTACCGATCATTGTGTCTATGCACTTTTGCAGCCTGAGTATATGAAGCAAAAAGCGTATTCAATGGATCAGACCACTTAATTGTGTCGATTGCATAAATTACTTTACAAAGTGAATCTTTATGGTATCCATTGTGATCAGCATCTGATAAAATAGAAGGAAAAATCGAGGTATGATGTATGTCTCTAATTATTTTATTTTACTTATGGATTTTCCCTTTATTATTTGGCATTTTCTTCTCATTCCTAACAAAGAAAGTCACATACAAACGCCGCTTTGTCCCATCATACAGCATGGCAGGACTCAGCTTCGTTTTTCTTATTCTGGCACTTGTCTTTTCAGCCAGCCATTTCCTATTCATTTGCGGTATGTTCCTTTTTGCCACTACACTTGTCGGCACAGGCATTCCTTTATTCTTAGCCTTTGCAAAAACACCATCATAAACAAAACCACCTTTTCTGGATAAGAAAGGTGGTTTCTCTTTTTATTGATCAGGCATTCGGTATGTAATGGACGCACAACAAGAAGCCCGTGAGAAGGGAAAGCAGTTGGTTATCATTAAACACATTTTCATCGTAAATCCCAGTTCTCTCAGCATCCAACGATTTAGAACGTTTCTGTTTAAATTTAAATCAATATTTTATACCAAATTACGAGTCTTTTCACACGCATATTCATACTTGAACACACTGAAAAACCCATGCGATTCTGCATGGGTTTTTACACAACTATTGATCTAATTTTAATTTCTTTAATTGTTCAGCTAGTGCGTTATTGATTGGTTCTTCCACTTTTTTTTGTTTCTTCATATATTTAGACACATCGTGCTTACTAGCTCGTTTTTGATTGGATTGTGCTTTGCGCTTTTCAAAAACAGACAGCTTCTCTCTATGACCGCACACACAGGCAAAGATTTTGCCATCTCCTTCCCCTCGCAGCTCGAGCTTTTTATGACAGTTCGGGCAGCGTGCATTTGTTTTCTTCGCGACATTTTTGCGATGACCGCATTCCCGGTCCTGACAAACGAGCATTGTGCCATTTTTCCCGTTCACTTTCAGCATGAGTTTTCCGCAGTCAGGACAATGGGTTCCCGTGATGTTGTCATGCTTAAATGTTTGGTTTGTCTGCTTGATTTCAGTTACGGCTTGTTTTGCATATGCCTTCATTTCACTCATGAATTGAGAAGCTTTCAATTGACCTTTTGCAATTTTAGTAAGTTTCTGTTCCCATTCCGCTGTTAAGGCAGGAGACTTTAAGTCTTCAGGTACTAAGGATAATAGCTGCTTCCCTTTCGATGTGATGAAGATGTCTTTGCCCTTTTTCTCAATTAAGAAGCTATTAAACAGTTTTTCAATGATATCGGCTCTTGTTGCCACTGTCCCTAATCCACCCGTTTCACCAAGGGTTTTCACTAAGTCCTTTTCTTCGTTCTGCATAAATGCAGCAGGGTTTTCCATGGCAGATAAAAGGGTCGCTTCATTAAATCGAGCAGGAGGCTTCGTTTCTCCTTTTGTTTCTTTCAGCAGTCTTACTTCAAGAGACTGGCCTTCTGTCAGTGCCGGCAGATGCTGATCTGCTTCGACTGATTCCTCGTCTTCATAGGAATCATCGTATACGGCTTTCCAGCCAGTTGATTGGACGGTCTTCCCTTTTGCTGTGAACAGTTCACTGCCTATCTTGGCGATAACAGTCGTTTCCTCGTATTCAAAAGGTTTCATGAGGACAGCAAGAAATCGTTTGGCAATCAAGTCATATAATTTACGCTCTTTATCACTTAATGCACCAGGATACAGCTCTTCCTCAGTTGGGATGATTGCATGGTGATCTGACACTTTGGCATCGTTGACGAAGGATTTATGTGCCTTAATACCTGATTGTAAAATACGGTTCACATAATGCGCATATGGTCTGACGTTCATTCCTTTTAGTCGATCCTTTAATGTGGGAACGATATCCGTTGAAATATAACGTGAATCTGTACGCGGGTAAGTGACGAGCTTATGCTGCTCATACAACCGCTGAAGAGTAGACAGTGTTTCTTTCGCTGAAAAACCGTAGCGTTTATGAGCATCACGCTGCAATTCTGTCAGGTCATACAGCCCTGGAGCAAAGGCTTTTTTGGCTGTTTTTTTCAGTGCATCAATCACTGCAGGTTTTCCTTTACAGCTTGCCAAGCGTTCCTTGATTAGATCCTCTTGGAATGTGCGGTTTTGCTTTGTTTTTGCATACTGCCAAGTCAAGGTGAGTCCGTCTACTTGTGCAGTCAGCCCAAAGAACGGCTTCGGCTGAAATTGCTGAATGTCTTCTTCTCGCTTTGCGATCATCGCAATGGTTGGGGTTTGCACCCGTCCGCAGGAGAGCTGTGCATTAAATTTAGTTGTTAACGCTCTTGTCGCGTTTATCCCTACAACCCAGTCTGCCTCTGCACGTGCGACCGCTGAGCGATACAGGTTGTCATATTCTCTACCGTCTTTTAATCGTTTGAATCCTTCCTGAATCGCTTTGTCAGTGACAGAGGAGATCCATAGTCGTTTCAGGGGCTTTTTCACATGAGCTTTTTCAAGAATCCATCTCGCCACAAGCTCTCCTTCACGTCCAGCATCTGTTGCAATGACAATGTCTTTCACATCTTTTCTAGCAAGCTGCGCTTTTACCGCTTGGAACTGTTTGCTTGTCTTTTTCATCACCACAAGCTTGAGCGGCTCTGGAATGATCGGCAAATCCTCTAAACGCCAGGATTGAAATTCTTTTCCGTAGCCTTCTGGATCAGCCAGTGTGACCAAATGACCAAGTGCCCACGTCACAATGTATTGATCTCCTTCTAAAAAGCCGTTTCCTTTTTTATGACACTTCAGCACGCGCGCAAGATCGCGTCCTACTGAAGGTTTCTCTGCTAATACAACTGTTTTTGACACTACATTTCACATCTCTTTCTTCTATCCATCCTTTTATTATAGCAGACGTGAGGAGATGCGGTTCTAATGGCGGATTATTTTCTTTAAACGTTTGATGATTTCATTTGTGACCTCTTGTGTTTGATAGGCTACGCCGATGTCTACAGTTAAAAGGACTACCCAGAGGTTACAGCAGACTAGCCGCATATTGATGCCCTCTCCAAAAAGCATCGTATGAACGATGCCATGCCATTTTGTTGCAATTGTTACAGTCATGATGTGACGCACTTGAAGCAAGTACTCTCTAAATAACTGATTTTCATTTTCCCTATTTTTTAAGCATTACTTGAACATATTTTGAATTTTTCATAGATTTTAGCATGTCCAGACGATCTTTCGTTTATATTAGAAGATGAGAAACTAGCTTTTATACAGGAGGAATTGTTTATGCATACAAGTATTAGCCGTCTGCGACAGGCGGGTTTTATTGAGGGTATGTCTCTTTTAGCCCTTCTTTTAATTGCCATGCCTCTAAAATATTTTGCGGATATTCCCATGGCGGTCACCATTGTGGGTTCTCTTCATGGCGCATTGTTTGTCATCTATATGCTCGTTTTGGCATATGTGACATTTAAAGTTCGTTGGCATTTGAAATGGTCGATCGCCGGTTTTTTTGCGGCATTCATTCCTTTCGGCAACTTCGCCTATGATAAGGTGCTCCGCCAATTTGATACGAAAGCGTAATATGAAAAAGCAAGCGTTCCAACAAGAAACGCTTGCTTTTTTATGTTGTCTAGGCTTGTGAGATCTGGGTTTAAGATATCACAGTTTTTGCAGTCTTTCCTGTTCTTTTTCCTTCATACTTAAATTGGAGAAACAAGCTGACAAATGATACGGCCCCCTTTCATAACATATTGTGTATCTTCTTCCCTTTTCTAGGTATCATTAGTCTCTGCATTCTATTGTTTGACGAACATAAAAAGGCTGCCAAATAGATGGCAGCCTGCTTCTTACTCTTTTCATGCAAATAAATAATCAATTTCTGATCTCCGTTGCGGAGTTTATGAATTAAGATTCGATCATATCAGTGTGTCATATGTGTTCCGAGTGAACCTACGTTTGAAAGTAAACGCCATGGAAGTTCTGGTAACAAGACAACGAAAGCCCTACCTCTCATTCGTCCTTACGGCTCCGAAGCCGCGCCAGTGTGAATTGTAAATCAAAACGTCTTTTTTCCATTCTTCCGCTTTTATAGGGGGCGGATGCAAAGGGAAAGAATAAGTTTGTTGCTTTGACAGCGTCTCGTTCTTATCAAGTAGAAGCTCTATTGCTTCTTATGATGTCATAGAAAAAAGAAAGTTTACTTTCTTTATTTATTTGCTTATTTCAACACTTAATATAGAAGTATAACACGTTCCCCCAACTTACGCAAGCGTTAAAGTGATCATTCTGCTGGTGTACGACTTCCCTCATTCATATAACGGATAGAGGTTGAGTCAATCTTTAGGATGACTAGGTTTGGATCGTCTTTTCCTTTAAACCATTTCTCCATATCCTCTGACCAAATTCGGTCAATCAGCTCTTGATCATCTGTTAATGTAGCGGTGCCTGTAATTTCTGCATAAGTGTCACCGAACCCTTCGCCTGTATATCCAATTAAGATATGGACATTCGGATTTTTCTCAATTTCGTCTACTTTATGTGTTTCTTTGCTCGTTGGGGTATATAGCGTCAGCCCATCATGGAAAAAGGTCATATAGCGGGTATGCGGCTGATCCTGTTCAACGGTCGCTAGTGTTCCGACCTTTTGCTCATCTAATAAGTTCAATACCTTTTGTTTTAACTCTTCTTGTGACATGTACCTTCACTCCTTCAAAATTTCATCCGTATTTTTAGGTTGCCACGACAATCCATTCATTAAACAAAGAAATGTGTTTTTCATAAAAAGAGATCTTATAGCTGCTGCCGTTGATGGCTCCTTTTGTCGCTATGTAATCAAGTGCCTTCTTCGTAAAATAAAAATTGGCTAACAAAAACGGCATGTCCAATTCCGCTGTCTCCACCTGTAATCAGTGCTACTTTTCTTTTTAGCTTGCCAGACCCTTGATACGACTCATCCTCAAAGATCGGCGCAGGATTCATTTCTCTTTCACTACATGGCTGCTGATCCTGTGTTTGGGGCGGAATGCCGTTTGTTTAGTATTCACGTAAATCCATGTGTAAGCTCCTAAATGGAAAAAATAGGTTACATGATCATCAAAAAGGAGCGTTCTTATATGCTATCAACCCTTTCAAAAAATTTAGCAGACCAAAAGGCTGGCTTGGAAGCATTGCAGGCTTCATTATGGCAACTGAAAATAAAGCATTGAATCAGTAGTTATTTCCACTGTCTACTTGACAGGCAACACATCAATAAGCTCTCGGCCTTTTTCTTACCATTTTGCTTCTTTGACAAATTGATAGAAAAGCTGATTTAATTTCTGCTCAATGTCTTCCTTTGTTCCGTGTCCATAAAGCGCCATGCTTTCTTCACTTTCAATCATAGATGAACTGATTAGACTAAACATTTCAGAACCTTCCTTGCCAAGTTCTAGCGGTGCCAGCATCATGAGCGTTCTTGACATCAGCTGCTGCCCGCCATCCATGCTTTTCACCTCGTATGCCTCATCAAGATCATAGATATGAAAAATCGGTTCCTTGATGAATTCATGCTTTAAGTGAAAAAGAGCAAACTCGGTACCCGGAATTCCTAAACCGCCTTGCTGTTCACGCTCAAGTAAACCGGCCGCCACATCGTCTGCACGATCTAAATATCCTTGGCTTTCAATCTGACGCATCAGCTCTCTGATCGTTTCCTCATGCTGCTCCATCGTCTTCTTTTTTTCTATTGTAAAATGGGACAAGATGCTGCGAATCACGGACATATAATTTGTTATCTGCTCTGCCACCGCCATCATATCAACCGTTTCCTGCACCGATTCTTTTACAGATTCTTTTGCTCTTTTTTTCTCGATGATATAAGGAATCTTCCGTTTAATATGAGACTTTACAAGTATGGCGTCATCCTCGTTTAAGAGCGGACTGACCATAATGTAATCGATATGCTCATATGGGATCGGAACCGTTGATACAATCATGTCATAGCTTGTAGCGTCGATTTCCTTTAGCTCCATTAAGGAAGATAGATCGAATTTAGCGATCTCTGGCAATTCTTTTTTTAACCGTGATGCGAGCATTTTGGACGAACCGATTCCGCTTGAGCAAACAACCAATGCATGAATCTTTGTTTCTTCTTTTTTAATTTCAAGCACTGAGCCAAAGTGAAGCACAATAAAGGCAATTTCATCCTCAGAAACGCTCGACTCCTTCTTCAATCGCCATGAACAGCAAAAAGTAGTCTTTTTTGATTTGTTGTTTGAGCGGGTTATAAATCCTCATCTTTTTCTTTAATCGGTTCATGGCAGGTTCGAGGTGAGACACGAGTCCCTCATACAATGAATCATTTTCATTTAAATGGTAGCCTGTTTTTTTAGAAATAAAATCGATGAGTTTTTTCGTTCTTAGCGCTATATCCAGTTCAATCTCATCAATGCGATATTCTGCCTTAAAGCTTCGGTTTGCACTGCGCAGGTGGATGGTCATATATCCGACCTCTGCTTCAGGAATCTCCACATTAAACATGCGTTCTAGTGCTCTTGCGATTCGCTGTGAAGATTCAAATTCTTTCGTCCGCTTTAATTCAAGCAATTCTTCCTCTTCCATTCGAATGGTTTCGCCAATTTGAATACGTTCGATTGGCATAGGTTAAGTGAACGACAAGAGCAATATAGGCACTATCAGACAATGAGAGCGACAGTCGGTTTTTCAAATGAAAGAGCAGCCTTTCTACCTTGAGTAGCTGTCCCCTGCTGACAACCCCAAACACCTTTTCAGACGCTTTCGTTCGATGTTTAATATTCATTTCAATCGTTTCTAAAAATAATTGAATGTCGAGCCGGTCGACAATGAGATTGCCGACAATTTTTCGTTTTGCTTCTTCCGGTCCTTTTAATTCAATGCCATACCCGCGCTTTCGGATGAGATGTAAACCGTAATGAGCGATCCATTCTGTCAGTTCATCTAAATCGTAGCTGATTGTCGCATTTGTGACCTGCAAGTCGGATGCAAGTGTATATAATTTCACGGGTTCCTTTGCTTCAAGCAACGCACACAGGATTAAGAGCTTCCGTTCATCAGAACTATATTCGATTTGATCCTCATTTGAAATATGAGACAGAAGCCGCTGTTTGTCTTCCTGTTCACCGACCGCCTTCAAGCCCTTCCCCGGCTGTTTATCAAGTGATAGATTGTAATTTTTTAAAATAGGTTTAATGGATTTGAGTTCTCTATGAATGGTTCTTGTACTTACCTGAACAGAATCGGCTATCTCACGAATGGTGACATAACGATTTTGCTGAATCATATATTTGATGACTTTCTGTTCTCGTGCCGTTATGTACATGAAATGCCTCCTTCTGCTTATATAGGTCTATTATCACAATTTAATATAAAACGCTTTCACTAAACGATGCAATCTTAAGTTGATCTAAATTTGGCACACGGGCCGTGACAGAATGAAAGACCATGTCCTGATCACACGTTTTCCCAAAATGACGGTTCATAATCCTTTTGATGAAATTGAACCTTTGTTTATGAAAAGGTTATGTGCCTCCTGCTTTTATTGAATATTTTATACTGGGGAGTCAAAGCAATGATCCATCGTTCCTTCCTCCGGTCGGAAAAGAACAGTTCGCATCGTACCAAACAGCTCTTCATAATTGTGCACAGTCAGACCATCAGGATATTCTGTCTGGAACAGTTTCTCTAAAGCCTGAATTAACATTTGGTATCTGACAGATTGATGTTTAGTCAACCCTTTTGCAATTTTTTGCCCATCAATCATTTCGATCACAGCCGCCTCTCCTTGTCGATCGGCAAGCATGATTTTGAACATTTGAGGCGACAGACATTTCCTGTATAAAACAACCGGCCTCCTCAACCGTTTCACAGTATTCCAGAACAGATCGAATCACATGATATACTTGCAAACCTGCAAAGGCTGGGGCTTTAAACCTAGTTTATTGCAAATAGGCGACTCGCATGCAGAGAACGTTACGAAACATGACCGTTTGTTGATCGGTTGTCTTTTTTCCCTGCATCACACAATGGGAGCATCTTGGCCGAAGATGTAATGAGTGGTAAAAGGTCAAATAGGTTTCATCTAATTGCAGTTCATCATCTTCGTTTCTTTTATCATATCGAAACAGTCCTTCATTTAAAAGGATGAAAAAACGGCAATCCCACCGGATCACAGTTGTTTAGCGGATTGTTGAAACAGCGCTTCTGCCATTGCTTCATATCCTTTGTGGTTCGGATGAAATTGATCAATCGATAAGTACTCTCTTTCATGCCCTTCAAACATGCGGTAAACATCGACAACTTCTACATGCGGATTGGCTGCAAGTAAACGAAGATGTTGATTATATTGCTGCAGCCATCGCTCTGCTATTGGAATTTCAGGAAAAGGATTATATAAATTCATGAGATACACGCTGTAAGGCTGATGCTGCCCTCTTTTTATCAGAGCGATTTCTTGAACCATTTTTGTAAAATTCGCCTGACAATGCATGGACGCTTGCAGCAGTTTCTTTTCATCTCCACCTTCTTCATACTGCTGAACCGCTTGAACAAGATCATTTCCGCAGCCTGTTATGGTGATGATGTCAGCTTGAGCAATGGCACGTCTCACCTCAGACAGCTTGAAGCGCTGCAAAATTTCCTCCGTCGTTAACCCTGATTTCGCATAAACAGACAGCTTTACAGGCGAATGCAGCTTTTTTTCAACCATCGCCGCATACCGCTCAGCAAAGCCTCCGCCAAATAAACGTGCCCCTACCCCAACCGTTAAGGAATCTCCAATCGCAACATAAGATCGTCCCACTTTTATCCCTCACTCTCTCCTGCCTTCTCTTATATATACGAAAAATCAGAACAGATGCTTGTAGCAGATGGCTTAAAGGCATCCACCTTTTTTTCAAGCCAAAGGTTCAGATGAATTTACAAACTCTTTACTTGCGATATGGATCGGTGTAGGCTTTTTATGCTTAAATCCTTGCTTCAAAGCATTCCAGAAAAATTCACAAACTTTTTATCTTGATTTCAAGACTTTATACCTTGACTTCAAACTATATTGTGATTACAATGAAAATATCAGTTTTTATGTAACTGTTATTGTTACATCTTTTTCATACCATTCCAATATGAATAAAGATGATAAATATTCAGTTTATTCTTAGGATACGCTAAAAAAACACTTAAACAGAAAGGATTGAATAAGTTATGGCAAAAGTTTTATACATCACTG
Source organism: Bacillus stratosphericus (assembly GCF_020524495.1). Classification (GTDB taxonomy): domain Bacteria; phylum Bacillota; class Bacilli; order Bacillales; family Bacillaceae; genus Bacillus; species Bacillus stratosphericus_B. The sequence goes on along the minus strand of NZ_JAIVLB010000003.1, from coordinate 66,787 downwards.
CACACCCGCATGATGAAACCGTTTCTTACAGTATGGCTACTGCCAAAGCATTTATCGAATCTTATAAGGAAGCAAATCCAAGTGACGAGGTTGTACATATCGATTTGTACAAAGAAAACATTCCTCACATTGATGCAGATGTATTCTCAGGCTGGGGCAAGCTTCAATCTGGTGCTGGCTTTGATACACTTACAGTTGAAGAGCAAGCGAAAGTTGCCCGTCTAAACGAATTAAGCGATCAATTCGTTTCTGCTGACAAATATGTTTTTGTTTCACCACTTTGGAACTTCTCATTCCCACCAGTTCTTAAAGCATACATCGACTCTGTTGCTGTAGCTGGTAAAACATTCAAATACACAGAGCAAGGTCCTGTTGGTTTATTAACAGACAAAAAAGCGCTACACATCCAAGCACGTGGCGGATACTACTCTGAAGGTCCTGCTGCTGAACTTGAAGCAGGTCATCGTTACCTTGGTAAAATTGCGAGTTTCTTCGGAATTCCTTCATTCGAAGGTCTTATTGTTGAAGGTCACAATGCTGAGCCTGCAAAAGCAGAGCAAATTAAAGCAGATGCAATCAAACGTGCAAAAGCTTTAGGTAAAAATTTCTAATCAATCATACACAAAAAGCCAATGATCTTTACAGGGAATGTAGACTAACCTAGTCAAATGGGACATAAAAAAACACCCTTTAAGTGATACACTTAAACTAAGTGTAATTTGGGGGGTATTTTTTATGGAGAAGAACAGATATTCAGCTTAAATAAAAAGGGCTGTTGTGAAAGATAAATGAAGCGGACAGTTTACCATTCAAATTATGGATAATTACAATATAAAGAATGTGTCTCAGATTAAAACATGGATGAAGTGGTATCGATAAAATCGGTTATATCGATTCGATCAGCCAATTGGAAAACAATATAGCTTCGGGATCCGACAATGTATCCAAAGAGGAAAAAGTGAATAGGCAGGTTGAACACCTTAAGTATGTCCAGACGAGGTAACTGCTGGGATAACGCAGTAATTGAATCATTCCATTCAAATAAGAGGAATTTATGTTTACAAAGTTCAACTCTATATCAGAAAAAGATGTCAGACAACGAATTGACCGTTACATCAAGTATGATAATGAAGAGCGTATCCAAGAAAAATTAGGCTACCACGCACCAAAAACATTATGGTACCATGTCAGCCTAATAGTGTATTTTAATTGTGTCTCATTTTGCTATGTCAGTCTATACGGTTATTGGCTTTTTATTTGTTCAGATGAAAATCCTAATTCTCTTGAAATACCGCCGGCAGCTTTTTTGACTTCCTCAATTAAGTAAGGTAGGCGTTCCTTTTGATACCCTGCTTCAAACCCTGCAATGCTAATTCCTGCTGCCACTTCCCCGAGATGATTGAAGATCGGCGCTCCAATAGCGGCTGTATAGTTTTCAAGCTCTGAATAACTTAACGTATAGCCCCGTTTGTTTGATTCTTCGAGAATGTTTCGAAGGACAGCTTTATCTGTGATGGTCCCAATTCCGATTTTCTCTAGCTCGACCGAGTCCATGTAGGCCTGTCTCTCTTTCTCTGGTAAAAATGAGAGAATACTTCTCGCACATGCTCCTGCATATAGTGGAGATCGCCTGCCAACGGCGGTATAGAGCCGAACAGGCTGCGTACCTTCGATTTTTTCCACGTAAATGGCTTCGTCTCCTTCACGAACGATGAGCTGTACGACTTCTCCTACCTCATCTCGCAAGCTTTCCATAAACGGCCTCGCAATCCTCCGAATATCAAGGCGATCGGCTACAAGCTGACCGTATTCAAGAAACATCAATCCTAATCGATAAACACCAGACTCGTGTTTTTCTAATAAACCCATGTCTGCTAATGAGCTGGCCATTCGATGTACAGATGTTTTTGGCATATGGGACAGCTCAATCATTTCATTTAACGTTAATTGTTCGTGTGAGATAAACAGCCGCAGAATCTCCATTGATTTCACAACGGTTTTATTTGTGTTTTGCATAATCCTCACCTTTTCTAAACGAGAATGCTTCCAGCTTTATTCTTGCAGTCAGTTCCCTCACTTCCTCCTCTTGGTGAAATAGTGCTTGCTCTGCTTCCTGCCGGTCGATTTGCTGAAAATACAGATTCGCACCAGGCATTGACTGCGCAATGAGAGGCAGATCCACTGTCGCTACTTCACCCATCCGAGGGTATCCGCCTGTTGTTTGCCGATCTGCCAGCAGAATAATCGGCTGGCCGTCAGGAGGGATTTGGACAGAGCCAAAGGCAACAGCTTCTGAAATCAATTCAAGCTTTTGCTTTAAGCGAATGGGTTCTCCCTTCAACCTACATCCCATACGATCTGATTGAGGCGTGACCTGGTAAGGCTGCTTAAAAAAGGCTTTTTGAGATTCTTCCTGAAAATAAGAGAGATATCTGCCTGCCAAAACCCGAATCACTTGTGATTTCCGTAACGGCAAGAAATGAGTATGGTTCACTGTCCAATCAGGTGCGCTGTATCTCGCATATTTCTCTTTACTTTTTAGCATGTGAAGCAGGCTGGTCGCTAGTGATGATGGCTCTCCAATGGTCAGGATGTCATCTTTTTCAAGCAGACGCCCTTTCAGCCCGCCTATCCCCGCTCTCACATAGGTGCTTTTACTCTGCATGACTGGCTCAACATCGAATCCACCTGCCACAGCTAGATAGGAGCGGCATCCCCTCATACAAGGTCCAAAGGTGATGGTGCTTCCGGATCGAATGAAAAGTGGTTTCCAAAGAGGTGCTTGGTCCCCATCAATATCGATCTCCACATCAGCGCCAGTGACTGCAATCAACTGATCTTTCTGACACTTAAACACAGGACCTGGCCCCATCAAGGTGATTTCCAGTACAGCTTCGTTTTCTTGATTTCCGGTCAAAATATTGGCGATTCTGAGGGAGAGCTGATCCATGCCGCCGCTCGTTAGGACGCCATACTTCTGGTAGCCTTTTCTCCCATTATCTTGAATGGTTGTGAACATCCCTGGCTTGATGACTTGAATACTCAACGTTTTGCCTCCTTCATGCTGAAGAATTCCTTTTCAGACATTTGGACAAATCTGACCTCGTCCCCTGCTTTCAGTAGACTTGGTATCTCAGCATCTGGCTGAAACAATGGCAATGGGGTTTGTCCAATAAGCTGCCAGCCTCCTGGTGTGGAAATGGGGTAAACGCCTGTTTGCTTTCCCGCAATTCCTACAGACCCTTTTGGAATGGACATTCTCGGTGTTTCCCTGCGGGGTGCTGCGATCTTGTCAGAAAGCCCGCCCAAAAACGGAAACCCTGGGGCAAATCCAATCATATAGACAAGATACGTCCCGGCTGTATGGATACGCACCACTTCTTCAGGTGTCAAACCATTGATGCGGGCGACTTCTTCTAAATCAGGACCAAACGCTCCTCCGTAACATACAGGAATGTCGACGATGCGGCGCTCAACCTGAACCCCTTCCTGCCATTTGTCTTCAAGAAGCCTTTTGATATAGGCTTTGACCCATTCATATGGAGATATGCTATGTTGATCCAGCTGAGCAGATTGATGAACCGTATACGGCTCATAAAAAACGGTCACATTTGTAAAGGCTTGAACGGCTTCAACATATCCGTCAAATGGATGCTGTTCAATACATGCGAACAGCTGTTGAACACCCTCATGAATCTCTTCACGTATGTCGTCTCCAGCTTGGATGACGATCGCTGCATCTCCAAGCGGGTGGAAGGTGATGAAATCTTTTATCGTCGAAAACGCCACTTGAGGACACCTCTCTTTCTACAGCACACCGAGCTGCTGATCTCTTCGGTCTGTGATGAACATATGACCAGGTGCATGGGTGATCGCAATGTCTGGTTTTGTGTGCATGACAATGGCTTGCGGCGTCACACCGCATGCCCAAAACACCAGGACCTCTCCTTCTTTGATAGCAGACGGCTCTCCAAAGTCTGGTTTGTCCACATCTGCAATCCCAATTACAGCTGGGTCTCCAATATGGATGGGACCGCCATGTACGGAAGGGAATCTAGACGTCACCTGAACACTTCTTGTGACTTGATGCACCGGAATGGGTCTCATGCTGACAACCATCGGGCCATGGAACACCCCTGCCTGTTCACAGGGTATATTCGTTTCATACATCGGTACGTTATGACCGTCTTCGATATGGCGTACAGGGATATCATTCAGCATGAGCGCATGCTCAAAAGTAAAACTGCATCCGATAAGAAAGGCGACCATGTCACCCTCCCAATAAGGGGAGATATCTGTCACCTCTTCTTGAAGGACCCCTTTTCGGTAAATACGGTATTTCGGAAAATCCGTTCTAATATCTGCTTGAAGCGCTGACCGTCTTGGCACTGGATCACCTGGCTCCAGTACATCAAGCAAGGGGCATGAAACCGGATTACGCTGACAAAATAAAAGAAAATCGAAGGCAAGTTCTTTTTTGACAATCATTAAATTGGCTTGAGCAAATCCTTCAGCATAAGCAGCCGTTGGTCCTGTGATCTCCTTTTTTCGGATCAATTCCCTGATCTGTGCTGGCTCACATGCTTGATATGCATTCATCTGAATCAACTCCATAGTTTCGGGATTTCATTTAAAATGGTATATCCGCTCATAACGGCCATGATGACGACAACAAACGCCCCTGACGCTGTCAAAAAGAATGGATGACGATAATCACCAACAATCTCTTTTTTATAGGCTGCGACCAGCAATGTTCCAAGTGCAAGCGGCAAAATCAATGCATTAATCGCTCCAACCAATATCAATACGTTCACAGGTCTTCCGATGGTCATAAAACAAATAGTCGAGAGAGCAATAAAACCGATGATAATGCCGCGTTGATTTTGCTCAATTTTTGGCGAGAAGGTTTTAAAGAAGGAGACAGATGTGTATGCCGCTCCAATGACAGAAGTAATCGCCGCAGCCCACATAATCAATCCGAACATCTTAAATCCAATATTTCCTGAAGCTAGCTGAAATACAGAAGCAGGTGGATTCGATGGATCAATCTGTAAGCCTTTTGAGACAACCCCTAGAACCGCTAAAAATAAAGCGACACGCATCACAGATGTAATTAAGATACCGAAAATGGAGCTTTTCGTGACTTGTGGAAGTGCCTCCTTCCCTTTGATTCCAGCATCCAGCAAACGATGACCACCAGCAAAGACGATATAGCCGCCAACCGTTCCGCCCACAAGAGTCACAATCGATAAAATATCAATTTTCTCTGGAACGAATGTTCTCACTGCCGCTTCTCCAACTGGTGGAGCAGTTGAAATGGCCACATACAGCATAAGCCCAATCATCACAAAGCCGGCCACCTGTGTGAATCGATCCATCGCTTTTCCAGCCTCTTTGATGACAAAAATAAGAATGGCAATCACTGCACTGACCCCGGCCCCTATTCTTGGATCGACGCCGAAAATCACCTGAAAACCGAGACCAGCACCAGCGATATTTCCGATATTAAAGGCAAGTCCTCCAATGACAATCAAAAAGGCTAACACATAACCAAGACCCGGAAAAACCATATTTGCAATATCCTGTCCTCGTTTTTCTGAGACGGCAATGATGCGCCATACATTCGTTTGTGCAAAAATATCTAACAAAATGGAGATCAAAATAACAAACCCAAAGCTAGCTGCAAGCTGCTGTGTGAACACGGTCGTTTGTGTTAAAAATCCCGGTCCGATGGCTGACGTAGCCATTAAAAAGGCTGCCCCCATCAACATGGATCGGTTCCCCTTTGGTGCCTTCATGTTCTTGACTTCCTCTGTTTTCATGCTGTTTCCCCCTTTGATGACGATTTTTATTGAAAGGCTTTGAGATGAATATTGGCTTCTTTTAGCTTCGCTGTAATGGTTTTTGCAAATTGAAGCGCATGGCTGCCGTCTCCGTGGATGCAAACCGTATGTGCTTTGAGATAAATATCTTCCCCTTGAACTGTACGAACCTTTCCTTCTCTAACCATACGAACGACCTGCTCTACCACCATTTCATCCTCTTCAATGAGTGCATGTGGCTCGCGGCGGGACGTCAGTGTTCCATCTGTTTGATACGTCCGATCAGAAAAGACTTCATGCGCCACTTGAAGACCTATTCTTTCACCTGCTAACGCGAGTTCACTGCCTGATAACCCAAATAACACAAGGTTTGGATCGACATCATATACAGCCTTTGCAATTGATTCGGATAATTCAGTATTTTTAGCCGCCATGTTGTACAGGGCGCCGTGTGGTTTGACATGCTGTATCGTGCCGCCTTCTGCTTTTAGAAAGGCTGACAGAGCACCAATTTGATAGATGACGAGATCATAGGCTTCCTCTGCCGAGATGGCCATAGGACGTCTTCCAAAGCCGACTAAATCTTGGAGACCTGGATGTGCACCAATTTGAACCCCTTTATCCAGCGCCATTCTGACTGTCTTTCTCATCACCGTTGGATCTCCTGCATGAAAACCGCAAGCAATGTTGGCAGAAGTTACAAATTCAAGAATTTGTTCATCTGCACCGATTGTGTATTGACCAAAGCTTTCTCCCAAATCACAGTTGATATCCACTTGATACATAGAATCCCCCCTCGTTGTTCCGAAAAACGGAATAATAAGTCCGAATATTCGGACTTATATTGATTATACCAACTTTTGATACACTTGACATTAAAAAAATTGTCAGAAAACATAACAATAGAACTAGGAGAAAGAAAAGAAGCGAGAGGTGATGTCCTCTCGCTTTTCCAATAGGTATGATGATGTTTTATGAAAGACATCATTATCTAAAAGCTGCTGATCAAAGCTTTTTCATAAACAGACCCAGCCTCAGCCATGTTCATTTCTAAGTTGGATGTGCAGTCCACATAGATCGCAAGCGAGATCATGAAAAAATAACTGGTCCCCATGTACCCAGTTCATCATTCCTTCTTTATTGAGATAGCACCCAATGTTGTATGGCTTTTGCTACACCGTGTTCTGTATTAGGAGCGGTAATCCAATCAGCAGCTTCTTTCACGACTTCTTGTGCATTTCCCATCGCAATGCCTAATCCTGCTTCTTGAATCATGGCCATATCATTTAGGCTATCGCCAAGTGACATGACGTTGTCCATCGTACAGCCAATGCGTTCTGCTACTTTTGCAAGAGCCGCAGCTTTGTTAATGCCTGCCGCATTGACTTCGATATTGGTCGGACTTGAATTCGTAATCTCTAGATGCTCATTTGTTTTCAGTGTATTCAGCACTTCCTCACGAATGTCATCATCATGAATATCAAAGCCAAATTTCAACCATTCATGGTCATGAATACGTTCTGGGAATTCCCCACTCCACACCTTATCCACAGTGGAAGCCCAGTAATCGGTTTCGTACCTATTTTTAAATTCCCACATCATTTGGACATGATCGGGGTGCAGCAGTTCTCGTTCAATGAGCTGAAACGATGAATCCCAGATTTCACTGCCGTTTGCTGTAATAAGATAGGAAGAGAGTTTGAGCGGCTCCACAAGCTCTCGGCATGTCATCAGCGTACGTCCTGTGCTAATGACCACATGGACGCCTTTTGCCTCTGCTTCTTTAATGGCTTGTTTATTTTCATCCGGAATGACGTGTTCACTGTTTAATAGCGTGCCATCCATATCAATGGCAATCAATCGGATGTCTTTCTTATCAGCTTGTGTTGACAAATTGAGTACCCCACTTTGTATCATTTTTTGAATCTACCTTTATTTTAATATAAAGATGAAGATGGAACAAAGGGACGAGTTTGATCCCATAGAAAAAAGACCCTGTTACAGGTCTTGTCACATATTCCTAGCGTTCACAAGCGATGCCGTCTTTATCACGATCAAGGTGTTTATTTTTTTAGGTAATTTGCTTTTGATGCATATGGCTTGTACTTTGTTTTTCGTGTTTTTGCTTTTCGCTACGCCGCCTTTATAAACCTTGTTAAGCGCTTTACAGGTTTTGTACTTGACTGTCTTTGCATCCGCTGTGTGAGTGTCCACTTGAGTAAAGCTTAGTAAAAGACCTAAAGACAAAACGTTTTTGCGGCTCTTCTTTCTTCAGCTTTTTCTCAAATTGAAGATTAGTTCTGTTTCCAAGATGCTGAAGCAACCTTTTAACATCTTCCTGACTTAAATGCTGATCCTTTTTCAGTACTAATTCAAAGCCGTTTCCTTTTTGATTCTTGGCAGCAACTGAATAATGCTTCATTTTGGTGAAATTCTCAATGATCATTTTTCTCTTCCAACAATTAAAGACAAGGTAGGGGTTTGGACTCTACCTTGTGACAGTAACATAGGACTTTTGCTTAATTTAGTTGCCAACAAAGTTGCATTGATACCAATGAGTGTAACACCACATACTTTACGGCATGGTTATGCAATTATCTCTGGTGATCAAGGAATTGACGTTTACAAAATTTCAAGTGCTCTTGGGCACAAGAAGCTAGACACGACTAGGATTTATTTAAGAAGAAAGATTCATGCTTCCAAGCTTGGCAGAGGTCTTCATTCCTGGATTCCATAAATAAAGATAAACCAACCCTTCCAATTAATCAGGAAAGGTTGCTTTTATTTTGCTTATTTAGGAACAATTTATTGGTACGGGTTTGACCATCTATACTTTTCCTTACCTTAGTTAAGCCCACGATATATAAAGGAATTGAGATTATTAGAATTGGAAATCACCATCTTTTAATAATAAAACTTCCGTTCCGTCTTCTTTCATCCCTATCACCTTCATATCTTCGGTACCAAAGGCAACATTGACTAACAAGAGGGACGTATTCAGTCCTGCTTCCTTCAACGCTTCCCCAGATAGGTTGCTGCCATATTGTAGGTTGGAAGGAGAAGCGTTGCCGATGCCAATATGGCAAGCTGTATTTTCATCAAACAATGTGTTGTAAAAAAGCATATCCGCCTGAGCAAGTGGAGAATGGTTAGAGACCAACGCAATTTCCCCTAGATAATGGGAACCTTCGTCTGTTTCGATGAGATGTTGGAGCGCATCCTGTCCAGTGGCTGCATCATAGTCCTTAATCCGTCCATTTTGAAAAATGAGGGAAACATCATAGATAACCCTTCCCCCATAGACAAGCGGTTTCGTAGCTACGAGTTTTCCATTCACCTTATTTCTATGGGGGGCAGAGAATATTTCCTCTGTGGGAATGTTCGGAAAAAATGAAATTCCCTTTTTATCTGTGACCCCTCCGCCGATAAAGACATGATTCTTTGGCATGCCGACGACGAGATCTGTTCCCCGGCTATTGGTAAAATACAGTGCCGCAAACTGGTGATCGTTTAGAAACGTTTTCCGGGACTCGAAGGCTCGGTCATGTTTTTCCCAGTCTTTGATAGGATTTGTTCCAACTGCCCGCGCACCACTTAAGATAGCTTGCCATAACAATTGCACAGCTTCTTCTTTACTTACATGAGGAAATACTTTCGTGGCCCATGCGAAGGACGGGACAGCTAGAAGACACCAGCGTACCTTGTGGGACCTAATCATTGCATCATGATCCTCCAACTTGGTGCGGAAAGCCTTTTGAAAGCGACTAATCCTTTCTGGGGAAACATTCTTAAAGATATTGAAGTTTTCAGAAATAATATGGATGTAAGCAGCGCCCGCATCGTCCCACTCCTTATAACGGGCATGTTGCCAGTCGGGAAATTGATCGATGGCACCATCTGTGGCATGTATATAAAATGCTTGGGTAGACTGTTCGTCTGTCCAGTCCATCACCACATTTGAAGCCCCCGCTTCATAGGCTGCAGTTTGGATAAGACGTGCAAAAGTTGCGTTTTTTATGTCACTATGAATAACCACTAATTGATTTTTTTGCACATTTACACCAATTCGCACCGCAAGTTCGGCATACTTTTGCAATTGTTCTTCACTAATAAGCTCATATATTCCTTTCGTCATCACACATTCATCTCCTAACTTTTTATTCCTTGATAAAATGTTAAATTTTGACACTTAGACAAGCATAGGTCTCCATTTATCTCATGAATATAACAATTCTCTTGGGATGTGATTTCTTCTAAAGGGCACGGCGGAAACATAGGAATGAGCCACTTTTGAAATCCATTAGAATACCCCATATTGATGCCAACACAAATTGAAGTCCTTCACAATGGTAATATTGCTATTCCATCCTCTGAAGGTAAAGTATTAATCTATGATAAAAATTTTAACTTAATAAAAGCTTTTGATATGAAAGAAACAAAAGAAGAACAATATCTCCAAAACATTCAATTCTCTAAAGATAACATGTATGCGTTTTTTAAATACCATACTCAAAAGGAACAAAATGTGATAGGACGTGTAGATCTATATAACATTAAAAAAGGAAAATTAGCAAAATCTATTGATATTCAATCAAAAAAAGATTGAGAAACGGGACGACTTGAATTAATTCAGTAATAAGGGGGATGACCTAGTGGGATCTATTGTTTTATTAATTGTTTGTGTTTTGCCCATATTGTCCATTCTAATAGGGGTATTAGGAACACGTATTTTTAGAAACATCTGGGTTTCTCCTCATGTTTGTCTCTTATTAAGTTTGGTGTGTTTATTTACTTTAGCAGAAGGAAACCTTTCCTTTTTATTTTGGGTAGTATGCTACACTGTGATTTCCATAATCTCTTCTGTCATAACTCTTCTCATTATTAAGAAGGCTCCTTAAGAAAAACAGGACTGCATCATAATCCAGTCCTGTAATGATTTATAGACGATAACGTGCAATATCCTGGTTCAATCGCATGCTTAGCTCATTGAGCCTTTCTGCTGCCTTCGCCACATTGGAGATGGCGGTGACTTGTTCGTCTGTAGATGCTGTGATTTCTTCGATGGCGGCGGCATTTTCTTGAGAAATATGTGCTGCACCATGCATCGCTTTTGTGATGAGATCGTTTTGTTCCAGCAATGTATTGAGCTCTTTTGTCATCGCATTTGTTTCGACAATGGTTTGTGAAATTGACATAGAGATGGTACTGAATTCATGTTCTGTTGCTTGTACCGCTTCATCTAACTCGGTGAAACGTTCCATTGTTTTAGACATCATGCCGGCTGTTGCCGTCGTTTCTTCTTTAATGCCTTGAATCATTTGCTGAATTTGGACCGCTGATTGCTTTGTTTGTTCAGCTAAATTACGTACTTCACTCGCCACAACGGAGAAGCCTTTGCCGTGCTCTCCTGCGCGTGCCGCTTCAATACTTGCGTTCAGTGCAAGTAAATTGGTCTCATTTGAAATGCTTTCAATCGTGTCTGTGATTTGAGAGATATCCTGAACTTTTGTACTTAACTGCTCGATCCCAGTTCTAATTCCTTGAGACGCCTGAATCGATTGTTCGTTTGATTGTTTTAATTTCTGAACAATTTTCTGGCCCTGCTGTGATGATTGATTCGACTGGTCAGAAATTCGTTTAATTTGATCGCTTTGCTCTTTGACGTTTTCAATGGATTGATTGAACTGGGTCATTTGTTGATTGGCCACCTCAAGGTCTGATGCCTGATGAAGCGTACCAGTCGATATATCGCCAATCGCTCGGCCAATTTCTTCACTGCTGGCTGATGTTTCTTCAGATATCGCAGATAAATCTGTCGCTGATTCGACGAGTTGACTGCTCGTTTCCTGTAAACCTCTCACAAGTGCTCTGAGTTCTCCAGACATATGGTTAAAGCCTTGTGCCATCTGTCCGATTTCATCCGTTGTTTCTTTTAAGCTCGTACGTTCAATATTACCAGCCGCAATTTCTTTTGAAGCAGCAGTGACTTGCTTGAGCAGTCTGATTTTTCTTCGAGCGCCCAAATAAAAGACTCCAAGGCTAAGGAAAGCGACACCCGCTGTAATCAGGATAATATATAGCTTCATCTGTTCTAGTTCTTTATAAAATTCATCCTCGAATACTGCAATCCCTACACTCCAATTCCATGGCGTGAACTGGCTCATGTAGGCCATCTTTTGCTTTTCTTCCCCAGTCGCATTGTCTTTATCCATGTAGGTGACATAGTGTGCATCCTCGCCCTTTGCTGTGGCGCCAGCGACCATTTTTTGACGGTTGGTCGTGTTATCTGGGATAGAGCCAATGTCATTGACAGGATGTACTTGTGATGAATAATCCGCTCCATATGCGACAAGATAGCCTTTATTTTTATAGATAAAATCTGATTTTTGAAATTGGTATCCTTCCCCTTTGTCATTTTTAGGCCCACTCAAGTAAATACGGGCTTGTTCCTGCGCCTGTTCCAGTGTCAGTTCTTTTTTCTCCACACGGTCATTTAATTGTTCAAGTGTGGCCATTGCTCCGTTGACGATGTGTTTTAAATCTGCTTTCCCTGCATCAATTAGTATATTTTCCGCTAACAAATAACCTGTTGTTCCAACAAGTCCGCCTGTTAAAATCGTAATCACGATGATGGCAGACATTAATTGAAAAAAGACACTTCTTGAAACGAACGCTTTCTTTTTCATATTCAGATTCCCCCTTACTTCATATATCGTCAAGCGAGGGAAAGTATTAAAAAAGTCATAGAAAAAACCGGTTACACATAAATGGAAAGGGATTTTTCGATTATAGGGCTGTTTCTTTCAGAATGGCTTGATAGAGATCTTCTTTTGGCGTAAGTCCACATATCTCTTGCAGCACACCTTCAATGCCCTTTTCTTTCCTTAGTGCTTGCATGCGAACAGCTTCTTCGTCTTCTGCAAAATCGTAAGCCAAAGCTGCGGCAATGCCTTTGATTAAATAAACTGGCTGTTTGATTTTCTTCGCTGGACCGATCAAGCGGTCATCTGCCCCCAGCTTTCTGAGGGGGGAACGTGCGACACGAGTCACTTCATCGGAAATAAAGGCATTTTCAAATCGTTCTTTTTGAAAGCCATATGTGTCAATTAAATAGCTGCCCGTTTCGTGAAGGGCACCTTCGACAACTTGACGTATCTCTGGTGTGTCGACAGCTTCTTTGATCGTCTGAATGCCCTGCTGATAACCGACGTATGCCGCTAGGGCATGTCCTGTGTTGACAGTGAAGAGCTTCCTTTCAATATATGGCGTCAAATTTTTACAAATGTCGCTCCGTCAATCTGAGGAACATCTCCAATAAAGCCCGTCTCATCAATGACCCACTCAAAAAATGGCTCAACTGACACTTTGAGATTGTCCTCATGGTGCTGAATCGGAACAATGCGGTCAACCGCAGCGTTTGGAAAGCCAACTGTTTGTGATATCGCTTCTTGTTCATCTGATGTCAAATGAGAAAAAACGGCTTCTTTTAAATGAGAGCTGCCCCCAATCATGTTTTCACAGGCAACAATGTTGATGATATGGTCAGACTTTTTTTGTTTTAACCCTTTAGCAATAGATGAGGCAATGATCTTCAATACGTCTGGTCCAACGGCTGTCGTAATCAAATTGGCTGTGACAACAGCCTCTGTTAATGCCGCTGGGTTTTGTGCCGAATTGATCGCTGACACAGGACCTACCACTTCCTGCTTCTGCCCCGGTGCTGCGAGTTCAACCGTGTATTCTCCTCTTTCATTCAGCTCATTGATGACCGCTTCATTTACATCCGTAAATACAAGCTCAAAGCCTGATGTCTTTAATAAAGATCCGATAAACCCTCTGCCAATATTCCCTGCTCCAAAATGAAGTGCCTTCATGTTAGTTCACCTCATTAAAGATGGCGATCAGTTCATCCTGATCCTTTGTATGAATGATGCGTTCTACATGTTCTTCTTCTGAACAGACAATCGCAATTTGAGAAAGAATATCAAGATGCTCATTGTTTTTCCCAGCGATTCCAAATACGACTTTGGCGATATTTCCTTCTCCATATTCAACGCCATCTGGGATTTGGATGATTGAAATTCCTGAATGCAGGACAGCTGCTTTGGCATCTTCTGTCCCATGAGGAATCGCAATCCCGTTGCCCATAAATGTAGATGAGATTTTCTCTCTTTCAAACATTTTGTCAACATAATCGCTCGTGACATAGCCGTTCGCCACTAGGACTTCTCCTGCTTTTTTAATGGCTTCTTCTTTAGAACCTGCTTGTTCGTTCAGAAAAACATTGTCTTTTGAAAGTACTTGTTTCATGAATGATCACACACCTTCTTTAGAATGGAAAATCAGGAAAAGTTGAACTCAACCCGTTTTGTCATGTTATTTTTTTAATTTCTTAATCAGCTCATCGTATTTCGGGCTGTTTAAGAAATTGTCAACTGAGATATGCACAACTCCCGGCAGTTTTGCCTTGGCCCTGTCTGTTAAATCTTTATGGGTAAAGACCACATCGGCATCATTTGGGATGTTGCTGATGGATGTGTTTGTCACATCAATATCAAGCTCTGCCTTTTTGACTTTGTTCTTTAAGATGGAAGCGCCCATCGCACTTGAGCCCATTCCTGCATCACAGGCAAAGATGATTTTGTTCACGTCATCTGGATTGACATCACTTGGAAATGCTGCTTGCTCGTTCGCTTCCGCATCTTCTTTTTGTGCTGTTAGAGCTGCTGCTGGACTTTTCTTCCCTTTTATGTCTTGCATCTTTTCTGTTGCTGCCGTTAAGTCCTCATCAGTTGCTTTGGACGCTTTCAAAATGACAGAAGCGACAAGGAACGATACGACCGCTGCCACCGCAACACCTGCTAGAACGGCAAGGTGGCCGCCTTTTGGTGACATTAGCATGAGCGCGATAATACTTCCTGGTGATGGGACAGCCTTTAATCCTGCATTTAATAAAGTGAAAGTCAGAACACCACTTGCTCCACCTGCAATGACAGCCAAAATGAGTTTTGGCTTCATTAAGATGTACGGGAAGTAAATTTCATGGATTCCCCCTAAGAACTGAATGACAATTGCACCAGGTGCAGATTGCTTCGTATTCCCTCTTCCAAAGAACATATACGCACGCAAGAAGAACACCTAAACCTGGTCCTGGGTTTGTTTCAAGCAAGAACAGAACAGACTGACCCGTTTTGGCTGCTTGCTCCACCCCTAAAGGGCCTAAAATACCTTGGTTAATGGCATTGTTTAAGAACAATACTTTCGCAGGTTCAATGAAGATACTGGCCAGCGGAAGTAAATGTGCATTGACAATGATATCTACACCTGCGGCAAGGACTTTATTAAGGCCAAGTACCACTGGGCCGATTGCGTAGAAATCAATGACAACAAGAATGGCACCGAGGATACCTGCCGTGAAGTTATTAATAAGCATTTCAAAACCTGATCTGATTCGATCTTTGAATAGCTGGTCTACTTTCTTAATGAGATAACCGCCAAGTGGTCCCATAATCATGGCACCTAAAAACATTGGAATATCAGAACCAACAATGACCCCAAGCGTAGCGGTTGCACCAAGGACCCCGCCTCGATGGTCATAGACGAGTTTACCGCCTGTATATCCGATTAATAGCGGCAGTAAGTAGTTGATCATTGGTTCAACGAGTGTATTTAATTGTTCATTTGGAACATAACCACTTGGAATGAACAAAGCTGTAATAAGCCCCCAAGCGATAAATGCTCCAATATTCGGCATAATCATGCCGCTTAAATAGCTTCCAAAGCGCTGTACTTTCACGCGGAATCCTCTTTTTTCCTGCATCTGTGAAAACCCCTTTCTTCTCTCCCTTTATTCAGGGCTTTATAGGTCAAAAGATATAAGAACAAGTGTTGGTGAAGCCCTTATACCTATCGTAAAACGCTTTCACTTTCCCTTCTATTAAAACTAAATGTCACTTTGTCACTTAGTGTGTGACAAAATTTAAAAATGAATGAATTCTCTGATATAAAACAGGAAATAACAGGTAAAAAGGCTGATCTGACGTAGTTTTGATAGAAAATTCATTGGAATTTCACAACTTTCAAATGGTCGCTTCTTGTTTTCTCTTCTTAAATCGAATAGGCTTATATTGATCAAAGCTATTTATTCAAGAAACGTCTGCGCAGACATGACACAGAAAAAGTGAACCATCTTGCTGTTTGTTTCGTTTACCTTTTAAAGTGGGCGGCACAATAGGAAGAGCGGTTTCTTCTGTGACTCACAGTTTACTTCCGCTTTCTTTCTGATACATGAGACGTTTTCATAGGTAGAAAGGCGGTTATTGACATTGTTGAAATATCGCAACTGGCTGCTGATTCTTGTCGTGATGTTCGCTTTTTTCATGCCGAAGGAAGCATTTGCTCATGCATATGTGGTGAGCTCAAATCCAGCGGCAAATGAAGAGCTCGACAAGCAGCCTCCTTCAGTCTCTATCACATTTAGTGAAGGAATTGAAAGCGGCTTTCATGCTATTAAGGTGCTAAATGCAAAAGGTGATCGTGTGGATAAGGGAGATACGGTCATTAAGGATCAAAAGATCATGGAAGCTGCTTTAAAAAAGGATTTACCAAAAGGGATTTACACCATTCAGTGGAATGCGGTATCAGCGGATGGACACTCTGTCTCTGGCATGATCCCATTTAGTATTGGAAAAGCGGATGGAGGATTTGACCAATTAGATCAAGGTCAATCGAATGAATCCATTAATATGGCTTCGACCATTGACAAAGCCTTTCTCTATACGTCGTTTAGCTTATTTTTGGGGACTATTTTATTTGGACTGTTTTGGTTTCAGGCAGCCATTAAAACCGCATTAGCCAAACGAATGAAGTGGCTGTTAACACTCTCACTCATCATGATGGGCGGAGCACTCGTGCTCCAGCTGCCGATTCAAACAAAATCAGCGGCAAACGTGTCGTATTGGAAGGCGTTTGAACCATCGCTTTTAAAAGAAACCATTTTGTCTACTTCTGGTGGTAGTTTGTGGATGATGCTCATGGCATCGTTTGTTGTTCTCACCATCTGGACCATTGTGGCGATGAAAAAAAGGAACTTCACTTCTTTTCGGGTATGGATGTTTCCGCTGCTCATTTTCACTGTGCTCCTTTGGCTGAAAGCACAGATCGGTCACCCAGCAGCAACAGATAATAAAATACTGACAACGTCACTTGATTTCATCCATCTCGTCTCTGCATCCATTTGGGTCGGGGGTTTAACCTCCATTGTTCTGCTTTTGCTCAAGAAGCTGCCAAATGAAGATCAGCCGCTCTTACGCAAGACACTAACAGCCTTCCATCCGTGGGCGTTGCTCTCTGTTGGGCTAATAATGTTTTCAGGCTTTGTGAATGCGATCTTTATTTTGCAATCGTTTGATGCTCTTTTCCAAACAGTGTACGGACGGACGCTTTTAATCAAGATTGGTTTATTTATCATCATGGGCCTCCTTGGGCTTGTCCATTATTTGATGCTAAGATGGGAAAAGAAACACAATCGAAACGTTTCCTTACGGGTAGAATGGATCATTGGGATCGCTATTTTGTTATTAACGGCTGTATTCACCAATATTCCGAGCCCTCCCCCCCCTGCACCAGAACCATTCTTTGGAGCAAATCAGGTCGAGCATCGTGACATTGTGTCCTTGAGCATTACCCCGAATGCCCCTGGGAAAAATACGTTCGAAGTGGGATTTACGAAGGGGAATGGGCAAACAATCACTGACATTCAATCTGTGACAGCCAAGATCCATAAAGTCGCCTTATTCGGTGAAGAGACACCGAGCGAATTTCAGCTGAAACAATTAAAAAATGGACACTTCTCTGCTGAAAATCTCTTATTAAATGAAAAAGGAACTTGGAAGATTGAAATCCATGCATTAACTGGTTCTTTTGAAAACATCAACACTACTTTTATTAGAAGAAACTAAAAGGAGATCATATTTATGAAAAAATACGTTAAAGCTTTATTACCAATGCTTCTCGCTTCATTCTTACTGGCGATTCCTGTGAGTGCACACGTAACAGTCAAGCCTAATACGTCTGCAACAAACGCTTGGGAAACCTATACGTTAAAAGTACCTTCTGAGAGTGACAGCCCGACCACAAAGGTTGTCGTCACAATGCCTAAAGGCGTAGAATTCCAACAATACGAGCCAGTACCTGGCTGGAAAACAACAACTGAAGAGAAAAATGGCAAAGTCACAAGAGTCACTTGGGAAGCAACAGGTGATGGTGTGCTAGCTGGACAGTTCCAACAATTCGTTTTTGTAGCGAAAAACCCTGAAAAAGCAAGCGAAGCAGCATGGGATGCTTATCAATATTATAAAGATGGAACGGTCGTTGAATGGACTGGCGATAAAGATACTGATAAACCGCATTCGATCACAAACATCGTCGCTTCTAATACCGTAACGGATTCACACGGTCAAGAAAAACCAAAAGAAGAAAAGGCATCTGAAACAGACACTACTTCTCCCTCACCACTTGCCCTTGGCCTGTCCATTGCATCTCTAGTCGTGGCACTCATTGCACTTGGACTTGCTTTCAGAAAGAAATAAAATCTGCCAGGACTAACACCGAAAGAGAAGGTTTGTCTACACGCTGAAGCGATCGTTTTCTGACGATCGCTTTTTATTTTAACAACCTACCATTTCCAACATAGGATTTAATAGGATACAGGTGCATGCCATAATGAGACACATAACCAACTACTAATCATATTTGCTCAACTGCAGCTCTCCATTGCGGAAAAGGCAGCGATCAAAAGCGGTAATGTGCCGATTGCCATTCAAACAGGACAGAAACTCATTCAAAAAGCGGATGTCCAACATTTATTCTTCCGATTTCCATGTTAAAGGGCTATGTAGAGTGCGTCCTTTTCGGAGGGATTTGCTTATCAGACCAAGGAACAAGGGATTGAGAATCTGCTCCAGGACAAAAAAGCTGTCATTATGAACATGTACGATGCCCCTAGAACTTTCGTTACCCCATCCCATCTCATGACGACTGTACAGAAGTCTTTAATTTTATCGTTGGAGCCAGTTGAACTGCTCTTATTCAGCAGTATGAATCAAGCATCTGCAGAATGACATCCACGAAATCCTCAAGGAAACGAAAGAAACAGTGGATCAACTATTCCCTCCAACTGTCTAACACAAAAAAAGACTGCCGAGGTTTCTCGGTCAGTCTAAAATCATTCATTATCCATCTAAACCAATGGATACATATTTTGTTTCTAAATATGGCTCGATGCCTTCGATACCGCCTTCACGACCAATGCCACTCTCCTTCATACCGCCAAAAGGTGCTTGAACAGCCGATGGACCCCCATCATTCCAGCCAATAATACCGTAATCAAGATTCTCTGAGATGTAAAGTCCATTCCGGTAATTATCTGTAAAGAAATAAGCTGCAAGTCCAAAAGGTGTATCGTTGGCTAATTCAATCGCCTCGTCTAACGCTTGAAACGTCGTAATCGGTGCCACTGGACCAAAGGTCTCTTCATGCATGATGTTCATAGAAGGATTGACGTGTGTGAGAACCGTTGGCTGTACAAAATAATAGGACTTCTCATCGTCGTAATGTGTATCTCCACCAACAAGTACCTTCGCCCCTTTATCGACCGCATCTTGAATTTGATCGACAATCTTATCAAAGCCGCGCTTATTGATAATTGGTCCTATGGAAGTGCCTTGTTCAAAACCATTTCCCACTTTCAGCTTTTCTACTTCTTTGCTGAACGCTTGAGCAAACGCTTCATGAATTTCTTCATGCACAATGATGCGGTTGGCACAGACACAGGTCTGTCCTGCATTACGGAACTTAGATGCCACTGCCTGTTTCACAGCCAGTTCAAGGTTCGCATCCTTGTCTACGATCAACGGAGCATGACCGCCAAGCTCCATCGATACGTGTTTGACTGTGCTGGCACTATTTTTGATGAGATGCTTTCCGACTGGCGTTGAGCCTGTAAACGTCATTTTGCGAATCAACGGACTATCTGTGAAGATTTCACCAACTTCTTTTCCATCACCGACTACCCATTGCAAGGCATCCTCTGGAATCCCAGCTTCATGACCTAATTTCACTAGTTCAATGGCTGTCAGTGGCGTATCCTCAGCCGGTTTCACAATAAACGTACAGCCTGCCGCAAGAGCTGGTGCAGCCTTTCTTGTAATCATTGCCGCGGGGAAATTCCACGGTGTAATTGCAGCAACTGGGCCAACTGGTTGTTTTGTGACGAAAAGACGTTTATTTGTCGTATGAGACGGAATGGTTCGGCCGTAAATGCGCTTTGCTTCCTCTGCGTACCATTCAATATACCCAGCAGCGTAGACGATTTCCCCTATTGCTTCTTGATACGGCTTTCCATTTTCTTCAGTAATGACCTTTGCTAGTCTGTCTCTATGTTCAATGACCAGATCAAACCACTTACGAATGATATTCGCACGTTCATGTGCAGACGTCTTTGCCCATGTTTTGAATGCTTTGTGTGAGCGGGTGATCGCATCTTCAATCTGTTCTTTTGTATGCTGAGCAACCGAGGCAATTTCTTCTCCTGTTGCAGGATTATACACTTTTAGTTCGTTTGTCATGCTCTACTTCTCCTTCGTTCTTGAATTCATTACATATAGTATATACCCAATGAGTGCCCAACCTAAAAGCAATATCCATTCAGCTGGCCATGACAGAGAGGCCGGCATGCCTGGAAAATAAAATGAAAGAAAAAGGAGACTAAGTCCAATGGCAAATACTCCTGTTGTCCGCCAGTATTTAATGCGGTATGGACGATCAAGCTCTGGTTCTGTTTTACGAAGTTTCATAAAGGCGATGGACACTATTAAATACCCGACAATGATTCCCACACCACCTGCATTAACAATCCATACAAGGGCAGGGCGACCTAATAACGGTGCGAAAAAAGCCAATCCGCCAAGAAACAAAATCGCATTTGTCGGTGTTTTATACTTTGGATGAATATACGCAAACCATTTTGAAATCATGCCTCTTTCCGCCATTGCGTACAGGATTCGGCTTGCACCAATGATAAAAGCATTCCAGCTCGTCACAATTCCTGCTACTCCGCCAATCACGAGTACAGTACCGAATGCCTGATGGCCGAGAAGATGCACCATTGCATCTGCAGTTGCAAGTGATGAGGCTTCAAGCTGTCCCTTTGACATGCTCGCTGCAACTCCAAAGACAATGAGTAAATAGAAAACAACTGCACTCACAATGGATATAATCAGAATTCTTCCGATGATTTTCTTCGGTGCATTGATTTCCGCCGCCACTTGAGGGATGACATCAAAACCGACAAATAGAAACGGTATCATGACTAAGACTGCCATGAGACCACCAACCCCGCCTTGGAACATCGGCTCAAGGTTTGATAAGTCTCCGTTAAACGTCGCACCGCCTAACAGTAGAAGTCCTGTTAGGATAATCGCTACTGTAAATACGGATTGAAAAATAGCAGCTGGCTTTGCACCAATGTAATTCAGTGCAGTTAAAAATAATGCACCGCCAGATCCAATTAACACCCAAGTGAAATAAACGTCCCAGCCCCCTATATTCCATAGGAAACCAACGTGCTGTGTTGGAATGACATAATCAATGACAGTCGGTAGCGCGACAGCTTCAAATGTAATAACGGACACATACCCAAACAAAACGCCCCATGCCGAGACAAAAGCCGATTTTATCCCAAATGCCCGCTGGACAAAGACGAGTCCCCCTCCTGTCTCAGGAATCGCAGACGAAAGCTCGGCATATGTGAGTCCAATAAAGATGACGAGAATGCCCCCTATCACAAAGGCAATCACGCTGCCTAAAAATCCAGCTGTTAAAATCCAATCTCCAGAAAGTACAACCCAGCCCCAGCCGAGCATTGCACCAATCGATAAAAACAGTACGTCTGACTGCGACATGTTTTTTGCCATTTGTTGTTTTTGCATACAACCATCCCCCTTTGTTGTTTAGCGTGCTGTGAAGGCGTCTTGGATGATACCTAGTCCTTCATGTAGCAGCTCATCTGTGATGACAAGTGGTGTTAAAAAGCGAATAATATTCCCATTAATCCCTGCCGTTAATAAGAGCAGCCCGTGCTCATTTGCATATGCTGCAATGGCTGCGGCTGTTTTCTTATCTGGTGTACGCGTTGTTTGATCTTCGACAATTTCAATCGCAGCCATTGCCCCTATGCGGCGGACTTCTCCAATGAATGGGTACTTTGTTCTCCATTCATTCGCTTTGTCCTCAATGATTTGTCCAATGTGTTCAGATCGTTTATTCAATTGTTCTGTTTCAATAATATCAAGAACAGCTAGTGCTGCCACACAGCCTAACGGACTGCCTGCATAAGTTCCTCCGAGCTCCCCTGGATCTGCTGCATCAAGCAATTCTTTTCTGCCAACAACTCCGCTTAGCGGTAAGCCAGCTGCAAGTGATTTTGACACAGTGATTAAGTCTGGAACGACATCAAAGTGCTCAATCGCAAAGTATTTCCCCGTTCTTGCAAAGCCTGTTTGAATCTCATCCGCAACAAATAAAATACCGTGCTGCTGACAGAATGAAGCGACGTGCTGAACAAATCGCTTCGATGGCACAATGAATCCGCCCTCCCCTTGGACTGGTTCCATGACCACACAAGCCACTGTTTCTGGCGCAACGGTCGCCACAAAGAATTGATTGAATTGATCAATCATGTACTCGTCATAAGCTTCATCACTTAATCCTTCTGGCTTTTGATAGTAATAAGGATATGGGGCTTGATACACCTCTGATGCGAATGGTCCAAAACCAAACTTATAAGGCTTGACCTTGCTCGTCATACTCATGGTCATATTCGTTCTGCCATGGAAGCCTCTAGTGAAGGACACAACAGCCTGTCTTTTCGTATATTTACGTGCAATCTTCACAGCATTTTCAACAGCTTCTGCACCTGAATTTAAGAAAATGGCTTTCTTTTCATGATCCCCTGGTGTTAAGTGACAAAGCTTTTCTGCCAATTCGATATACGATTCATACATCATCACATTGAAGCCTGGGTGAATCAGACTGTCTGCCTGTGCTTTGACTGCTTCCACAACCTTTGGATGTGAATGTCCTACATTTAACGTGCCAATGGCGCCTGCAAAATCAATAAAACGATTCCCATCAATATCGAAAAGCTCGGCTCCCTTCCCTTTCGCTGCAAGATGACGGTTGCCATTACTGACGCCTCTTGCAACGTATTGATCTCTTTTCTCCTGCCATTCTTCTGTTGAAAAACGGTTTGTTGTCGTTTGACTCATTCTCATCCATCCCCTTTATATCTTTTTTATTATTCTGAATATTTTTTGGTATGATAGAAAGTACCAATATCATTTTTTTAATGGTATCAGAGAGGATGAATGACATTATGCTAACCATTCAACTAGATCTAACAGGGACAAACGGATTTATTTATCACCAAATATACACGAAAATCAAAGACGAAATTTTAAATAGAAACCTTCAGCCACACGATCAATTACCCTCTAAACGAGAGTTAGCCGATACATTAAAAGTCAGTATCAATTCAGTCAATGGTGCTTATCAGCAATTACTCGCAGAGGGGTATTTATATTCTGTGGAACGCAAAGGCTTTTTCGTAGAATCGCTAGAAACGTTTCATGAGTCGGATCAGCTGAAACCCTCCTCCCTTCCTGCGGATTTAAAGGAAGAACCTATTGTACGAGACGATTGGTATTCCTTTTCACACATCTCTGTCGATACAGCAAATTTTCCATTTAAAAGTTGGCTGAAATGTGAACAAAAGGCAATCGACCTTCACCAAGAATCCTTTAGCGAGCTCCCGCATCCACAGGGTGTTTATGAATTACGGGAAACAATTACCCGGATGATCGGACTTGCACGAGGCGTCAAATGCTACTCAGAGCAGATTATTTTAAGTGCAGGCACACAATCACTCATTCATTCGTTATCGAGCATTCTTCCAGCTGATCAAGTATACGGGTTAGAAAACCCTGGCTATCGCCGACTCTATCAAATGCTGAAAAATAATCATCACCGAATTGAAACGATTGGAATTGACCAAAAAGGTGTGCGGATGAGCGACATTCAGAATAAACAGCCGAATGTTTTGATCATTACCCCTTCTCATCAGTTCCCAACAGGGGTGATCATGCCAATTTCTCGAAGAATTCAGCTATTAAACTGGGCGGCCGATCATCCAGATCGCTATATCATTGAGGACGATTATGACAGTGAATTTAAGTATGGGACAGACAGCATACCAGCTCTGCAAAGCCTTGATCGATATGACAAAGTCATTTATATGGGGACCTTTTCAAAATCATTGCTGCCCGGCTTGCGGATAAGCTACATGGTGCTGCCGCAGCATCTATTAAGACGCTATAAGGAAGAACAGCATTTTTTCATTCAAACAGCCAATCTTATTACCCAATACACCCTTCTTTACTTTATTAAAGACGGCGCTTACCAGCGGCATATTAAAAGAATGAATGGTTTATATGAGGAAAAACGGAAGCAGCTCATTGGAGAACTCGAAACCGTCTTCGGTGACAATGTGCGGATTATCGGCGAAAATGCAGGTCTTCATTTTATCGCAGAGTTCCGCTCAGATCGTACGCAGCATGAGATCTTACTGCGTGCCAAAGAAAGAAAGCTGAAAATGTACGGTATGGACCGTTTCACCCTGGATGACCAATCGCCAAGGCATGAAAAAGGATTTGTTCCACTCGTATTTGGCTTTTCTCACATACGTCCAGAGGAGATTCAGCCGGCTGTGAAACGGCTGTATGAGTCGATTTACGGGACATAAAATAGCCAGCTGTTCTTCATAGACCGCTGGCTTACCATTTTTTTATCTACTGATGAAACGGATGACAAAAGACCTGTAAAGACAGTCTCGATGTCATCTTTTCTTAGGCGGACAATTTCTACCCTTACATGATCAGCCAATGCTTGCAGCACAGAAATCAGCGGCATGTCATCTTGGTTTGGATGGTTTGGATGGTTTGGATTATTCATACGATAAAAGTATTTTGTTCCAGCATACAATCTCCTACCTAAATGGAAGGATCAAATACCTACCTACAAACATTTTTTAAGATCGTTTTCTTGAAATGAGCGATTGGTTTTGTTATCATGTCAAAAATGTGACTACTTGGTTTCCATTGTGACCCTATGGTTTTACCGATTCGGAAAGGACTTATAATGATGAACGAAAAGCAAGAAGAGATTTTGCGTGTTTCAAAGAAATTGTTTTCACAAAAAGGCTATATGAGTGTCTCCATGCAGTCGATTGCCGATGCCTGTAAAGTATCAAAAGCGTCCATTTATAAACTGTTTGATTCGAAAGAAGAGCTTTTATTAGAACTGATTAAATATAATCAGCGGAAAATGAGGGAGATTTCTCACATCATTCATTCAGAGACGAGGCTATCGAAAAAGGAAAAGTTCACAAAGAAGATTAAGCTTGAGCTTGAGGAGTTTAAAGAGAATCATAAATTTTTGAGTATGCTGTCCTTCGAAGCATTTTTTCAGCATTCACCCATTGTCAAAAAGCATTTGCGTGAAACACGTTCCATTATCATGCAGCGGCACAGAGACATTATTTTAAGCACGTATGGTGAATCGGTTGCTCCTTATGTCTGGGATCTCGTGATTGTCCTCAATGGATTAATGAGAGAATTCATCTTAATGCTGGCCATAGAGCATAAGAACATCCAATTAGAAAATGCCGCCGAAATGATCATCGGTGTGATGGACCGTGTATCGACAAAGCCTTGCTCCATTGAACCTGTGTTAACAAATGAGCTGATGGATTCCTATCTGTTTTCCCCACAGGACGAATATGATGAGGAAAAACAGGTCATCACGTACTTAACGAAGATGAAGCAAGAGCTTCACTCACTCTCAAATGGAGAAGAAAAAGATCATCTCCTCTCTGCGTTTGAGCTGCTCAATCAAGAATTATCAAAGGACCAACCGAGAACCTTTTTAATCAGCTCATTGCTCGATTATTTAGGTAAAAACAGCTTTTTATCTCAAAACGCGTCACAGCTGAAAAGCATCATTTTATAGATAAAGAAGGGATAACATGAACCAATCAACCACACATACATCCTATAATCGATCTGTGATTGTTGGGATTTTTCTCGTTGGGGCATTCGTAGCGATTTTAAACCAAACGCTGCTCATTCCAGCGATCCCACATATCATGGAGGAATTCAATATTGATGTCAGCAAAGGGCAATGGCTGACAACAGCCTTTATGCTGACAAACGGGATTCTCATCCCGATTACCGCTTTTTTAATTGAAAAATTTTCGAGCCGCACCTTGGTTTTAACGGCTCTTAGTATTTTTACAGCTGGTACAATTCTTGCGGCATTTGCAACGAATTTCCCGGTGTTACTTGCAGCGCGTATCGTGCAGGCAGCAGGAGCGGGGATTTTAATGCCGCTCATGCAAACGATTTTTTTAACCATTTTCCCGAAAGAAAAACGCGGCCAGGCCATGGGCATGGTCGGACTTGTCATTTCATTCGCACCAGCGCTTGGGCCAACACTTGGCGGCTGGATTATAGACACATTTACTTGGAAGTACTTATTCTATATTGTTCTGCCAATCGGTATAATTGATCTTATTCTTGCTTTCTTCTTAATGAAAAATGTCACGCAGCAAAGAGAAACACGCATTGATGTCTTATCTGTCATCCTGTCTTCCTTCGGATTTGGTGGGTTACTGTACGGATTTTCTAGTGTCGGAACATATGGCTGGACGAGTGCGACTGTCCTCATTTCGCTAATTGTCGGGGCAGTGAGCTTGTTCTTCTTTATCCTGCGTCAGTCGAATTTGAAAAGACCGATGCTTGAATTTGGTGTATTTAAGTTTTCGATCTTTAGCTTAACGACCTTCCTTGGTATGCTCGTCTTTGCTTTACTGATCGGAACCGAGACCATTCTGCCGCTCTATACGCAGAATGTCAGAGGATTGTCTGCACTTGATACAGGGCTCATCCTATTGCCAGGTGCTCTATTTATGGGCTTCCTGTCACCGCTTATCGGACGGATTTTTGATAAGGTCGGCGGAAAAGGACTGGCATTAGGCGGATTTACGATTTTAACCGTCACCACCTTGCCATTTATGATGCTAAGTCTCGATTCATCGATCACACTGATTACGGTTGCCTATACGGTTCGTTTAATCGGGGTTGGGATGATCATGATGCCGCTGACAACAGCAGGCATTAACTCTTTACCCCCTCATCTCATCCCGCATGGGACAGCGATGAATAACACGATGAGACAAATGGGTGGCTCTATTGGGACGGCTGTGCTTGTTTCCATAATGAGCAGTTCTGCCACAAATGCAGAACTAGCCAATCCGATGAAATCAGCCGTACATGGCATGAATACGTCATTTTTTGTTGCTGGTCTTATTGCAGTGATTGGTCTCATCCTCTCATCTTTCTTAAAAGAAAAACGTAATCACAAAGTCATGAAGCAGGAGCTTTCTTCCTCCTCATCTTCATAAGAAAGAGCTTGGCATACTGCCAGCTCTTTTTTCATAGGATTCGCCTATATTATCCTCTCCAAAAATACATTTGTTCTTCCCATAAAGAAAAACCTTGATAATTTGAAGGAAAGAGTTGATAATAGAAACTATTCAATTTGTGAGAAAATTTTTACTATAGGAGATGTATGCATTGAAGGTCGTTAAATTTGGTGGCAGTTCTCTTGCATCTGGCAAGCAGCTGCAAAAGGTATTTGATATTGTAACAACAGATCCAGCTCGAAAAGCAGTCGTTGTTTCCGCACCAGGAAAACGGCATTCAACGGATACGAAGGTTACCGATCTATTAATTAGCTGCGGTGAACAATATTTACGTTTGGGTGAAGCACATGATTTACAGGAAGCAGTTATCCAACGATATGCCTCGATAGCTGATGAACTTGGATTAGGTCATGACATTATTAACACCATTCGGCAGAACCTAGATGCATTATTACAGGATGATTCGTCTCATCCTGAGCGCTATCTTGATGCCATCAAGGCAAGCGGTGAAGATAATAATGCAAAGCTGATTACAGCCTATTTCCGCCATCAAGGTGTCGAAGCACACTATGTGAATCCAAAAGAAGCTGGTTTATTTGTGAGCGATGAGCCTGGTCAAGCGCAAGTCCTCCCAGAATCCTATGAACATTTGTACAAATTAAGAGAGCGTTCTGGCGTCATTATATTCCCTGGTTTTTTTGGATATAGTGTAGCGGGTGATATCGTCACCTTTTCTCGAAGCGGATCAGATATTACAGGCTCCATTTTGGCAAACGGGCTGCAGGCTGATGTGTATGAAAACTTTACAGATGTGGATGCTGTCTACGCCGTCAATCCAACAATCGTTCACGATCCAAAGGAAATCACTGAGCTGACATATCGGGAAATGAGAGAACTGTCCTATGCTGGTTTTTCGGTGTTCCATGATGAAGCACTCATTCCAGCTTTCCGGGCAGGCATTCCTGTTCAGATTAAAAACACCAATAACCCAGCAGCCAAAGGTACAAAAATCGTCAATCAACGGGATTATACGAATGGGCCTGTTGTTGGGATCGCCTCAGACAATGGATTTTGCAGCATTTATATTAGGAAGTATTTGATGAACCGAGAAGTTGGCTTCGGACGTAAGGTGCTGCAAACGTTAGAGGAATATGGGCTTACTTACGAGCACGTTCCTTCTGGCATTGATGATATGACCATTATTTTAAGGCAGGATCAGCTTGAGGAGCAGCATACTGAACAAGAGCTTTTAGACCGTCTGAAGCTCGTGCTTGATCCAGATGAGGTTGCTTTAGAGCGGAATCTCTCCCTCATTATGGTCGTGGGAGAAGCGATGCGTCATAATGTTGGTACAACAGCAAGAGCAGCAAGGGTGCTGTCAAAAGCTAAAGTCAATATTGAAATGATCAATCAAGGATCTTCAGAGGTCAGCATGATGTTTGGCGTCAAAGCGGCTCAAGAAAAAGAAGCCGTTCAAGCCTTGTATGAGGAATTTTTCTCTATGTCAAATATGCCTGTCTCCATTTAATTTGCAGACTGTCAGATCTTCGGATCGGCAGTCTTTTTCAATATTTGGTCAGCTATGCACAAACGTTAAGACTTTTAGGGATCTCGGTTATTTTAACGGGCATTAAGCAAGATCTTGCGTTCAGTGTGACTAAGTCGAATATTTCATTTAAAGATACCACCATTCGTAAAGATTCGTTTACCGAAACTGAATGAGTGGTTATACATATACACCAGCCTGTTCTTTTTGAAGCGGCAAACGAACCTGATAAAGAAGTCTCTGATATTGAAAAAGAATTAAATATCACGCTTCCTGAGTTATAAATGGTGTATCAAACAGTTTGGAACTGGCGGGATTTTGGGCGTTTGGATTGAAGGTGGTTCGCCAGGTGAAATTGAAGAATCACCTGTCATTGAGGCCACTCGTACTTTTCAAGAACAAGGTCTTCCCGAAGGCTATGTCTTCATAGTCAATCACGGTCAGTATATGCTGTTTTTAGACACAAACCAAATGAAAGATGGTGAGTGCCCGGTGCTTAATTGGTCTCCTTACGAGATGATACGATTTACGCCAAAGACCATGAATATCTGCATTGCTCAATCATAGAAGGCATTGACTCTTTTGCAGATAATAAATGAATCCATTGAAAAAACTCATCTCTATAGATGGGCCTTTTCCGTATCATGCCAGTAGCTGCAAATAAGAAGAGTCGTTTTCCTCTTCAATTGCCTGTACAATCATCTGCGCATGTGAGACGTCTGTGACACTGTTTAACTTTTGCATGATGTCTACTTTCGATAAAGCGTGTCCCGGTGCTCCCCGCGGAATATCGACCCGCTTGCTGATGGTAGTGCCGTCAGATAATGTGAGCTTCACAATCGTAAAGCGTCCTTTTGGAACGGCATCAGGATGGGATTCCACTGTATGATCATATTCTCTGTTGACCCTCTTCATCCATGTCCGCAGCTCAGGTGAAATGGCTTTTTTCGTAAAGGCAGCTAGTGAAAAAGTGTATCCAAACACCGCAAGTGCGATGACGTACTCGACACTGAATCGTCCTTCTTCTCCAGTCAAAGGCGTCCGCTCAGTGAGTGCTGCATCTCCGCCAGGTGGAAAAATGACATCTACCTGTTCAATCTGATCCCGTAAGGATGCCCGCTCTTTCACCAAAGACTCAATTGCATCTGCTGCATGGTGTGCAGCTGAGCAGAATGGATAAACTTTGAACCATAACCCTGGCGATACAATGCGCCACGTAACGCCATAGCCTTCTAGCAATCGTCTTTCCGCCAGTTCCTGATCTCCATAGAGTGAAAAGAAACCATTCTCCCCATCAAGAACCGAGTCACTTCCGCCAAAACCTAAACAAGCTACATCCATTGACCACACGGCTGTTTTAGCGGCTAAGCCTGCTTGTAATGGCTTCATATGAGTTCCAAATTGCTTTCGCATTCCGGCTGATTGCGCACCAGCAAAGCCGATCGCTTTCGTCAGCTCTTCCTGAGAGACATTTTTTAAATAGCCAATGGCACATACTGCCGCAATGGCTCCGAGTGTTCCCGTATTATGCCAGCCTCGCTCGTAATGCGCCTTGCCGATGGATTCACCGAGCCTTGCCATCACTTCGACGCCAGTTATATAGGCGGCTAAAAATCGGTAACCATAACTTTTACCTGCTGTGAGCTGCGAAAGCAAAGCCGGGACGATGACTGCACTTGGATGTCCTCTGACATCTGAATGCACATCATCATAATCAAGAGCATGGATGAGGTAGCCGTTTAGCATCGCTGCTGATTGTCGGCTGACCTTCTTCCCTTGTCCAATGACGGGAATTTGAGCTGCTCCTCCTTCTTCTTCCACAAGCGTCATCAGCTTCTGATGACCTTCATCCTCTTTAGCAGCAAACGCTGCTGCCGCAACGTCTAACAGACCGTTTTTAGCCATTTGTATGGCCTGTCGATCTTGCAGCGGATCAGCTGACAGCACTGCCTCTGCTAGCTGTTTCGTTAGTTCCATGATCGTGACTCCAATGCCCGTACCGCAAGCTCGGCAAAGAAAGCTGCGGCAACTGGAAGTGCGTCTTCATTTAACGTAAAGGCAGGGTGGTGCCACTCTTCTGTGCCGCTTGTCCCCATCCATACAAAAAAGCCTGGAATGTTCTCTTGATAAAGGGCAAAGTCTTCTCCGCCTGGTGACTGCTCTGCCTGCGCTACTGTGAGATCAAGCGCACCAGCCGTTTCTTCTACCACCTTTGTCAGCCGCTCATCATTCATCACAGAAGGCAAATAAGGATGCCATCTCAATTCTACCTTAGCTCCAAATCCTTCTGCAATCCCGCTCACGATTTGTTTCATAAGATCTGGAATCATCGCTCTTACTTGCGGCTCAAACGTTCGAACGGTTCCTTCCATTTCGACACGGTCAGGTATCACGTTCCATGACGTGCCGCCTTGAATACATGTGATGCTGACAACCGCATGATCCAAGGGGCTAATGCGGCGGCTGACAATTTGCTGAAGGGCGCTTGTGATCTGCCCGCTGATGGCAATCGGGTCCACTGTGTGATTCGGAATCCCTGCATGACCACCCGTTCCTTTAATATCGATTTCAAACCGATCGACACTAGCCATTAACGTCTTTTCTCTGATGCCGATCGTGCCAACTGGCAGGTCAGGTTTATTGTGCATACCGAAAATCGCATCAACCCCATCTAAAACTCCTGCCTCTATGACGTGTTTTGCCCCTTGAGCGACTTCCTCAGCCGGTTGGAACAAAATGCGAACCGTTCCCTTGATGTCGTGTTTACGCTCGTTTAATAAGACGGCCGCACCAAAAATCGAAGCCGTATGGAAATCATGACCGCATGCATGCATTTTGCCCGGTACCTTTGAAGAAAATAGTTCGCCAGATGCTTCTTCAATCGGAAGTGCATCTATATCGGCTCTAAGAGCAATCGTTGGTCCCTCTTGTTCTCCTTTTATTTCACAGACAACCCCTGTTTGAAGAGCAGGGACATCACGTACAGTGATCCCTTCCTCTTCTAACCAGCGGCGCAGTTTCTTTGTCGTTTCATATTCTTCAAATGACAATTCTGGATATTCATGAAGCGCTCTGCGAATGTTAATTAAACGTTTGTTTAAGGCTTCATTTCCAATTGATTTCACTAGACATCCACCTCTCTTAAGAAATAAAAAGCAGCTTATGCTTCTTCAGCCGCTGCTTCTTTTTTGATAAATCGTTTTGTTCGTTCATTCTTCGTTTCATCAAACAATTGTGCTGGCGTCCCTTGCTCGATAATATGACCATCTGCCATAAAAATCACATGGTCTGCCACTTCTCTTGCAAACGCCATTTCATGTGTGACGATGATCATGGTCGTTTCTTGAATCGCAATGGATTTAATGACTTGAAGCACGCCTGAGACTAGCTCTGGATCTAGTGCTGACGTCGGTTCATCCAGCAAAATGGCATGAGGATCGACCGCTAACGCACGGGCAATGCCAATCCGCTGCTTCTGTCCGCCAGATAACGTGATCGGATAGCTGTTAGCTTTTTGTTCTAACCCTACCTTCTTCAGCAGCTTCATCCCGATCTCATTCGCATGCTGTTTGGTCATTTTTTTCGTCACAAGCAGTGACTCTGTAATGTTTTGGAGGGCTGTCTTGTTTTTAAATAAATTATAGTTTTGAAACACCATGGCCGTTTGTTGACGCAGGTGATGCGCTTCTTTACGTGTATATTTGGACGCATTCAGCTTCGCATCGCCAATTTCAATCGTGCCTTCATCTGGGGTTTCTAATAAATTTAAGCAGCGCAGCAATGTTGATTTACCGGAGCCAGAAGGTCCGATAATGGCCACAACCTGCCCTTTTTGTACGTCAAGGTCAATGCCGTCTAAGACGACAAGGTCGCCAAATGATTTCTTCAAATTGGTGAGCTTGATCATGTCCACACCTCCTTAATTCCGGTAAGGTTTGCTGATTTTTCGTTCAAATACGTCTTGCAGGAAGCTATAAATCATCGTAAGCACCCAGTACACAATCCCAACGGCTAAATAGGTTTCAAAGTATTTATAGTTCGCCGATGCAATCATCTTCCCTTGTGCAAATATTTCTGCCACCCCAATGGTAAAGGCGAGAGAGGTTTCTTTTAAAAGACCGATAAAGGTGTTCCCCGTCGCTGGAATGGCATTTCTGACTGCCTGCGGGAAAATAATCCTCACGTAAGACTGCCATCTTGTCATGCCGACAGATAAACAGGCCTCCAGCTGCCCTTCATCCACAGAGTTAAGAGCAGCTCTAAAAATTTCTGCTAAGTACGCTGAGTTTTTAATGCTTAATCCAATAATGACCGCTGTTAAGGCATCCATTGAGGTCATCGCAGGGAATAGCTGTGGAAGACCAAAATAAATGAGAAAGAGCTGAACCAAGGTTGGAACCGCTCTGAAAAAAGAAATATACAGCTTGGCAAATGGGTATAGGACAGGTATCCGGTTTTTTGTAATGAGAGCGAATACCACACCAATGATAATGGCAAATACCATGGAGACAATCGCCATGAAGATCGTTATCGGCAAGTATTGAATTAAGGTCGGAAAAACTGTCACCATATACTGCCAATCAATTTTATTCATGTCTACTGTTCACCACCGCTGTCTTTATTTTTTAATTGGCACTGTGACATCGTCTTTGAAATATTTTTCAGACAACTTCTTAAGTGTCCCGTCTTCTCTTAATTCTTTGATCGCTTTGTTAAATTTTTCTTTTAGTTTGTCATGCTGTTCATCTTTGGCAAATGGGTAGCCCACTTCTTCATAAACAATTGGGTTGCCTACAATTTTCAGTGGAAGGCCTGTTTTTTCAATTTGAGCAAGTAATACACTACGTCCGTTTACGTAAGCATCCACACGGCCATTTGCGACTTCATTTAATACGCCGTCTTGCGTTTCATATGTTTTGATATTGATTTTCTTGTCTGGGTCTTTGCTCTCGAGGTTTTTGGCATGGTTTGAGCCAAGAACCGTCGCAACTGTTTTTCCTTTTAAATCATCAAGATCTTTAATGTCGTTGTTGTCCTTTTTTACAATGATTTGAGTTCCTGCGTAAGCGTACGTATCTGTAAAGTTGAACGTTTGTTTGCGCTCATCTGTGATGGCTACTTGGTTTGAGACAGTATCCAATTTACCAGATGTCAGCTGCCCCATCAGTCCGCTAAATTCACTTAGCTGCCAGTCTAGTTTATAGCCTAGTTTTTTCGCAATTGCTTCTGTCACTTCGACATCGAATCCAACAAGCTTGCCATTCTCTTTATAAGCAAACGGATAGCTTTGTCCTGTAGCGCCTACTTTTAATACTTTTTCGTCTTCTCCTTCACTTTGATTGTTGCCGCTGCAAGCTGCTAAAACCGCAAGCATTGCTACAAATAGAACGATTAGCCACTTTTTGTTTTTCATGTTCGTGAACCCTTCTTTCCTCTTATAATTGTGCAATATCTGTTCTTATTTGTTTTTTAAAATAAACCGTGATATGACCCTTGCCTAAATCCTTTTCTCCTACTCTGACGTAGCCTTTGCGCTCATACATGTCCATGAGCCACGGATGCTTATCAGCTGTACCGAGGGACACATACGGTATCTTCAGTGTATCCCTTAGCACTTCGGATTCAACCCATTCCAGCAAGGCTGAGCCTGTGCCCTTTTTAGCCGCTGGTTCTGAGGCAAACCACCATATGTGCGGAACGCCGAACGGTCCTGGCTGCTCTCCCCAAGGCATACGAAGCGATAAGGTGGATAGAAGCTCACCGTTTTCTTCCATGAGATAGCAAAGATTCTTTTGTACATTTTGCTGAACAAGGGCGAAATCTGCATGTGCCGCTTGGAACTGGATGCCGAGCTCACGAATCGGCTCATAGGCTCTTGTTGTTAGCTCAAGCAGTGCCTCTATATCTACCTCTGTTGCCAGACGAAAAGTGTATCCCAACGTTTGTCACCTCATCCTGATGTCGTGTAACGATTTTTTGGCTGCTTTAATCCGAGATTTTCTCGTAAGGTTTGTCCTGTATAATCTGTTTTGAATAAGCCTCTTTCCTGAAGGATTGGAACGACACGATCTACGAATACATCAAGTCCCTCTGGTAATAGGGGTGGCATGACGTTAAAGCCATCTGCCGCTTCTTCAGTGAGCCATGTTTCCATCACATCTGCTAGCTGCTCAGGAGTTCCAATGAAAATATGATGACCACGAGATCCTGCAACAGATTGGTAGAGCTGGCGAATGGTCAGGTTGTCCTTTATCGCCATATTCATCACAAGATCAAAACGGCTTTTCACCGCATTTGACGTGTTTGGATCAATCTTTGGAAGCGGACCGTCTAATGGATACTGCGTGAGGTTAATACCACCTAAGTAGTTTTGTAAAATGCTAAGGCCAATCTCTGGAACAATCAACTCTTGTAATTCTTCATACTTCGCTTTTGCTTCTTCCTCTGTATCGGCAATGATTGGGAAGATACCTGGCATGATGCTAACATCCTCTCTAGCACGTCCAGCAGCCTCTACTTTCCCTTTTAAGTTTTGATAAAATTCCTTCGCCTTGTCGAGATCGTTTTGCGCAGTGAAAATGAGCTCAGCCGTTTTAGCTGCAAGTTTTTGCCCATCTTCGGAAGACCCTGCTTGAATGATCACTGGCTGACCTTGCGGCGTGCGTGATACGTTGAGTGGGCCCCGTACAGAGAAGAACTCACCCTTGTGCTGCAACTCATGAAGCTTACTAGTCTCGAAGAATTCTCCCGTTTCTTGGTTTCTCACAAGTGCATCCTCTTCCCAAGAATCCCAAAGACCTTTGACGACATCTACGAATTCTTCTGCTCGCTCATATCGTTTGTGGTGCGCTAAATGCTCTTCTCCACTAAAATTTTTCGCTGTTTCTTCAATAGAAGATGTGACAACATTCCATGCCGCTCTGCCGCCTGATAAATGATCGAGTGAGGCAAACTGTCTCGCAATATGGAATGGCTCACTGTATGTAGTGGATGCTGTTGC
Source organism: Bacillus stratosphericus (assembly GCF_020524495.1). Taxonomy (GTDB): domain Bacteria; phylum Bacillota; class Bacilli; order Bacillales; family Bacillaceae; genus Bacillus; species Bacillus stratosphericus_B. Next base: position 30,821 of record NZ_JAIVLB010000003.1, on the reverse strand, counting down.
TGCTAAACCAATTGTAGAGGTAGACTCTGAAATTGAAGAAAGCAGTGTGAGCGGTTCAAATCTCGTTAATACATTCGGATGAGAGGTTTCGTTAATGGATAAGCTGTCGGCTAAAAAGAGCAGATCCAGCTTTCCTTCCTCTGCCTTTTTCGCTAATTGTTTAAAGTAATCAAGATTCATGGCTGCATCTGGTACTGCATTCGGGTGTCTCCAAGAGGCGACATGATGCCCAGTTCCTGCGATAAATACGCCTAGCTTGAGCTTCCGTTTTGGCTGTGACACTTGTTCTTCATCCTTTCTATATCCTACTGTATCAAGCTGAGATCCTCAAAAGATACATTTTTCTGATTGAATTAATCGGTTTTATCCATAAAAAAAGGGCGAATGTTGCGAAAAATGAAAAATAATTATTACTATATGCCCTTTTTACATGATTGTCAACCGCCTTCTAAACCACCAAAATAAGGGATTTTTATTAACTTTTACGGTGTGTCGATTTCAATATTTCCGATGAGCCGGTCACTTGTATGTGTCATCAATTGACTACGCTCCAGCATGTTATGAGCAATAACAGAATGAGTGGAAGACATTGTGCGGATGGCGATCGCTTTTTGAGGAGATAGATTGATGATGTTATTCCGCAGTACACGTGCTAAGGTGGCTTGGTCAATAAAAATCGCCGTTGGCTGTCCTATTGAACGATTTAAATAAAAGCGGTTATCTCCAATTTGTGGTGAACCATTTTTAATGTACATCACAACATATAAGGATGTTTCTTTAAAGGAATTATCTTTAATCTCTAATGGCCCTGTCGTGCTGCTGTAGACCGCGTAGTTTTGATAGTGCTTAAATCGATTCTGCCATATGAAAGCCTTTGCATTCCCAGTGACGCTAATGGTATACGAGGACGTGAGCAGCGATTGTCCTTCTTGAATAAAGTGATTGCCGTTGATCCCTGCTTCTCCTTCCTGCACCCATATCCCTCTGCTGAATTCTTTGAATTGATTATGCTGGATAAGGATATTCGTTCCTCTCACCATTGCTGCATCGATGACAGAGTAGATTGTATTGTTTGAAAAGACGACACTATCCGATTGATAGATACGCAGTGATGCACTTCTCAGTCGTGTATTCGTCCCTGATTCAATATGATTCCCTTCAATTAAAATGCTATTGGCCATATAAACAGACACAGCCGCATCTTCAAAAAGACTGATCTTATTGCCTGTAATATGAACACTGTCTCCCCTCACATCAATGCCTTTCTCAAACCCCTCAATTATATTGCCAATAATGATCACATTGTTTTCCGTTTGACCAAGCGAGACACCTAAGCTCGTAATCCCTGCTTTTGTCACGCCCCCTCCCACTGCACGGATTAAATTGTTTGCAATGATCGTTTCTGTGGCGAAGCCATAGGAGATGCTGCTATCTGTTTGATTGCCTTCAATGATCACACCATAGCCGTTGAAATTATAGATGGAGCTTGCATCACCCCCTCTGACAATGTTGTTTCGGATTTGAATATTCAGCGGTTTCTCCAAATTAATCGCATTTTCTCCGTATCCTTCAATATCAATCCCCATTTTCGGTTCCACCCCGTTTACCCCTGCCCTTTCAAGCAAACAGTCCTCGACAATGACACCATTGCAGCCTGTAATCGATATATTGTTTCGTCGTGAATCCGTAATTGTACAGCCGTTTCACTTTAATCACCGCATCTGACCCCATCTCAATAAAAATATGACTTGGCACCCGTATGCCTGCACACCGGAAAGGAAAAAATGTAATCACCTCTGTACAACGCATCTACTAGATACGTTCCACTCGGTAGCCAGACATGAGAGTAGCCCTGTGCTTTCGTCCATTCTAAGCATTTGTTTAGATTAGCCGTACAGTCTGTTTTTCCGTCGGCATCACGCCAAAATCCAATACATTCACAACAGTTTTTTAGATCAGAATCATTTAATTCCCCCAACTTAAACCCCTCCTTTTCACACATGTTCTTTTGTCATTCTATGCATGTGCAAAAGGTTTGGTTGTACAATACTTCAAATTTTATATAAATTATTTGAGGATAACTTTCTGATCATTTTCACTTGAATGAATTTTCATTTTTTGAGTCTTTAAGCCTATTGAACTAATATTTCCCTGTTTTAGAATAGTTTTATATTGATACAAGAATATCATGTTTCTCATATCTCTTTTTTTAAGAAAGGATCTATGCCATGTCTACAATTGATCACGATAAAATTGTTAAAAGTGTACCTCAAAAAGGGTTTTTTGGACATCCTAAAGGACTTTACACACTGTTTTTCACTGAATTTTGGGAGCGTTTTTCTTATTATGGGATGCGTGCACTGCTTATTTATTATATGTACACAGAGGTGACAAAAGGCGGTCTTGGCTTTGACCAGACCACAGCCAATTCGATCATGTCTGTCTACGGTGCTCTTGTCTATATGTCAGGAATTATTGGTGGATGGCTCGCCGACCGGGTATTCGGTTCTTCCAGTACGGTCTTTTATGGCGGGGTCTTCATTATGCTTGGTCATGTCATTTTGGCACTGCCAAGCGGAGCAACAGCACTCTTTATTAGTATGGGGCTGATTATTATTGGAACAGGTCTCCTGAAGCCGAACGTCTCAAACATTGTCGGTGACCTGTATACAAAAACGGACCCTCGCAGGGACTCTGGGTTTAGTATTTTCTACATGGGGATCAACATGGGTGGTTTTATTGCCCCATTAATTGTCGGAACACTCGGTCAAAAAGTGAATTTCCATCTTGGTTTCTCACTCGCTGCCGTTGGTATGCTTGTTGGACTGATTACGTTTGTGATCACGAAAAAGCCGAATCTTGGTCTTGCCGGCACTTATGTAACAAATCCGCTATCAGCAACTGAACGCAAGAACTTCAAAATTTTCGGAACATTGATTGTGCTTGTGCTCGCTGTTTTTGCTGTCATTGGCATTCAAACAGGAGCGATCACTATTAATCTATTCACTTGGTTTGTCAGTGTCCTTGGCGTCCTCATTCCAGTTGTTTATTTTATTGTGATGTATTTCAGTAAAAAGACGAGTGCAGTGGAGCAATCCAGGGTACTCGCTTATATTCCATTGTTCCTTGCTGCGGTGATGTTCTGGGCGATTCAAGAACAAGGTTCAAACATTTTAGCCACATATGCGGATCAACGAACAAATTTGAATTTCCTTGGGATGACACTAGCCTCTTCTTGGTTCCAATCATTGAACCCGATCTTTATTGTGCTGCTGTCCCCTGTGTTTGCTTGGCTATGGGTCAGACTTGGTAAGAAACAGCCGTCTACTCCGATCAAGTTCTCACTCGGCCTTCTGTTTGCAGGGTTATCCTTCATCGTCATGATCATTCCTGCATACATGTCTGGTCCAAACACATTGGTGAGCCCATTATGGCTCGTTCTAAGTTTCTTCCTTGTTGTGATCGGAGAGCTTTGCTTGTCACCAGTTGGGCTGTCAGCGACAACCAAGCTTGCACCTTCTGCTTTCTCAGCGCAAACGATGAGCCTCTGGTTTCTTTCAAATGCAATGGCACAGGCAATCAATGCGCAAGTGGTCAAACTGTTTGATAAAGTACCAGAAACCGTCTATTTCGGTATCATCGGCCTCATCGCTATCGTCTTATGTGGTGTCATGCTGCTGCTTTCACCCGTCATTAAGAAAGCGATGAAAGGCGTACATTAAATCAAAAAAGAAGCCTTCCGATGGGGTGGGCTTCTTTTTGTTGGTTTAAAAACGAATCTCATCATCTCCATGGATTTGCAGCTTGAGCGGTTCACTTTTCACCTGATGTTTTTTCACATAGCGATGATAGACGACATAACCAATAATCATGAGTGGTACGCCGACATATAACCCGATACGCTGCTCCGGATCAAAGGCAAGGCTGATCAAAACAATCGAATTCAGCGTGATAGCAATGATCGGCAGGACCGGATAAAGGGGTGTTTTAAATTTTAAGTTTTCCAGCTTTCCGCCCGCTTTCACGTACTTTCGTCGGAAAAGAAGCTGTGATAATGTAATCGTGATCCAGCCAGCCTGGGCACTCATGCCGGCAATTGAAACAATCCAGACAAAGACGGTTTTCTCTGCAAAGAACCCAGATAATAGCGAAATGCCTGTAAACAGAAAAGTAAGTAGCAAAGCATTCATCGGAATACCGCGCTGATTCACTCGTCTGAACGCCTTTCCTGCCATTCCTTCCTTCGATAAGGAATACAGCATTCTCGTTGAAGCATACAAGCCAGAGTTTGCAACAGATAATAAAGCGATGATAATAACAAAGTTCATGATGTCTGCCGCATAAGGAATCCCCGTTCTCTCAAACACGGTGACAAATGGGCTTTCGAGTACACCTGCTTCCTTCCAAGGCACCATACCCGCTAATACGAAAACAGATAAGACAAAAAAGATGAGTGTACGCCAAACCGTTTGGTGAATAGAGCGAGGTACAGTTTTCTCAGGATTTTCGCTCTCACCTGCCGCAATTCCGATCAGCTCTGTCCCTTGGAACGAAAAGTTCACCGTGATCATTGTGACAACAACGGCGAGCAAGCCATTCGGAAACAGCCCATCACTCACGAAATGACTGAAGTAAGGAGCCGGTTCCCCGCTCGTCGTTTGAATCAAGCCAAACATTGCAGCTCCGCCTACACCAATAAATAATAAGATAGCGATAATCTTAATGGTTGAAAAGAAAAATTCCGACTCCCCGAACGCTTTCGCTGACCTGGCATTTAATAAGAAAAGACACAACCCAAATATCAAACACCAAATCCACACATCCACTTGCGGGAGCCAGCGCCTCATTAGCTGTCCTGCTGATAAAAATTCAAGTGCGACTGTTGCCGCCCAGCCAAGCCAATAAATCCAGCCAACAGCAAAGCCTGCTGCAGGACTGACAAATTTGGTTGCATACGTATGAAACGACCCAGACACAGGAAGTGCGACTGACAGCTCCCCAAGACACAGCATGGTTAAATACATAATCAATCCGCCCACAATATAAGAAAGAACGGCTCCAACTGGCCCTGCTTGTCCAATCGTATAGCCCGTTCCTAAGAAAAAGCCTGTCCCAATGACACCGCCAAGTGAAATCATAAATAAATGGCGGGAAGTCATCGTCCTTTTCAATTGTTCAGGCTGATTTTGTCCAACATCCACAATGATGCCCTCCTTCTTATAAGATGCTGTGTTATCAAAACGTGTCTCCATGTGATTCATTCCATTTCAAAACAACCTACTAATTATACATCTTTTATCATAAATATGCTTCCTTCTATCGTCACTTTCACAAAGACTTTATTTTAGTAATGTTCGCACAAATAAAAGGTGATAGACTTTCAAGACGATTGAGGTTTGAAAGAAAAGGGTTGAAGGCATAAAGTTGGTGGGATTCGCTCAAGATAATTTCAAGGCTTTACTTTTAGGTTGCTTCTCTGTATGATCAATGTTGTAAATACCAACAAGAAAAGTGGGGAATAAAATGAAAAAAATGTTCTTTGCCATTATTTTAGGGGCTAGTGTTGCATTGATCACTGCATGTGGATCAACTACAAACGACAACGCTAATAAACAATCTGAGTCGAAGGAATCAGGTGACCTGTGGAAATCTATTCAGGATAAAGGCGTATTAACAATAGGTACAGAAGGTATTTATGCTCCCTTCACATTCCATGACAAAAAGACAGATAAATTAACTGGCTATGATGTAGAGGTCATCACAGAAGTAGCAAAACGCCTTGACTTAAAACCAGAATTCAAAGAAACACAATGGGACAGCATGTTTGCTGGATTGAATTCAAAGCGTTTTGACGTGGTAGCGAACCAAGTTGGTAAAACTGGACGTGAAAATCAATATGATTTCTCTGATAAATACACAACATCTCAAGCGATTGTTGTGACAAAATCAGATAACAACGACATTAAGAAACTATCTGATGTCAAAGGAAAAAAAGCAGCACAATCGTTAACAAGCAACTACAATAAACTAGCCACAGATGCTGGTGCTAAGATTGAAGGCGTTGAAGGTCTTGCACAATCCATTCAATTGATCCAACAAGGACGTGCTGATCTGACGTTTAATGACAAATTGGCTGTATTGAATTACTTGAAAACAAGCGATAACAAAAGCCTGAAAGTTGCATTTGAAACAGGAGATCCTCAAGAAACCTATTTTGTGTTCAGAAAAGGCAGCGGCGAAGTCGTTGACAAAGTGAATGGCGCATTAAAAGAAATGAAGAAAGACGGTACACTCGCTAAGATTTCTAAGAAATGGTTTGGTGAAGATGTTTCAAAATAATTTCCTAGGAGTTGTCATTCCGTGGGATCTTCTGCAGCAATCTTTTTGGCCAATGGTGATGCAAGGAATTTATTATACAATTCCCTTGGCCATCATTGCCTTTATTATTGGTCTTTTTATCGCACTTGTAACAGCTCTTGCTAGAATGTCTAAGATCAAAGCGCTCAGATGGATTTTTTCCATTTATGTATCGGCCGTTCGTGGAACGCCGCTTTTTGTGCAATTGTTTATTATTTTCTATTTCTTTCCGACATTTAATATCACACTTGATCCATATCCAAGTGCCATTATTGCTTTTTCATTAAACGTAGGTGCGTATGCCTCGGAAATTATCCGAGCATCCGTCCTTTCTGTTCCAAAGGCACAATGGGAAGCTGGTTATTCCATTGGGATGACTCAGCGCAAAACGCTCGTCCGTGTCATTTTACCGCAGGCTGTTCGTGTATCGATTCCACCACTATCTAATTCATTTATTAGCCTAGTGAAGGATACGTCCCTTGCTTCCCAAATCCTCGTCGCAGAGCTTTTCCGTAAATCACAGGAAATTGCTGCGGCGAACTTGGATCAAATTTTGTTCGTTTATATGGAAGCAGCTTTGATCTATTGGATAATCTGCTTCATTCTATCGCTCGTGCAGAACCAAATTGAAAAACGACTTGATCGATATGTCGCAAGGTAAGGAGGGAACGACATGCTAACAGTCAAAGGCTTAAACAAATCCTTTGGTGAAAATGAGATATTAAAGTCGATTGATTTTACGATCAACAAAGGGCAGGTTGTAGCCATTTTGGGGCCATCAGGTTCAGGAAAAACAACGATGCTTCGCTGTTTAAATGCACTTGAAACACCAAATGGCGGCTCCTTTACCTTCGATGATTTCTCGATTGATTTTTCAAAAAAGATTAAACCAGCTGACCTGCTGAAGCTTCGTCGTAAGTCGGGAATGGTGTTTCAGGATTATCACCTGTTTCCACACCGCACAGTTCTTGAAAATGTAATGGAAGGTCCTGTCCAAGTACAGCGCCGGACGAAGGAAACGGTTCGAAAAGAAGCCATCCAACTCTTACAAAAGGTTGGGCTTGAAGATAAAAAAGATCTTTACCCATTCCAGCTGTCAGGCGGACAAAAGCAGCGTGTCGGCATTGCCCGAGCACTAGCTATTCAGCCAGAGCTTATGCTTTTTGATGAACCAACTTCTGCGCTTGACCCTGAGCTTGTCGGGGAAGTCTTAAAGGTCATGAAGGATCTGGCCAAAGAAGGCTGGACCATGGCGGTTGTCACACATGAAATCAAGTTTGCCCAAGAAGTGGCGGACGAAGTGATTTTTATTGATGGCGGTGTCATCGTCGAACAAGGTCCTCCAGAAGAAATTTTCAAACGACCGAAGGAAGAACGAACAATGCAATTCTTAAACCGGATTTTGAATCCAGTATGATCAAAAAGGCTGTTCTCACGTGATGAGAGCAGTCTTTTTCTATCTTTTTTGTGCAAAAATCACAGAATATTTTAGACCATCGTGATCCCGCCGTCACTTTATGCTTTTATTGAAAAGGATGCTTCGCACGGTGTTCGTCAAATGGTACAATAAATGTAAAAAAAATTGAGGTTCATTATGAAGATTTTCGCTATCCAATTACAACAATTAGATGAAATAGATGCACGAAAACAAATAGATCAACTGAAGCCCTTTGTGTCACCTGAAAAGCGCGTAGCGGCTGAGCGTTTCCGTTTTCTGATTGATGCAAGAAGAACGCTGTTAGGTGACGTGCTGATTCGTCAAATGATTCATGATATGTACGATCTGCCTATCGATCAGGTCGTTTTTGAAACAGAAGGGAATGGCAAGCCTGTTGTCCAGCAAGTCCCTTCCTTTCATTTTAATCTTTCTCACTCTGGCGATTGGGTAGTGTGCGCAGTAGATGATGCACCCGTTGGCATCGATATTGAGGAAATGAAGCCCGTTGATCTAGCGATTGCCAAGCGATTTTTTTCAGCTGATGAATATCAGGATTTACTTTCACAGCCAGTGGAACGGCAAGAAGCCTACTTCTTTCATCTTTGGTCAATGAAGGAGGCCTTTATCAAGCTGACCGGACAGGGATTATCCTACGGGCTCTCGTCCTTTACAGCCCGTCTGTCAGAAGATGGACAGGCTACTTTGACATTACCTGATCATGAAGCCCCTTGCTTTGTCCAAACATACTCACTTGATCCTGCCTATCAAATGGCCGTATGCACGAGAAAGCCTGTTGCGGCTGAGAGCGTAGAGACATTCACTTGCAGAGAGGTTCTGTCCCGTCTCTAATAACGTGTGATTTGCTGAAGTGCCGTCTTTAGCAAATCCACTCCACGTGTTAATTGCTCTTCTTCACATGCCAGATGTTACAACAGTTAATCAGTTGCTAATTTTAGAAAATGTATGTTCTGTCAATTATGACAACTCATTAAAATAAATCTGAATTTTATGTTTAACTAAATGAAATACAGTATTAAAAAACTATTTATTAAAATTCCTTTTTGTGTATAATATGGATATATAAGTAAGGAAGGGGGTGTTAAATATGGAAATAGGATTAAAAAACAGATTTTTTGCTTTTTTAGGCTTGAGTCTTGTTTTTACTCTAACTTTAACAACTTTGATTTTATTGATTCTTGAACCAGTTACACCTTTTGCAAATCTAGTAGCAAACTATCCTCAAATACCTGGTTGGGCATTAACTTCTATTAGTGCAATTCTAAATGCAGCTGGTACAGTTGGTGCTATCGCTGCTGTCTTAGGAACTTTTGGACTTGGTGCTATTGCTTCTCTAGTAATTAGTTATGCTAGAAAACATGGAGTGAAATACGCTATTTCTTTCTAAAAATTATTTAATAGAGAAGGTGTAACTACCTTCTCTATACATCTTTTAAAATGGAAGTGTTATAAATGCATAAATATTTAACATACACAAAAATCTTGTTAATCAACGATTTAAGAAGACATCAACGTAATAACACTCTCATTTTTGTATTATTTGCTTTCTTATACATAATCACACCCCTATTACTAGGTGTATTAACTACTTATTTCGTTAAAAATTTATCAATAATCTATCTATCATTCTTCATCTTAATGTTAACAGTAAATATTGATAAGAGTTTGATGAGAATCCTTTTCTCTTCAGATAAAAAACAGATGGCTATTTTAAAAATTCATCTAGATCAGTACATTTTCGGCAAAGACATGAGCAAGTTTTTCAGTATTATTGCAGGTTTATTTTTCTTCTTTTTAGGGTCTTACTTAACAAATTTAAGTATAAACGGGTATAACGAATCTATTACATTAGCAGCTTTGGGCGTCACTTCTTTCATTTTAGGGTATCTACTTAGATTACATGTCTTGTTACTTCTTTCAAATCCTAAATTTTTTGCAATTTCATCAACAATTGGGTATATAACGACAGGTCTCGTTGCAATTTGGGTATTCACTGTATACAAATTCAATTTATTAACAAACCCTTTACCTCGTTATTCAATTTATATTATTTTCATCTTCACATTCATTAGTTTACTGTTAGTTAAAAATTGGAAATTAAATATTCGTAATGTACCAATTTTTTATTTTCATAAAAAAACTAAAGAAAAACAAAAAGGAACATCTAGAAAGTTTAATCATATTTTGTTTTATGAAATTACACTCCTAATGAGAACCCCACCTATCCAATGGTCTGTTTTACTATTTATATTAACCATATCTGGGGGGTTATTTGGTCTAATTCTTTATGGTGTTAATACAAACCAACTTGAAACACCGAATATAGAAAATGATTTTTTATTTATTTTTAGTGTGATTTTCCCTATGATTCTTATATCAAACGCAATACAATCTTATGTTTCTTTTGATATTGACGGTCCAATTCTCCCTTTAAAACAAAAATTACCTAATTTGGTAAAAAACAAAATTAAAGTTAAAATTATTTTATCTATCATACTACATTCGTTTTTTTGTATTTTATATACCATTTTTTCTAGTTTTACAATACGTTTAGATCAGCCTGTTTTCGTGATAATTACTTTAATAAACACTAGCATTCTAATCGCTATTTGCACTGTCGGTTCAACTATTTTATTTCCTTATTTTAAATGGGAGTTTGTTTATCAAGTGCCAAGTTCCCTAAGTAAATTGACTTTAAATATTTGCTATGGTTTTATTTTAGCTTTATCAGTTATCTCCACAAATAGCACAGTGTATTTCATTGTGACAAATACAGTTATGATCGCTAGTACAATTATAATTGTATCTTTAATACTTACATTTTGGGATAGAACAATACATAAAAACTATAAATCTTTTAAAACATTATTTGAGTGAGGGATTGTATGTTATCAGTTCATAATCTAACCAAAGAATACAAACAATCTAACTTTAAAGTCATGATTAATGAAATGCATTTCAAAGAAGGTTCAATTATTGGACTATTAGGTAAAAACGGTGCTGGAAAAACTACTATTTTAGAAATGATAGCTGGATTAATAAACCCAGATGAAGGTCAAATATTAATAAATAATAGTAAGCAAACTTTTTCTTCTGTCGGATACATGGAAGACGATCCGACTCTATTTGAAAACTTAACCTGTTTTGAGTTGATCAAATACCAATCCATGCTTGTAGAACAACCCTTAGAAATTGATCAAGTCAATGATCTGTTGAGCAAATATGGATTAAAAGAACAAGCTCATCGTCGTTCATCTACTCTTTCACGAGGAATGAGACAAAGAATGTCTTTTATTTTAACAATATTACATCATCCAAACATCATTTTATTAGATGAGCCTTTTACAGGTCTTGATCCTACAAACATGGCTGACATGAAAATACATTTAAGAAGTTTCAGAGACGACAACAAAATCATTTTGCTCTCCACACATATCATTCAATTTGCAGCAGATTTATGCGATGAAATCCTTTTCATTGATAATGGTAGTATCATACACTCAGAAAAAAAATCTTCAGGAGTGACGTTTCATGAAGATCAAATCGAAAAACAGTTTTTTGAAAAATTATCTTAAAAATTTTTCAGTTTTTTTAATACTATTTCTGGGGGGGTTTACCTTAAGTATTTTTGCTTCAACGTTTATTGATAGTATAGATTTTAAAGACAACATACAGATTGATAGCTATCAAGAAATTTTTATGAATAACCTTTCTGTGTCACTCCTTATATTAATATCAGGTATAGTTAGTTTAGGTTTACTTTCTAGTATCATTATTTTTTTAAATGGCTTTTTCCTTGGAGCATTCTTTATATCATATACATATATATATGGGTTTGATGTAGCATTATACTATATAATTTTCCATTTACCTCCAGAAATTATTGGTCTTTTCCTTTTCTATTTTGTCTCGTTTGATATATCAAGACACATTATACGATACCTTCTTTCTAAAGACAGAATTTCATTTAAAACAAAAGGAAAAACCTACTTCAAACAGCTTATAACAGGAGTTTTCTTGTTATTTATTGCTTCAATTATTGAATTTTATTTTATAAAAATTTGATATTGAAAAAGGATGTTATTATGAAAAAACATATTATAGTCGTAAGTATACTCTCTGGTATAATAGCCTTCATCCTTTCTATATTGAAAATGGATGAAATTAATAAGAATCTACTAGATCTACAGCTCGAAGGAAATCGAGATATAATTGAAGTAAGTAAGTGGATAGGCATATCACTTGCTGTTATTGGAGAAACATTTAAACCAATAGTAGAAGTTTTATTTTTTTCATTAGTTGTCTTTCTAAGTTTTGTTACTCTCGGGATAAATGAATCCTATAAAAGCATATTTAAAAGAGGGATAATGGCTTATTACTGCATTTTAATAGGTAATGTAATTGTTATTATTTTATACCTCTTGAATGTATCTAATGCTGAACATATGATTACACTTCCATTTCTATGGGATGCCAACATTTTTGTTATAGCATCATTTAGTTTATGGTGCTATTCCTACGTAAAAGATAAAGAAAACAGAAGTTATAAATTTTATATTCCATTTGTATTATTATTCTTATTTTCTTTAGCTATATCAGCGTTTTCCAGTTTCATTCCACAGTAGAAAAATGTCCATTATGGGCCGTCAGGCTGTCGAGAAAATCGACAGCCTTTTTCTGTTTCTTTCATCAATATGGAAACTAATTCAAAACCATTTAAACAAAAAAGCCTGTAGAAAAACATCGTTTTCTCTACAAGCTTAGCTGTCATTTCAAATGAAAGCTCCTTGTTTCTTCTTTATATTTACATCACTTTAGACAGGCCGATCGTTTTCTCGATAATAAGCAACGCAATGATAGAAATGATAATAAATATGACAGATATCGCATTGACACTTGGATCAAAGGTTTGCTCAATGTAATTAAATGTTCTCACTGGAATCGTAATGGTTTGGGGAGAGGAGACGAACAAACTGATCGATATTTCCCCAAATGACGTCACAGTTGAAAATACACCACCCGCAATGATTCCTGGCTTAATCAATGGCATCGTCACTCGAAAGAAAGTGCGAATCGGGCCGGCACCAAGATTCATCGAAGCTAGCTCAAGACGCGGATCAAGATTCGAGACACTGACGCCAACCGTTCGAATCACATATGGAAAACCGATAATGATGTGACCAATGACTAGCGCCCACAGAGACCCTGTAAAGCCCATAGCCGTAAACAAGTAAAGCATGGCAATTCCTAACACCACCTGCGGAATCATGAGAGGTGACAAAATGAAAGCTTGAATGGCCTCCTTCCCCTTAAAAGAAAGCCTCGCTAAAGCATACGAAGCCATCGTTCCAAAAAGAACAGTGAGAGGCGTAACAATCAATAGCAGAATGGCACTGGTGCGCAAAGATTCCATCCATTCTGGATTCGACACGACTTCTTGAAACCAGCGGACTGAAAACGAAGTCGGTGGAAATTCAGGAAAGGCATTCGGACTAAAAGCAGAAAGGACAATGACAAGAACAGGTATGGCTAAAAAGAGATAAACTAGTGAGCCAGCAATCCAAATCAAGGTTGAAAGCAAGCGATCACTTATTGACTTATGACGCATTCATTCTCGCCTCCCAACACTTCAACAGATAGCTTAGTAGACTGACCACCACGAGCACACAAACCAACAAGGTAAACGACATGGCAGCAGCAAGAGGTAGGTTATAGACTTGCATGACCTGCTGATAAATAGATAACGGGAGCAGCGGCTGCATTCGTCCGCCGACTAAAAGCGGGGTGATATAGCTCCCCGCTGCTAATGAGAAGACAATAATCGCCCCAGTGATCATGCCTGGAATGGTAAGTGGTAAGGTCACATGTAAAAAAGTACGAATACGCCCAGCCCCAAGACTCATAGAAGCCTGTCTTAAATGACGATCCATTTCAGTTAAGCTGGTTGCAATAGGCAGCACCGCAAAAGGTAGCATCACTTGAACATAAGCAATAATCACCGCATTCATATTCCACAGCATAGATAAGGGCTGCTCAATCACATGTAAATCTAATAACATGCCATTGATCAAACCATGTTGCGAGAGAAGAACGATCCATGCAAACGTCCGAATGACAATACTTGTCAAAAGTGGCGACACAAGTAGGATATAGAGAAATGCCCGTAGTCGCGGGGTAGGTGCCTTTACTAGAAGATACGCTGCAGGATAAGCCATCAATAAACAAATTACTGTTGTCTTTAATGCTACCCACACTGTACTTCCAATTGCCTTCACATACGCATCTGTCGTAAACATATATATATATTGAGAAAAGCTATAGGATTGTAATGTATTCATCATTGAATCAACATCACGAAAACTAAGGACGAACATCATCACAAGCGGAACAAGAAGGAATACAACAAGAAACAAACAAGCTGGCAGCAGCATAAACCAATGAAATCGTTGATTCTTTTTTTTGATTCGCATCACGTATGCACCTTCGAATCTAAGAAAACGATATCTTCAGGCTGCCAATGAATATGCACAGTTTCCCCAACTTCTGGAATCTGAGGAAATGCTGCGTCTGATGCATGCACAATAATTTCACCTCTATTAAGCCCCACGACCAAACGTAAAGAGTGCCCTATATAATTGACGTATGCTAAAATGCCTGTGACATGGTTTGGTTGTATTTCCTCTCGCACAGAAGATATGCTGATTCTCTCAGGACGCAGCATGAGTAAATACTTCTCTCTCTTCTCTTTATACACCGCAGCCTTCAATTGAACATGCTGTCCGTTTAACTGGGTTAAATGTGGAACAGTGAATGTGGAACCAGATTCATCATACACTGCCTCAAATATATTAACCTGCCCAATAAATTCAGCGACAAATCGATTATTTGGCTGTCGATATACCTCTAAAGGCGTCCCAATCTGCTGAATTCTTCCCTCTCCTAAAATGCCAATCCTGTCTGACAGGCTTAAGGCTTCTTCCTGATCATGAGTTACAAGAATGGTCGTAATCCCGACATCCCTTTGAATATTTCGAAGCTCAGTCTGCATATTTTTTCTTAGCTTTGCATCTAGGTTGCTGAGCGGTTCATCCAGAAGGAGAACAGACGGCTGAATTGCAAGCGCCCTTGCAATCGCCACCCGCTGCTGCTGACCACCACTTAATTGGTGCGGCATTCGTTTCTCAAATACCTCTAATTGGACCAGAGATAAACTCTCCATGACCTTTTGCTTAATTTCTCCTTTCTTTTTCTTTTGAACCTTCAACCCGTACGCCACATTATCAAATACGGTGAGATGTGGGAAAAGTGCATAGCTTTGAAAAACCATACCCGTTTTTCTTTGATAAGGCGGTAAAGCAGTCACATCTTGATCGCCAATATAGACGACTCCTTTTGTCGGTTCTAAAAAACCGCCAATGATGTTTAGTAAAGTAGATTTTCCGCAGCCACTAGGGCCAAGAAGGGAGAAAAACTCCCCCTCATTCACTTTAAGACTGACATCGTCAAGAGCAATCTGCTCGCCGAAATGCTGGCTGATGTGTTCTAAATTGATTCCAATCATGCGATCACCTATTTTCCTCCGCCTAATACTTCGTTCCATCGATTTGTCCAATTACCAAGCTCTGAAGTCGCTGTTTCGTAATCTACCCAAGTAAGCTTACTATAATAATTCTCTCCAACCTTCACTTTTCCCTTAATCTTGTCCCCGTATTTCACATCAGAATTCGACATACCATAGTAAGATTTTTCAGAGAAAGACTCCTGAGCTTCTTTTCCACTTAAGTAGTTTAATAGTTTATAAGCTGCTTCCTCATGCTGGCTTCCCTTCGTTAACGCCCAGCTCGCGACAGCTGCAACAGCGCCCTCCTTCGGATAGGAGAAACCAATATCCATTCCTTCTTCTTCAAGTGCAAATACTCGACCATCCCAATATGGAACTGCCGCAACGTCACCACGTTCTAACAAGGTTTGAATAGACCCTGGGTTATCTGGGAAAGCAGCTACATGCCCTTTTAATTGTGCTAGGCTTTTAAATGCTTTATCAATATCCTTAGGATTTGACTCTATCCCCCCTTGAGCGTGAACAAGTGCAGAGAAAAATTGCAAGCCGGCTGAATAGGTTGGCGAAGAAATGGCAATTTTCCCTTTAAGCTGACTGCTCCATAGGTCTGTCCAGCTATTTGGTTCCTGCTTTACAAGGTCTTTTCTATAAGCAATCCCTAGCTGGCCCATACTAAAGCCTGCTGCATATTGTTTTCCATCAACAGTGAGCTTTTTTTGAACAGAACGATAAAGTTTTTTCACGTTCGGTACTTGATCTTCGTCAATGGACTCAAGAACGTTTGCTGCAATGCCTCTTTGAATCGTATCAGGCTGTAAAATGAGCAAATCATACGGTGGATTTTTACCATTTGATGCTTTTAATTTCGTAAACCATTCCGAATCTGCCCCAGAGACGGTTTGAACTTTAATTCCAGTATCTTCTTCAAACGTTTCAAAAATTGGCTTTATATTCTTTTCCCAATCACCACCGTATACACCAACGATGACAGTCTGCTGTTGCTTGCTTTGATCCTGTCCATTTCCAGCGCAAGCAGTCAATAACAGAACCATTGATAGGATGCCTGCAAACATGGTGATTAATCTTCTTTTCATGATTCATTTCCCCCTTTTTGTTGATTCATTTGGTCAAGTGCCTTCACAATATCCGCCTTTGATAACGGTTCATCTCTATGTCTAAAATAGTCATGAACCGCATGCTTATAGCGCGTACGTTCATTAGGTAGGTATGAACGAAGCTGAACGGCAAGTTCGCTGCTGGCTTCGCCTGTCCATACTTTCTCATAAGCTGCTCGTTCGTTTCCAAAATCCCACACGACGTCAGTAAATACTTCATTATAGACCTTTTCGCGAAGCCTGCTGGTCTGCTCTTCGTCAATTTTCCATTCATTGTGGTCTAAATAAACTTTGACGCCATATTGCTGAAGCGCTCTTTCTTCACTCAAAAGACCTTCTTCCACTTCCTGAAGCACTGTTTCTTTCTTTCTAGCAAATGGATTCCCCCAGCCTCCACCACTTGGTGAAATCAATTGAACAATATCACCTTTTTCAAGACGCAGGACATCAATTTTTGACTGGTTTTGTTTTTCTCCATTTGGTGTGATTTTTTTCACCTCACCAACTGCTCCTGCCCGGCCGCCCATAAATCCCCAAGGTTGGAATTTCATCCGTTCCATCCCTCGTGCTGTCACCATCGATTCAGGCTTTATTACTTCAAATTCTAAACAAATGGCATGTCCGCCTCTATTCTCTCCCGCTCCACCTGTGTTCGGTAAGAACTCATATCGGTGAACATGAATATCGATATGCTGTTCCAAGCTCTCAATAGGTGTATTCTTTAAAAACCCTGATGAATGATCGATACCATCAACTCCATCAGCACCTTGTTGAGCACCGCCGCCTCCGCCTAGTGGTTCGACAACGGACATTTTCCTGCCCCCTGTTTGATCATCAGGAACAGAGAGAACAACAATAGCGGATTGACCTGCGCCTGCTGCTGGTACTGCTTCAGGTAACAGCTTTCCAATTGCACCTAAAACAACATTGTACAGCCTCATTGTAATTGAATGCCGAATACCGACAGAGGCCGGATATTCTGGATGCACAAGCGTTCCTTTAGGAGAAATAACTTCTATTGGATACGTAATTCCACCATTAATCGGTATAAACGGATCTTTACTAATGATGTAATTAATCAACCCTTGATATAGGAAGGAATGCTCCTGACCGTTGGTGACAAGGTTAAAAGCTGTCTTTACTTGTGGGTCACACTCAGAAAAGTCCAGAGTCAGCTGTTTTCCTTTGACCGTTAACTTGATTTTTAATCGGATAGGCACGTTCGATATCATATCATCATCTAAATAATCAGCGAATTCACTCGTTCCATCTGGAATGGCATCAATAACCTTTCCTGCACGATCCGCGGCTTGCTTCAACAGGTCGAGCATTCCTTGCTTCACTTCGTTTTCCCCAAATTTCTCGATCATTTCTTTTAACCGAATATCTGCTGTATTGACTGCAGCAATCATCGCATTGATATCTCCATCATTTAAATGACTGGCCCGGCTATTTGCTCTTAGAAAGGTACGAACCACCTGATTCTCTTTCCCCGCCTCATAAATTTTCACTGGCGGGATTCTTAATCCTTCTTGATGAACATCCGTCGCAGTAGGTGAAATACTCGAAGGCACAAGACCGCCCACATCACTTACATGGACAAAAGACCAAGCATAGCTCACGATTTCATCATCTATGAAAATGGGTTTAATGATATGAACATCTGGAAGGTGAGTTGCTAAACCATCTGTCGTATAAGGATCATTTGTGATGATAATATCACCAGGCTGCATCGGCCCGCTTTCTTCAATCGTCTTTTTTAGACTCAGCCCTAAAAAGATTGTCACACCGACTGTCTTCGGATAAACAAAGAAATCCCCAGACGGCGTGGCTAATGCTGTCCCAAAATCAGCAGATTCTTTTACGAAGGTCGTAAATGACGTTCGCTCAATAATATGTCCCATGCCTGATGCAATCGCATTAAAATAACTACGCATCATCTCAAGCTTTGCTGGATCAGTTTTCATGTAAATCCACCTCCCATGAAATCACCAAGTTTCCAGAATGGTCTATGCTTCCTACCCAGTTTGGCAAAATCATTGTTGTTGTATCATCCTGCTCAATAACGGCAGGTCCATTCACGACAGAACCTACTGGCAGAGTTCTCCGGTTGTAAACAGATGCTTTGTACTCTTTTTCTTCTATAAAGATACGTCTATATTCATGTGGTGTTAAAGACTGTCCGATGCTTTCATGAACAGGTGAGAAAGGTAGCGACGGCGTCTCGCCTATGACTCGAACTCGTAAATGAGTAAACTCAATTTTTGCCTGATCATCTCTATGTCCATATTGACGTTTATGCAGTTTGTGAAATGCTTCAGTGAGCTGATGGATATTTTGTTCTTGCTTCAGCCAATCAGCCGATAATGGCAATTCAATCTCAAATGCTTGCCCTTGATAGCGTGCGTCCGCCAATAACAGAATGGATGTCTCTTTGATATGTTGAATGTGTTGCTGACTGAACCAATCAGTTGCTCTACACGAAAGCATTTCATAATCTTGTTTTAATTGGTCAATTGTATAGTCTTGTAAGCATATTTTCTTGGACAACACAGCATCATGAATAAAATCAGCTGTTAGCGCACCTAGCGCACATAATGTACCAGCGCTTTGAGGAACGACCACATTTTTCGCATGAATTTCTCTGGCAAGGAAATTTGCTACAACGGGTCCTGCGCCGCCAAATGCTAGCAAACTAAAATCCCTAGGGTCAAACCCCTGCTGCTCCATGACATTGCTTAGTTCAGTGTACATATTGGCTACAGCCACTTGAATGAGCTGGTCAGCCGCCTGTTCGACCGTTATATTCAGCTCATCAGCAACTGGTTGAAAGGCCAACTTCGCTGCAGACAGCTGCAATTGTAAATGGCCGCCTGCAAAACGATCCTCATTGAGATAACCGCATATGAGAAACGCATCAGTTAAAGCTGCTTTCTTTCCCTTTCCATACGAAGCTGGGCCAGGGTGGGAACCAACTGATTCCGGACCTGCCTTTAACAGCCCACCCTGATCAATCCACGCTACAGAACCTCCACCTGCCCCAATTGAATACATCGCAACAGATGGAAGAATGATAGGAAAGCCTGAAAGCTGACTTGATTGGGTCATTGTAGGCTGCCTATTTTGAATAATCGAGATATCCGCACTCGTACCCCCAACATCAAAAGTAATCAAATTGGATTCGTTCGTAGATGCTGCGATTTTTGCCGCACCAATGACACCAGCTGCCGGACCAGAAAAAAGCGTTTTAATGGGTGAGGTTGCTGCACTTTCTGCATTCATTAAACCACCATTTGATTGGGTAATGTATGGAGAAATTGGTACACCTTCTTCTTTCAAGCGACTTTTCAATGTTTGTAAATACTGTTTCACCTTTGGTTGAATGTACAAATTCACAACAGACATCACTGTACGCTCGTATTCCCTCATTTCTGGCCATAATTCTGAAGAAGTAATGACTTCTAACTGAGGGTAATGGTGGTTGATATAGGCTTTTGCCTGTAATTCATGAACTGGATTTTGATAACTATGTAAAAAAGAAATGACGATACCTTCGAGCTTTTTAGAGATGACTTGCTGTACAGCATCATCTAATTGCTGCAGATGAAGAGGTTTTTTAATCGTACCATCATGTAACAACCTCTCAGAGATTGGGTATACATGCTTTCGTGGTATCAATGGTTCTGGTAAACGAGAATTGAAGTCATAAGGAATGGGTAAACGTAAACGTTGTAAGGACAAAATATCTTGAAAACCTTCCGTCACAAAAAGGGCCAAATCCGCTCCTTTTCGCTGCAATAATGTATTAAGGCCTATTGTCATCCCATGTACGAGATATTGGATTTTGGATAAATTGACACCTCTTTCTTTTAGAAGGTTTAGCCCATTGATAATTCCCTGGGCTGGGTCATCTGTCACTGTAGGTGTCTTGAGTTCAGTTAGCTCCCCTGTTGCTTCATTCATCAGCAATAAATCAGTAAATGTTCCACCTATGTCTATTCCAAGCCGATAAGAGATATCCGCCATATGTACTTCCCTCCTGCAATGTAAATAGAATCATATTTTGATAAATTACGACATTTTTTTGATATTTGACTCCATATTATTAAAGCATATCGGTCTAGTCAATTTTATTTTTTAAAATTTCTGGTGTGTTAAAATCGTGAAATAAGCCAAAAAACCCGTAATAAAGCTATTTTGCATATTCATAACCGTTTTATCATCAGCAAAATTAAAATTATTATGATTTTATACAAATATGAAACCAGAACAAAACGGGGAAAATACGTATTTCGAACTTTAAAAGACGTTTTTTCAAAACCAGAAGAAATTGGTAAGTAATTCTGCTATACTTCTGTTTACAAAATACACAAAAGAAAGAGAGCTAAGCATCTATGAAACTTCTTAAAACCATTCTCCTGCTTTTATTCATTGTTATTGGTGTAGCAACAGGCTATTTCCAGCTAGAGCAAAGTAAACAAGAGACGACGAATTCATCTTATGACAAAACCATACACTTTCCGTCAGATCGTTATCCAGAAACAGCGAAACACATAGAAGAAGCCGTTGATGAAGGCCATTCATCCATTTGTACGGTTGATCGTAAAAATAGCGATGAACAGAGAGATCGATCACTTCATGGCATTCCAACAAAGCATGGATTTGACCGGGACGAATGGCCAATGGCGATGTGTAAAGAAGGAGGAACAGGGGCTTCTGTGAAATATGTACGTCCCTCAGATAACAGGGGGGCAGGCTCTTGGGTGAGTCATCAATTGTCAGATGACCCTGATGGTACAAGAATTCAATTTATCATTGAATAGCATCTTTTATTTTTTCTACACTAAAAAATTTTCGCGTAACTGCATGCAGGTATTTCAAACATCTTTTTCATGCCGATAATCCTTAAGGAGGGATATCCTATCTTTTACCTAAAAGGAGTGAAGAAGCATGAATTGCGAAATGACAGAGAACATTAAGCAAATGGCCACTGAAAAAGCAAAAGGGAATTTAAAACTAGGATACGCCGATCTAAATGAAAAGATTGATGGCTCATGGCAAATAAAAGATGACAAGCTTTACAGCGGGTATACCCAAATCAATGACCATGTCACATTGGTTGACCAATTAGCCGACTATACAGGTGATACAATTACTATTTTTCAACGATATAACTTGCTGAACAGAATCCACTAATAAAGGAGTTTTTTATATGAATGATTTAAACCAAACATATTCCCTGTCTATCTCCTATCACCAAATCACCGTATACGCTGGAAGCGAGGTACCCCCTGTTATTGATTGGTCAGATGATGCCATTCATCAAGGATTCGCAACTGGAGATCAAGGTGTTTCTTTTGAAGCCATCAACAATGGAAAGGCTTCTATTATCGTGACATTAAATAGCAAGGAGCCCCCAGTATCCGTTCATAGAGCCATAACGGTGCCATTTACACATTCAAGCGATCAGATTCATATGACAAGCGTCATGGCACAGGTGCTATCTTTCTCCATTCCAAAAGGAGACTATCAGCTCACTTGCTATACATCACATCATCCTGATCAAGATCTCTATTATTTTAATTTTCAGACTGAGTAGACCATAACGATCAAGCCATTTTTCCGCAAAGTCTACCGATTCCCTCATAGCAATAAATACGAATTGGCCAGCCCGATTTGACCTCGATAATGGGTACATCAGGAATGTATAAAATCCTGACCGATCTGATCAAATAATTCTTCTCTTGTGATATCTTGATATTCTTTCCACACCCTCGACCCATTTTCTAAAATAGGGGCTCATCTTGTCATGAGGTCTTGCTGACAGATTTTATACTGAGCTAAGTGAAAGGCTGTATGACTCTCAAATGACGTACCAATCAGCAGCACTGTTGCATCGAGATAATTCATGCGGCCAAGGGGGGATTTTTCCCAAAACCATAAGGAAGAGCATGATGATTCAAATTGGTGTGATAAGCCGATACAAGATTTGCACTAGAAGCTTACATTCTAGAGCAACGTGTAGATCAAACCATTTTCGTTCCTAAAGAGGTGAGACCCTCACCTTCTAAAAAAACACATTTGATTAATAAACAACAAAAAAACCGACACCTTGCTGCCGGTTTCATCATGATGGTCGATGGTGCTTTGGCTTTTTCAGTAATGGAACAAACCCGTTATTTTTTAAGTGATTGTAATGTTCATCCATTCTTTTCGTGATATGTGTGCCTTGTTCCTTTGTTAACACACCATACTGAACATATTTTTCAATGACTTCTTTTCGTTTAGAAAGAATTTGCTGCTCAAGCCCTTCAATTTGTTTTTGTTGTTCTGTCGTTAATTTTACTTGATGCGTCACAGGACGCTTTTCCATTTGAGGTGTTTCTCCGTGAGCCTTTTCCATCTGCAAACCAAATAATAGCATCATCGATAACATGATCAAGCCACTTATTTTTTTCATCTCTGTTGATCCCTCCTTTATTCAATTTTATTTTGCACGCACTTTCCTTTTTTATACATTATTTCACACACCATCGAATTGCACATAATATTCTTATTTTTTTGCTTTTCGTCTGAAAACGTTGTCCTAACCGAAAAAGTGCTATGTAAAAATAGAGGAGGATTCTTAAATGAGTCGTTTTTATCATAGAAAACCTATATGGGTGATGCTTGTTGTGTCTGCTTTCATACTTGTCATGTCTGCTTGCAGTCAATCTAGCTGGTTGACTAGCTATGAAGTCGAAGTGTCAAAGAAGCTTTTAAACGCCTTGACGACAAAGAGGAATTTAAGGAAATGGGCTTTGATTGTATGCTGATCGCCATTCATTCTGAAGTCAAGTGGATGCCGCAGCAAACGATATCGACATCACAGATGACGGGAAGGATAAGTTCACATTTTCAACTCCTTATAAATATTAACGGCTATCGTACGGAAAGGTGATTTGTCTGGTATTAGAACCTAAAGGATTTAAAAGGAAAGAAAGCAGCAGGTGCTGTAACGACCATTTACATGGATGTCGCCCATAAGCACGGTGCAAAGGAAGTCATTTATGATAATGCCACAAACGAGCAATAATTAAAGGATGTAGCGAATGGCCGAACAGATGTCATTCTGAATGACTACTACTTGCAAACACTGGCTCTTGCTGCATTCCCTAAATTAAATTTCATCATTCACCCTGACTTAAAATACATGCCGAATGAACAAGGGTTTGTCGTGAAAAAAACGGAACCATGAAAAAGATTTCTGAGAAATTATTTAACAATGCCAACGTCTCAAAAGAAATTGGATGCTGATGTCAACATTTCCAATTGTGTGACTTCCCAGACTTCAACCAGATGAACGACACCACAGGCAAGGGCAAGAATGGCCATCTACATGCTGACCATCCAATGGTTGCACGTCCTGGCTGCCAAATGACAAGGACGAGGGTCATGATGAAAATCAAGATGGTCAAGGTGACTGATCCAAAAGGGTGAGCTCCTTTCACTTTCCTCATAAAAACTTTATTTATCATACAACGAAACTTAGCGATTGTATGACATTTTCGCATCTCACATGAAAATCGGCAGGTGATCTCGTGCACCTGCGGCTTCCATGTTTATTGATCTTTTTTCATCAGCATCAATTCGATAAATAACTCACATCTCTGGCTAAAATGACTCAAATCAATTGAGGTCATATCAAAGATTTGTTTCATTCGATAGTTTAATGTATTTTGATGAATAAACAACTGCTCCGCCGCTGGCTTTAGTTTGCAATTATTTAATAAGTAAACCTCAAGGGTTTTTAAAAAAGATGTTTGGCTATCGCGGTCTTTTTCCTTCAAACGTAACAAATCTGGATTATAGTCGTTTTTCTTCTTTTGGTGGCTATAAATGGAGTCTAAGAAACGGAAAACTCCCAAATTCTCATAATCATATGGAATAAGTTCTTGTCCCCCGACAATTTTCACTGCCTTCACGACCTCTATCGCTTCAAATCGACTTGTACTCATTTTCATGACATCTCGATATTCCCTTCCCATCCCAATATACAAAGGGGATGGATGTGAATGAGTTTTCGATTGGAGATGAGTGATAACATCAGCGGCAGTTGCTTTCGGTGAGTGGCGGTCTGACAGACTGCCTAATATGACAACGATGTCTGCTTGAACGGAATAGACGTGATTGACCTTATCTTCTAGCTGCAAATAGGTTCTAATCACATCCTTGACATCTTCTGCCGTCTCACTTTTGTTATCGGCGGCGTGGACAACCATGACAGTAAATACAGCTGGAAGTGGAATGCTTAAGTTCTCAGCTTCCCATTTTAGTTCTTCTTCTGTATAAAAATGATCATCCATGACCTTTTTGAAAAATTCTTCAATCTTGCCTTCCTTTGTCTCCATCTGTTTCTTATTTTTATAAATAACTTTTCCAACCTGAAAGGACGCCTCGTGTAAAAATTGCAGCTCCTCCTGGGAGAGAGAATCCTCAATGTCCTGCACCCAAATAAATCCAACAATCTCTTGTTTGTGTTTTGCACTCACAGCCACCCGTCGATTAAAACCGAGCTCATCATGACCACTTACATAAAAAGGATTTGAATCTGTATACAGCCTCTCCATTACCCCTGTTTTTTTTAGCCAATCGACCACAGCTCCCGGGCATTCCTTTGAGAAAATCGTTTGCTGATTGACTGGATCAAACTGCTGAATGCTATAAGAATTATAAGCAAGCAGCTGACATTCTGTGCTTTCTAAAATGACTGGTTTTTTTAAATAGCCGCTAATAAATGCAATTAATTTATCGACATCAAAAAATGTATGAAGCTTTTCTAATATCTCTTCCATACCGATTTCTCCCTGATTAAGTGATACATTCATCATACTGCTTTCTAGTCAGATTTGTATAGAAACAGGTAAAAAAAGCATGAACCCACCTTTACAGGTTCATGCTTTTCCATATTAAAACATTTCACTAATCGTTTTCGCCTGCATGTGTAAAGCGAGGTAATCTGGACCGCCTGCTTTTGAATCTGTTCCTGACATTTTGAAGCCGCCGAATGGGTGGTATCCCACAATTGCCCCTGTACAGTTACGGTTAAAGTAAAGATTCCCCACATGGAACTCCTGCTTAGCACGGTTGATGTGATCACGGTTATTTGTAATGACAGCACCTGTCAAACCGTATTCAGTGTTGTTGGCTACTTTAAGTGCTTCATCAAAGCTTGAAACTTTTGAGAAGGCCAATACAGGTCCAAAGATTTCTTCTTGCATTAAGCGAGATGTTGGCTCGAGATCTGCAAAAATGGTTGGATGGATGAAGTATCCTTCAGAATCGTCACTCGTTCCGCCGGTGACTAAGCGACCTTCCTGCTTGCCAACATCGATATACTCCTTAATCTTGTCAAAAGAAGCCTGATCAATAACAGGTCCCATGTAGACATCAGCAGATAATGGATTAGCTGTTGTTTTCATTTCGGTGATTTCCTTCACTCGCTCGATCACTTGATCATACAGCTTCTCATGTACGACAGCGCGAGATCCAGCCGAACATTTCTGACCTGAAAACCCGAACGCTGATGCAAAAATAGCGTTAGCTGCTAGTTCCACATCGGCATCCTCATCTACAACAACAGTATCCTTGCCGCCCATTTCAGCAATCACACGTTTTAAATGCTGCTGTCCTGGCTGAACTTTTGCCGCGCGTTCAAAGATACGCGTACCTACCTCTCTCGACCCAGTGAATGTAATGAGGCTTGTTTTCGGATGATCGACTAAGTAATCTCCCACTTCTGCTCCGCTTCCTGGTACAAAGTTCACAACACCCTTTGGAAGACCTGCTTGCTCAAGCTCTTCAACAAAACGAGCAGCGATGACAGGGGTAGCACTTGCTGGTTTTAATACGACTGTATTCCCCGTTACGATTGGGGCTACTGTTGTTCCTGCCATGATCGCAAATAAGAAATTCCATGGCGGAATCACGAGCGTCACGCCAGTTGGTGTGTATACGTATTGATTTCGTTCGCCTTCACGGCTGTTAACAGGTTTACCTTTGGCCAGCTCTAGCATTTGGCGGGCATAATACTCTAGAAAGTCAATCGCTTCTGCTGTATCTGCATCCGCTTCATTCCATGGTTTCCCTGCTTCTTTGACAAGAAGTGCCGAGTACTCATGCTTTTTACGGCGAATGCTTGCAGCTGCACGGAATAGCACGCCTGCTCTTTCTTCTGGAGAGGTATAGCGCCATGTTTCAAATGCTTTTGCGGCAGCTTGAACCGCTTGTTCTGCCTCTTCCTTCCCAGCCTTTGACACGGTTCCAACGACTTCATCCTTTTTTGCCGGATTGATTGATACAATCTTGTCTTTTGTTTCGATTCTTTCTCCGTTAATCACTAGCGGATATGTTTGACCAAGAGATTCTGTTACTTTTGCTAATGCTTGTTCAAACACTTGGCGGTTTTCTGCCTGGCTAAAATCCGTAAATGGTTCATGCTTGTAAGGTGTTGTCATTTTTGTCACGCTCCCGTTTCAAATTATTTTCTCGTCATCCCTTTTAAAGCAAATGCAATGTTTGCCGGTCGTTCTGCAAGACGTCTCATGTAGTAGCCATACCACTCTCGTCCATACGGTGTATAGACCCTCATTTGATAGCCTTCTTTCACAAGCGCTTGCTGCGTTTCTGATCTCATGCCATACAGCATTTGAAATTCAAGTTGATTTGTCTGTATATTGTGTTTTTTCACAATATTTTTCGTGAACTCTATCATTTGATCGTCATGTGTCGCAATGGCTGTATAGTTCCCTGACAGTAATTGCTTTTCGATCAGCTTCTTATAATTCCGATCGACATCTTTTTTGTTTGAATACGCCACTTCGGCGGATTCCTTATAGGCACCCTTTACAAGTCTTAAAAATGGCTGTAACTCATTTAGGTCATCAATATCTTTTTCTGTTCTGTACAAATACGCCTGAAGAACCGTACTAACATACTCATATTGAGATTTCATCTCTTTAAAAATGTCCAGCGTTTTTTGACAGCGCTGTTCATCCTCCATATCAATTGTCACCATGATACGATGTTTCTCTGCGGTATCTAATATGCTTCTCATATTGCGATACACAAGGTCATCATCAATATCTAGTCCAAGTGACGTCATTTTGAGTGATACGTGGGAATTGAGTTTGGCCTCAGCAATTCGCTGAATGGTTTGAATACACTCATTCGTCCGCTCATTTGCAATCTCAGCCTTTGTGACAAACTCACCAAGGTGATCGACTGTCACCGCCATTCCTTGATCATTTAATCGTTTAATCACAGGGACGGCACTATCAAAATCTTTCCCCCCGATGATTTTCTTTGATGCAACAGCACTTCCCCAATTACGAGCGATATGGTTCAAGAGACTGTTCTTTGACAAAACCAAGAAGAAATTTCTTGTGACCGACTCCATAAAGGGCACCTCCCACTCTTTGTAAGCTATGTCTTTATTGTAAAGCTCATAAGCTGTCCGCTACAATATTTGAAGGTGACAAAAATTCTGACTTTTTTTGTGGTTTTATCACAATAAGAGATAAAAAAGAGACTGCCGCTAATCAACTGGCTCTTCCTCGCTTATGCCCACACCTCATCAAGGGTAGACTGAAGTAACTCATTAAATTCTTACGTTAGATTGTCTTTCGGCTGTTTGTAGCTTTTCACCAAATCTTGAAAAAGAGCCAGCTCTTTGTCGATAAAGGGGGAACATAGGCGAGACGATTCTCTACAACCATTTCTTTTCCTTCCATTTTGCGTTTTAGCAGTTCATGAATCTCTGCTAAAAGCGGTTCATCCTCCACAAGTAGCATTTCTTGTAAATCCATAGGAGGAACAGTTAACGTATAAAAAACGAACATCATAATAATCACTATCCGTCGAAGGGAACCCCCACGCCTGATTCGACTGCAAGGCAAATCTTTACGTCATATGTTTCTTCAATGATTTTCAGCTCTTCCTTGATCCTGTTTCTCATTTTCAATCAACTCTTTCTTTAGAAATCTGCATGACTTCTTCACATTTTGGGAAAATACGAATAAGGCATATATGAAAAAGGAGTTGGACCTGATGTCTATATCTCGGATTATGAAATGGATTACTGGGATTTTTGAAGCCTGCCTTGCCATCCCCGTGATTGGAGGACTATTTGTCATCAGCAATGGCTATACACCGCTCATGGTCATGCTGATTCTGCATATTATCACACTCGGCTTGTCGAAGCAAGACCACGGACCAATGATTGGAAGTATCGTCGGAATTGTCACATCGTGCCTAGCCTGGATTCCAATTGTCGGATTTATCCTTCATATCATCACAGCCCTTGTCCTCATCATCACGGCGTTAGTGCCTGATGAAAAAACGAGACAGAATACGAGTTATTAAAAAAAGAGGCCCTCACCCTGAGCGGCCCCTTTCTTTTTTTTCAGCAAATACTTTTGTAAAAAGGACAGCTTCTCTGTTTGAAAAGCCGGTATAAACTCATGACCAAAATACCGATAAACCATCAGCTCTTCCTCTGTCTCTAAATGATTGTATGCCGCAAACACAGTGGATGGTGGTGTCACTTTGTCATCAAGACCGATCGACATCAATGATGGCTGGTTCACTCAACCTGCTAAATTGATTAAATCAAAGTAGCTTACTTAATGTCTCAAATGCCTTTTCTTCGGCTTCTGGATCACTGTTTCTTCGAAAGTATGAATTAATTTCTAAATAAGGCTGCTCCAAAGCCACATCCACTGCACGCTCAAAGTTTGATAAGTATGGGTAATTAGCCGCAACGGCCTTTGGAATGTCTGAAAGTGTCGTAGCTGCAATCGCTAATGCGCCCCTCTGACTCCCACCAATCACACCGATAGATAGAAAGCCATTTTCGATGTGCTATAGACAAAACCTTCTGACATTTCTATTGGCAAAGGTGACAGAAACCTTTATGATTAAGAAACTGGCTTGATGCATAGATGACATCAGGAAATATCTACCAACAATTACACGCAAGAGAAAGAAGGAGGAATCGACATGAACATCGCCCTTGTCCAAATGGACGTACAAATTGGAAAACCTGATGTAAACTTTAAGAAAGCAGAGGCGTTTCTAGAAGAAGCGATGCGTCAACAGCCTGATATGATTATTTTACCAGAAATGTGGAATACAGGATATGCATTAGAACAGGCAGATCAGCTTGCCGATGTAAACGGCGAACGCACAAAACATCTCTTCTCTTCCTTTGCCCGCAATCACCAAGTGTATCTCATCGCAGGAAGTATACTAAATAAACGGGCAGAAAATGAAGACATCACCAACACGATGTATGTGTTTAACCGCCAAGGCGAGCTTGTGTTAGATTATGACAAAATTCATTTATTCCGCTTAATGGATGAGCACAACTATTTAACCGCTGGTGATCAGCTTGGTTTATTTACCTATCATGAACATGTGAAGATCGGCGCGATGATCTGCTATGACCTTCGCTTCCCGCAACTTTCGAGAACACTTGTAAACAAAGGAGCGAAAGTGCTCGTCAATACCGCCCAATGGCCGTCAGCAAGAGTGGATCATTGGCGCAGCCTGCTCATCGCAAGAGCGATCGAAAACCAGTCTTTTATGATTGCTGTCAACCGGACGGGCACAAGTAAAGACACTAAATTTCCTGGACATTCCATGGTGATTGACCCACTTGGCCGTATACTGCTTGAGACAAACGATGAAGAAGACATTTATTATGCAGAAATTGACCTTCAGCTAGTTGATGAAGTGAGAAAACAAATTCCTGTCATGACGGATCAACGTCTGGATGTATATTAGAAGCAAGGGACAACCAGCTTTCTGTATTTGATTAAACGTTTGTTTAACTCGCTTGATGAAAGGTCCATTAGTGCTTGAACGGCTTTCGTTAAATACCGTTCTTCTACATAAGCGGTTTTTGGAAAAAAAGAAGGAGGAGCTCTGTCAGCATTTGCTTCATTTTCAATTGTTCGTGTTTGACAGGAAGAGATAGGATAGCCAGATACAGCTTCCCAGCAAGTAAAAGCCTTTCTAGCTCACGGGGTGATTCTTATATCAATAGAAAAAAGTCTACCTCAGACGGGACTGACCCCCGTTTTTGAGACAGGGATCAAAACACCTTTATACAGCCAATTGCCGATAGTTTATCGGTGATTGGTTGTTTAGTTTTGTTTGAATACGAATGTTGTTTATAATAATAAATGTATTCTTTGACAGTGCGTTCTACGATGTTGGTCGTAGTTCGATCAATCCTGTTAAGATAGAACGTTTCAGACTTTAGTGAGGAATGGAACGATTCGATGGAGGC
>NZ_JAIVLB010000002.1 GCF_020524495.1 Bacillus stratosphericus | reverse complement strand
CTACTTCTAATTGATTTCTTCTCTCTTCTTCACGTTTCGATAACATGTTCATCCCCCGCAGAATTGTGTTATTACCCTTATTATACAAAAAAGCTTGTAGACTTTGTCTACAAGCTGCACACCCATCGGTATAAACCGGTGGGTGTTATTTATTTCCTGGGACATAATTTTGTCGAAAACAAGGTGATTCCTCCATCGATCTTGTATTTTAAAAGTTGACCAATGAGGAGTGACGTCAATGGAAAAGGAAAGCAAACGTGAACAACGCTTAGTCTTTTAGGAGAAATGCTTTTCGTTTTATCCTATTTGCTTATTTACCAGGAATCGCACTGTTTTTTAGTATTAGCATTCTCACAATGGCAATTCAAAAAGGTAGAGTTTGAAAGTGAGCAACAGGTAGTAGATGTGAAAAAATGATCACGTTTTTCCTTCAATCTAAACGGGTGATTACTTCAACATGATGTGAATGATTTGCTATAATGGTGTCACGTGAATAAAAGGAGAGATGAAAGTCGTGTCAGTAAAAGAAATCTCAATAGAAGAATTAAAACAAAAACTAAGGCAAGAAGAGGCCATTCAGCTCGTCGATGTGCGTGAGGATGAGGAGGTAGCAGAAGGCATGGTTCCAGAAGCAGTCCACATTCGAATGGGAGATATCCCTGAGAAACTGGATGCGTTTGACAAAACACAAGAATATTATATTATTTGCCGTTCTGGTAAACGTAGTGAAAATGTCTGCTATTACTTAGAAGACCAAGGCTATCAAGCGACCAATGTAATTGGTGGCATGCTTGCATGGACAGGAGAAACAAAACCGAAGCTGTAAATAGGAGTCCTTTCATCCATGAGATGGAAGGCTTTTTTTGTTCATATGCCCGTCTCTATGTGCATAAAGATAGAGTAGCAAGAGAAGGGAGAGTGGCATTTGTGCTAAAGGTAGCTGTATTTGATGAAGAACACGAAAAAGATTTACAGAGCGAAATCAATCTTTTTTTAAAAGGAATGGACGACGACCAAGTCATTGACATTAAGTACAATGTAGCAGTGATCTGTGAGCAAGGAGGAGAACAGCTTTACTGTTTTTCAGCGCTCATTTTATATAAAAAATAGACGGCATCTTTTTGACAAAGGGCTAAAAATAATCTTTATTTTAGCCCTTTGTCTTCTGTTCCGTGCGATAGAAAACCTTTGAAGACTAGGAAGACCGAGTAGATCATGACAATCTTAAATGGATATAAGAAAAAAGCCGTTCAGATAAGAAACGGCTCTTTCTATTATGCTTTTTTTACTCTTGGGCTTCGTGGTTTATTGATCTTATTTTTGCTTGTTTAATGGCCCTTCGTTCATCATTTAACGATTTATATAGTGATACGATCATCAAAATAATAACAACTGAGAATGGCAAAGCTGCGAGTTTTGCTGTGTTTTGCAAGGCTTCAAGCCCGCCTGAAAATAAAAGCACTGCAGCGACAGCTGATTGGATGATGCCCCAGCTGATCTTCACACTATTAGCAGGATTTAATGAGCCATAGGTTGTCTGCATCCCAAGAACGAATGTGGCTGAATCTGCTGATGTGATAAAGAATACAGCAATTAAGATAAGGGCCAGGATCGACGTAATCATGGCGAGTGGGTATTGATTTAATACACCAAACAGCATTGTTTCAGTCGACATACCAGCAATATCGACAATCTTTTTTTGTTGTAAGTCCATGGCAGATACACCGAAGATAGAGAACCATAGAAAAACGAGTATTGAAGGAGCTACTAAGACACCAATTAAAAACTCTCGAATGGTTCTTCCGCGCGATACCCTTGCAATAAAAATTCCGACAAAAGGGGACCAAGAGATCCACCATGCCCAATAGAAGATTGTCCATCCATTAATCCATTCTCTCTTTTCAGGGTCATTTGGGGATAATCTAAAGCTCATTTGCACAATATTTGATAAGTATTGTCCAATTGAATCTGTAAATGAATTTAATATATAAACAGTTGGTCCAACAAAAAGTAAAAACATTATGAGCAAAGCAGCAAAAATCATATTTGTAGTGCTTAAATATTTAATACCTTTACTAATTCCGCTCCAAGAAGAGATAAGGAACAGAACCGTGACGATTGCAATAATGATGAGCTGAGTCAAGAAGTTATTTGGTATACCGAATAAATAACTTAACCCTCCATTAATTTGCGCAGCACCTAGTCCTAAACTAGTGGCTACACCAACTACTGTTGCAAACACGGCGATACAATCTATGGTTTTTCCGATCCATCCATGAATTCTGTTTCCAAATAATGGGTATAAGGTTGAACTAATTAATCCAGGCGCATCTTTTCTAAATTTGAAGTATGCAATGCAAAGTGCGACAATCGCATAAATGGCCCATGCATGAAGTCCCCAGTGGAAAAAGGTATAACGAAGGGAATCGCGGAAGGCTTGTGCGGTTTCAGTCTCGACTGTTGGTGATTGAATGGCAAAGTGACTGATCGGTTCAGCCGCTC
This sequence comes from Bacillus stratosphericus, assembly GCF_020524495.1. Classification (GTDB taxonomy): domain Bacteria; phylum Bacillota; class Bacilli; order Bacillales; family Bacillaceae; genus Bacillus; species Bacillus stratosphericus_B. The sequence continues at coordinate 126,568 of NZ_JAIVLB010000002.1, read as the reverse complement.
CGTAAAAAACAAGGCCAATTCCCATACCAGCACTAAATAGCATCGCAAACCAAGAAAAAAGACCAAACTCAGGCTTTTCATCAGGCTTTCCTAACGTCATTTTTCCGATTGGACTAAAAATAAAGAATAGACAAAAGCCGACAAGCAGTGATACGACTAATAAATAATACCAGCCAAAGTCATTTGTAATGTAAGTTTGAATTTGATCTGTCATACTTTGCAGTGTTTCTGGAGAAAAGGCTCCCCATAGGACCGCTATAAATGTGATCGCAATCACAATCCAAAATACACTTGATACGTTTTTCACACCATCTCACTCTCCTGTTGCTCTACACTTTTAAGCAGAGGATTTTATTTAATATCCCCTACCTCATTATTTTTCAAACAAAAAAAGGCGAGTTTCTCACTCGACCTCTACTTTACCGTAACATGTTTCCTTATCATTTTTCAACCATCGGTGTGTGAGGACGTCTTTTCCTCAATCCGTTTACGAAGGCGGTATACATATTCTTTTAAGCAAACAGCGAAAATGGTAAAAGCCAAAACGATAGCCACTTTTAATGGGGTAATCGACAGCTTCATGAAAAAGGCAGCTGTCAAACTAATCACAACCGCAAGTACAATCGGAAGTGCACGTCTGATCATTGATATCTCTCCTTTGCTTCTAGTGCAGCATTCATGCCAGCAAGCCTGCCTGTCACAAGTGCTGACGTAATATTGTAGCCGCCAGTATAACCGTGAATGTCTAAAATTTCTCCACAGAAATAAAGACCGGCCATTTTTTTAGACGCCATTTTTTTCGGTTCAATCTCTTTGACAGAGACTCCGCCTCCTGTGACAAACGCTTTGTCTAAGGAAAGTGTACCATTTGCATGAACGATAAAATGTTTACAATCATGGGCAAAAGCACGCAGTTTATCCTTGGCAAGACCAGAAAATGTGTCTTGTGGATCAATCTCGTTCCTTTCTAAAAGGAACAACAAATAGCGTACTTGCATCCAAGGCTTCAGTACATTCTTAATTGACTTTTTCGGTGCGTCCTTTAGGTCACAGTGAAGCTTTTGGAATAGCTCCTCGTCATGAAACTTTGGATATAAATCAATTTGCAGGCGGACTGTCGGCTGCTTTTTCAGCTCTTTGACAACAAATCCGCTGCATCTAAGAACAGCTGGGCCTGATAAGCCAAAGTGAGTAAAGATCATATCCATGACATGTGTGACGACTGGTTTTCCCTTTTTGTTTAAAACACTTACAGCCACACTTCGTAAAGAGAGCCCTTGAAGCACTTTTTCTTTCATAAATGGCTCATCTGATGTGACCGGTACTTCTGTTGGGAAAAGCTCTGTAATCGTATGGCCAGCGGCTTCTGCCCAAGCATAGCCGTCACCAGTAGATCCAGTATGCGGCACACTTTTTCCACCAACAGCAATGACAACAGCCTTGCTTGAAATTTTTTCATCGTTATTTGTAACAATTCCTGCTGCTTGTCCGTCTTGATACAGAACGTTTTTAATCTTTTCATTCGTTCGAATGGTGACATTCAAAGTTCGGAGCCTGTCTAACAGGGCATTCACAACATATTGTGCTTTGTTTGAGACAGGGAACATGCGTCCGTGGTCTTCTTCTTTCAGTTCAATGCCAAGGTTTTCAAAAAATGTAATGATATCCTCATTGTTGAACTCAGAAAATGCACTATATAAAAAACGGCCGTTTCCGGGAATATGTTGAATGATTTCTTCTACTGGAAGGCGATTGGTAACGTTACAGCGTCCACCGCCAGAAATGGCCAGCTTTCTGCCAAGTTTATTTCCTTTGTCAATTAAAAGAACAGATGCACCGTGCTCTGCTGATGCAATCGCTGCCATCAGCCCAGAAGGTCCACCGCCAATGACAATGACATCATAATGTTTCATGTTACATTCCTCTTTCTACTTCAGTCATTTCTCTATTATAACGAAGATTGGGGAAGGCTGAAATATGAATTGATTGGTTTTGTGACTTCTGTATGGGTTTTGTTACCTGTGCGATGAAATGATGTGGTAAAATAGTTAAGTTGAATATTCATTAGAAAAATGGTGGTTAAGCGCATGTCTAATAAACTGCTTCGTGGTACGTTGGTTTTAACGATAGGGACTTATCTCTCTCGTTTTCTTGGTATGATTTACTTAATTCCATTTAGCGCAATGGTTGGAGCTACTGGTGGTGCACTATTCCAATATGGATACAATCAGTATACGATCTTTTTAAGTATTGCTACGCTTGGTTTCCCAACAGCGGTATCAAAATTTGTCTCCAAATATAATGCAATTGGCGATTATCAGACAACAAGGAAAATGTTCAGAGCGGGTATGTCGGTCATGCTTGTCACCGGTATTATCGCCTTTTCTATTTTATATTTGACTGCGCCGATTTTTGCCAAGATTCAGCTTGGCGGATCAAATGAAACAGGCGGTTTGACTGTCGATCAAGTGGTATATGTGATTCGGATGGTGAGTTTAGGTCTTCTGGTTGTACCAATCATGAGTCTTGTGCGAGGGTTCTTCCAAGGGCACTCGATGATGGGGCCAACAGCTGTTTCTCAAGTCATCGAACAACTTGTCAGAATCATCTTCCTATTAACAGCGACGTTTATTATTTTAAAGGTGCTTGACGGCGGACTTGTCATTGCTGTCGGTTATGCAACTTTTGCAGCACTGATCGGGGCATTTGGCGGATTATTTACCCTTTATTTATATTGGCTGAAGCGGAAGGACCGTCTCCTTGCTATGCAGCCGAATACAGGCGCTTACTCTGATTTGTCTTATAAGCAAATGTTTACAGAGCTGTTTAGCTATGCAGCACCGTATGTGTTTGTTGGACTTGCAATTCCAATTTATTCATATATTGATACAAATACAATCAATAGAGCCATGATTGCATCAGGACATCAAGATATTAGTACAGCGGTACTTTCCATTGTGACGTTATATTTACCGAAGCTAGTGATGATTCCTGTGTCTCTTGCAACAGCTTTTGGCTTAACCTTGATTCCGACCATTACGGAATCATTTACAGCACGTAATGATAAACTGCTCAATCGGCAAATTGATCAAACAATGCAGGTTATGTTATTCTTCGTACTGCCTGCTTCATTTGGAATCTCTGCTCTGGCAGGACCAGTTTATTGGTTTTTCTACCCGTCTGTTCATCCTGAGATAGGGATTTCTATTTTGTTCTGGTATGCACCTGTTGCGTTATTGTTTTCTTTATTCACCATTAACGCAGCGATTTTGCAAGGGATTAACAAACAAAAATTCGCTATCGTCAGTCTTTTGTTAGGGATTTTGATTAAAACAGTCTTGAATATCCCGCTGATTAGCTGGCTGCAAGGAAATGGTTCTGTGCTTGCAACTGCACTAGGCTACAGTGCGTCGATCTTGTATATGTTTATCATGATTAAGCGTCATGCAGGCTATTCATTCCACAGGATTTTCAAACGTTTTATTCTTATTAGTATTTTAACGGCGATCATGGCTGTTGCGGCTTATGTGACATGTCAGCTTGTGAGTCAATTGATTTCTTATGAAGACGGAATTGTACAAGCTGGTATCGTCATCTTGATTTCAATGATCACTGGAGGCGGTGTGTATATGTTCTTTTCTTACAAGATTGGATTACTAGAGCGTGTACTTGGCAGCCGTATGCCAACATTTTTAAGAAAAAAGAGTTAAGAAGAGGTGGATATTCATGAGGCTTGATAAATTGCTTGCCAATAGCGGCTTTGGTTCAAGAAAAGATGTGAAGAAGCTGGTCAAGGCTCGAGCTGTCACAGTGAATGGAGAAGTGGCGAAGCAGGTGAAAGATCATGTCGATCCATTGAATGATGAAGTACTCGTACACGGAGAGCGTGTTGAGTATAAAGAGTTTATTTATTTAATGATGAACAAACCAGATGGCGTCATTTCAGCAACAGAGGATTTGCGAGATGAAACGGTTGTCGATTTACTTGAGCCGGAGGATATTGCAAGGGGGCCATTCCCTGTGGGGAGACTTGATAAGGATACAGTTGGTCTTCTTCTCCTCACAAATGATGGGCAGCTCGCTTATCAATTACTTTCTCCGAAAAAGCATGTCCCGAAGACGTACGAAGTTCATCTGACATACCCTTTAAGAGATCAAGACATCAAGCGTCTTGAGCAGGGGGTTGTCATTTTAGATGACTACCATACGAAGCCGGCAAAGATTGAAGTAGATGCCAATCAAGAGGCGGATACACGCATCCGTTTAACGATTACTGAAGGGAAATACCATCAAGTGAAGCTGATGGTGCAAGCGGTAGGGAATGAAGTGATCTTTTTAAAGCGTTTGTCAATGGGATCTGTCTCATTAGATGAAGATTTAGCGCCCGGGGAGTATCGTGAATTGACGGAAGAAGAATTAGATAGCTTAATCAATCGAGAATAGACAAAGAACCGGCATATCGCCGGTTCTTTATGTTATATGGACAATTCATTATAAGCTTAAGATGATATTTTCACTTTTTTTCTCGTTGTTTCCCATTTGCCTCTGCTTGGACTATGAACAAGATCGTTATAGGCAAGCACGTTTAAGTCTCTTTGAATGGTTCTAGGTGTGATCCCGAATTCATCAACCAGCTCTTGTGTCGTCACAAGACCTTTCTCTTGAATGAACATATAAACTGATTTAATTCGAGTCATCATACGGTTTGTTGAAGGTTTCAAAAAACCACTCCCTATCAATAAGATCGGATGGACTTGACTAACCACAACTTACTACACTAAAACTGCGAAATAAGGACATGCAACAATGGTAAATGTTCGTGTTTTTTAATGTTTTATTTTATTATACACATTATTATGCATGGAGTTCCACCAAAAAGTCAAATTTACGTGTTTTTTAACTGGTCTTCATGAAATAAAATATATTTATATCATGATTTGAATCCTGTTAAACCCAATAAACATAAGGGGTATGGAGAAGTCTGTCATTTTAGAAAAAACAAAAAATAAACACAGGAAATTTACAAAATGCTCTTTTGAAATGTGCCTTTAAAAATAAGATGGCAAAGATGAGAACAAGACTATGCACTTATGTCCATTTCTCTTTTGCTCATTTCACAAGTGGATATGAAATAAATCCAAGCTTTACAAGATTCTCTGGGGAGTAGCCATGATGCCAGACTGTCTGAGACCGATGAACGCAATGAAAAGTCCAATCCCTGCTGTCATTCCGTACTTTAAATTATCTGGAATGGCTTCGATCAGTTGTTTTCTAAGGGATGTTAACGATAAAATAATAAAGAGTAAACCAGTGACAAATACCGCACTGAACGCCGTTTGGTAGCTGATTATGCCGTCACCGAAAACTGTGACGGTGAAATAGACATTTAGCCCCATGCTTGGTGCAATGGCAATCGGATAGTTGGAAATAGTGCCATCCAGAGCGTACCGACGACAGTAGCAATAATTGTGGCAGTAAAGACTTGGTCAAAAGGAATGCCTCCTTTTGAAAGGATTCCTAGCTTGACGGCTACAATATATACCATAGTAAAGAATGTTGTCATTCCAGCGAGGGTGGATTGCAACCTTTTTTTGAAGGAGGAATGGAAAATGAATTGGGAAGCTGAAGTCATACGAAAAAAAGAAGACTTGATCAATGATACACGATCTTTTTTACAAATTGAAAGTGTTCTTGATGAAGAAGGTGGAAAAGAAGGGAAGCCATTCGGTGAAAAAGTGGATGAGGCCCTTCAGTACATGCTGAAAAAAGGGAAAAACGAAGGCTTTATTGTGAAGAATGTCGATGGTTATGCAGGACATATTGAATATGGACAAGGCGAAGACATTGTAGGGGTGCTATGCCATGTGGACGTGGTGCCTGCTGGTGACGGCTGGACAACCCCGCCATTTTCAGCAGACATGAGAGAAAATAAAATTTTTGCAAGAGGGGCCATTGATGATAAAGGGCCAACCATAGCGGCTTTCTATGCGCTTAAGATGTTAAAAGATGCGGATATTCAGTTATCAAAAAAGATTCGAATGATTATCGGAACTGATGAAGAAAGTGATTGGCGCTGCGTGGATCATTATTTTAAGCATGAGGCGATGCCGAACATTGGCTTTGCGCCTGATGCAGATTTCCCCATTATTCATGCTGAAAAAGGGATCATCGATGCCATCGTTTCATTTACATATCAACAATCAGAAGAAAATAAGCGCTATACACTCAAGCAGTTTTCATCAGGTATGAGGCTCAATATGGTGCCAGATGAGGCCGCAGCTATTGTGACAACGGCACAGGAATATGATGCTGAAGCGTTGAAAACGGCTTTTGAAGCTTATCTTACTGAAAATCAATTATCTGGTGAGACAAAGAAAATAGCGGGTGAACTGCATTTCACATTAAATGGTGTATCAGTACATGCGATGGAGCCGGCGTATGGCATTAATGCGGGCATTCATATGGCAAATTTCTTATGTGAGCATGAATTAGATGAACAAGGGCTTGCCTTTACATCACAAATAAACGCTTTATTTGATCAAGATACAAGAGGACAAAAGCTGGGAATTGCTTACCAGGATGACATAAGCGGGGACCTGACCCTCAATGTTGGCACCATCCGCTATACGCAAAATGAGGAAGCCAAACTTGGGATAAATGTCCGTTATCCAGTGACAGCAGACGGCAAGGACGTAAGAAAGGGGATTGAAAGCATCAAAGGGGCATCCCTTGAGAAATTTGACGACAGCCCTCCGCATCATGTCTCAAAAGATCATCCACTTGTGAAAACATTACAGCGGGTATATGAGGAACAAACTGGAGATCCAGCCTCCCTTATTGCTATTGGAGGAGGAACGTATGCGAGATCTTTAGAAGCAGGAGTAGCCTTTGGTCCTCTATTCCCTGGCAGACCAGATTGTGCGCATCAAAAGGATGAATATATCGAAATCGATGACTTACTGAGAGCAACAGCTCTATATGCACAAGCCATGTATGAATTAGCAAAATAGAAATAGGTAAGGAGAAGGGGAAATCACAGTGAAAAAATGATCTTATGCTCATCATTCAAAGACAGCTATTCTCCTAGTATCGCTTTATTTGAAATACGTACGAAAGAAACCTCACGTTATCACGCAATCAAACAATTTACACTAAATGATTCTAGAAGTTGGAGTGAGCAGCAGATGGCGCAAATGATCAAAATTCAAGATTATATATCACGATATGAACAAGATCCCCATCATTACATCAATCAGTTTATTCGATTGAAAAATCAAAGATGGGACGAGTTAAAAAAGGCTTCCAAAGAACAGGCGCAAAAGCAGCTTGACCAAACCCTTGAACAAGCTGAACAAAAGGAAGAGAAGAGAAAGAAATTCTCCTTAAAGAGAAAGCAAAAAGAAGCCGATATGAAAAAGGAACGGGACCTAAGTCTTTTTAACGAGCCAACAGATATAGAGCAAGGAGTCTTTAGAAACATCCCTACCGATGAAACGAAGCTGATTCACTTTTTTAAAGATCATCTCTACGATGTTCAATTAAAGTGGGCCAGCTCGACGATATCACACATTTCAACCGTTTCCCATCACATTCGATATGATGAAAAGCTGCGTATGCTTGCAAGACAGCTTCCGGATTCTTATTTTGTGATGTACAAGCCGGTGCTGCTCATTCAAAAAGCTGAGATGGAATTGTGTTCAGTGATCATTACGCCGCTGGAAGTGATCTGTTTATCCTTCTTAGAGGCAGAGCCAGACAGCGTATTTATCGGATCAAAGGAACGTTTTTGGGAAAAGCGGGCGACAGGAAAAGCTGTCCAGTCCATCTTAAATCCTTGTACAAGCCTTCTACGCTCAGGAACCGTGGTGTCAAAGATTTTACAGCAAAGTGGTGTAGAACTTCCTGTGAAAAAAATCCTCATCAGCCGCACCTCTTATATTGACTTACCTGAAGTTCCATACGGGATGGAGGTTGTGGATAAGAAGAAGGCTGAGGAATGGTTTAAAAAGCAGCGGAAAAATACGGCGCCGACAAAGCACCAGCAATTTAAGGCGACAAAAGCATTGCTTGCTTATGGTGAATCAGACAGCAAAAGAAGGCAGGAATGGCTCGATTAAAGGCATAATGGAAGGTCACCGTAAATGAGACTTGAGTGGAGCTAACTTATGAATGAATGGTACTTTATCGTCAACCCAGCAGCAGGACATGGAAAAGGACTCAGTACTTGGAGGAGCATAGAGAAAGAATTACAAAGGGTGGAGATTTCATACCGATCGTTTCTTACCCTGCACGAAGGTCATGCAGAGGTCTTGGCGAGACAGATTAGCGCCATGCAAGATGATAGGCTGAAGCGTCTGATCGTCATTGGAGGTGACGGCACCATTCATGAAGTACTGAATGGCTTAAAAGAAATCGATCATGTGCAGCTAAGCTTTGTTCCAGCTGGTCATTGGAATGACGCAGCGAAGGGGCTTGGTATCCAGCGTCATGATGTGATAAAAGAAGTCAGAAAGCAAAAGAGAATGCTCACCAAAACATTTTCTCTCGGTTCATTTCAAGATCATGCGGAAAGCCCGCTATCTGTTCTTTTTCTCAATCATATTGGTGTTGGGTTTGACGCACATGTTCTGAGGAAAACGGTTCATTTCAGAGGGAAAAAGTGGCTGAAACGACTCAAGCTGGGGTTTATCATTTACCCGCTGTCATTTCTTCATTCTTTATGGTCATTCAAGCCGTTTGACCTTGCTCTTTTTATTGAAGATGAGAGGAAAGTCTTTCGCCAAGTGTGGTTTGTGATGGTATGCAATCACCCGTATTATGGCGGAGGGCTAAAAGCAGCGCCAGAAGCGAGCGCAAGGCAGCCAGGCTTTCAAACAATCGTTGTTACGGATTTGAATCCATTCAAAGTCATCTTGTTTCTTAGTGCGATGGTTTTTGGAAAGCACCTCCCAATGGAGGGAGTCACCCTTTTTCAGCATGAGGAAGCGTACTTAGAGGCAGATGAGAAAATCTTATTTCACGCAGATGGTGAAGTGATAGGCGCAACCCCTGTCTTTGTAAAGGCGAGTGAACGATCCTTAAAATTACGTGCTTAAACAACTGCCGGTGTATGCGCCAGCAAATGAACCATGAAAAAAGCCTTTCTTTTCATAAGGTTCTTGTCCTGATTTTTTAGTTTTGCTTGACGAGTATAAGAAGGTAGCGATAAAATCTATAGGACGGCTATTGTTTAGCATCTCATTCTCAATAGCTGTCCTTTTTGTTTTTATGATCATATAAATAAAAAAGAAACAGCCAATTGATCGTCAATCGGCTGAATTTTGTCGACTAAAAAAGCACGTTTTAAAATATTTTAAGAAATGATGGGTTGAAAATTGATATGAACTGGATGGGACAAATATTAGGTAGCGAATGGCACATCTCTCCTGCTGGAGGCGCTACGGGAGATGCTTACTTCGCTACACACAATGACCAAAAGCTATTTCTAAAACGCAATACGTCACCGTTTCTTGCGGTTTTGTCAGCTGAAGGCATTGTGCCGAAGCTTGTCTGGACAAAACGGATGGAAAATGGGGATGTTATTACTGCGCAGCACTGGCTAAGCGGCAGAGAGCTGAAGCCAAAGGACATGAATGATCGTTCGGTTGCGGAGCAGCTAAGAAAAATTCATACATCTAAAGAATTGCTCGATATGCTGAAACGGTTAGAAAAGCACTCGCTTGACCCAGAATCCATTCTGATGCATCTTAAGCAGTCTATCTTAAAAGAGCAGATTGATTCATATGACATCACGCGTGCCATCCCGTATTTAGAGAAGCATGTGGAGGCCGTCCATTTTGAGGATAAGGTCGTGTGCCATTGTGATCTCAATCATAATAACTGGCTGCTCACAGATGAAAATCAGCTCTATTTAATAGATTGGGATGGGGCAATGATTGCGGACCCAGCGATCGACCTTGGACCGCTTTTATATCATTATGTTGAAGAAAAGAATTGGGGAAGCTGGCTCTCTATGTATGGCGCCCCGCTGACAGATAATTTGCGAAAGCGCATGGCGTGGTATGTGTTAGCAGAAACGGTATCCTTTGTCGTTTGGCATAAAAGAAAAGGGAATGTACAGGCGCAAAAAGAAGTACAAGCTGAGCTTAGCGTACTTTTAAAACGGTTAAACATCCATTAAGACAGGGGAATGTTCTCAACCCACTCAGACAGATGAGATTGGTGTTCTTGGATATGCGTATCAATCGAACTGACAGAGGTGCCTTTTTGGCTATAAACATAAATATCTGTTAAGAGCTGACGAATATCAGTATCAAGATCTTCCTTTGCCAGCATTAATTGAATCACGCGTTCCACCTGTTCATATTCTGCAACAGTACCACAGCAATCAAGCTTGTGATCGGTTAAAATATCTTTGATTAATTGAAGCTGATGTTGGCGGTTTAATCCCATACGTATGCTCCTTTTTGAATGTCATTTATGTGGTTAAACTGTGCATTCAACATAAATTTTATACATGCAGCAGACCAGCTCAAGAAGAGACTGGTCTTTTTGATATGTGCATATCAGATGCTGTCTTGCGGGTCTTTATGTTTCATGGTATCTTGATAAAATGTAAAAAAAATAGAGGTGTATCAAATTGAGGATGCGACATAAACCATGGGCTGATGATTACTTAGCTGAAAATGCTCATATTGCTTTAGAAAATCCTGAGCAGTATCAAGGGAAATGGCATGAGCTGTTTGGAAATGATCAGCCAATCCATATCGAAGTCGGGACAGGAAAAGGAAGCTTTCTTACTGGAATGGGAAAGCTTCATCCTGACATCAACTATATTGGCATTGAATTATTTAAAAGTGTCATTGTGACAGCAGTAGACAAAATCAAAGAAACAGATGTGCAAAACGTGAAGCTTTTGAACATAAATGCAGAGACACTGACAGATGTGTTTGCGGAAAATGAGATTGACCGGGTGTACTTGAACTTCTCGGATCCGTGGCCAAAATCAAGACATGAAAAACGCCGATTGACCTTTAAAGCCTTTTTAGAGCGATATGAGCAGATTCTTCGATCAGGAGGAGAATTACATTTCAAAACAGATAACCGTGGGCTATTTGAATATTCCTTAAAGAGCTTTTCTTCTTACGGACTCCTTTTAACGTATGTGAGCCTTGATTTACATGAGGATGGTTTAGAAGGGAATGTAATGACAGAATATGAAGAGAAATTCTCTTCTATGGGACAACCCATCTATCGATCAGAAGTGAAATTCCCATAATAACAAGTGAAAAAAAGCTGGCTGTAATGAACGATTGCGGTCAGCTTTTTTTGATGAAAAGTTCCAGTGGATTGGGGCATGCGCTTTTCGGCTGTATTTGCTACGATAGAAAAAGGAGGGATGACAGCAATGGAGACAATGAAAATAGGCGACATGGAACTGTTCTGGTTAAACGGGGGAGATACTCACATGGATGGAGGTGCGATGTTCGGTGTGGTGCCAAAGCCGTTATGGTCAAAAAAATACCCTGTGAACGAACGCAATCAAATTGAATTACGGTGTGATCCGATTCTCATTCGACGGAAAGGTCTTCATCTATTAGTGGATTCGGGCATCGGATCAGGGAAGCTGACAGATAAACAAAAACGCAATTATGGCGTGACAGAGGAGACAAACATTGAAGAATCGCTTTCAGCTCTCGGTCTACGTCCATCAGATATTGATTATGTATTAATGACACACCTACACTTCGATCATGCAAGTGGGTTAACAAAACGTGAGGGTGATCAGCTCGTGTCCGTTTTTGAGCAAGCAAAAATCATCACATCAAAAACAGAATGGGATGAAATGAGAGAGCCGAACATTCGTTCAAGAAATACATATTGGAAAGAAAACTGGGAGCCTGTAGTAGATCAAGTGGTCACATTTGAAGAAAGCATCGAAGTGACAAAAGGAATTCATCTGTATCATACAGGCGGTCATAGCAATGGGCATAGCATCTTAACGCTTACAAGTCAGGGCGAAACAGCGATTCATTTAGCAGATATCATGCCGACACACGCTCATAAAAATCCACTTTGGGTTCTGGCATATGATGATTACCCAATGACCTCAATACCAGCCAAGCAAATGTGGCAAGCATACGCAGAAGAAAAAAATGCGTGGTACTTGTTTTATCATGACGCCATTTACCGAGCTGTGAAGTGGGATCAAGAAGGGCAAATGACACATGAAGTCAAAAGAGAAGCAGGTAGATAAAAGATCATCTGTATGTTTTTTCACCTTTCATACAAAATAGACAATATGAACTTGTGAAAGGAAGAGTGCAGGTGAACCAATTTTATCGTGTACATGATGATGTCATTGAAACACCATTAAGAGGGATGGAAATCATGTCTGTCCCTTATTTAAATAAAGGAGTTGCATTTACAAAGGAGGAGCGGGAAGAGCTTGGTTTAAAAGGATTTCTCCCCCCTAAGGTCTTAACTTTAGAAGACCAGGCAAAGCGTGCATACGAGCAGTTTAAAGCACAGCCAGATGCACTTGGGAAAAATGTCTATTTAACAGCGCTTCATGACAGAAACGAAGTACTCTTTTACAAATTATTGAATGAGCATTTGGCTGAAATGCTTCCGATCGTATATACCCCAACCGTAGGAACGGCGATTCAGCGTTATAGCCATGAGTATAGAAAACCGAGAGGACTTTATTTATCTATTGATGACCTAGAAGGCATGGAAGAGATTTTCGCATCCTACGGTGTTGATGAATCCATTGATTTAATCGTTGCGACGGATGCAGAAGGTATTTTAGGCATCGGAGACTGGGGCGTTGGTGGAATAGCCATTTCAGTCGGGAAATTGGTTGTTTATACGGCGGCAGCAGGCATTGATCCTAGCCGCGTGCTGGCAGTTGTACTTGATGCTGGGACAAATCAAGAAAGCCTTCTAAATGATCCGCTTTATGTGGGAAATCAGCATTCTCGCGTTCGAGGAGAACGTTATGATCAGTTCATTGATCAATATGTAGAGCTTGCCCGTGCCACCTTTCCAAATGCGCTTCTTCACTGGGAAGACTTTGGCACAAAGAATGCCCGTGCGATCTTAGAAAAATATAAGGACCACATTTGTACATTTAATGACGATATTCAAGGAACTGGAGCGGTTTCACTTGCTGCGGTTCTATCATGTGCAAAAGCATCGAAGGTTCCGCTTAAGGACCACCGAATCGTCATCTTTGGAGCGGGTACGGCAGGTATTGGGATTGCTGAGCAAATTCGTGATGCCATTGTAAGAGATGGGGTTAAAGAAGAGGAATCATATGGCCACTTCTGGTGTATTGATAAAACTGGATTGCTTACAGATGATTCGCCTGAAATTCAACCATTCCAAAAGCCGTATGCGAGACATTCTGAGGAAGTAAAGGAGTATGCCCGTAATGGTCCAAAACACTCCATTGATCTATTAGAGGTTGTCAAACAAGCGAAACCAACCATCTTAATTGGCACCTCGACGGTAGGAGGGGCATTTACAGAGGACATTGTGAAAGAAATGGCGTCACACGTCGAGCGCCCAGCGATATTACCGATGTCTAATCCGACGCCTCTTTCAGAAGCAAAGCCGAATGATCTCATCGAGTGGACAGAAGGACGTGCCCTTGTGACAACGGGAAGCCCGTTTAATCCTGTGGAATATAAAGGAGTTACATATGAAATTGGGCAGGCTAATAATGCTCTTGTTTTTCCGGGGCTTGGTCTTGGAACCATTGTGTCTAAAGCCCGCCTGATGACGGATAGCATGTTTGTTGCGAGTGCTGAAGCCATTGCCAGCATGGTCAATGTCGGAAAACCGGGTGCGGCGATGCTGCCGAGTGTCGATCAGCTTCGAACGGTTTCAGCGACAGTGGCTGTCCGTGTGGCGCAAGCCGCGATTGCCGAAGGGGTTGCCGAAGAAACGCCTGATGATCTCATACAGGCTGTGCAAGACGCTATGTGGCACCCTGTGTACAAAAAAATTAAAGCCATATAAAAAAAAGAAGCTTCGCAGAGGAACATGTCCTTGCGAAGCTTTCTTGATCAAGCAACAGAATCAATGACATCAACGATCATGCCTGTTTTTGCATCAATCATGACTTCGTACTGTTCAAGCTCGCCAAAGGCAGAGCGGGTAATGCCAGATTTGTACACATCAATCGTTTCACCATTTACGGTATACGGTTCTGGTACAGTATAAATCCAAGAGCCATCAATTGGGCCGCGCTGTTTAAAAGCAGATTTCACAATTTTTAACGCTTTTTCAGACGAGATATACGTAGGGAAAAATACTTTCTTTGCAACAATTGCAGCGGCTACGCCAATACTCGCACCAATCAGAACATGTTTTAACTTCAACGTGCTGCACCTCCGTATTGTTGTTTTTTCCATTATACAAAACTTGTCCAATGATGTTAAGAAATCCGAATACTTGAAAGCATATTCAAAATTTCCGGAGAGAAACTTGGAAAACCGAAAGAATTCTTATAGTATAAAGTGAGTGTTATGTTTATAGGAATATATATGGTCATTACATAGAAACGAGGTAAACTGTAGAATGAACGAAGAAACATTATCGCTTTTCCGAAATTTAACAGAATTGCAGGGAACACCAGGTAATGAGCACCATGTGCGTGCTTTTATGAAAAAGGAACTTGAGAAATATTCCGATGAACTCATTCAGGATCGTCTTGGCGGTGTGTTTGGCGTGCGGAAAGATCCAAAAAATGGGCCAAAAATCATGGTGGCTGGTCATATGGATGAAGTGGGTTTCATGGTCTCGTCAATTACCAAAAACGGGATGATTCGTTTTCAAACACTTGGTGGCTGGTGGAGTCAAGTGATGCTGGCGCAGCGTGTTGATGTTCATACCGATCATGGGCCAATTCCTGGTGTCGTGTCCAGTACCCCTCCTCACCTTCTGACATCAGAACAAAAAAACAGACCTGTAAAGCCGTCAGATATGCTCATTGACATTGGTGCTGATAGCGAAGAAGAGGCAAAGGAGCTTGGCATTCGCCCAGGACAGCAAATTGTCCCTGCAACAGTCTTCACTCCAATGGCCAATCCGAAAAAGATTTTAGCGAAGGCTTGGGATAACCGCTATGGCTGCGGACTTGCGATTGAATTATTAAAAGAGTTGAAAGACGAAACACTCTCCTGTCAGCTATATTCAGGCGCAACGGTTCAGGAGGAAGTAGGGCTAAGAGGTGCAGAAGTAGCAGCAAATATGATTCAGCCGGATCTATTCTTTGCTTTAGATGCGAGTCCTGCAAATGATGTGACAGGTGATAAAACACAATTCGGCCAGCTTGGGAAAGGTGCACTTCTTCGTATTTTTGATCGAACGATGATTACGCACCGGGGCATGAGAGACTTTGTGCTCGATACTGCTGAAACAAACAACATTCCATACCAATACTTTGTATCGCCAGGTGGTACTGATGCTGGGAGTGTTCATATTTCTAACCAAGGTGTACCGTCTGCTGTCATTGGTGTTTGCGCTCGCTATATTCATACAAGTCATTCTATCTTGCATGTGGATGATTATGCAGCTGCAAAAGAATTGATTGTCCGCGTTGTCAAAAGCTGTGATCAAAGCACTGTGGAGTCCATTTTTCAACAGGTGTAAACGTAATAGAAAAGGGTGCCCCCTCAATG
Organism: Bacillus stratosphericus; assembly: GCF_020524495.1. Lineage (GTDB taxonomy): Bacteria > Bacillota > Bacilli > Bacillales > Bacillaceae > Bacillus > Bacillus stratosphericus_B. The sequence continues at coordinate 110,879 of NZ_JAIVLB010000002.1, read as the reverse complement.
CGGGCAGCCTTCAGCGTGTAGACAAACCCTCGATTTCGTCCGCAGTCCTGCGCTTCGGTGCTCATGAATGTCAAATTCGCTCTGCTCCGATGCTCGTCCTTTCTAGAAAAAAGGCTAAAATAAAAACCATTTAGCCTTTTTTCTTATTCCTGTGCAAACACGTAAGATAACGCCTTGATCGCTTGATTCACTGTTTCCACAGTGATATTCGCTTTGTTCGATAGCTCCTTTAATGGATGATGTAATTCCTTTGGACGAATTAAAATAAGAGGTTTCCCTTTGGCGATGGCAGAAGCGGCATCCATAGCAGTGTTCCACTGTTTATATTTCTCACCAAACCGGGCAATGACGACATCTGCTTTATTTAATAAAATTTCGGTACGGAAATTGTTCAAATCAGAAGCGGCATCGTCTTTCAAAATGGCATTCGGCTGCTCACCTAAAATGTCTTCACCGATGTTGTCTGAGCAGTGATGATTCTCCATTGGACCAACGAATGTCACAGGTAATTTCAAAGAATGGCTTTTCTCCTTGATTTCATCACGCCACTGGCTATGAATTTCTCCAGCTAAATAGACGGTTAATTGCATAACGATCTCCTCCTTTTGCACAAACTAAGTAAAGGTTTGCCCTGTTTCTTTTCATGTTACACAAGAAGTGCTTGATAAAGCAAAAAAAATATGATTATGATATTCATGGTAGAGACTATTTTTCATCGAAAGAATACTACATATAATGGGAAGGACAGGTCTCTTCGTCTTTCCTATGAGAAAGCAGGAAGACGACGTTGATGACTTATTTGAAAAGAAAGGGTATTTCCCTTTCGCCAAAGGTTTATTTCATTGATGCACTCTCTTATATGGCTTTAGGTCTATTTGCTACATTAGTGGTAGGGCTTATTTTAAAAACAGCAGGAGGCCTGTTATCACTTCCGCTCATGATCAAAATGGGGACGCTCGCCATGGGGCTTATGGGACCAGCGATCGGTGTAGCAGTTGCTTATCGCTTGAATGCGTCTCCTCTGATCATTTTTGCGAGTGTTGTTTCAGGTGCTGCAGGAGCGGAACTCGGAGGACCTGCTGGAAGCTTTGTGGCTGCTTTAATTGGTGTAGAATTAGGCAAACTCGTCAGTGATGAGACAAGAATTGACATTATCTTAACGCCTCTTGTGACCATTATCACTGGCTTTTTCACCGCCGCTTTGATTGGACCAGGGATTGAGGCGATGATGACAGGATTAGGCAGGCTCATTATGTGGGGAACAGATCAAAGCCCGCTGATCATGGGCATGCTAGTGGCGACCATTGTGGGACTTGCCCTTAGCTCACCGATCTCAAGTGCTGCGCTTGCCTTGATGCTTGATTTAAGCGGGACAGCCGCAGGTGCTGCAACGATCGGCTGCTGCGCCCAAATGATCGGCTTTGCCGCCGCAGGATTTAGAGAAAATCGCTTTGGCGGTCTTGCTGCTGTTGGCATTGGGACGTCAAAACTACAGCTGCCGAACATTGTGAAAAATCCCCTCATACTCATTCCGCCGACAATTGCAGGGCTCATACTTGCGCCAATTGGTATTATTGGCTTTGGGATGGTCAATAATGCGGCAGGAGCGGGTATGGGAACGAGCGGTTTTGTCGGACAGCTCATGACATTGACAGTCATGGGGTTTCATCCATCCGTTTTACTCGCGATCGCTCTCTTGCATATCGTTGGCCCGGCAGTGATTAGTTTGGTAGTATCAGAATGGATGAGAAAGAAAGGCTATATACAATTCGGAGATTTAACCATACAAACTGGAGGAATCAAACATGAAAAAAATTGAATCAAACGAAGAATTACAAAAAGTGATTCAAGAAGACTTAACGGTCTTACTATTTTCAGCGGACTGGTGCCCGGACTGCACATTTATTGAACCGTTCTTGCCAGAGCTTGAAGCAAATTACCCAGAATTTGAATATTTTTATATCGATAGAGATCAGTTCATTGATACTTGTACAGAGTGGGAAATTTACGGTATTCCAAGCTTTCTAGTCTTTAAAAACGGACAAGAGATCAACCGTTTTGTCAGCAAAGATCATAAGACAAAGGAAGAGATTGAAGCATTTTTAACAGATTCTCTTTCTAAATAACGAAAGGAGAGTCTTATCAATGGCAAAAATGACATCAAGACAGCTTGCCAATCATTTGAAAAGCCGTCTGACCAATGACAGTTGGACACACCAGTTCGATCGGGAAAAAGATACGCTTCGTATTGAAGATAAACAAACAGGGAAAGGCATCACGCTTGAACTTCCGCAGATGATTGCGAAGTGGGAAGTAAAGCCTGATGAAACACTGGATGAGATCATCTATTATGTGAAAGAGGCGTTAAGCGCAATGAAAGGAGAAGCGCAGCACATATCAGGCAAAGAAAAGCAGATCTATCCGGTCATTCGTTCGACCTCCTTTCCAGAGACATCAAGTGATGAGATTCCGCTCGTTTTTGATGAGCATACAGCTGAAACAAGAATCTACTATGCACTTGACCTTGGAAGCACCTACAGATTAATTGATGAGAAGATGCTTCAAAGGGAAAACTGGACAAAAGAGCGAATCAGAGAAACCGCAAGCTTTAACGTCCGCTCACTTGAAACCGTCGTGAAAATGGATGAAGTTGCGGGCAATCGTTTTTATTTCTTCCGTGCGAATGACGGGTATGATGCAAGCAGACTTTTAAATGAATCGATTTTACAAGAATACGCGCAAAAAATAGAGGGGCAGATGGCCATTTCTGTTCCTCACCAAGACGTGTTTATCATTGCAGATGTACGGAATGAATCTGGCTATGATATTTTAGGGCAAATGTCGATGAGCTTCTTCGCCAGCGGCACGGTTCCAATTACCGCATTGTCATTTTTATATGACGAAGGTAAGCTTGAACCAATCTTTATTCTTGCGAAAAGCAGACCAAAACAGCAGTAGAAGGGAATTTAGAAGAATGAACGTTTTTTATAATGCAAAAGGTGTTGGCGATACACTCCTCATTTCATTGAAAGATGTGACAAAAGAAGAAGTAGGTCATGAGACATTTGGAGATGTGGTGAGAATCTTCAATCAAGAGACAAAAGAAACAACAGGCTTTAACATCTTTAACGCATCCAAATACATGAAAATTGAAGAAAACGGATCTGTACCGCTTTCTGAAACGCTTGTTCAAGATATCAACGAAATTTTAAAACGTAACGGTGTCAGTGAAACATTAACTGTCGATTTATCACCAAAGTTTGTTGTCGGCTGTGTGAAGGAAAAGGAAAAGCATCCGAATGCGGATAAATTAAACATATGCCAAGTAGATGTTGGCGAAGAAACATTACAAATCGTGTGCGGTGCACCAAACGTTGATCAAGGTCAATATGTCGTCGTGGCCAAGGTCGGTGCAGTAATGCCAAGCGGTATGGTGATCAAGGATGCTGAACTAAGAGGTATACCATCAAGTGGAATGATTTGTTCAGCAAAAGAATTAGATCTTCCAGATGCACCTACTGAAAAAGGTATTCTAGTTCTAGAAGGTAGCCACCAAGCTGGCGAACCCTTTGAAGGCTAACCTCCCATAAACGGGCATTTATGAGCGAAGAATGTGTTATACCAAAAGTCACTAAGTACGTACTTAGTGGCTTTTTTTCATCTACTACAGAATGAATAGCAAAAAGCGACACTTTTCTCGCTGTTCTGCATGAAAAAGCAATGGTATACTTAAAATCGCCCAAGAAAACGTAAGGGGAGTTAAAGAGAGTGATAAATAATGAGTTGGTTTGATAAATTTTTCAGTGTATTTTTAGGAGAAGAAAAGAAAGAAGAAAAAGCCGATAGACCTGAAGAAAGTCCGGGTGCGCCAAAGCGGTCAACTTTTGAAAAAAATAAAGAATATAAAAAAATTGAAGATACGAAAGTATTTTATGAGTATCCGAAAGGCAACTTCCGCTTTCCTCTCGTTCCAGATGAACCAACACGTGACGGAGTAAAGCAGCGGGAGAGAAGGCGCGGGAGACAGCCAAAGGCAAAGCAGACGACGTATCAGCCAAAACAAACATTGCAGCCTGATATGAAGAAAAAGCCATTCAAAACAGAGCAAATCCCTTCACCGATCTATGGCTACCACCAGGATATGCGGCCAAAACGCACAGAAGTGAAAGAAGAAGCACCCTCTGTTCAAATAAAAGCAGCAGAAGAAACGGCACAGCGTGTTACACTGCTATCAGAAGAGGCAGAACGTGAACGGAATGTGAGACAGCAAATGAACATCCCGTCTTTACGGAAAGAAAATCGCATGGAAAAAACGGCTTCGGCTCCTCCAGAAGAGGGAGCAGATAGACAAACAGTCACGACGCCTCTTACATTGCAAGAGGAACTCGCCTATCAGGATCACGTCCAGACGACGATGGAGCGCTTACCTATTACAAAATCAGAGGAAAAGGATCAAGCTTTGTCGCAACCTGAAAGTCATAAAGAAACTGTCTTACATAAGCAGCAAGAACGTGTATATCAAGATCAGCCAGTAGAATCTGAGCAGGAACAGGTAGTCTTTGACGAACAAGAAGAAAGAGACGAGCCGATGATCCAGCTTAAAGATTATGCTGAGGAAATAGAAGCATGTACATTTGATGAAACGGCCGAATATTCACCATCAGCGATTGAAATGGAAGCAGTTAGCCTAGCAGAAGAAGCGTCACTGACAGAAGACATGACAGCGGATGCTATGAAGGAACCAGAGGCCGCTTCGTTAGAAGAAAGACAAGAAGAAGTGCCGGCAGCAGAATCTGAAGAAACTGAGCCAGCTATCATACATGATCAGCAGGGTGATCAATCTATGGTAGAAGATGAGGGCATAGATGATCCAGTCATGCAAGTAGAACCAGTAACAGATGAACTAACTGCCTCCGGGCCATCAGAAATCGCCTTTGATCAATCAGTTCAGCAGAAACAAACGCATGAAGTAAAGCAGCGAGAGGAACCAAAAGAGACATCACCGCAGCCGAAGCGCTCAAGCGGTCAAACCTCAACAGTTCCTTTTAACGTCTTGATGTTAAAAAGTGACCAGCGTGTGCAAGGGCAAAAGAAAACGTCGAATGCACATGGATATGTTTTTCCAAGCTTAGCCCTTCTAGACGTACCGCCAGCTCAAAAAGAAGAGGACGGGACATGGGTGAATGAGCGGGCAGAGCTACTCAATGCAACGCTTAAGAATTTTAATGTAAAAGCAAGTGTGGTCCATGTCACACAGGGTCCTTCTGTCACAAGATTTGAAGTACATCCTGAACCTGGCGTGAAAGTGAACAAAATCACGAACCTATCAGATGATATTAAACTCTGTTTGTCCGCAAAGGATATTCGAATCGAAGCACCAATCCCAGGAAAGAACACGGTCGGAATCGAAGTGCCGAACCTGCACAGTAAAATGGTCTTCTTAAGAGAAATGGTTAGAAGCAGTGCATTTAGAGACAATCCATCTCCTTTAACGGCAGCACTCGGATTAGATATTTCAGGTCAGCCCGTCGTGGTTGATTTGCAAAAAATGCCGCACGGCTTAATTGCCGGAGCAACAGGTTCAGGAAAAAGTGTCTGCATTAATACCATTCTTGTGAGCTTGATGTTTAAGGCCTCACCAGATGAAGTAAAAATGCTCTTAATCGACCCTAAAATGGTCGAACTAGCGCCGTATAATCACATTCCACATCTCGTGAGTCCTGTCATTACCGACGCCAAGACAGCGACAGCTGCCCTGAAATGGGTAGTAGATGAAATGGAAAGACGCTATGAGCTGTTTGCTCACTCCGGTGTGAGAGAAATCAAACGATTCAATGAGCTTGTGAAAGAAAAGCAAATAGGTGAAACACTTCCGTATCTCGTCGTTGTCATCGATGAGCTTGCGGATTTAATGATGGTCGCACCAAATGAAGTCGAAGAAAGCATTTGCCGAATTGCACAAAAAGCAAGAGCATGCGGCATCCATTTACTGATTGCGACGCAAAGGCCATCTGTTGATGTCATCACAGGCCTCATTAAAGCCAACATCCCAACAAGAATTGCTTTCTCTGTCTCAAGTCAAGTGGATTCAAGAACCATTATTGACATGGCAGGTGCAGAAAAGCTTCTCGGAAAAGGAGACATGCTCTTTTTAGAAAATGGCTCCGGCAAGCCGACAAGGCTGCAAGGGAACTTTGTATCAGACTGCGAGATCGATCAAGTGGTCTCCCATGTGAGAAAACAGCGCAAGCCTGTGTTCCTTTTCGAACAGGAGGAATTGATGCTCCAAGGCTCTGCTATTACAGACGAAGACGAATTGTTTATCGATGCCTGCCGGTTTGCAATCGAGCAAAATAGTGCAAGTACATCAAGTTTGCAAAGAAGGTTTAGAATTGGCTACAATCGTGCAGCGAGATTGATTGACATGATGGAACGTGAAGGAATGATCTCCAGTGCGAAAGGCAGTAAGCCAAGAGAAGTCCTCATGACACTGAGTGATTTAGAACAGTTGATCTAAACAAATCACTTCATTTTTCTGATAAACATGGTATGATAGCACATAGGTGCAATTTTGTAATTGGACGCTTTTTGTATGCCTGCCTAAACGTTTTGATGTAAAATGAGCAAAAGCAGGTGTTAGAAATGGGAAAGTTGTCAGATACTAATCATAGTTAATATTGATTAGAAGAGGAAGATCGGAAAAAAATTTTTAATTGGAGCTGCGAACTGTGATCAGCTAGAGACGAAAATCACAAGTTGCAAATTGAAATGAGCGTCATATACTGTAAGTCAGATAGACGTTTGTTGGAGGTACAATTATGACTGTTTATCATTTTGTTGGAATAAAAGGGACAGGTATGAGTCCACTGGCCCAAATTCTCCATGATACTGGGTATACTGTCCAAGGATCGGATATCGAAAAACATATCTTTACACAAAAAGCATTAGAAGAACGAAACATAAAAATTCTTCCATTTGACTCGGAGAATATTCAGCCAGGGATGACGGTCATTGCAGGAAATGCATTTCCTGATACACACCCTGAGATTGAACGTGCCCTTTCCGAAGGGATTCCTGTGATTCGTTACCACAAATTCCTTGGAGAATACATGGATTCATTCACAAACGTTGCAATTACTGGTGCTCATGGCAAAACATCCACAACAGGACTGCTTGCACATGTGATGCAATCAGCAAAGCCTACTTCGTACTTAATCGGTGATGGATCTGGAATGGGGAAAGAAAACAGCGAGTATTTTGTATTTGAAGCATGCGAATACCGCAGACATTTTCTTAGTTACCACCCAGATTACGCAATCATGACCAATATTGATTTTGATCACCCTGATTATTTCTCGGACATTGATGACGTATTTGATGCGTTTCAAAACATGGCGCTTCAAGTGAAAAAAGCCATTATCGCTTGCGGAGATGATGAGCATTTGCTCAAGATTCAAGCGAAAGTGCCTGTTGTGTACTATGGATTCAATGAAGAGAATGATTTCCAGGCTCGAAATGTTGTGAAAAATACAGAAGGCACCACATTTGATGTATTTGTGCGCAATACGTTTTATAATACCTTCTACATTCCTGCGTACGGAAATCATAATGTCCTCAACTCGTTAGCAGTGATTGCATTATGTCATTATGAAGCCATTGATGTAGAACTGATCAAAGGGGCATTAACGACATTTGGCGGTGTAAAACGACGCTTTAATGAAAAAGTAGTCGGTGAGCAGGTCTTAATTGATGATTATGCGCATCACCCAACTGAAATTGAGGTAACAATTGAAGCAGCTCGTCAAAAATATCCAGACCGTGATATTGTCGCTGTCTTCCAACCGCATACCTTCACACGTACACAGCAATTCTTAACTGAATTCGCTGACAGCTTAAAGAAAGCAGACTATGTGTATCTTTGTGATATCTTCGGTTCAGCTCGTGAAAACATTGGTAAATTGAGCATTGAAGATCTACGAGGAAAAATCCCGCAAGCTCAATTGATTGAGGAAAAAGATACATCTGTACTGAAAGCACACGAGGATGCGATTCTGATCTTTATGGGAGCAGGAGACATTCAAAAATATCTGCGTGCTTATGAAAAAGTTGCTGTCTAAATGTTCATGAACGAAGGTGCCGTTTCAATCGGCACTTTCAGCGTGTAGACAAACCCTCGCATTCGCCCGCAGGTGCCGGTAATTACGAATGTCAAATTCGCTCTGCGCCGTGCTCGTCCTTCCTAGTTTAAGGGTTTTCTATCATCCTGAAAAGAAGACAAAGTGCTAAAATAAAAAACATTTTAGCACTTTTTTTATTTTGAATAAAATGTGATAGAGTAGCTAAATGTGTCAAGATCTGCTGCTTTTTTCGTTCCCTGTGGACAGGAATTAACGAAAAAGTGTAGAATTATTATTCAATCGGTCATTCTAGGCGATGTTTGAATGATACAACGAGAGGGTAATGAATTGAATATGCCCGCAGCAAAGGAGGTATGAAATGATTATAATTCTATATCTAAGCGTTGCACTGATCGCAATTGCTTTCCTCATTCTTGTCATCTATTTGTCCAAAACATTAAAATCCTTACAGCTGACATTAAAGAATGTCGCATCAACTTTAGAAGGTCTTGAAGGTCAGATGCAAGGCATCACAACAGAGACAGCACAGTTGCTACATAAGACGAATCAGCTTGCAGAAGATATTCAAGAAAAATCGGCAAAACTCAACACAGTTGTGGATGCGGTGCAGGGAATTGGCGGCTCCATTAACCAATTTAATACAAGCATCAAGCAGGCAGCTGGTGCAGTTTCTTCATCGGTTGAAAGAAATCAAGAAAAAGTCACGGATGTGGTAAGCTGGAGTAACGCAGCACTTGAAATTTATAAAAAATGGAAACAGCGCAAGTACCAAAAATAACCCATTTCGCATAGGAGGAAGAATCATGAGCAAAGATGGAATCAATAGCAAAGACTTTTTGATCGGAACACTTATTGGTGGCATTATTGGTGCAACAACAGCACTTTTTTTAGCACCGAAGTCAGGGAAAGAGCTTCGCAATGATTTGAACAACCAAGCGAATGCTTTAAAAGAAAAAACCGATCGACTCACAACAGATGCAAAGGAGAAAGGCACTGAATATGTGACGATTGCAAAGGATAAAACGTCTGAATGGTCTCAGCTGGTTGCAGAGCAATCAAATCAAATTTTAGACAAAGTGAAAGACATAAAAGAGCGTGCCGCTGGAAAAGCTAATCAAGTGAAAAGTGAAGCAAAAGATGCCACAGCTAATATAGCGAGCGAAGCGTCAGATGTAGCAGACGAAGCAAAAGTAAGAGCACAAGAAGCAACATCTGAAATTGAAGACGGCATCAACGATGTCAAAGAAAAAGTAGAACAATCGATTAAAGGCTAACTTGCTGTTCAATTTAGGAAGGAGCACACCATGTCAAAACAACTCATTGAAACAGAAGAACAGTTTGATCAACTAATGAATCAAGACGGGACCTTTGTCTTTTTTAAGCACAGTTTGACATGTCCAATCAGCAAGGCTGCTTTTAAAGAGTTTGAAGCATTTGCATGTGCACATGGAGACGTACCTACCTATTTTTTGGAAATTCAAAACACAAGAGAGCTTTCAGCCTATGTAGCAGAAAAGACAGGGGTGAAGCACGAAAGCCCTCAGGCACTCGTCTTTAGCGGCGGAAAAATAAAATGGCATGTATCTCACTCAAGTATAACAAAAGAAGCACTTGAGTATAATATGTAGAAAAACGTCAGCAATTGCTGACGTTTTTTTTATAAAAAAGGTTTACTTGAATCTAAAGTATGCTATAATTACACATAATACTTTATCACTTAAAAGCGTTTAGGTAATAAAGAATTTATTCGTGACAATTCGGAAATCTTTGTTATAATAAACCCTATCATTAGAGAATGAAAAATAAAAAGCGAGAACAGGCAGAGGAAAGGATGACAAAAATGAGCAACAATGAACTAGAACAATTGAGACAGCAAGCAGAAGAACTAAATCTTCAAATCTTAAAATTGATCAATGAAAGAGGAAACATTGTAAAAGAAATCGGAAAGGCCAAAGAAGCGCAAGGTGTCAACCGTTATGATCCTGTCAGAGAGCGCACAATGCTGAACCAAATTCTTGAGGAAAATGATGGACCATTTGAAAATTCAACCATCCAGCATATTTTCAAAGAAATTTTCAAAGCAGGTCTAGAGCTTCAAGAAGATGATCACAGCAAAGCACTCCTTGTTTCTCGTAAGAAAAAACCAGAAAATACAATCGTGAATATTAATGGGGAAGCCATCGGTGATGGAAAACAACGCTTCATCGTTGGGCCATGTGCTGTTGAGAGCTACGAGCAAGTCGCAGAAGTAGCGGCAGCAGCTAAAAAGCAGGGGCTAAAACTTCTTCGCGGAGGTGCATTCAAACCTCGTACAAGTCCATACGACTTCCAAGGGCTTGGCGTTGACGGTCTAAAAATCCTAAAGCGTGTAGCTGATGAATACGGTCTAGCTGTCATTAGTGAAATCGTAAACCCTGCTCATATTGAAAAAGCAATTGATCATATTGATGTGATTCAAATTGGTGCACGTAACATGCAAAACTTCGAGCTATTAAAAGAAGCAGGATCAGTGAATAAACCAGTTCTTTTAAAACGCGGTCTAGCAGCGACAATTTCAGAATTCATCAATGCAGCTGAATACATCATCTCACAAGGAAATGACCAAATCATCCTTTGCGAGCGTGGTATCCGCACGTATGAAACAGCAACAAGAAATACACTAGATATTTCTGCTGTGCCAATCTTAAAACAAGAGACACATTTACCAGTTTTTGTTGATGTGACGCACTCAACTGGACGTAGAGATCTTCTTCTTCCAACGGCTAAAGCAGCTCTTGCTATTGGAGCGGACGGTGTCATGGCAGAAGTGCATCCAGACCCATCTGTTGCCCTATCTGATTCAGCGCAGCAAATGGACATTCCTCAATTTGAAAAATGGTTAGACGCCTTAAGACCACTTGTTAACATTCACGCGTAATCATAGACAGAGTAGCCGCCGGATGAAAGCCCGGCGGTTTTTTTCATGGAGAAAATCCGAAATAATAGGTAAAAAACTCATTGAAAGCTTAAAAAGTGCTTGTTCATAATGTTTTCATTTTTAAAATTCGACAGAATCTGCTAAGATCATTGTCATAGCTGACGTTCACGATGACTTTTTATGAAATATGATTCAATATAAAGGTAACAAGCATATTCTGTTTAATTTAGTTATAAAAAGAAAGGGAACGTTTTCATATGACCAAAAAACGTGTATAATTTCATAAAAGAATGTCATTTTGATGTAGATTGAAAAATTATGTGTTTCTTTTCATCGTTTTAATGACAAATAGGATATTATTTTCCTCGTATCTGACATGTCTTTATCCAATTGGTGAATGCTATAGATATGAAGTGTATTTGAAGGAGTGATTTTGTGAATAATGTTACAATATATGATGTAGCAAGAGAAGCAAATGTAAGTATGGCAACAGTATCACGCGTTGTGAATGGAAATCCGAACGTAAAACCAACAACAAGAAAAAAGGTGCTTGAAGCGATTGATCGTCTTGGCTACCGTCCCAACGCAGTGGCACGAGGTCTTGCAAGTAAAAAAACAACGACAGTTGGGGTTATCATCCCTGATATTTCTAGTATTTTCTATTCTGAGCTTGCACGCGGGATTGAAGATATCGCCACAATGTACAAGTACAACATCATTTTGAGCAACTCAGACCAAAATACAGATAAAGAGCTTCATTTGTTAAATACGATGCTAGGCAAACAAGTGGATGGGATTGTCTTTATGGGCGGCAACATCACAGATGTCCATGTCGAAGAATTTAAGCGCTCTCCTGTACCGATTGTTCTTGCAGCATCCGTTGAAGAGCAGGCACAAACACCATCTGTGAACATTAACTACGAGCAGGCCATTTATGATTCAGTTCAATTATTAGTTGAAAAAGGACATAAACGAATTGCCTTCGTATCTGGGCCGTTGTCAGAACCAATTAACTCTGTGAGAAAGCTTGCTGGTTATAAGCGTGCGCTAGAAGAAGCGGGTATTGCGTTTGACGATGTACTCGTTGCTGAAGGCGATTACTCATATGACTCCGGTATTGAAGCCCTTGCGAATCTGCTTGAGCAATCTGATAAGCCGACAGCTGTCATTGCAGCAACAGATGAGATGGCTTTAGGGGTTATTCACGGAGCGCAGGACAGAGGTGTATCGATTCCTGAAGACCTAGAAGTCATTGGCTTTGATAACACAAGACTTTCCCTTATGGTACGTCCTCAGCTGACAACAGTTGTTCAGCCGACATACGATATTGGGGCTGTCGCAATGAGACTGCTCACGAAGCTGATGAACAAAGAACAAGTGGAAGATCAAATTGTCGAACTGCCACACAGAATTGAAGAAAGACAATCAACAAAATAAAAACAAGAAAGCAGGCTCACCTTATCAGTGAAGGCCTGCTTTTCTTATGCATTTTTCTTTTCTCTTCTAACAGGCATGAGTGCTTTTTCTACCGTTTGTGCATTTTTTTCTGTGATTTCTGCTCTTCTTGGTATCGGTGGATATAAATCTGCAGGATCTGACCATGTCGATGGAAGGGTGACAGGTGATTGCTTATTCCATGCTAGAATCCAGTCCTGTGGAAGCTCAGCTGGCGGTGTGATGCCTTTCATCTCAAGCCAAATGCGGCTCCATGCCCTTGGGACAACGCGCCAAATATCATACCCACCCCCGCCAACAGCAATCCATTTTCCGTCACAATATTGATGAGCAAGCTCATGGGCAAGTCTAGGAATTTCCTCATATATTTTCATGGTGGCAGATAAATGGGTTAAAGGATCATAATAGTGAGCATCCGCCCCATTTTGCGTTAAAATCACGTCTGGATTAAAAAAAGTAGCAATCTCAGTTACTGCTGTTCGGTATGCTTCGAGGAACGATTCATCTTCTGTAAATGCATCGAGAGGGATATTATACGCATAGCCATAGCCTTTATCGTGGCCTCTTTCCTGTACTTGTCCAGTTCCAGGGAACAAGTAGCGACCTGTTTCATGAATGGATACAGTACATACCTCTGGATCGTCATAGAAGCTAAACTGCACACCATCCCCGTGATGAGCATCAGTATCGATATATAAAATCCTTGCGCCATATGTCTTTTGAATGTATTGAATGGCCACAGAGCTGTCATTATAAATACAAAAGCCAGAGGCACGCCCTTTAAATCCGTGGTGAAGCCCGCCGCCAAGGTTGAGCGCATGATGCGAATGACCCAGCATCACTTGATCAACTGCTGTTAATGTTCCGCCGACAAGGAGAGAAGCCGCCTCGTGCATCCCTGCAAACATCGGTGTATCCTCAGTGCCAAGGCCATAGCGTTCGCCCTCTGCTGTAGACAGCTTTCCTTCACTTGCCCGCTGCACAGCTTGAATATAATCTGCCGTATGAACAAGCTTTAATTCATCGAGCGTCGCCATACGCGGTGCGATGATCTCATCATTCGTTAACGCTTTCATTTTTTGAAGAAGATCGTATGTTAAATAGACGCGAAGCTGATTGAAGGGATGATCTTGATGAAACTGGTACGTTTGAAAAGATGGTGAAAAAACAAAGGTCGCTTCTTTCATTTGATTGTCTGCTCCATAGGCCAAAGCACCTTGTAGCCTTTTGCTCGAATCAGCTTCGTCACATGATCTGCATGAATGGTTTGAAGGCGGAATACGAGCACTTTAGAGGCTTCATTTGCATGTGGGTACACAAGCACACTCAGCATTTGAATATGCTGCTCCTTTAAAATGGCCGTAATATCTGCGAGCCCCTCTGTCATTTGCTCCACTTCCACTTCTAAGTGTGACCCAGGCTGATCTGCACCTGTCAGTCTAACAAACGTACGAAGTAAATCTGTCTTCGTGATAATGCCTACAAGCTTGCCGCGTCTAACAACTGGAAGACAACCAATTCCGTGCTCAAAAAAGACACTTGAAATCTCCTCAACGAAATCAAGCGGGTGAGCGGTGATCGTCTCTAGCACCATGATCTCTTCAACCGGACGCTGAATAAAAAGCTGTCTTTTTTCTGTTTCGAAAATACTTGGACTGGCGTTTTTAATATCCCTATCTGTCACCATCCCAATGACAGATCCTTGATCAGATACGATGGGAATATGCCGAATGTGATGAGCACTCATTTTTTGAATGGCTTCTTCGATCGTATCGGTTTTTCGCAGCGTGATCACATCACGCTCCATAATTTGTTCAATCATCATGTTTACCAATCCCCTTTGCCAAAAAAACGAATTGAACGTTAATACATAAAGCGCTGATGGAAGCGAAGACGATCAAAACGCTCGATCGAATCAGGACTCACATTTTTGCCGATTCTCGCCATCAAACAATTGGCAGGATGTGAGCTGATCTCTGGCTCGTCTGTTGCAAACCAGACAAGACCACCTGCGTTCATCATTTTCTCCATCATTTTGCGGTACTCCCAAACGTTTTTCTTTGTCCCCTTTAAATCCCAATGCCAGTAATATTCAGTTGTCATGATGATGTAGTTCTCCATTTGCTCATCCATCATGCTCACATTCAGTAAATGCTTGCCGAGTGAGCAACCTCTAAATGGAGGAGCGACTTCAATGGCACCAAGCTCAATTAAATTGTCCATGTTGCCTTCTGACCAGCGCTCAAGTGGATCAGGATACAAATACGTGACATAGCCTGCGACAAGCTCATCCACTCTTGCAATGATCACACGTCCTTCAGGTAGATCTGCTATTTCAACAAGTGCTTGTTTCTGTTCCTCAGGCGTGCGAAATGCCGTTAGTCCTTCATGAAACGTGTAGTTCGCAAGCTCTGATGCAGGTACTGGGCCTTCAATAAGGATGTTACCTGTTTCTCGCTCAATTGTTTTTGAATAATAAGTTTTAGGATGCTCCACGTATCCACCGCCTCAAATTCTAGTGAGTCGTTTCTATTTTATCTTAAATCTTGAAAGAATTAAAATGGTTTCATTATAAGTTTTTTAAAAATTGAGAAAAAAAGTCATCTATACTATAATGATCATTGTAAACGTATGCAAAGGGGGACTGTTTGATGCAAGTGGAAACGCTACTATCAGTAAAAGGGAACTATCATTTAAATGATTATGAGCAGGCATACAAAGAATTCACATGGGAGGAAGCGAGAAAAAACTTCTCCTGGTATGAAACAGGAAAAGTAAATGTATCCTATGAAGCGATTGACAGACATGCGGACTCGTTTCGTAAAAACAAGGTGGCACTTCACTACAAAGATTCACAGAGGGATGAAAAGTATACATTCAGGGATATGAAAATCAACACAAACAAAGCGGGAAATCTATTAAGAGAAAAAGCGCATGTGCAAAAAGGGGATCGTGTCTTTATCTTTATGCCAAGATCACCTGAGCTCTATTTTCTTCTGCTTGGCGCTGTCAAAATTGGTGCGATCGTTGGCCCGTTATTTGAGGCATTTATGGAGGGAGCCGTCAAAGATCGTTTAGAAAATAGTGAGGCAAAAGTGATTGTGGCGACGCCTGATTTGCTGGAGCGGATACCATTTGCAGACCTTCCAAAACTTGAATCTGTCATCATTGTCGGCGGTGACAAGGAAGACGTGGATGGCGTGCGGACGATTCACTACGAAGAATCGTTTAAGCAGGCAGCAAAGGAACTCGACATTGAATGGATGGATGAAAAAGACGGCTTCCTGCTTCATTACACATCAGGGTCAACCGGTACGCCAAAAGGTGTCCTGCATGTCCATGGCGCAATGGTGCAGCAAGGCCAGACCGGGAAATGGGTACTTGACCTGAAAGAAGATGACGTCTACTGGTGTACAGCTGATCCTGGCTGGGTAACGGGTACGGTGTACGGCATTTTTTCACCATGGTTAAATGGGGCGACGAATGTCATATTAGGTGGCCGGTTCAATCCTGATACGTGGTATGAAACCATTGAATCACTTGGTGTGACTGTTTGGTACAGTGCGCCGACAGCCTTCAGAATGCTGATGGGGGCAGGGGACGACCTCATTCAAAACTATGACCTCAGCTCGCTCCGTCACGTTTTAAGTGTAGGGGAGCCTCTTAATCCTGAAGTCATCCGTTGGGGAGACGCTGTGTTTGGCAAACGAATTCATGATACATGGTGGATGACGGAAACAGGAGCACAGCTGATTTGTAATTATCCATGCATGGACATCAAACCAGGTTCAATGGGGAAACCAATTCCAGGCGTAGAAGCAGCGATTGTGGATAATGCCGGGAATGAACTTCCGCCATACCGAATGGGGAATCTTGCAATTAAAAAAGGCTGGCCATCCATGATGCATACGATCTGGAACAATCCTGAAAAATATGAATCTTACTTTATGCCGGGAGATTGGTATGTTTCAGGAGATTCAGCTTATATGGACGAAGACGGATACTTTTGGTTCCAGGGACGTGTCGATGATGTCATCATGACATCAGGAGAGCGAGTCGGTCCATTTGAGGTTGAAAGTAAGCTGGTTGAACATCCGGCCATTGCAGAGGCTGGTGTCATTGGAAAGCCAGATCCAGTCCGCGGTGAAATTATCAAAGCATTCATTGCTCTCAGGAGCGGATATGAGCCAACAGATGAGCTGAAAGAAGAGATTCGTACATTTGTGAAAAAAGGACTCGCTGCACATGCAGCACCGAGAGAAATCGAGTTTAAAGAAAAACTACCAAAAACGCGAAGCGGAAAAATTATGAGACGTGTGCTAAAAGCGTGGGAGCTGAATTTACCTGCTGGCGACCTTTCGACAATGGAAGATTAATTTCTCCGTCAGTTGACTTGAAATCAAAAGTATGTTAAAAATGACCTTAGTTGAATATGAAAAGGTTTTGACTGAGATTCAGTAGAATCATCTTTCCCTGTTTAAGAGAGCTGACGGCTGGTGCGAGTCAGTACAAAGAGATATTCGAATTACCCTCACGAACCGCTTTTACGAAAAGGAGCATAAATGCTGCCTCATTAGTGAAAGAACGGATCTGTCCGTTATCAGTGTAAGTGAAAAGACGTGATGTGTTGTCTTTTAAGCAGGGTGGTACCGCGATATATATCGTCCCTTCGTTCATACGAAGGGGCGTTTTTTATGTTGAATCGTAAAAAAAGGAGATTTGGATATGAGCGAATTGATGGAAGATTTATCGTACAGAGGTTTAATTCAGCAGCAAACAGATGAAGAAGGTTTGACAAAATTACTAACAGAAGAAAAAATCAAGCTATATTCCGGCTTCGATCCAACAGCTGACAGCTTGCACATTGGTCATCTCTTGCCAATTTTAACATTGCGCAGATTCCAAGAAGCAGGCCATCACCCGATTGCACTTGTTGGGGGCGCAACTGGACTGATCGGCGATCCAAGCTTCAAAAAAGCAGAACGCTCTCTAAACCCAGCAGAAATCGTGGAGCAGTGGTCAGAGAAAATCAAAGGCCAGTTGTCTCAATTTCTTGATTTTGAAGCAGGTGAAAACCCAGCAGTTATCGTCAATAACTATGACTGGATCAGCCAAATGAATGTCATCACGTTCCTTCGTGATATTGGAAAGAACTTCGGAGTGAACTTCATGCTGGCAAAAGATATCGTCAGCTCTCGTATCGAGACAGGGATTTCGTACACAGAGTTCAGCTACGTGATCCTACAATCTTTAGACTTCTTAAACCTTTACAGAAATGAAAATTGTAAGCTTCAAATCGGTGGAAGTGACCAGTGGGGAAATATCACCTCTGGACTTGAGTTGATCCGTAAGTCTGAGGCAGAAGGTGAAAAAGCATTTGGTCTCACGATGCCGCTTGTCACAAAAGCAGATGGCACGAAGTTTGGGAAAACAGAAGGCGGCGCGATCTGGTTAGATAAAGAAAAAACGTCACCATATGAATTCTACCAATTCTGGATCAACACAGATGACCGTGACGTCGTGAAATACTTAAAATACTTTACGTTCTTATCAAAAGGAGAGATCACATCGTATGAAGAAAAAGTGCAAACAGCCCCTGAAAAGCGTGAAGCGCAGCGCCGTTTAGCAGAAGAAGTTACAACGCTTGTACATGGCCGTGAATCACTAGAACAGGCTGTGAACATCTCAAATGCGCTATTTAAAGGCGAGATCAAATCTCTTTCACCTGAAGAAGTAAAAGTAGGCTTTAAGGATGTCCCTTCGATGGAAAAAAGCAGCACAGAAGAGCTGATACTTGTCGATGTACTTGTTGAATCAAAGCTGTCTCCTTCAAAACGTCAAGCGCGTGAGGATATTACAAATGGTGCTGTTTACATCAACGGAGAGAGACAAACCGATAAAGACTATGTTCTTTCAGACGAAGACCGAATTGAAAACCAATTTACCGTCTTAAGAAGAGGGAAAAAGAAATACTTCCTTGTCACTTACAAGTAAGACTCAATGTGTAGCCGGGCTGAGAGAACCGGCTGCATTTTTTTATGACAAATAAGGTCACAGAGTCTAACAGACTTTTAGCAGAACGAATCTCTAGTCTTTTGGCATCGGCTCATACGAAACAAACAGTACCTTGTTCACTTTTATCATATTTTTTTTGAAATAGAGTCTAGATAGATTTTTAATGAAGAAACATGAGTATCTATTGAGTATGTTCTATAAATTAATAGTAATTCCTGTGAATATTTGAAATGATTGTCGATGAAATAAGACTATGATACGATGAATTCGTATGATAAAAAGTAATTCATACGGAAGGATTAAAACAACATGATCAATAAAGAAAAGCGAGGAAATAACGATGGCTGTATTACATACAAAATTATTTAGTGCCGCAGATGATCTTAGAAGCAAAATGGACGCTTCAGAGTATAAAAACTATTTATTAGGTTTGATTTTCTATAAGTATTTATCTGACCAATTATTAGAAAAAGTCATCGAAGTTGCATATGAATCGCCGGAAGTATACGATACACAGGATAAACAAGCGCAATTATACAAAGAGTTATTATCAGATGAGGATATTCAAAAAGACTTAATCGAAACATTAGTCGATACGATAGGATATGATATCGAGCCAGCGTATTTATTTAGTGAGTTAGCGAGTCAGGCAAAACAGAATACCTTTCAATTAAATGATTTAAATAAAGCATTTATTGATTTATCGACGAAATATCTTCAATTTAGTGGCTTGTTTGATGATGTGGATTTGAAATCGAAAAAACTAGGATCAGATGATCAGCAGCGAAATATTACGATAACAGAAGTATTGAAAAAGTTAAATGATGTGGATGTCATAGGCCATAATGGAGATGTCATTGGAGATGCCTATGAATATTTAATCAGTCAATTTGCCTCAGAAGCAGGGAAAAAAGCGGGAGAATTCTATACACCACATGAGGTGTCTATCATGATGGCTCGTATTGTGGCAATGGGACAAGAAGAGAAAAAATTATTCAGCGTGTATGACCCTACAATGGGTTCTGGTTCTTTAATGTTAAATGTTCGTAATTATATTAAATATCCAGAAAGTGTGAAATATCACGGGCAAGAACTGAATACAACGACTTATAACTTAGCAAAAATGAACTTGATCTTGCACGGTGTTGATTACGAAGATATGCGTCTGCGTAACGGGGATACATTAAATAAAGACTGGCCGACCGATGAGCCATATACATTTGATTCAGTTCTAATGAATCCGCCATATTCAGCCAAATGGTCAGCAGATGATACATTTTTAGATGATTCACGTTTCAATCGCTATGGGAAATTAGCACCGAAATCAAAAGCGGACTTTGCTTTTCTATTGCACGGCTTATATCACTTAAAAGATTCTGGAACCATGGCGATTGTCCTGCCACATGGTGTTCTTTTCAGAGGCGCAGCAGAAGGTGTCATCCGTAAAAAATTACTAGAAGATGGACACATTGATGCGGTGATCGGTTTACCAGCAAACTTATTCTTTGGTACAAGCATTCCAACCACTGTCATCATTTTAAAGAAAAACCGTACAACGCGTGATGTACTATTTATTGATGCGAGTAAAGAATGTACCAAAGGAAAAAATCAAAACAAATTGTCTATAGAAAACATTGATAAAATCGTAGAGACATATCAAAAACGAGAAGATGTAGAAAAGTATGCACATGTCGCAAGCTTTGAGGAAATCAAAGAAAATGACTTCAACTTAAATATACCAAGATATGTCGATACATTCGAAGAAGAAGAGCCTGTCGATATGGATGCTATTGGAGCGGAAATTCAAGCAATTCGAAAAGAAAAAGAAGAGCTAGAGACGAACCTATATGAAATGATTTCTTCCATGCAGTATGATGAAAAAGACGCAGAATGGATGAAAGGTGCGTTAGAGGTGTTTAAGCGTGGGAAGTAAAAGAGTGCCAGAAGTGAGGTTTAAGGGGTTTAGTGGGGAATGGGAAGAATCTATACTGGGCGAAATAGTGCAAATCACAATGGGGCAATCACCTAAGGGAGAAAATTATACAAAAAATCCCCATCACCATATTTTAGTGCAAGGTAATGCAGATATGAAAAATGGTTGGGTAACACCTCGGTTATGGACAACTCAGATCACAAAAAAGGCCAAAAAAGGAGATATTATTTTAAGTGTTCGAGCACCTGTCGGTGATGTTGGAAAAACTCACTATGATGTTGTTATTGGTAGAGGAGTAGCAGCAATTAAAGGAAATGAGTTTATATACCAATTGTTATTAAAGATGAAAGTCGATGATTTTTGGGTGAAATTTAGCACAGGATCTACATTTGAATCGATAAATTCGACTGATATTAAAGCGGCAATTATTAGAGTTCCAGATGAATTAGAACAATCGAGAATCGGCAACTTCTTCAAACAACTAGACGAAACAATTGCGCTTCAACAACAAGAACTAGACACCTTAAAACAAATGAAACAAGGGTTCTTACAAAAAATGTTTCCAAAAGAAGGAGAGTCCGTACCGGAAATTCGTTTCCCTGGGTTTGTTGAGAGATGGGAAGCTAAGTGTTTAGGAGAGATCTCTGAGTCTTACTCTGGTGGTACACCAAGTGTAGATAATAAAACTTTTTATGGTGGAAACATTCCTTTTATTAGGTCGGCAGAGATTAATTCGAAAACTACTGAATTATATATTACTGAAGAAGGATTTAATAATTCTTCATCCAAAATGGTTAGCGTAGGAGATATTCTTTATGCTTTATATGGTGCTACGAGTGGTGAAGTGGGAATTTCTAAAGTAAACGGGGCAATTAATCAGGCTTTGTTAGCAATAAAGCCTAAAAGAGGTTACGATTCATATTTCATTACCCAGTGGCTTAAAAAACAAAAAAGCTCAATTGTTAATACCTATCTCCAAGGAGGACAAGGTAATCTTTCTGGTTCTATTGTTAAGAAATTGATATTACAAATACCTTCTGATGAAGAACAAACCCAAATAGGCAACTTCTTCAAACAACTAGACAAAACAATCGCTCTACACGAACAAGAACTAGATATTCTAAAACAAACAAAAAAAGCCTTTTTACAAAAGATGTTTGTCTAGCAAAAAGGGGAGAAATATGATGGTCAAGAATGGTCATAGAGATGAATCAGAAATAGAACGTCAGTTAATTGACGTACTTGGTGAAGAGAGTAACCAATGGAACTATCGTCCAGATCTAAAATCAGAAGCCGATCTATGGCAGAACTTACGAAAGATCATTACACAAAACAACTTATCAGAAATTGGGGAACATCCGATTTCTGATAAGGAATTTGATAAAATTAAAACGGAAATTTTAAATAAAACGCAAACACCTTTTGATGCAGCAAAGTGGCTAAAAGGTGAAAATGGGATTGCTCGCATTACGATTGAACGAGATGATGTAACGCTAGGTTCGATGTCTCTCGTTCTTTATTCAAATCATGATATCGGTGGAGGCATTTCTACATATGAAGTTGTTCATCAAATAGCGAAAAAAAGAGAGAGCATTGACGAACGCGACCGTCGTTTTGATGTGACGTTATTAATCAATGGGTTACCCATTGTGCAAATTGAATTAAAAAAGGTTACGGCAAAAGATGGTGTGTTTCAAGCATACAATCAAGTGAAGAAGTATACAGAGGAAGGGCTATTTCGTAATAATATTTTTTCTACTCTTCAGTTATTTGTTATTTCAAATGAACAAACGACTCGTTATTTTGCCAATGCTCTGCCAAAAGATATGCATAAGAAGTTTGTCTTTAGTTGGCGGACAAAAGATAACCGAAAAGTCAACAACCTCTATGAATTTGTGAAACAAGTACTCAGAATTCCAAATGCACATCGTCTGATCGCTCAATATACCGTTGTGAGCGAAGAAAATGATCAAAAAGCGTTAATGGTTTTACATCCATATCAAATACACGCAATTGAAGCATTATTTACGGCGGCGATGAAGCATCAATCTGGATATGTATGGCATGCAACAGGGTCAGGAAAGACACTAACGAGTTTTGTTGCGACCAAATTATTAGCAAGGAAACCTGGCGTTGACCGAACGATTATGCTCATTGATCGAAAAGATTTAGATAATCAAACAACGACAGAATTCACAAGGTTTGCGTCTGAATTTAATACAGGTAACTCTTCAGGTAAGGCAAAGTCTAATAGTTTAATCGTTGGAACTGGCAGTGCAAAAGAACTGAGTGAGACATTATTAGCGGATGCCAATTCAAATACCATTATTATTACGACTCGTCAGAAGCTAGAGAATGCTATCAATTATGCAAAAAAACAAGAAGCGCAGGAGGGAAAGAACCGATTTCAAAAACTGATCGGACAACATATTGTCTTTGTCGTTGACGAATGTCACCGAGCATTAAGTGCAGAGGGGATGGAATCCGTGAAGAAAACGTTCCCTAATTCTACTTGGTTTGGCTTTACTGGTACACCCATTTTCGATGTTAATAAAAAACAACCAAAAGGTCAGCTAGCACGTACGACTCGTGATCAATATGGTGAAGAGCTTCATACATATACGATTAAAAATGCTTTAGACGATGGTGCAGTTCTAGGATTCCAAGTAGAACATGAAGATACGATTGAACCAAACTCTCTTAGCAATCATATCTTTTCTCAGCTTCGTCAAAGTGACAAATACGCTCATCTCAGTGATGATGAATTAAATACGTATATTGATCAAATGGATGGGATGGAGAAGGAATCCCATTTGCCATCCACTATCTATGAAAGTGATGAGCATATTCAAAAGGTCATCTATAAGATGTTTCGACCGGATAATGCTTATACAAAGTTTGATTTCAAAAACGGCCGACCGCAAAAGTCCGCTATTTTGACAACAAACTCTATTGCGATGGCCAAACGATATTATGATGCGATAAAAAGAATGACGAAAGATCTTGATTGGATGGCAAAGGAGTTTAAAGGTCATCCGATTCGTAAAGGGCGAACGATCGAGGATGAGGATTTTCCTAGAATCGCCATCACCTACTCATTAAATGATAATGAAGAAACTTCAAAAATAGATCAAGAAGATATGCTAAACATCATCAAAGACTATAATCAATCCTATGATACCGCTTGGTCGATTCAAGATATTGAGCGGTATAATGGGGACATTAACAACAGATTAGCCCGAAAAAAAGCGGAGTTCAAACAATTTGGAAAGCATATAGATTTAGTGATTGTGGTTAATCGCCTATTAACTGGATTTGATGCGCCTACCATACAAACTCTTTTTGTGGATCGGCATCTAGATTATGCGGGTTTAATTCAAGCATTCTCGCGAACAAATCGTACATATCCTGGTAAAACAAAAGGACTCATCATGACGTTTAGAAAACCTTGGACGATGGAATGGAATGTAGAGGAAGCGACTAAGACATATTCTAACGAACAGGAAGAAACGAATCTTGTGTACCCAACATATGAAGAATCGTTGAAACGATTTAAAAAGGCACATAAAACCTTAAAGTCACTGGATATCGATCCTTCTGAATTGGACGAGCATTCTCCAGTAGAGGAACGCGTTGAATTTGTCAAAGCATTTCAAGAGCTGAATAATGCTTATGAAGCTCTCGTGACGTATGACAATTACAACGACGATATGGAAGCATCGAAAGCCCTGCAAGAACAGGTGATGACGATTGAAGAAAACATCGGGATATACAATACAATCAAAGGCTCACTCTTAGAAGAAGGAACGAAAGAAGAGGAAACACCAAACTTCTCGGATATTGAATTTTATGGTGAAAATTCTGTTAAGTTATACGACATAGACTCTGCCTTTATTGATCAACTATTAGGAAATTACTCTGCCAATAATCATGATATCCGTCAAGAAATCGAAAAAGCACTTCAAAAATTGAAAAAAGCTGAAGTGGTCAAAGAGGTATATCGTGCGATCCTCAATGAAATGGATAATAAACAGGTGAATCCAGATGAAGACATATTAGTAGTCAAACGAACATTCTTTACAAAAACGAAAAATCTCCATATAAAAGAGTTTGCTGAAACATGGTTTGTGGATGAGAATGAACTTCATTTATCATCTATTCAATATATGATAGGAACTGATCCTATTCCGAATATTGGGAACATCATTGATAGTAAACAGTTTGATCAATACAAAGCAATTCATCCAGAAGCTAAACCATTAAAATACGGACCTGAAATGAAACGAGCGTGGAGAACATTGTTAGATGAAGTAATTGTTCCTTTGGATGATGAATTAAGATAATCTTAATAAGGAGTTTCAAATGACGCAAAAACTCAAACAATATTTCTTAGGATATCTTCTCTATTTTCCGTGCTCATTCCTCATCTGGATAAATATCGTCAAATCAGTGCAATTGGGAGAAGTACTGTCTAACTGTACATCAAATGCACTACATGTAGTGAAGGTGAGGGTTTGTGCAAAAGGGAAGTGATTCATATCCGGTGTACATCTGATCAGCCGCACTCCTTATTTCATCAGGCGGATGAAGGCCATCTATTCAGAAAAGCTTTAACCAACTTAGAGGAACAATTAAGATCAAACCATATTGACACTGGCGTGATCATAGGATTGACAACACCTCACTGTATGATGCAACCGCCCTTTGGATTAACAGATGAAAACGGTACATATTATGATTCCGAAACGATACATCGACTCTCATTTGCAACACTGCATGGTGAAGTTGCTGTCATGACAACAGAGCAGCTAATGAAAAAATGGGCAAACCATGAATGAACGATTGAAAGCTCCTAGAATGACATCTAGGAGCTTTTTTGTCATGTACTTGTGTGAAGTTAAGCATGCTCTTGAGTGTTCTGATTTCTTTGCTTAAAAGCTGTGAATACATAATCAATCCCAATAAATAAAAAGCTGACAAAGAAAGATAAAATCAATGTACCGTTGTCCCAAATAGAGACGTTTATTATTTTCATATTGAGCACAAGCTTGATTGAAAGGTGCACAACAATCCATGAAAAGATAAATTCTAAAACAAACGTGAGCCATTTAGGGAATCTTAGTAAAGAGGATATTCCTTTCCCGATGAATACTAAAAAGATCGACCAAAAAAGAACAAAGCCACTGACCAATAGAGAGAACGTCAGTAATGAAAGAAGTGAATCATAGGTGATATATTCCCCAAAAAGAAAGTTCACTCCTAATGAAACGACAGAAAGTACGGCACTTGGAATGATGATTACGAAACTAAGTGAAAAAAAGATGAGGAAAATGAGGAAAAATCCAGCAATTGCACCAGGCGGTTCATCTACAACATCTGTCTTTCTTAAAATCGTGTAAATGACAATTGAAATAAATAGAAGCACTAACATGAATGAGAAGATAGACAAATTGTTTCCCCCCTATAGTTTCCTTGCATCATTGTTTTAAGCTTTAAAATCTTGAACACATGTCATTATAAGGAAAAAAGGAGAGAGAGTAAAGTCTGACCGAAGTTCTTCTTGCTTGTTTGAAAATCAACGGAAGGTGTTCGTAAAGAGTATCTTTTTCGGAGAAACCCAAACAAAAAACCCCAGTAATCCTTGAAAAATCAAGATCTCTAGGGTTTGTTTGATCTCTCTTTGAGAGAGTAATAAAATTAACGAGAGTAGAACTCAACGATTAGTTGTTCGCTGATTTCAGGCGCTAATTCAGAACGCTCTGGAAGACGAGTGAATGTTCCTTCAAGCTTTTCAGCGTCGAAAGAAAGGTATTCAGGAACGAAATTGTTTACTTCAACTGATTCTTTCACAACGGCAAGGTTTTGAGATTTTTCACGAAGAGAAATCGTTTGACCTGGTTTCACAGAGAAAGATGGGATGTCTACACGGCTTCCATCAACAAGAATGTGACCATGGTTGACTAGCTGACGAGCTTGGCGGCGAGTACGTGCAAGGCCAAGACGGTATACCAGGTTGTCAAGGCGAGTTTCAAGAAGGATCATGAAGTTTTCACCTTGTTTACCAGGAAGTTTAGCAGCTCTATTAAATAATGTACGGAATTGACGTTCGTTGACACCGTACATGTGACGAAGCTTTTGCTTCTCTTGTAATTGTAAACCGTATTCAGATAGTTTTTTGCGTTGTCCTGGACCATGTGGGCCTGGGGCGTAAGGACGTTTTTCAAGTTCCTTACCTGTTCCGCTTAATGAAATGCCTAAACGGCGGGAAATCTTCCAACTTGGACCTGTATAGCGAGCCATTATGTGACTCCTCCTTATTGTTTTTATTTGTGAAAAATAAAAACCGTCTGTTCTTCCTCTTTTTCGTCATTATGTTTTCATGCATCCTCGCTCCAGCAGCAGGGAGTTACAAGATGCACCTCCATAAAGAAGGAACAAAATGATACAAAAAAGCCGAACAAAAAGGCTGCCATATTTCACACAAACTCTATTATATGATGCTCAATGGGAGAAGTCAACCTATTTAAAGGGAGAAAGTCAAACGTGGCGCCTTTCCCCATTAGACGAAGGAAAAAGCAGACAATATGCCTGCTTTTCCTGCTTCATTACGCATCAGTAGAGGCTGATAACGCATTTTGGAGGATCGCTGTAAATTGAATTAAGTAGGTTTCATCTACTTCACTGAAGCGGTCTTTCACTGGCTGTCAATATCGAGAACCCCAATGATTTGTCCATTCACCTTAAGCGGAATGACAATTTCAGATTGTGAAGCAGCATCGCATGCAATATGATCAGGGAATGCATGGACATCTGCGATACGCTGCACATTACCTGTGGCAAATGCTGTACCGCAAACACCTTTCCCAGCAGGGATGCGCGCACATGCGGGCAGGCCGTTAAACGGTCCAAGCACAAGCTCACCGTCTTTTGTCAAATAAAATCCTGCCCAATTGACTTCAGGAAGTGAGTGATACAATAAAGCCGCAGCATTTGCCAAGTTGGCGATAAGATCTTGTTCACCGTCCGTCATCGCTTCTACTTGCTTGATAAGTAATTGATAGTCTTTCGATGGATTGCCAGACTGTTTTTCGACATGAAAAATGAAAATCTCCTACTCTCTATCTCAAAAATACATAATGTGCGTCTTGCATGTGGGATTTGTCGAGCAATTGTAAAAGGAACTTCCTCCTTCATCTTGAAGTATGTACACATGAAGAGGGGTGAGCGGATGAAAACATCAACAACTTTGCAAACAAAAGACCGTATTATTGAAGCTTCCATCAGACTTTTTAACCAAAAAGGATTTTCTGGAACCTCTGTCCGTGAGATTGCGAAGGAAGCAAACGTCAACGTTGCCCATATATCTTATTACTTTCAAGGAAAAGGAGGGCTATTAGAGCAGCTCGTATCCGATTTTTATGAAGGCTACATTCACATGATTGAAAGACACATTCATCACATGGAAACCCGTCACGCAAAAGAGTGTTTACTTCATGTGGTTTTTAATATTTTATCTTATCAGCATGAACACCGTCAATTAACCCGTTTCGTTTATCGAGAGGTGACCATTGATTCAACGTTGATCAGAGAAATCATGTCAACGTATTTAACGAAAGAAAAGTATTTGTTTCAGCTCATGATCGAAAAAGGAAAAAGCACCCACGTTATATGTAAGCGGCTCTCACTCTCATCATTTATGATTCAGCTAAAATCACTTCTGATGATGCCATATTTGCAGCCACAATATTTAACAGAGGTGCTTTATTTGAACCCAAGCGAGCCTTACTTCTATCAGACGTACTTTAAGGAACTAAGCCGCTCGCTTGATCATTTACTAGAACCAAAAGAGATGAAACTGGATACTCACCTGAAACTCATGATGTCTTCAAACTGATCATAGGCATACCCGAGATCTTCCGCTTGATGGGCATCAGACCCGAAAATAAGCGGAATTTTTTTCTGTTTTGCAAGGTTAGTCATCCAGTGATCTAAATAGATACTTCTGGCATATGTTTTACGAAGACCAGATGTATTAAAATCTAAGGACATGCCTTTTCTTTCCATTTCTTCAAGACAAAGGGTGACCCTTTGTCGAAGTTCAGGGGACATCACATATGGGAAAAGCTGCTTGAATTTCTGGACAAGGGTGATATGACCGATTCTCTTTGGCTTATAGTTACCTAAAGATGATAGAATAGAAGAATGAATTTGGTCATAGTAGCTTTGATAAACCTGTTCGATGCTACCATAAATGCTTATCAACTGCTGGAAGGCATGCTCGTCAAAATCAAGGCAAATATAATCATCGCCAGCAGGAAGAAAATGAACAGATAAAATGCCGTCATCTAATTCTGGCCCGTAGCAGTCTAAAAAGGCACTTGTTTCCTCTTCAAACGCTTTGATATAGTCAACCTCAAGCCCAGTTTTTACTATTAATTGTCCTTGGTATTCTTGCTTCAGCTGATCCAGAGCCGTCAAATACGCTTCAAGGGCTTGGAGCTTCATAGCACTATCCTTTTGAGGCGTTGGATCTCGAAACGAAGGAGGCAGCGGTGCATGCTCGGTAAAGGTGATGGAATCAAATCCCTTTTTTATGGCTTTTTCAATATAAGCATGAAAAGGATCAAGCGAGCCGTGCGGGCAAAACGGTGTATGTAGATGTGCATCTTGTTTCACCATGTCGTCACCTCTTGTTGATATTTTGAAAAACGTGATGTTTATCAGTGAAAATAATGAAAAATCATGACCAAAATGCTGGTTACATGGTATCATAATAACAATGAAAACGACAACTTCCGCATACATAAAAGCAGGTAACATCAATATGTGTGATCGAATCATAGAAAGCACTGAATCACTTTTTTGAAAAAACATACATAAAACCGTGAATGGATGGTAATGGAAAACATACGATACTGCTTATAAAAAACAAATGCAAAGCGGACACGAAAAGGGTTCTCAGGTCTACTTGGGACACTTAAACCCTGACAGCACTTAGATCACAACAAGGGGGCTCATTATGGAGTTAATCATCGGTTTAATTGTCATTTTGCTTGCTTTGTTTTCAGTCGGTTATTTCCTGCGAAAAAATATATATAAAGAAATTGACCGATTGGAAGCATGGAAAATTGAAATTTTGAACAGATCAATTGTAGAAGAAATTTCAAAAATCAAACATCTAAAAATGACCGGAGAAACAGAGCAATTTTTTGAAAGATGGCGTGCAGAGTGGGACGATATCGTTACAGCCCATCTTCCAAAGGTAGAGGAGCTATTATATGATGCAGAAGAGTATTCTGATAAATATCGATTCTCCAAAGCCAAGCAAGTTCTTGCGCATACTGGGGATTTGCTGACTGCTGCTGATTCAAACATTGCAGACATTTTAAAAGAGATTGAAGACCTTGTCACAAGTGAGGAGCAAAACCGCAAGGACATTGAAAAGGTCAAAGAGCAATACCAAACGGTTCGAAAAAATCTGCTTGCGTACAGCCATTTATATGGAACCCTTTATGACAAAATGGAGCAGGACTTAGATGAGGCCTGGGAAGGAATCAAGCAGTATGAAGAAGAGACAGAAAACGGAAACTACATGAAAGCAAGAAAAATTCTGCTTGAGCAAGACCGAAGACTTGATCAGCTTCAATTGTATATCAAGGATATACCGAAACTCATTGCCGACTGCAAACAAACCGTACCAGGTCAGCTGACTAAGCTGAAAGACGATTATCAAGAAATGACAGACAAAGGCTACAAGCTAGAGCATATCCAGATCACAAAAGAGCTGGAGAACTTAAACAAACAGCTAATCCGTGCGGAAAAACTGCTCATTGATGAACTCAATTTAGATGAGGCACCAAGCATTCTGCAAATGATCGATGATGCGATTCAGACGCTGTATGATCAGCTAGAAGCAGAAGTAGAAGCAGGTCAGGAAATCAAAAGCAAAATGCCTGAGCTTACGGAAGCATTCGAAAAGCTTGAACAAGATCACACACAAACAAAGGCAGAAACGGCTCTTGTGAAAGAAAGCTACAAGCTGACAGCAGGAGAGCTTGATCAACAGAAGGCATTCGAGAAACGCTTAGAAGAAATTGAAAAGCTTATGAAGCAAATATGTGAGAAGCTTGATCGTGAGCATGTGGCATATTCGATATTAATGGACGAAATCAATCAGTTGGAGACCTTTATCAATGAGGCAAAAGCATTGCATGAAACGTTTAAAGATCATCTTCAGTCATTACGAAAAGAAGAATTACAGGCGAGAGAAACATTGGCTGAACTCAAAACAATGCTGGCAAATACAGTTCGCCAACTGCAAAAAAGCAATATTCCAGGGATACCTGCTGACATCACGAACTGTGCTGGAAAAGCGCAGGAGATGATTCAGCAAGTTCACGAACAACTGGAGAATTCGCCTCTGAATATGCCAGCAGTAAATCAACAATTAAAAGAAGCCTCTGAAACAGTGAGAAGTGTCGCTCATGAGACACAAGAGATGCTCAGTAAAGTGGATCAAATTGAACGGATTATTCAATATGGCAATCGTTTCAGAAGTCAAAACCATATCTTATCAAAACAGTTAAAAGAGGCAGAACGAAGATTTTATGCCTATGATTATACCGGTTCATTTGATGTGGCAACAGCGGCTGTCGAAAAGGCATCACCTGGAGCCGTCCAGAAGCTTTTGGCCCAGCAAGAAAAAGAATATCAGCACCAATAAAAAAGCTGAAGTCCAGTTACAGGACTTCAGCTTTTTTTAAACTATGATGCTTGTTTCTGGCACTCGTCTGAAGAAGAAGAAGTGAAAAGAGAAATCACAAATCCAACAATTACTCCGATTAAAGCTGGCACAATCCAGCCAATCCCAAGATCATATAAAGGTAGTAACGTGTGAAAGATGTCTTTCACCGGACCAATTGGAAGCTTCGCAGCTGCTATGCCGTCAAATAAGCTCACACAGCCCGTTAAAATTAAAGAGAGTACATAAACAGGTTTTCTATGTCCAAGCCATTTATCTGCAAGTGATAGAACAATAATCATAATCGCTAGCGGGTAAATCGCTGTTAAAACAGGCACAGAGAAAGCGACAATGTGAGCAAGTCCAAAGTTTGAAATGATGAAACTAAATAATGTCACGAGTGTGACGACCATTTTATAAGAAAGTTTAGGTAATAAATTTGAAAAATATTCCCCGCACGATGTGACAAGACCAATACTCGTTGTTAAACACGCTACTGTAATGGCAGCACCTAACACAATATTTCCTAGGCTGCCGAAAAGGAATTGAGAAGACTGGGCCAAGATTTTGCTTCCATCTCCAACGAATCCAATCGCCTGTGTACTAGAAGCGCCTAAATAAGCAAGTGATAGATAAACAAATGTTAATCCGCACGCTGCAATCAGCCCTGCTTTGATACAAGCAGAAGCTAGAGCCTTTTTACTTGTGATACCGCGTCCTTTAATCACGTTGATTACGACAATTCCAAAAACAATCGAAGCAAGGGCATCCATTGTTTTATAGCCTTCTAGAAACCCTTTAAAAAAGGAACCATTGCTATAGGATGCATCAGGCGTTCCAACCGCACCCATTGGCGTCAATATCGCTTTGACAATGATGACAAAAATAATCGTAAGTTTAATCGGTGTTAACACTTTCCCTACACGATCCACAATCTTCGTTGGATTTAAAGCAAGATAATACGTAATACCAAAAAAGACAAGTGTAAATAGAAGTAGTGACAACCAAGCTGGTACACCTGTTAGAAAGGGTAATGCACCAATTTCATATGAGACCGTTCCTGTACGAGGAATGGCGAAAAGTGGTCCGATGGATAAATATAAAATGACAGTAAACACTGTACCAAAAGTTGGATGTGCTTTATCTGCAAGTCCTTTTGCATCTCGACCTGTTAAAGCAATCGCAATAATCCCAAGAAGGGGTAAACCGACACCTGTTAATAAAAATCCGCCCATTGCTTTCCACACATTTTGCCCAGCATATTGACCAAGCTCTGGTGGATAAATCATATTACCAGCGCCGAAGAATAGAGCAAATAACATAAAACCTATAATTACCGTATCTTTTGTCGACAAAGTTGCCTTCATTGAATAAAGCCTCCATTATTATGTTGAAATATTCTGTCAATTAGTTGCTAGAACCGATCATCATGAACATTCACTAATTATAAAGGATGTACGATTGATGTCAACATGTGTTTTCATACAAAAGTCATAAATTTTTCTATTTTAGTATATGAAGAACAATAAAAAAGCATCCCCTTCATCGTTGGAAGAGGATGCTTAGGCTCACTACGATGCGAGCTGTTTAGGTGGGCTAGTGAACATGGAAATAAGTAAACCAACACCTGCGCCGATCATAGCTGGTATGACCCAACCAACGCCTAAATTGTAAAAAGGAATGAATGACCCCAAGATGTCAGGTAACCCACCGAGATTGATTCCGGCAGCCAATAAGCCGTCGATAATAGCAAAAAATCCAGTAAAGATGAGGGATACGACATAAATCATGCGTCTACCGTTAATCCAGCGATCAAGGAACGACAATAAAATAATCACAATTGCCAATGGATATATCGTCACTAGTACCGGGACTGATAGCGAAATAATTTGTGCCAGTCCAAGGTTTGCAACCAATGCACTAAATAAAGAAATAATGAGAACAACTGTACGATAAGAAAGTGCTGGGAAAAGCTTTGAAAAATATTCGCCACAAGATGAGATAAGTCCGACACTTGTGGTTAGACAAGCGAATAAAATCGCTGTGCCAAGTACAATGTTACCAATAGAACCGAATAAAAAGTTAGCAGATAGTGAAAGCAGTTTACCACCTTCATTTGCTCCAACCATTCCGGTTGCATCGGGACTTGAAGCACCGACATAAGCAAGAGAGATATACACGAGTGCTAGTCCAGCAGCCGCGATAAGGCCAGCTTTTATACATGCAGCCGCAAGAGGTTTACGCTCCGTGATGCCTCTTTCTTTAACAGCTGTCACAACAACGATTCCAAATACGATAGAAGCGAGTGCGTCCATTGTTTTATAGCCCTCTAAAAACCCAGTGAAGAGTGGGTTTGCTTCATATGTCGCATCAGGCTTACCGATGATTCCCATCGGCGTAGCAATTGCTTTAACAACAATCATTGCAATCACTGTTAATAAAATAGGTGTTAATACTTTTCCAATTCGATCAACCAGCTTTGAAGGATTTAAAGCGAGCAGATACGAAATCGTGAAAAACACAAGGGTGAATAAGAATAGCGGTACCCATGAAGAAGATTGTGCTTCTGACAAAAATGGAGCTAATCCAATCTCGTAAGAAACCGTACCTGTTCGTGGGATAGCAAAAAATGGTCCAATGGATAAATACAGAATGATGGTGAAAATTGTTCCAAATTTAGGGTGAGCTTTATCCGCAAGCCCTTTTGCACCGGTACCTGTAAGGGCAACTGCAATCACCCCTAGAAGCGGAAGACCTACTCCTGTTAGTAAAAAGCCACCGATGGCGAGCCATACATTCTCACCCGCATATTGTCCAAGGACAGGTGGAAAAATCATATTTCCTGCGCCAAAGAATAATGCAAAAAGCATTAGACCAATGGCCAACGTCTCTTTTATACTTAAACTATTTTTCAAAATAGTCCCTCCTCAACAGTGTATTGTGCTAAATATAAATATTCTGACAATTAACATTTTTATGTGACAATTGCACTATGGATGATATAGTGAAAATGGAAAGTTGTCAACAGCCATTTTCAGAAAATTCTCTGTTTGACATCAATATGGTAACATATAAATGCAAGTATTTTATTAGCTTTTTTAAGGAGTTCCGATATGATTTATCTTGATAATAGTGCAACAACAAAGCCTTACCCAGAGGTTTTACAAGTATATGAGCAAGTGAGTGAGCGTTTTTTTGGAAATCCGTCTTCGCTTCACCAGCTCGGAATTGATGCGAGCCGTCTGCTAAGTGAAACGCGCAAACAAATGCTTCACTATACAGGCTTTAAACAATATGAGATTATTTTTACATCTGGCGCAACAGAAGCGAATAACATTGCCATTAAAGGGGCTGCTCTTGCTAAAATGAACCGAGGCAAACACATTGTCACAACAGCGATTGAGCACCCTTCTGTCTTTGAATCGTTTGAACAGCTGAAAGACTTATTTGGTTTTGACATCACTTATATTCAAGTGAGTGAGCATGGCCATGTAGATATGACTCAATTAAAAGAAGCCCTTCGACCTGATACAGTGCTTGTCAGTATGATGCACGTAAACAACGAGACAGGTGCTGTCCAGCCGATAGAAGAAGCTGCCGGCATCATTCGTGAATATGCAAAAGATGCACTCTTTCATGTCGACGGGGTTCAGGGGATCGGCAAGGTAGCCTTCAATAAGCAGATCGACGTGGATCTCTTGACAATGTCAGGTCACAAGATTCATGGCTTGAAGGGGACAGGTGCTCTCTTTTTAAAGAAAAATGTAGTGCTTGCACCATTCATCACAGGAGGAGAGCAGGAATTTGGTCTGCGTTCAGGTACAGAAAACCCTGCTGGTGCTGTCAGCTTAGTAAAAGCCATGAAACAATCATTTGAACTTCTTGAAAAGCATCATGATCAGATGCTGGCGTTAAAAACGGAGCTGCAAAAGCAGCTTAGAGAAATAGAAGGTGTCGTTATCAACACACCACTGATGCATAGTGCGCCGCACATTGTGAATTTTTCAGTGCCAGGTATTCAAATTGAAGTTCTTCTCCATATGCTTGAAAAAGAAGGCATTTACGTTTCTACGACATCTGCCTGTTCAGCTAAGAAAAAAGAACCAAGCCGTGTACTGCTAGCTATGGGGAAATCAGAAGAAGTCACTAAAAGCAGCATGAGAATCAGTTTGACGTATGGACAAGGTCCTGATCTTGCGCCGCACATCATCACAACTATTGCACAAAGTGTGAAAAAATTAAAAGGAATGAGATAACAATATGAAGTATGATTATATTTTAGTCCGTTTTGGTGAAATCTCAACAAAAGGGAGAAATAGAAAGAAGTTCATTGAAAAACTAAGACAGCATATACGATTCGTATTAAAAGATTTTGAAGCGTTAAAATACACATCTGACAGAGACCGCATCACCATCATGCTGAACGGAGAAAATCCTGAACCGATTTCAGAACATCTCAAAAATGTGTTTGGGATTCAGAGCTTTAGTCTTGCAGTGAAATGTGAAACCAATATGGACGCAATTAAAGAAGCGGCGCTAACGGCTGTGAAGGAAGTATACGAAAAAGGGAATACATTCAAAGTCACAACGAAGCGGTCTTACAAACAATTTGAGCTTGATTCAAATGAAATGAACCGTGAAATTGGCGGACATGTCCTCAGAAATACTGAAGGCTTAACGGTCAATGTGAAACAGCCAGTTGTTCATTTGCGAATTGAAATTAGAGAACATGCGACGTACATTACTTTTAAAGATGTAAAGGGTGCAGGCGGTTTGCCAGTCGGTTCAAGCGGGAGAGCGATGCTCATGCTCTCAGGTGGCTTTGACAGCCCGGTTGCCGGATATCAGGCTATGAAACGAGGAATTCAAATTGAAGCGGTTCACTTCTTTAGTCCGCCTTATACAAGTGAACGTGCCAAGCAAAAGGTCATTGATCTTGCTGGTTGCCTAGCTGCCTATGGAGGCGAAGTGAAGCTTCACATAGTTCCTTTTACCAAAATCCAAGAGCTGATTCACAAACAAGTACCAGAAAACTATACGATGACGTCAACAAGAAGAATGATGCTGAAAATAGCTGATAAAATAAGAGCGAAGAAAGATGCCCTTGCGATTATTACAGGTGAAAGCCTTGGCCAAGTTGCTAGTCAGACACTTGAAAGCATGTATGCCATTAATCATGTGACAAACACGCCGATTATTCGTCCCCTAATTGCTGTTGATAAAAATGACATTATTGAGGAAGCGAGACGAATTGGCACATATGATACAAGCATTCAGCCTTTTGAGGATTGCTGTACAATCTTTACACCGCCATCTCCAAAAACTAAGCCAAAGCTTGAAAAAGTAGAACGATACGAAAGCTTTGCTGATTTCGAGCCAATGCTCGACGAGGCAGTTGCGCAAATCGAAACCATCATTGTCACAAATGAAAAGAAAACGGCAGACGAATTCGCTGATTTATTCTAAATTTAACATTTCATAATAATTACCATAAAATCAATCGCATGAAGTCATGTGTTTCTACACATTCTATATTCACAAGGAGGTGAGAACACATGGCTCAACAAAACAGACAAAGCAGTTCTAATCAATTAGTCGTTCCAGGCGCTGCACAAGCGATCGACCAAATGAAGTATGAAATCGCTTCAGAATTTGGTGTAAACCTTGGACCAGATACAACATCTCGCGCTAACGGATCAGTTGGTGGAGAAATCACTAAACGTCTTGTATCTTACGCTCAACAACATATGGGTGGCGGATCTTTCTAAGACACACAATTTAAAAGCTATGGCTTATGAGCGGGTTCATCCCCGCTCTTTTCTTTTTGTACATATAAATTGTTAGAATATTTTTAAAAAAAGAAGACGAATTGAAAAAATTATGGCATAATACTAGGAGTAGGTCCTAATTCAAGCATTTTTCAGTGATGAGTGAATAGGTCATTTGAAACATCATTAATTTCATAGAAAGAGGCTAAAAGGAGCTGTACCATGAAAAGAGAAGACTTAATTGCACCAGAACAATATAACTTAGTCAGTGAGATTGAAGCGTTTAGTCATGACCGGAAAAAAATGGCCCTGCACTGGCAGGACGGAAATGGTGATGAGGCGCATGTGACTTATGCAGCATTAGTGGAAGAGGCGAATAAAATCGGTCATGCTTTGTTACATGCAGGCTTTAAGAAAGGCGATAAAATCATTGTGATGGTGCCGCGCATGCTAGAGGCATACAGCATTTATTTAGCTATTTTGAAAACAGGGATGGTCGTCATTCCTTGCTCAGAAATGCTTCGTGCGAAAGATTTAGATTACCGGATTGAACATGCAGAAGCAAAGGGAGCGATCGTTTACGCTTCATTCATTCAATCGTTCGATGGAACGAATCAACCAAAAGGTTTTAAAACATTCTCGATTGGCGAAAACGATCATGGCTGGGCAAACATTTTAGCTCAGAAAGAACAACAATCAAGCGAGCTTCAAATGGCACAAACAGAACGGACTGACATGGCGTTTTTATCCTATACATCAGGCACAACAGGTAATCCAAAAGGAGTTGTTCATACTCATGGGTGGGCTTATGCTCATTTACGCACAGCTGCTAAAGCATGGCTCTCGATCGATGAAGGAGATAAAGTATGGGCGACAGCAGGACCAGGCTGGCAAAAATGGGTGTGGAGTCCACTCTTATCTGTTTTGGGAAGTGGAGCGGAAGGCTTTGTATACGGAGGTAAATTTCATCCAAATACGTACTTAGAACTGCTTCAAAAAAATGAAATCAATGTCTTATGCTGTACACCAACAGAATATCGATTTATGGCCAAAGTAGATGACTTGAGTCAATATCAACTGCCAAAGCTACATAGTGCCGTTTCTGCAGGAGAGCCGCTAAACCGTGAAGTCATCGATACATTCAAAAAACATTTCGATATAGAAGTTCGAGATGGCTACGGTCAAACAGAAAGTACACTGCTAGTAGGTTTATTAAAAGGAATGAATATCAAGCCAGGCAGTATGGGAAAACCAACTCCTGGTAACGAAGTGGACATCATTGATGACGACGGCAGCATTTGTGCTCCAGGAGAAATTGGTGACATTGCCGTTCATCTCGAAACACCTGCTCTATTTAAGGAATACTACAAAGATGAAGAACGGACAAAGGCGCAGCGACGCGGAAATTACTTTATTACCGGTGACCGTGCGAAAAAAGACGAGGACGGGTATTTCTGGTTTGAAAGCCGCAGAGATGACATTATTGTCAGCTCAGGCTATACCATTGGGCCGTTTGAAGTAGAAGATGCGCTCATCAAACACCCAGCAGTGAAAGAATGTGCTGTCGTGGCAAGCCCTGATGAAATCAGAGGATCGATCGTCAAAGCATACGTCGTCCTGCGTGATGCATCTGCACAAAGTGATGAGCTCATCAAAGAGCTGCAATCACACGTGAAAAATACAACAGCACCATATAAATATCCAAGAGAAATCGAATTCATTGACGAACTGCCAAAAACACCGTCAGCGAAAATTCGTCGTGTAGAGCTGAGAGAAAGAGAGCTTGAGCGAAAAGCATAATCATGAATGAAACGAGAAGCGTTTGGATGGAAAACATCCAGCGCTTTTTTGTAGCCCGCATGAAAAAAACGCACTTTCAATCATCAGATCAGCTGTTGACTGCGTTATGTAGTATGCACATTTTAAATGTTGTCACATAGGGGACGATGCCAGGAAAATGCTTGAAGCAGCAACTATAAACGGAGCTCATGCATTGCAGCATGAATCTTCTTCGGATGACAGATCCAGCTGGGGCGGTTGTCCAAACGGCACACCCTTTAAATGTTGATTCCGTCTATATTGCTGGAAAGGCAGTGAAACGGGATGCTTGTTGGAGTGAACCGAGAAGAGGTCAAACAAAAAGCATATTCTGCTAGTGATCATATTTTATCGCACAAGTTTGAATCAACACCATTAAATAAAGTACAAAATCCCCATAAGCAGAGGCCTATGGGGATAAATTACAAGGATTCTTTAATGACTTTTTTATAATACTGGACAGACAGGAATCCAAAGACAGAATACAAAACAGTATAAATCGACATGACGATCAGCATTGGTGTCCACAGCTCCCCGCCGAATAGAAACCAGCCTGATTGAATGGCAAAGTAACTGTGCAGCAAACCGACTAGCAGCGGAATGCCAAAGTTAAATAGCTGTTTGAGTCGAATGCCTCTTAATAGATCTTTTTCAGTAAAGCCAAGCTTACGTAAGATCGTGTACGAGCTTTGTTCTTCTTCACTTTCATTCATTTGTTTGAAATATAAAATACAGCCTGATGTGACAAGAAAACTCAGTCCTAAAAAGCCTACAACAAACATCAGCAGTCCTGTCGCTTGTTTTTGCTGCTGACTCTCCTCTAAACGAGACATGCTTCCATCACTCATTTTTAAAGAAGTAAACACGTCATTGCCTTGTTCTATTTGTTTCTCATCTTTTACATTGATCGCGATATATTGGTTATTCTCAAACTGAAGCTTAGGATCTTTCTTTTGATCCAGCTGTTCAAAAACCTCTTGACTAACCACTGCAACAGGGAGGGAGCCGCTAAAAGTGAACCTGTAAGAGATTAAATAATCTCTTTTCATATCAATGACTTTTAAAGTAAGCGGCTTCTTTATTAGAAGTTGCACATCACCTGAGCTTTTAATGGGCATGAATTTTCTCATTAAATCATTGTAGCCGCTTAGTATGACTTCGTCGTTCTCTACATGAAAGTTGGGTGCATTCTTCTCACTGATCACTGGTAGTGTCAACACTCCTGGATTCTCATCCAGACTAATTAACTCTGTATCAATGATCTTCTTTACATCAAAATCGGCTTGAATGACCTTGAACTGTTGTTCTTCATAAGCAATATGCTTGTCAGAAAGTGCACGAGTGAAGGTAGCTGCTCCCTTTTCTGAACCCATGACGAAATGAGCCGGAATGTTTTGTTCTGCTGTTTTTTCTGCTGAGTAATACGAAATGTAGCTGAATGATAACAAACCAATTGCAAGTGCAGAAACTGTTGTAATAATGGTTAAAAGCAGTGCATTTGATTTTAGGCGGAACATAATCGATGACAGTGACAAGACTTCATGAATGGCAAGGTAGCCATTTTTTCTTTTTCTTACGATATTGGCAATGAATGAAACAGAGCCTTTATAGAAAAGAAAGGTACCGATAATGACAGAACCTAGAATAAAAATCATGGCTAAAAATAACGAAGGCATCGATGTGAATGAGCCATTAAAAAGCTGAGAAGAAATGTAATAGCCTGAGCTGATTGAGACAATACCCATAACCCCAATGATGATTTCAAACACAGAGATTTTTTTGACGCGCTGTTCTGTAGAAGACGTTGTTCTAAATAAAGCTAGGATCGTTTGCTTTTTAATAAAACGTCTATTTCTCAGCATAATCAGTATATAAATCAATAGAAAGACGATGATCGTTTGCAAAAGGGCCATGCCTGAGAAATGAAGGTTGGCAATGGCGTTAACGCCTGTCACTTTGAATAGCACCATCAGCATCAGCTTTGAGCCGATAAATCCGGCGAATATGCCGATAGCCATGGAGATCATGTATAGGATAAAGTTTTCTGCATTGAGAAGCTTGGTAATTTTTTGTTTCGTCATCCCTATGAGCTGCAGGAGGCCAATTTCTTTTCCTCTGCGTTTAATGAATATGCTATTTGCATATAGCAGAAAGATGCCTACGATGACAATGATTAGGATAGAAGCGGTTTTAATAGAAGCACCGCCTTTAATGGACCCTTTCACCTCATCAAGTGCTGGTGAATACTGCAAGGTGACAAAAGAAAAATAGAGTGCCACACTAAACACAAGAGCAAACACGTATAAATAGTAATTCTTCAAATTTTTCTTCAGGTT
This sequence comes from Bacillus stratosphericus, assembly GCF_020524495.1. Classification (GTDB taxonomy): domain Bacteria; phylum Bacillota; class Bacilli; order Bacillales; family Bacillaceae; genus Bacillus; species Bacillus stratosphericus_B. Next base: position 69,758 of record NZ_JAIVLB010000002.1, on the reverse strand, counting down.
TCGGAAGACGAGCTGATTAATGTTCATGCTTCACACCGCCTAAGACACCTTGCGTTTTCATAATATCTTCGAAAAACATCTTTCTCTCTAAAGCGCCTTTATTCAACTGTGTATAGATCTGTCCGTCCTTGATAAAAATGACTCGTCTTGAATAGCTGGCTGCGACAGGATCATGTGTGACCATCACAATGGTCGCTTTTCGTTTGCGATTGAAATCTTGCAGCTTGTTGAGTAAATCAGATGCAGATTTGGAATCAAGTGCGCCAGTTGGTTCATCAGCGAAAATGAGACTAGGCTCATGAATGAAGGCACGAACCGCCGATGTCCTCTGCTTTTGTCCCCCAGACAATTCATTCGGATATTTATCTCGAAGTTCATAAATCCCCATATCCTCAGCGAGCTGTTGAAAGCGTTCAAAGGCTTCCTTTTTAGGCGTTTTGGAGATCGATAATGGTAAAAGGATGTTCTCTTTGACGGTCAGTGTATCAAGTAAGTTATAATCCTGAAAGACAAAACCAAGCTGTTTTTTTCTGAATTCAGCGAGCTGCTGATCCTTCATTTGAGTCATTTCAGCTTCTGCGATACGAATCGATCCACTAGAGACATGGTCGATAGATGACAATACATTCAGGAGTGTTGTTTTCCCTGATCCTGATGGCCCCATAATGCTGACAAACTCTCCTGTTTCTATGGTTAGATCAATGCCTTTGAGCACCTCTTGTTTATTGAATTTATTTCCATAGCTTTTATATAGCTTGCGAGCTTCTAAAATATTCATATGATGAACTCCTTTTTCTTTTGATAACTTTAGTATAAAAAGAAGCCGGACTGACTTCCTTCGATTTGGCGAACAAAACAGACGAGCATGTGACAATATTGTCACATGCTCGCAATATGAACAAATTCATTCTTTTTCGGAAAGATAAAGGTGAAGGTTGTACCTTGATCCATTGTGGAGTTGACATCGATTGTCATATGAAGAGCGTCTGTTCCTTTTTTGGTTAAATACAGCCCCATTCCCGTGGAGGCGGTGTCATTGTGATGTCTTGTGGAGGTAAAGCCTTTTTCAAAGATACGAGACAGGTCTCTCGGATCAATTCCTCTGCCTTGATCTGTAATCGTGAGAATCACTTGTTCATCCTTTTTTCTGCTTTTGATGACAATATCAGATGAATGGCTGTACTTGACTGCATTTGTCAGCACTTGTCTCATTATAAAGGATAACCATTTTGAATCACTTAATACGTCTCGTTCTTCTAATGCTAGTTCAAAGCCAATCCCTTTTTGCATGCACCATGATTGGAGCGCTTTGATTTCTTTCGCTATGATGTTTTGCAGATCCAGCTTTTCAATCAATAAATCATTTTCAATATGACGTATTCTGCTTTGGTGCAGCTGTGCATCAAGTAATAAATGAATTCTGAGCCACTCGTACGTCATATTCGATTTCAGGGGCTCCTCTGTTAAGCGGTCAATCATTAAGTGCATCGCTGTTAGAGGTGTTTTGACTTCATGTATCCATGAAAGCAGTTCATCTTTTTCTTCTTCAAGAGCGCTTTTTTGCTCAGCCGCCATCTGCCGGTAGCGGGCGATTTGCTCTGACGTTGCATCATGTACGATCTGTTCAAATGGGGAAGAGGGGCCCATCCGCATTTGAGGATCAATGTGTTCGTCCCATTCTTTCAGGCTTTGATAATAATCTGTTTCTTTTCGGTAACGGAAAAAAAGAAAGACGATCATGAGTAACGTAGACAATAAAACGATATAAAAAAGAGAAGCTACTGGAATTGTCGTATCCAAATAAGCAACAAAAAGAATGAGTGGCTGTAGGCTAAGGAAGAACAGAATCCAGCTTCTTCGTTCTTTTAAAAATGCTTGCAGCATCATTGATCATCCTTTTCCTTTGCGAGATACCCTTGACCCACTTTTGTTTCAATAAAGGTACCGAGAGAGATCTCGTCTAGTTTTTTTCTAAGGCGATTGACATTTACAGTCAGCGTATTGTCACTTACAAACCGTTCATCCTCCCATAACGCTTGGATGAGTGATTCCCGGCTGACGATATGATGTTTATGCTGAACCAATTCCTTGAGAATAAATAATTCGTTCTTCGTTAATTCAATCTCACCATGTTCATTGGTCACGGTGTTTTTTTCTAGATCAATGGTAGCGCCGCACCATACCTTTAGGTTGGCCGGTTCTGCATTATAATCATGGACGCGGCGAAGAACCGCACTTACTTTGGCGATGAGGACGTCAAAGTGAAATGGCTTCTGCACAAAATCATCGGCACCGAGCTGCATAGACATCACCATATCAGCAGGGTGGTCTCGAGAGGAGAGGAAGATGATTGGAACATTTGAATGATGCCGAATCATCCGGCACCAATGAAAACCATCGTACTTTGGGAGCTGAATGTCAATAATGACTAGATCCGGCTGAACAGAAGTGAATTCCTTCATGACCTGATGAAAATCGTGTATCCCATAGACATCATAGGACCAGTTGATTAAACGTTCTTTGATTTCTTGGAAGAGGGTTGTATCATCCTCAATCAGCAAAATTTTAAACAAAACCAGCACCACACTTTATGAATTAGCTTGTATGTAATTGTAGCGGAAAAAAGGCGTTGCCGCTAGAAGCAGACAAGAAAAAAGCAAGGGAAGAGGTCCCTGGCTTCAGCTTATTTACCTAAAAAATGCTTTTTAAAGAATGATCGTTGATATTTCAGTTTGAGTGAATCATTAAAGTAAAATTCTTCAGCATTTGCTTCGTACACTTTCACAGCAGGAATGGATTTATAGATTTCACTGTTTTGATAGGAATTGTCCATTTCGCTGTCTTTGCTAATGATCATATAGTCTCCGGAAAATTCATTTCTTCATACAGGATTTCTGTTCAATGCAAGGACAAAGATGAGCATCAGGGAATATATATCATAGGTCTGTTGTCAATTACATTTTGCCAGTTGGTGATAAAAAATAACGGAATTTTTTAGAAAGTAAAAAGGCATATGACTTGATCTTTTTTCCTATTTTAACCAGCCTTTTTCTTTTGAGCGTGTGATGGCTTCAATTCGATTTTTGACTTCTAGTTTATCTAAAATAATGGATATGTAGTTACGGACAGTGCCGCTTTTAATGCTGAGTTCCTTTGCGATTTCTTTTGTGTTTTTGCCGTGTGCGACGAGTTCAAGTACGGATTTTTCTCGTTCGGTTAAAGGATTTTCGTCGCTATATAAGTCTTCCATCAATTCAGGGGCATACACCTTTTTCCCTTTCATCACACTGCGAATGGCACTTGCCAGCTCTTCGCTTGGGCTGTCTTTCAGCATATAGCCGCTAACGCCAGCTTTCAGCGCTCTTTGGAAATAACCAGAACGGGCAAAGGTCGTTAAAATGATGATCTTTACATTTGTTTCTTTAAGTTCTTCAGCTGCATCAAGCCCAGATTTACCTGGCATCTCAATATCCATTAAACAAATATCAACTGAGTGTTTTCTGGTAAAATCAATGGCATCCTGGCCATTTGTGCCTTTCCCAACAACCTTCATATCGTCTTCTAAATCGAGAAGTGAACCGAGTGCACCAAGCAGCATTTGCTGATCTTCTGCGATAAAGATGTGAATCATTTCATCCCCTCCTTTTCTTTTGCTGATGAATCATTTGGTATGCTCATAATCAGCTTTGTCCCGTCTTTTGCCTCAATGTGCAGACGTCCATTTGCAAATTCCAATCGTTCTCTAATCCCTAAAAGACCATGCCCTTTCGTCTGAAAGGGTGGATGATCGCCTTTAAATGTTCCATCATCCTCAACTGTGATGACGGCTTCTTTTGACTTTTGGTGAATGGTGATTTTACACACAGTGGCGTTACTATGTTTGACGACATTCGTCACGGCCTCTTTGATGCACATGCTCACAATGTTTTCGTTGAGAAGAGAGATGTGTTTCGGCGCTTCCTTTTCATCATAAATCAATTCAATATCAGCCGCTTCGAGTATTTGTTTTATATTCAATATTTCATCCTTGATTCGAATGCCTTTCATGGAGGAAACAATTTTTCGGACTTCATTGAGAGACGTTCTAGCGGTTTGCTGGACGCTTTTTAGTTCGGCACGAGCCTGTTCAGGATCTTTATACACGAGTTTTCGGGCAAGGTCACTCTTTAAACCGATAAGGGAAAGCTTTTGTCCCAGGGTGTCATGCAGATCTCGTGCAATGCGCTGCCTTTCTTCAAGCTTCACAAGATCGGCGAGCCGTTCATTGGCATATTCTAATTTTTCTTCGAGCCGTTCACGTTCCTTTCTGCTCCTAATGCTTAGAGGGAGGAGGATGGCACTAATGAGTGTGATCACGACAAAAGGAATTTGTGTGAGAAACCAGCCCTTTTTTAAGATCAGACTAAAGTTCACCGCAACGGCGGCGCTTGCTAGATGGATATAGTATAAGATATAGAAAGGTACTTTTCTTTTTATATGCCCATTGAAATAGGCAATGCAAAAAGCAAAATAAATGTAGCTGTAGAGCATGACATAACCAGTAGAAATGGCGATTAATAGAAGGCCGAATACATATAACGACCAGCTTTTTGCGACAAAGGCAAAACGGTAGACAGAGAAAAAGACGACGTTCAATATAATGCCGATCACAATGCCTAAAGTCGAAGGTGTCTTAAAGATAAAATAAAAGGGTAGGATGAAAAAAATAGCCCAAATATATGGGGAAATCCCATTCAGTTTTTGAATTTTAAGTTGTTTTTTCATCCGTGATTCACCTTTTCCATTTTTTCATTCTTTTTCACTACTTTATCAAATTGAACACGTTACCGCATCTTGCAAATACAACAAAATACAACAAGCTCCTTCTATTGTAAGAAAGAGCCTGGGCTGTTTATGCATTCTTCTTGAGAATGTCTCCTTTAATGACAGGGGTAATTCTCGTCTGACGTGCTTCTTTAAAGGTAACAAATGCCTTCGTCTCTTCATCCCATAGTCTGAATTTCATTGACTCAATACTAGTTTTCAAAGTGATGGTTGGAACATTTTGAAGCGGTTCACTTTGCTGATGGGCATGCTCTAAATGATAATTTGGTACCCGTGGGCTTAAATGATGGACATGGTGGTAACCGATATTGCCTGTTAACCATTGAAGGAGTTTTGGTAATTTGTAAAAGGAACTGCCTTCTACAGCTGCCTGCACATAATTCCAATGTTCATCTGCTTCAAAGTAAGAATCCTCAAACGTATGCTGCACATAAAACAGCCACACACCAATTGATCCAGAGATGAGAAAAATCGGCCCTTGAACAAGCAGGAAGCCTTGCCAGCCAAAGAGGAGACATGTGGCTGCTGCAAATAAAATAATCGTCACGTTTGTGAAATACGTATTCCAGCGCTCTTTTTTACGAGCACTCTTGACGTTGAACCGATTTTGAATGAGAAACACAAAGATCGGCCCCAAAATAAACATCACAAAGGGATTTCGGTATAATCTGTAGCGAATTTTCGTCCATACAGCTGCTTCTTCATATTCTTTCACTGTCAGGAGCCAAATGTCACCTGTGCCGCGTTTATCTAAATTACTGCTTGTGGCATGGTGAATGGAATGACTTCTTTGCCATTGAAGATAAGGGAAAAGGGTGAGTACACCCGTTAAGAAACCGAACAGGTGATTCAGCGGCTTCTGTTTAAAAAAGGATTGGTGGCAGCAGTCGTGAAAAATAATAAAGACACGAACTAAAAAACCAGCTGCAATGACCGCAAACAAGAGGGTGAGAAGGTAGGAGATGTTCAGGCTATAATAGGCTAGAAACCAAAGTCCTAAAAATGGAATAAATGTATTGAAAAGCTGCATGATACTTTTTTTTGAATCAGCACCAGAAAATTGACCTACTTGTTTCCTTAAAGTTGCTTGCTGCTGCTTGTTTGTTGAAATCGTCATGAAAGTTCAAGTCCTTTCCGTTTCTTTCTACTTCACAGTATAGAAGGAAAGAGATCATGCTCATAGTAGCACCCATCATATATTCAATATGACAAATGTCATATTGAGCATCATAAAGGCTGATGGTACCACGGTTTGTGACCTTGTATCATCATCAATAAAAAAGTGAAGGCGCTTTGCCTTCACTTTTTATGAGCGTGCTTTGTGCACTTTTAGCTGCTTGCCTTTAATCGTTGTGTGACGCATGGCTTTTATCACAAGAGGGCCTTTGCCATTTAAAATATCGACATACGTTTTCGTTTCATGAATCGTAATAATTCCAATGTCATCAAATGCAACGTCTTCTATTTTGGCGATGGTCCCAACGAAATCAACAGCGCGCAGTTTTTTTTTCTTCCCACCGTTAAAATAGAGCTTCATAATATCCTTCTCTACACCTGCCTGCTTATTTTCCTTCTGAATAGGTGTTTCAATCTTCTCTTCGAAGCTTGCTACATGTTGCTCCGCTTCTTCCTTAGTAGGATAAGGATGAGTTTCAAAATCAATACCGGCCTGCTGCTTTAATTCATCAATAAACGGCTGCGTGTGCTTGGTCATAAAGGCAATCGTTTTCCCGCTTTTACCCGCTCTACCCGTTCTTCCAGTACGATGAATATAACGTTCTTTTTCATAGGGCAGGTCATAATGAATCACATGTGTCATATCGATTACATCAATTCCCCGAGCTGCAATATCTGTTGCGATCAGATAGCGGAACTCGCCGTTTTTGAATTCATCCATGACGTCAAAGCGATCTTCCTGCCTCATACCCCCATGAATTTTGTCGCAAGGAACATCCCAATCGTCCAGCTTCATGGTTAGTTCATTCACTCGTTCCTGCGTATTGCAGAAAATAATACAGCTATCTGGATTTTCGATAACGATCGTTCGTTGGAGAAGTGAGAATTTGGCTTCTTCCTCTGTTTCAATCACAGTGTGGGTAATTTTTTGTACAGGGATTTCCTCACGCATCTCAATCACTCTTGGCGACTGTAAAAATTGCTCACTCAGTTCCTTCATTTCAGTAGACATTGTTGCTGAAAAGAGTATTGACATGCGTTTAGGCGGCAGATGCTGAATAATGGCAGAGACTTGCTCAATAAACCCCATGTTCAGCATTTCATCTGCTTCATCTAACACAAAAAATGTGAGGTTTTCTAAAGAAAGAGTGCCTTTTTCAAGGTGGTCCAATATTCGCCCTGGTGTTCCGCACACAATATGGTTTTTTTGCGCAAGCTCTACTTTTTGTGTTTGAAAAGAGGCTTTTCCATAAATGGCTACGGCTTTGATTCGTTTAAATCGTCCAAGGCTAGTGAGGTCCTGCTTGACTTGAATTGCTAATTCTCGTGTTGGAACGAGGATGAGGGCTTGAGGTTTATTTTGGGCCCAATCCACCATTTCACAAATTGGCAAACCATAGGCGGCTGTTTTGCCGCTGCCTGTCTGAGACTTGACGATCAGATCTTGCTTTGAAAAAGCAACTGATAATGTCTCGTGCTGAACGGGTGTAGGTGTATGGAAGTGAAGCGCTTTTAACGCTTGTTTCAATTCATCGCTTAATGGATATTGATCAAAATGTTGTAATGGCATCGCGTTCTCCTTTTCGTACACTCATACTTGTGACATCATACCATATCTTTTCAAAGACAGCATGATTGTGAATGAGAAGACATGAAAAAAAGCCCCGTATAGGAGCTTTTTGATTAAAGGAATCTGCGTTTGACTTTTTCCCAGTAGGAGTTGTCTTTTAATTTAACCGTTTTAATCACTTTGCCTGAAAGACCAATGTCAATTTGGTTTACGTGTTTTGTGCCGAGTGCTTCGTTATCAAGCCCGATAATTGGATGATCGTTTCCGTCCTGCACGACCTTCAGCGACAACTTGCGGTCACTGCTTAAAATGAAAGGAGCACCAAGTGTACGGTACGAGTTGTTATTTAATGATGCAAGCTCTGTCACTTGCATACAAGGGAGCATCGGATCAACCACGGCGCCGTTAACGGATTTATTGTAGGCCGTTGAGCCGGTCGGAGTGGAAATAATTATCCCGTCGCCTCTAAAGGTTTCAAAGTGAAAATCATCTATATACACATCGATGACAAATGTTTTAATGATGCTAGAGCGGATGGACAGTTCGTTTAAGCAATGGAATTGATTGGTACTGTCGATGCTTACATCAATGATCGGATATTTTCTCACTTCAATCTGTTCGGAGTTCATGGCATCAATCATTTTATCAAAATGCTCTAATGAAAAATCGCAGTATAGATGCGAATTCTCTGTTTTTGATACCCCTACGTACAAGCAGTCATCACGGAACTTTGTTTTGCGAACTGCTTGAAGAAATGTGCCATCCCCGCCAATTGAAGCAATAATATGGGCATCCTCTGCACGATTTACGACTTGAAAGCCTTGATCGGAAGCGAGCTTCTCCAGAGAAGAAATGTGTCCATCCAATTCATGATCTTTTTTGTAAAAGAAAAATACATTGCGACGTTTGTCTGTCATTGACGTTCTCCCCTTTGTTGTCAAAAATAGATTTCCAATAGTAAAGGGCTTACATGTAAACCCTTGCTCACATTTTACACTTTTTTTATATGAAAAGTAAAAAATTTAGAAAGACGCACATAGAGATAGAAAGTTAGAAGTGATTCGAAATCGCTGACTTTGAGCATAATTTAAACGCTGTTTTTTTATTGAAGAGAAGTTAAAAGGTGTTTGTTTCGTTGCGTTGAACACCTGTGCTGTTAGACGTGGGGAGAGGAAAAAAGACAATTTCTCGTCATGGGATTCTGAGATCGAAGAGGTAAAGTTGTTCGTCTTTTAAGATCGATGCTATCATATGTTGAAATGAAATGTAAAAAAAACAAAATTCCTATGAAACATTTCATGTATGTATTCGTATGAATGAAGTGAGATAAAAAAGGAGGAGAAAGAGATGAATGCGAAAAGATGGGTAGCCTTAATCATTGCACTTGGTGTTTTCGGATTTTCAATTGTGATTAGTGTTACGATGGCCTTGTTTGAAAACTTCAATGACAATAAAATGAGCTATCAATTCGGGGATGAAATCGAAGAGAAGGTACTAGAGGATGGCAGCGGAGCGAGTAAAATTGCTGTTCTTGAGATTAATGGAACCATTCAAGATAACGGCGGTGCATCAAGCCTCTTAGGCGGAGAAGCGTATGATCATCGTGCGTTCTTAAAAGAATTAGATAAAGCAAAAGATGATGCTTCTGTAAAAGGTGTATTGCTTCGCGTCAACTCTCCTGGCGGTGGTGTTTACGAAAGTGCTGAAATACATAAAAAATTAGAGGAAGTGAAAAAAGCGAAGAAGCCAATTTACGTATCAATGGGATCAATGGCCGCTTCTGGCGGCTACTATGTGTCGACTCCAGCAAAGAAAATCTTTGCTTCCCCTGAAACATTAACAGGTTCTCTAGGCGTGATCATGCAAAGTTTGAATTATTCAAAGCTAGCGGATAATTTAGGCATTAAATATGAAACCATTAAGAGTGGAAAATATAAAGACATCATGTCTCCAGATCGTGATATGACAAAGGCTGAGCGCGACATCATGCAAAGCATGGTAGACAACTCCTATGAAGGGTTTGTCAAAGTCATCTCTGAAGGACGCGGCATGTCTAAACAGGACGTCAAGAAAATTGCCGATGGCCGAGTATATGATGGAACGCAGGCGAAGTCCAACGGATTAGTGGATGAGCTTGGATACTATGAAGATGCAATAAAAGCGATGAAGAAAAATGAAAAAGGATTAAAAGGGGCAAAGGTTGTCAGCTATTCTCAAAGCTTTGGCTGGAACTCTCTCTTGAATATGAGCGCAAGCAAGCTCTTTAAAAGCGAAATTGATTTTCTGAATTTAAAAGAAACACTGGCTGGATCAAACGGGTCTAAACCGATGTATCTCTATTCAAAATAAAGGAGGGATCATAGATGGATTCTACATTCGATGAAGTAAGCGAAAGCCGCAGCCAAGAGGAAGAATCGCAGCCGGCCCTTGGGAAGCGCGTTTCAATTGAAGCACAGGCCTTTGCAGGTTTTTGGATTAGATTTTGGGCGTTTATCCTTGATTGGCTCGTCGTCTGGGGTGTTAACCATTTGACGGTTTCTCCCATCTTTAGTCTGTTTGGCTGGTCAAAAGGAGGAGGATGGTTTTCTCCAATTTCAGTCACTACGACGATTGTCTTCCTGCTTTATTTCGCCATCATGACAAAAATTTTTCATCAAACACTCGGCAAGATGGTGTTTGGGATCAAAGTTGTCTCACTTCAGCCTGAGAAGCAGCTGACATGGGATGTCATTTTCTTTAGAGAAATCGTTGGCCGATATATTAATACGCTTTTTGTTCTCTATGCTGTTGTTGGGTTCTCACCGAAAAAGCAAGGGGTTCATGACTACTTTGCTGATACGGTGGTCGTCCATGAACATTTGTATGAAAAAAAAGAATCAAGCATGTAATCAAAGGGAGTTTGACCGAGGCCGGTCAAACTCTTTTTTTATGATTGGGTATAAAATCCAGCATGAGAGCCATAATCGTAAAGGAAGCATCATTTGTTATAGAGGAAGTGAGAACAGTGCTTTACGTTTGGATCGCAGCTATTTGTCTCCTTGTGATCTTATTGATCTTCATGAAAGTGACTATATCACTTGAGTATTCACATGCAAATGACAAAGACTATCTTGCACTGAAGGTCATCACCTTATATGGAATTGTCAGGCTCAAAAAAGAGATTCCGATGGTGAGAGTGAATAAGGAAGATCAAACAATTGATATTCGTGAAAAGAATATGGACAGCTCCAAAACGCCTAGTAATGAAAAAGAATCTATCCATAAAAAAATAGACAAAGGTGATATGAAGCAAATTCTTCATCAAATTGAGCGGATCGCAAAAGAGATTGTCGATCTAAACCGAATCATGCGCCAATTCTTTATTCATATGAAAATTGTATCTTTTCACTGGTCGACATGGATCGGTTTTCATGACGCAGCTTTAACAGGTGTAGCAGCAGGCGGTGTGTGGTCAGTCAAAGGAGCACTGCTTGCCTTTATGCAGGAGCACCTTACTTTTAAGCATAAACCTGTATATGAAGTGATTCCTGCCTTTCAGCACAATGTGTCACAGATACATTTTACATGTATAGCTTATTTTCGTATTGGACATGCTATGCTTGCAGCCATTCGATTACTTGTCCATTGGTTAAAAGGAAGAAAGGCAAGAAAAAATGCCTCTCTTCAAGCAACGAAGAATGAATCATCTGTTTAAGGAGGAACATGAAAATGGCAGATCATCCAATCCAAGGTCTGATGAAGACAGCGATGGAAAACTTAAAAGAAATGATAGATGTGAATACAATTATCGGCGATCCAGTGGAAACCCCTGACGGCAGCGTCATTCTCACTGTATCAAAGGTCGGTTTTGGATTTGCAGCCGGCGGCAGTGAATTTACCGGTAACCAAAAGAAAGAAAACCGTTCTGATGAACAAGAACGAAAAGAACCGAGACTCCCATTTGGTGGCGGAAGTGGTGGCGGGGTATCCATTACACCAATTGCCTTTTTAATTGTGGGAACAAACGGAGTTCGAATGCTTCATTTGGATGAACACACACATTTGCTTGATAAAATATTGGATTCTGCTCCTCAAGCAATTGACCGTCTTAAGCACATGTTTAAGAAAGATGAACAGGAGCATTGCCACAAAGAACGAAAACTAGATGACATCGACCTGTAAAAAGTTAGCTGCGCTGCAGTTAACTTTTTTTAAAATGGACGATTAGGCTTTGCAGTTTTTTAATTTCTCTACTAGAATAGAAGCATACATTTGATAAGGGGGGAATTGTTTTGGCAACGATCACATTTAAAGGAAGCCCTGTAACGCTTGTAGGAAATGAAGTGAAAGTAGGTGAACAGGCCCCAGATTTTACGGTATTAACGAACTCACTCGGAGAAGTTTCACTTTCTGATTTAGCAGGAAAAGTGACGATCTTTTCAGTGATTCCTTCTATTGATACAGGTGTGTGTGACGCACAAACAAGACATTTCAATGAAGAGGCAGCCGATTTAGGTCCGGTCAATATTTATACGATTAGTGCGGATCTTCCATTTGCACAAGCACGCTGGTGCGGAGCAAACGGAATTGAAAATGTAGAAACATTATCTGATCACAGAGATATGTCTTTTGGTGAAGCGTTTGGTGTATGTATCAAAGAATTGCGTTTATTGGCGCGTGCAGTTTTTGTATTAGACCCTAACGGTAAAGTGGTTTACACTGAATACGTAAGGGAAGCAACGAATCATCCAAATTATGAAAAAGCCATTGAAGCTGCAAAATCACTGTTATAAAAGCAGCATTGAAAAGAGCTCCGGCTTCGTACTGGGGCTCTTTTCAATGAAAACATATAGCTTTAACAAAGCGAGGAGAGAAAAGCATTGCAGAAAGATCAAGTGAGTACTATTTTTGAGCTGCTCGATACAGCCTCCAATCGATTGAAAAAGAAACAGAGCTTTTCCTATATTGAAGCATTGGCAGAGGCAGGTGAGGCCTTCTTTCAGGCAAACGATCGAAACTGTTTATTAAAGGACTTAATAGAGAAAGCAGATTTTGCCTCTTATGATCATGAGCAGATTCGAAAGGCGTTTCAGCTCGCCGTACTGAAAGGACAAAAGGAAATTTCACATCCAAACCGTCAAATGACGCCAGATACGATTGGGCTATTTGTCAGCTATTTGGTCAATAAATTGTTAGAAAAAAAAAAAGAGCTTGTTGTCTTTGATCCAGCAGCGGGAACAGGAAACTTACTCCTTGCTGTCTTAAACAATCTCACTGCAGAAACAAAACGCGGCTTTGCCTCTGATATTGATGATGTCCTCATTAAAATTGCTTGGGCACAGGCGAATTTAGAAGAAAAAGAAGTCGAGCTTTTTCATCAGGACAGCCTTGATCCGCTTCTCATCTCACCGGCAGATGTCACCGTATGCAGTCTTCCAGTTGGCTATTACCCAAATGATGAGCGTGCAGCAGACTTTGAATTAAAGGCAAAAGAAGGACATTCCTTTGCGCATTACTTATTCATTGAACAAAGTCTTCGTTACACGAAAGAAGGCGGTTTCTTATTCTTCATCATTCCTAACGACTTGTTTGAAGGAAAAGAAAGTGTGCAATTAAAGGATTTCATCAAAGATCACGCATATATGAATGCTTTAATTCAACTGCCAGTCTCCATGTTCAAAGACAAAAAGCACGCCAAAAGCTTATTTGTCATGCAAAAGAAAAAAGAGGGGCTAGAAGCGCCAAAACGGATGTTGTTTGCCAATCTGCCATCTTTCTCACAGAAGGAAGCGATGATCGGCGTGATGAGAAAATTAGACCAGTGGTTTATAGAAGAAAAAGAAACGAAAGAATAGCCAGAATGATTTCTGGCTATTCTACTTTTCAGAAAATAACGACTTATTGATGTAAGCGATAACAGTTCAAAGGTGTACTTGAAATGCAAAGTTTTCAATGTTTAAATGAAAAAGTCAGATATTTTTCGGACTTATCGTTAAACTATAAAAGACCCGCCAAACAGGTTGAATATAGCACCGGAAAAAACGTGAAATTTTATATAACAACTGAGTAAAAGGAGCGACAAGAATGTCCAAAATTATTGCAATCAACGCAGGAAGCTCATCCCTTAAATTCCAATTGTTTGACATGCCAGAAGAAAACGTTTTAACGAAAGGTCTTGTTGAAAGAATAGGAATGGACAACAGTATCTTTATGATTTCTGTAGATGGAGAAAAGAAAAAAGAAATCACTGATATCCCAGATCACGCAGTAGCTGTAAAAATGCTGCTTGAAAAATTAACTGAATTCCACATCATCAAAGACTTTAATGAAATTGATGGCGTAGGACACCGTGTCGTTCACGGGGGAGAGAAGTTCAGCGACTCTGTTCTATTAACAGATGAAGTCATCAATGACATTGATCAGCTTTCTGAGCTTGCACCACTTCACAACCCTGCAAACGTTGTAGGAATCAAAGCATTCAAACAAATTCTGCCTGACGTACCAGCGGTCGCTGTGTTCGATACAGCCTTCCACCAAACAATGCCAGAGCAGTCTTATCTATACAGCCTTCCGTACGATTACTACAAAAACTTTGGTATTCGTAAATATGGATTTCACGGGACAAGCCATAAGTTTGTCACAGAGCGTGCATCAGAGCTATTAGGTCGTCCTCTTGAAGAGCTTCGTTTAATTTCATGTCACCTAGGAAATGGTGCGAGTATCGCAGCAGTAGAAGGCGGAAAATCAATCGATACATCAATGGGCTTTACACCACTTGCTGGTGTTGCGATGGGTACACGTTCAGGTAACATTGACCCTGCCCTCATCCCATTTATTATGGAGAAAACAGGACATACTGCTGAAGAAGTACTCTCTACTTTGAATAAGAAGAGTGGTCTTTTAGGCGTGTCTGGTCTTTCAAGTGACCTTCGTGATATAGAAGAAGCAACAGAAGAAGGAAACGACCGTGCAGAAGTAGCCCTTGATATCTTTGCTAGCCGTATTCACAAATACATCGGATCTTATGCAGCGAGAATGAATGGCGTAGATGCGATCATCTTCACAGCTGGAATTGGTGAAAACAGTTCAGAAGTGAGAGCACGTGTACTTCGTGGGCTAGAATTCATGGGCGTTTATTGGGATCCTTCTCTAAACAACATGAGAGGCGAAGAAGCATTCATCAGTTACCCCCACTCTCCTGTTAAAGTCATCGTGATTCCAACGAACGAAGAAGTGATGATTGCAAGAGACGTTATGCGCTTAGCGGAATAAAGATTGAGAAGTTCTTTTCCAATAAGGAAGAGAGCTTTTTTTTGAAATGCTATAATGGGTCCAATACGAAAACGAAAGGGAGCGGTACGGAAGATGAGCGTTGAAGAACATAAACGAGAAGCGAAAGCGAGGCTGCACTTAAAAGTCGTTACGGTCAGTGATACAAGGACGAAAGAAACGGATAAAAGCGGCCGTCTCATGATTGATTTGCTTAAAGAACAGGGACATCTGATTTTTGCATACGATATTGTGAAAGATGAAATTGGAGCGATTCAAGACGCCGTATTAGAAGGAACAAGTGAAGTGAAGATTGATGCCGTCTTGTTAAATGGGGGGACAGGTATTGCCGCAAGGGATGTAACCATTGAATCCATTACTCCCCTTTTTTCCAAAGAGCTGCCAGGCTTTGGCGAAATCTTTCGCATGCTAAGCTATAGAGAAGGCATTGGTTCAGCGGCTATCTTGTCTAGAGCAACGGCAGGGGTTATCAACCAAAAAGCTGTCTTTGCCACACCAGGCTCTATCGGAGCGGTTCGATTAGCGATGACCAAACTCATTATGCCAGAGCTCCCTCACGTCTTGCGTGAGCTTGTAAAAGATCAAAAATAGCCCAAAATGACTCTGCCAAGAAAAATTGGCAGAGTTTTTTTCATAAAGGGGTTGAAAAAACAATTTTTCCTTGTTACAGTATATACATATTAAATGCATGTTTATAAATTAAAACTTATTTTTATGCAAAAAACAGTCGCAGAATCAAAACAATTGAGAGGAGCTCTTCATGTCACAAAATAAAAAAGTCGTATTAGCATATTCCGGAGGTCTTGATACCTCTGTTGCAGTTAAATGGTTACAAGAGCAAGGATACGAAGTTGTCGCTTGCTGCCTGGACGTAGGTGAAGGAAAAGACTTAGCATTCGTTCAGCAAAAAGCACTTCAAGTCGGAGCAGTTCAATCCTACATGATTGACGCAAAAGAAGAATTTGCCAAAGAATTTGCACTTACTGCATTACAAGCACACACAATGTATGAAGGTAAATATCCTCTTGTATCTGCACTATCTCGTCCACTTATTGCAAAAAAATTAGTAGAAGTAGCAGAGAAAGAAAATGCAGTAGCAGTGGCTCACGGATGTACAGGAAAAGGGAACGATCAAGTTCGTTTTGAAGTATCCATTAAAGCATTAAATCCAGAACTAGAAGTACTTGCACCAGTACGTGAATGGAAATGGTCTCGCGATGAAGAAATAGATTATGCACAAAAGCACGGTATTCCAATTCCAATTAACTTAGACAGCCCTTATTCAATCGACCAAAACCTTTGGGGCAGAAGTAACGAATGCGGCATTTTAGAAGATCCTTGGGCTGCGCCGCCAGAAGGTGCATACGATCTGACAAATCCACTTGAAAAAACACCTGACACACCTGATGTCATTGAAATTACGTTTGAAAAAGGAAAACCAACGGCAATTGACGGTATTCAGTATTCATTGTCTGATTTGATCCTTCATTTAAATGAAGTAGCTGGACAGCATGGCATTGGCAGAATCGATCACGTTGAAAACCGTCTTGTTGGAATCAAATCTCGAGAAGTGTACGAGTGCCCAGGTGCAGTCACACTTTTAAAAGCGCATAAAGAGCTTGAAGACTTAACGCTTGTTAAAGAAGTAGCGCACTTTAAGCCAATTGTTGAACAAAAAATGGCTGAATTAATATACAACGGCTTATGGTTCTCACCACTAAAATCAGCACTAGATGCATTCTTACAAGAAACTCAAAAGAACGTAACAGGTGTTGTACGTGTGAAACTATTTAAAGGCCATGCCATTGTAGAAGGACGTAAATCACCATATTCACTTTATGATGAAAATCTAGCGACATACACAAAAGCAGATGAATTCGATCATGATGCAGCTGTAGGATTTATTAACCTTTGGGGTTTACCAACAAAAGTAAACAGCATCGTGAATAAAAAGGAGCAGGTTAAAGCATGAAAAAGCTTTGGGGAGGCCGATTTCAAAAAACACCAGAAAAATGGGTCGATGAGTTTGGCGCGTCCATTCATTTCGACAAACAATTAGTCAAAGAAGATCTGACCGGCTCCCTTGCCCATGCAAGTATGCTGAATAAATGCGGTATCCTAGACGATGAGGAGGCCACTGCGATCAAAGACGGACTGAATACGCTCATGAAAAAGGCAGAGGCGGATGAACTAGATTTCTCAGTGGATTATGAGGACATTCATTTAAACCTTGAAAAAATGCTGATTGATGAGATTGGTCCGCTTGGCGGGAAATTGCACACAGCGAGAAGCCGGAATGATCAGGTCGCAACCGATATGCATTTATATTTGAATAACCAAGTAGAGCATATCATTGAGCTGATCTCTTCTTTTCAAAAGGTGCTTGTAGAGAAAGCCGAACAGCACGTTGAAACGATTTTTCCAGGATATACGCACTTACAGCGTGCACAGCCGATTTCCTTTGCTCATCATATGCTCGCCTACTTTTGGATGCTTGAGCGGGACAAAGCGCGCTTTCTAGATTCCTTGAAGCGAATTAACGTCTCTCCACTTGGATGCGGGGCGTTAGCAGGAACAACATTCCCAATTGATCGTGAATATACAGCAAAGTTGCTTGGTTTTGACCATATTTACGAGAACAGCCTTGATGGCGTGAGTGATCGTGACTTCATTTTAGAGTTTATTTCTAATAGCAGCCTTGTGATGATGCACCTTTCACGTCTTTGTGAGGAAATGATCTTATGGTGCTCTCAAGAATTCAAATTCATTGAACTTGATGACACGTACGCAACAGGCAGCAGCATGATGCCGCAAAAGAAAAACCCTGATATGGCTGAATTGATCCGAGGGAAAACAGGCCGCGTATATGGCAACCTGATGGGTCTTCTCACCATTATGAAAGGCTTGCCGCTTACGTACAACAAAGACCTGCAAGAAGATAAGGAAGGTATGTTTGATACAGTGAAAACCATTACTGGCAGCTTGCAAATTTTCACAGGCATGATTCAAACAATGACTGTGAACGAAGATGTCATGAAAAAAGCAACGAAAGAAGATTTCTCAAATGCGACAGAGGCGGCAGATTACTTAGCGAAAAAAGGAATGCCGTTCCGTGAGGCTCACGAAATTGTTGGAAAGCTTGTGTATACGTGCATTCAAAAAGGCATCTACTTAAGTGATCTTCATTTCGAAACATTCACAGAAGCAAGCGACCTCTTTGAACAAGACATTTACAGGGTTCTTGATCCGTATGTCGCTGTTGAAAAAAGAACAAGTGCAGGTGGAACTGGATTCAAACAAATTCAGTTCGCTTTAGAAAAAGCAAAAGCCTGCCTAGCGTAACGTTTAAAAAACCATTCGTATGAGACGGATGGTTTTTTTGCTGTGATGCAGAAAGGAGATCCATTCTTCTTGGAGAACATGAAAGCATATGATGTTTTAAGCCTGAAGAAGGGGAATTGATCGTGGGATTTACAAAAGTGGATAACTCATCCTGCGTTTTTTCTTCCGCATTATGAATAGCAGACAAAGGGTTCAGAAGTGCGCCTGGTGCTGGTTTATAGTAAAGTAAAGATAGGATGAGAAACATATGAACTTGCAACCTTTGCTTTAGGAGGAGATTGTGTGCGACACGCATTAATAACAGCGGGTTCTAAAGGGCTTGGCCGGAAAGTAACCGAGTCTTTACTGAATATGGGGTATTCTGTGACAGTAAATTATCGAAGCGATGATGAAGCTGTTCGGCAGATGAAAGAAGAATTACAGCAATACGAAGAAAAGCTTCAATTTGTCCAAGGTGATGTGACAAACAAAGAAGATTTAAAAAACATGGTGGAGCTAGCAGTTGAGCGATTTGGGCGCATCGATGCCCTGATCAATAATGCGGGTCCTTATCTTTTTGAACGAAAGAAACTGGGGGATTACTCCGAAGATGAATGGTATCAAATGATGGAAGGAAACCTATCAGCTGTATTCCATTTATTCCGAATGGTCATCCCAATGATGAGAAAGCAAGGCTTTGGCCGTATTATCACGTATGGCTTCCAAGGGGCAGACCATGCACCAGGCTGGATGCACCGATCAGCCTTCGGAGCGGCAAAGGTAGGACTGGCGTCATTGACGAAAACCATTGCGATTGAAGAAGCTGAAAATGGCATCACGGCCAATATGGTTTGTCCAGGCAAAATCGTGGGTGACATGAAAGAAGCCACGATAGAGGAAGCACGCCAGATCAAAGACGATGAAACACCAATTGGCCGATCTGGTACAGGAGAAGATATAGGACGCATTATCTCATTTTTATGCGATGATCGATCAGACCTGATGACAGGGACTGTTATTGAAGCAACAGGTGGTCTGAACGTGATTCATAGGCATTAAGTTTTTCAGCTTTTTATACAGGGAATAGATGATATGAGATCAAAATCGAAAGGTGGATATACTACATGAAAGCTACATATCATGGACATTCAGTCGTACACATTGAAACAAACGGACACCATATTTGGATTGATCCATTTTTAAATGGAAATAAGCACACAGAGATCAAACCACAAGATGTCAAAGCAGATGTGATTTTGCTAACTCACGGACATGGAGATCACCTCGGTGACACTGTTGAGATTGCCAAAAACAATGATGCCCTCGTTGTCGCACCAAATGAGCTTGCCGTCTATTTAAGCTGGCAAGGGGTGAAAACGCACCCGCTTCATATCGGCGGCGGCCGTGAGTTTGATTTTGGTAAAGTCAAACTGACGCAAGCGTTTCATGGCTCAGCTGTAATTGATGAAGAATCTAAAACGATTACGTATACAGGCATGCCATCAGGTATTTTATTTACCGCAGAAGGCAAAACGATTTATCATGCTGGAGACACTGCGCTCTTTTCGGATATGAAGCTGATTGGTGAGCTGAATCATATTGACCTTGCATTCCTTCCAATTGGTGATAACTTCACAATGGGACGAGAGGATGCAAGAATGGCAGCAGAATGGCTTCGAGCAAAGCAGGTTGTTCCGATTCACTACAGTACATTCCCACCGATTGAGCAGGATCCTCATGCATTTGCAGACAGCTTGCATGGCGGAGTGGGTCACGTATTAAACAGCGGAGAATCCATCGACATTTTATAATCATTCAGATTAGCCGGTACACATGTCGGCTTTTTTTATGGCCTAAATCACGATGACGTAAAAGACAAATTGCTATTAAAAGCCTCCTGCCTTTATAATGAAACATATGAAAACGCTGAAAACAAAAAGGGTGAACGGCATTGGCGACAAAGCATGAGCAAATTTTATCGTATATTGATTCATTAGATGTCGGCGAGAAAATATCTGTCCGGCGCATAGCGAAAGAAATGAAAGTGAGTGAAGGTACCGCTTACCGGGCCATCAAAGATGCTGAAAATAAAGGGTTCGTTAGTACCATTGAACGAGTCGGTACCATTCGAATTGAGCAGAAGAAAAAAGAAAATATTGAAAAATTGACATATGCGGAAGTTGTCAATGTCATTGATGGACAGGTGCTTGGAGGACGGGCCGGCTTACATAAAACCTTAAATAAATTTGTCATCGGTGCGATGGAGCTTGATGCGATGATGCGATACACGGCAGCTGGAAACCTGCTGATTGTTGGAAACCGGATCAATGCCCACAGGCAAGCATTAGAGGCAGGAGCAGCTGTGCTGGTCACAGGCGGATTTTCAACAGATGAGCAAATCATTCAGCTCGCAGACGAGCTTGAGCTGCCGATTTTATCGACAAGCTACGATACATTTACCGTTGCGGCTCTCATTAACAGGGCCATTTATGATCAGTTAATTAAAAAAGAGATTGTGCTTGTGGAAGATATTTTAACGCCGATTGAACGGACTGTATACTTATCGCCAGAGGACAAGCTTGAGAAATGGTATGAGAAGAATTATGAAACAGGACACGGCCGCTTCCCGGTAGCAGATGATCAAATGAAAATTCACGGCATTCTCACCTCAAAGGATATTGCGGGTCATGACCGCTCCACACCGATTGAAAAGGTGATGACGAAACAGCCGCTCACAGTGATTGGCAAAACATCTGTTGCCTCTGCTGCACAAATGATGGTGTGGGAAGGCATTGAGGTGCTGCCAGTTGTAGATGATCATGCGAAGCTGATTGGGATGATTAGCCGTCAGGATGTGCTCAAGGCGCTGCAAATGATCCAAAAGCAGCCGCAGGTCGGGGAAAAGCTGGATGATGTTGTCTCGAGAGGATTTAAAGAGACCGATACAGAAAAGCCAAAAACAGATGCGGTTTATCAATATGAGGTCACACCACAAATGACGAATCAGCTTGGAAATATTTCATATGGTGTGTTAACACAAATTTTAATTGAATCAGCCAATCGCTTTTTAAAGTCTCATAAAAAAGGTGAGCTGATCGTGGAAAGTCTCTCTGTCTACTTTTTAAAACCGGTTCAAATGGAATCCACGATACAAATTAAGCCGAATATTTTAGAAGTAGGACGCAAGTTTGGAAAGCTGGAAGTTGAAGTTTACCACCAATCGAATATTGTAGGAAAAGCGATGCTGATGGTACAGTTGATGGAGAGAGGATAAAGTACAAAAAAGGGCAAAATGATTTCGCCCTTCTCTATTAAGCGTGATCTTTTTCGCCTTTCTTTAAAAAGAGCGGAAGATAGTGCTTGTAGGCTTTATATCCAGCCCACGTACTGCCGATACCGACAGCAACAAAAATAAACCCAATGACAAATGCGAGTGACGAGCGGTTTAAAAATAATTGATTCACACCGAAGAGCAGGACAAAGCAGCCAAGTGCCATACTGGATTTGGCAGACCAGAATTTCTTCTCGACTGGCCGGTTCGTACGGACATTCTTTGCTTTGTAGTATAAATAAAACATGGCAGAACAAATAATAAACACAACCAAAACAAGCATGTGCCAAGCCTCCATTGTAAGTGGTTACAACCCTATTTTAAACGTAAATAGGCTTGCTTACTAGAATAAATTGTCTATTCCTCACTTTTCCGTAAGGATAGATTATGATTTATAATAAAAGAAGTTTCGCATAAGAAGGAGTTTTTATGAAAAAAGAACTGATTAGAACCATATCATTATATGACACCATCATCATTCATAGACATGTAAGACCAGATCCTGACGCATATGGATCGCAGTGCGGCCTTACGGAAATCTTGCGTGCCACCTATCCAGAAAAAAAAATTTATGCGACAGGAACCCCTGAGCCATCCCTTTCATTTTTATATGAACTCGATGAGGTACCGGACGAAGCGTACAAAGGTGCCCTTGTCATTGTCTGTGATACGGCCAATCAAGCAAGAATTGATGATCAGCGCTATTCAATGGGCGATAAGCTGATGAAAATTGATCATCATCCGAATGAGGATCCTTATGGTGACTTGCTTTGGGTTGATACAGAGGCAAGCTCTGTCAGTGAACTGATTTATGAGCTGTATTTAGAGGGAAAAGAAGAAGGATATCAACTGAATGCAAAGGCGGCTGAACTGATTTATGCCGGCATTGTAGGAGACACAGGCCGCTTCCTTTTCCCAAACACAACGAAAAAGACACTTAAATATGCAGGGGAACTGATCGAATATCCGTTTTCCTCATCAGACCTTTTCAATCAATTGTATGAGACGGATTTGAATGTCGTGAAATTAAATGGCTATATTTTTCAACATATTTCTTTGTCAGAGAATGGGGTGGCATCTGTTTTTATTAAGCGTGACATTTTGGAATCGTTCCAAACAACGGCGCAGCAAGCCTCTCAGCTTGTTGGGACACTTGGAAATATTGCAGGCATTAAGGCTTGGGTCTTTTTTGTGGAAGAAAACGATCAGATTCGTGTCAGATTCCGCTCTAAAGGCGTCGTCATTAACACAATTGCTAAAAAATATCATGGCGGTGGTCACCCGCTTGCAGCCGGTGCGTCCATATATGATTGGGCCGTGGCAGATGAGATTTTACGTGATTTAGAAGAAGTATGTAAATCGTGAGAGAGGGAAGCTTCAATTTCCCTCTCTCTTTTTGGTTATGGAGAAAAGGATTATTTGGATACAGGGATAAACCAGCAGCCGATGTCAGTTGAATCTTCATAGGCTTGGAGATTTTGATGCTTTAATTCTTTTTTGATTAAATGAGCCATCATTTCTGTTTCAGCATAAGCACACATGCCCTCTTTGATCCGGCTTGCTTTGTCTCGAGCCATTTGACGATAGCTGTAAACCTCCATTGTCCTCACCTCTTTCTATTTAAGATCTCGTTCTTCTTTTAGTGTATAAAAATTAGGAGTGAAAAGCGATCATTGAGAGCAGAAATTCATAAAAATTCCACATCATCATTTATTCAGCAAATGAAATACGTACTTCAAGTGAAAGCTTCGTATAAATCGTCAGCTCTGTGACTTTGGCGCGATATGCTTTTTCCTTAATCGTATACTCTTTGTTTTCCACTGTCCTTTTTAATAATTCCTTTGTTTTATAGACACTTTCAATATCCTTTGTGATGACCTCTGAGATATCCTCTTTGACCTGGTCTTCAAACTTTAGTGTATCTGGTTCAGGAATTTTATATTGCTCACGATTGACGAGATGAACATCTACGCTTTGGATCAGCAGCCGCTGCTTATTATCCTCATTTAACTTATGCAAATCTTCCCGATAGAGTGTGATTTGTTCTTTCAGACTATCCATATGGTGCTGCTGGCTTCTCAGCAGTGTCACCTGCTTTTCCTGAAAGGTTCCGTATGTAAAGAGGAAAATCAGCCAGCTAATGATTGCGCCGAACATCATGCCAGCAAAAAAACGCTGCCAGCCTGGGCGTTTATACAGCTCCGGCACCCTCATGAGGACACATGCTCCTGAGTGAGCCACGTAATAATGAGATATCCCGTTTGTGCACCGCCCATGGCTGAGATAATTAATAAAATTTGCTTGAAAATATCACGCGTGTTTCCTTCGAAAATGCCTCTTTCAAAGCTATAGACCGCATCGAATGTTCCGCCAATTGCGGCCACAAGCGCCCAAATTTTTAAACGGTTGGCAAGACTTGAAATAATCGATAGAGGCGGCTGGCCGGATAAATAAGCACCTACACCACCTATAATGGCACCGCCCAAAATTACCCCAAGTGCGATAAAGTAACAACTGATAAAGTTTGGAATAAAGGCTTCCTTCACATCCATTTTTTCCACCTCACTCTATTTAATATATGGCGTGTACTGGACAAGTATGAACAGGCGGAAAAGAAAGAACATTTGTTTCTTATCGCATCGCGTTTTATAATAAAAGAATGAATTTAGACGAAAGGAGTGGGTTAAGCATGTCTTATGTTCATCTTCAGGTCCACAGTGGATACAGCTTGTTAAGCAGTGCAGCTAAGGTCAAGGAGCTCGTGCAAAAAGCGAAAGAACTTGGCTACAAAGCGCTCGCTCTTACCGATGACCATGTGATGTATGGAACGGTTGAATTTTATAAGGAATGTAAAAAACATGGCATCAAACCGGTGATCGGTTTAACAGCTTCTGTCTTCGATGGACAAGAGTCAGAGGCTTATCCCTTGGTGCTCCTAGCAAAAAACAATGAAGGCTATCAAAACCTGATCAAAATTAGCAGTGTGCTGAAATCAAAATCAAAAGCGGGTCTGAAAGAAAAATGGCTGAAAAGCTATCATCGTGGGCTTATTGCTATTACGCCAGGTGCATCCGGCTATATTGAAACGCTGCTGCAAAACGATCAGCTAGCCGAAGCGCGCGAGGCTGCAAGTCATTTAAAAAACATATTTGGAAAGGGACATATATTTATATCAGTTCAGCCATTTCAGCAAGATGAGGTGCTCATCAGTAAGCTACGAGTTGTCTCACAAAGTACGGATATTCCTCTTGTAGCGACGGGTGACGTCCACTACATCAATCTAGAGGACAAAACCGCCTATACATGTTTGAAGGCCATTAAAGCGGGACAAAAGCTTTCAGAGATAGAGGAAGACCGAGGAGACAAGCATTTCAGAGCCATAGAAGAAATGATGAAATGGCATCAGGACGCCCCTGAACTGCTGACAAGAACAGGTGAAATTGCCGATCGCTGTGAAGTAGATTTAAATCTTGGACAGACAAAACTTCCGTCCTATCAGACGCCTGATCAATCAACAGCCGATCAGTTTTTACGAAGGGTTTGCTCGGATGGGATGAAACAAAGAAAGATCGCTTCAAATGAAACGTATATCAAAAGGCTTGAGTATGAGCTTAGCATTATACAAAAAATGAATTTTAGTGATTATTTTCTCATTGTGTGGGATTTTATGAAATATGCTCATGACCATGGCATTGTCACAGGTCCAGGACGGGGATCAGCAGCAGGCTCTCTTGTTGCTTATGTTCTGTTTATTACAGATGTCGACCCAATCCGTCACGGTCTTTTATTTGAGCGTTTTTTAAATCCTGAACGAATTAGCATGCCGGATATTGATATAGATTTTCCGGACACGAGAAGAGATGAAATCATTTCATATGTAAAAGACAAATATGGGGACATGCATGTGGCTCAAATTGTCACGTTTGGTACGCTTGCAGCAAAAGCAGCCTTACGGGATGTTGGACGTGTGATGGGGATTGATTCAAAGGCAGCGGACCGTCTTGCAAAGCTCATCCCATCAAAGCCAGGGACGACGCTGAAAGAAGCGGTGGCCGCCTCTTCTGAATTAAAAACGCTGCTTCAACAATCTGAAGAGCTTCGAATGGTCTTTCAAACAGCTTTAAAGGTAGAAGGCTTGCCAAGACACACGTCGACACATGCAGCTGGCGTTGTATTAAGCGAGGAGCCGCTGACGCAGGTCGTTCCCATACAAGACGGCCACGATGGTGTGTATTTAACGCAATATGCCATGAATTATTTAGAGGATCTCGGACTGTTAAAGATGGATTTCTTAGGTTTAAGAAACTTAACATTAATTGAATCCATTAAAAACCAGATTGAAAGACAGGAAAACGTCCACATTAACTTTAGTGACATTTCGTATCAAGACCAAAAAACGTTTGATTTGTTATCAGCGGGAGATACAACAGGGATTTTCCAGCTTGAATCACAGGGGATGCGACAGGTGATAAGGCGGCTGAAACCTTCTAGTTTAGAAGACATCGTGGCAGTCAATGCCCTCTACCGGCCAGGCCCAATGGAGAATATTCCGCTCTTTATCGACCGAAAGCATGGCAGAGTCAAGGTCTCTTACCCGCATCCAGATTTGTATGACATTTTAAAGGACACTTATGGGGTTATTGTTTACCAAGAGCAAATCATGCTGATCGCAGCAAAGATGGCAGGCTTTCAGCTAGGAGAGGCTGATCTGTTAAGAAGAGCCGTTTCAAAGAAGGATAAAAAGGTACTTGATGAGGAGCGAATCCATTTTGTTGAAGGATGCCTAAAAAAGGAGTATCCTGTTAACATTGCAAATGACGTTTATGACTTAATCGTCAAATTTGCAAACTATGGTTTTAATAGAAGCCATGCTGTCGCATATAGCATGATTGGCTTTCACCTTGCTTATTTAAAAGCGCATTATCCGTTATATTTTATGTGCGGACTTTTAACTAGTGTGATTGGAAATGAAGATAAAGTCGCTCAATATTTCTATGAGGCAAAGGAAAAAGGGATCTCTGTGTTAAAGCCTTCTATTAATAAGAGTGAATTTCCATTTACGGTTGAAAAAGGGGAGATCCGCTACAGCTTAAGAGCGATTAAAAATGTTGGAGTGTTAGCTGTAAAGGATATATACAGAGCAAGGCAGGAAAAGCCATTTGAAGATTTATTTGATTTTTGCGCAAGGGTATCACCAAAGAGTGTAAACCGAAAAACGATTGAAGCACTCATTTTTTCAGGGGCGATGGATGAGCTTTATCCAAATCGTGCTTCGTTATTAGCATCGATAGATATTGCGTTAGACCACGTGTCATTTTTAACACCTGAGGATCAGCTAGACTTTCTTGGGGATACAACCTTCTCCATTAAGCCAAAATATGCTGAGATAGACGAACTGCCACTTGTCGACCTCTTGCAATTGGAAAAAGAGACACTCGGATTATATTTATCAAATCACCCAGTACAAGCGTATCGTGATCGCTTAAGAGAGAAGGGCGCAGTGGAAATCATCAGACTTTCTACCTGTATTAAGGGAAAGATCTCAATAGGTGGCCTTTTAACAAAAGTGAAATCGATTCGGACAAAAAATGGACAATCAATGGCATTTGTCAAATTTGGGGATGAAACGGGAGAAATGGAAGGCGTCGTCTTTCCAGAGCAATTTAGAAAGCTGTCCCCCTTACTTGAGGAGGGCGCAATGCTTTATGTTGAAGGCAGAATAGATATCAGAAATGACAGCAGTCAAATCATCGTGCAAGAAGCCGTTCTGCTTGAAGAGATGAGCACAAAAAGAAAAGAGTCTGTCTACATTCGGGTGAAAGAAGAGAACCATACGCAGGAGCTACTTGAGCAAGTAAAACGAGTGATCTCTTTGCACAGCGGAGAAGCATATGTCTATTTGTATTATGAAAAGCAAAAAAAGACGATTAGACTTCCAGATGCATACAAAGTTCATCCAGATCATGCCGTGATCTTCCAGCTAAAAGAACTGCTTGGTGAACAAAACGTTGTGATTAAATGATGACAAATCGTCTGAATATGTTTTACAAATTCACCTATTATGTTATCATTTTAAAGATTCTGTGTATTTAAAACTGCCAGTATGTGCTTATCAACTTAGCAATTCATTAAATCATTTGCCACTTGAAGGAGTGTTCATCACATGTCATTAAGAGAAGAAGCATTACATATGCACAAAGAGAATCAAGGCAAACTCGAATCAAAATCAAAAGTACAAGTGAAAAATGCGAAAGACTTGAGCTTGGCTTACTCACCTGGTGTTGCAGAACCATGTAAAGATATTTATGACGACACAAGCAAAGTTTATGATTATACAATGAAAGGTAATATGGTCGCTGTAGTCACAGACGGAAGCGCTGTTTTAGGGCTTGGAAATATTGGTGCCGAAGCATCTCTTCCAGTAATGGAAGGTAAAGCGGTATTATTCAAAAGCTTTGCGGGCGTAGATGCCTTTCCAATTGCGCTAGCGACAAACGATGTAGACAAAATCGTTGAAACAGTGAAGCTCCTTGAGCCTACGTTTGGCGGTGTCAACCTTGAAGATATTGCAGCTCCTAACTGCTTCATGATTGAAGAGCGTTTGAAAAAAGAGACAAACATTCCTGTTTTCCACGATGATCAGCATGGAACAGCCATTGTAACAGTTGCAGGACTTGTCAATGCCCTTAAACTGTCTGGAAAATCAATGTCTTCAATCAAAGTGGTTGCAAACGGCGCTGGTGCAGCAGGTATTGCAATTATCAAACTTCTATATCATTTCGGTGTACGTGATATCATTATGTGTGACACAAAAGGCGCTATTTACGAAGGCCGCCCGAATGGGATGAATGTAGTGAAAAACGAAGTAGCTAAATTCACGAACCAAGACTGCAAAGAAGGTTCATTAGAAGAAGTCATTGAAGGCGCAGATGTCTTCATCGGGGTTTCAGTAGCAGGTGCTTTAACAAAAGAGATGGTTGGGAAAATGGCAAAAGATCCAGTGATCTTCGCAATGGCTAATCCAAATCCAGAGATCATGCCAGAAGATGCACATGCAGCAGGTGCAAGTGTTGTAGGAACTGGCCGTTCAGACTTTCCGAACCAAGTGAATAACGTACTTGCATTCCCGGGCATTTTCCGCGGAGCACTAGATGTGCGTGCAACACATATTAACGAAGAAATGAAAATTGCAGCTGTCGAAGCGATTGCTTCTCTTGTATCAGATGAAGAATTGACAGCAGAATACGTCATTCCTGCACCGTTTGATGCGCGCGTAGCACCAGCGGTAGCAAAAGCAGTAGCAAAAGCAGCGATGGAAACTGGCGTTGCAAGAATCAAAGTCGACCCAGAAGCTGTTGCAGAAAAAACAAGAAAAATAACGATTATCGGTGAATAATCAACTAGAAAAAGTGTGCACTTTCTTTCTGCATTTGGAGGAAAGACGTGCACCATTTCCTCTCTCACTTGAATATTTTTTTATCCGGAATGAGATTTTTTTGTAGACGTTCACAATCCAAATATATCAACTGCTCAGCGCCCCAAACTCATACTGATTTCTTATCAATTCCTCACTGAAAAAATTGAATGAAGGATGACAGCGTTTGACAAAAAAAGTACAATAGTTTCGGTACAGTTATGACATGTCCTATAATAGTGGATGTGCGTGTAAAGAAAAAAACCTTCAAAAAGGGAGGTAATCATTTGTCAATCAAGAACATTTTCAGTAAAAAGAAGAAATATGCATCTGTACCCTCTGAACAGGCAAGTCAAGATGTGCCTGAAGGCATCATGACCAAATGTCCGCAATGTAAAAAAATTATGCTCACCAAAGAACTAGATAAAAATTTACGTGTTTGCATGAATTGCGGCAGACATTTGCAAATGAATGCAAAACGACGTATTGAAAGCCTTGTAGACGAAGGCACATTTGAAGAATTTAACGGGCACCTCATTTCTGAGAACCCGCTCGGTTTCCCAGGCTACGAAGAAAAGCTTGAGAAAGACAGAGAAAAAACATCTTTGAATGAAGCCATTGTCACAGGTAAAGGTGAAATTGAAGGACAAAGTGCTGTGATCGCTGTCATGGATGCCACGTTCCGTATGGGCAGCATGGGCTCGGTCGTTGGTGAAAAGATCACACTGGCTATCGAGAAAGCAAAAGCGGACAAGGTGCCATTTATTATCTTTACTGCATCTGGCGGAGCAAGAATGCAAGAGGGGATTCTTAGTCTCATGCAGATGGCGAAAACAAGTTCAGCATTAAAGCTGTTTAGCGAGGATCAAGGCTTGATTATCTCTGTGATGACCAACCCAACAACTGGTGGTGTATCAGCTAGTTTCGCGTCTCTCGGTGATTACAACTTTGCAGAACCTGGTGCATTAATTGGTTTCGCAGGTCGCAGAATCATTGAACAAACCATTCGTGAAGACTTGCCAGAAGACTTTCAAACGGCTGAATTTTTAATGAAGCATGGTCAGCTCGATGCGGTGATCTACCGTGCAGACATGAAAGAAACATTAGGCCGAATCTTAGCATTACACAGCACAGGAGGTGAACGAGAGTGGCTGGAGAACTAGAATTTGAAAAACCTGTCATCGAACTTCGAGCGAAAATTGATGAATTGAAAAAGTTCACACAAAACTCAGAGATGGATTTAAGTGCAGAAATTGAGCGGCTTGAAACACGTCTGAGTAAGCTTGAAGCGGACATTTATACAAATTTAAAGCCATGGGACAGAGTACAGATTGCTCGTCATGCGATGCGTCCAACCACTCTGGATTACATTCAGGAGCTGTTTGACAACTTTTTCGAGTGTCACGGTGACCGTTTTTATGGCGATGATGAAGCCATCGTTGGAGGAATTGCCACGTTTAAAGGGCTTCCTGTCACAGTCATTGGTCATCAGCGCGGAAAAGACACAAAAGAAAACTTGCGCCGCAATTTCGGAATGCCTCATCCGGAAGGTTACCGTAAAGCATTGCGATTGATGAAACAAGCAGATAAATTTAACCGTCCAATCATTTGCTTTATTGATACAAAAGGAGCTTATCCTGGTAAAGCAGCTGAAGAACGTGGACAAAGTGAAGCAATTGCTAAAAACTTATTCGAAATGGCAGGACTTCGTGTACCCGTTGTCTGTATTGTCATTGGAGAAGGCGGAAGTGGCGGGGCACTAGGTTTAGGCGTAGGAAACCATCTATTCATGCTAGAGAACTCGACGTATTCAGTGATTTCACCAGAAGGTGCAGCTGCACTGCTCTGGAAGGACTCATCACTTGCTAAAAAAGCTGCAGAAACAATGAAAATTACCGCTCCAGACCTAAAAGAATTAGATATTATAGATGATGTTATTAAAGAAGTTCAAGGTGGGGCACACCGAGACGTAAAACAACAAGCAGCCTACATGGAAAGAACATTAACACAGTCACTTACATCTTTGCTCAAACGATCGCCAGAAGAATTAGTCGAACAAAGATATCAAAAATACAAAGCCATTGGGAAAGTATCGATTGAAAATCAATATATTGGGGTAAACTAAATAAACGTACAGCCTTATTGGCTGGCGTTTATTTTTTTATGAAAAACTCCTCATGTAAGTGTTTGTAAGTGCTATTTGAAAATAATTTTCTTTTGTTTTCATAAAATTTTACACATCTAAAAACCTTGATATGAAAAGGTTTAGAGCACTTAAACAACAGGTTTTTGACAGATTTGCTTTCATGACTATCTTAACTTTTGTTTAAAAACGGTTTATTTAATTGTATAATAAGTACGGTTTTATAAATTCGTATTGAAAACACCCGTTTTTGCTTATAATTGTTTTCAAGCAATGGGAATGGTATGTTTAATTCATATATGATCTCTGAGGTGAAAAGGATGAAGCGTATAGGAGTTTTAACGAGCGGTGGGGATTCCCCAGGAATGAATGCAGCTGTGCGCGCAGTTGTAAGAAAAGCAATTTACCATAATGTAGAAGTATACGGTATTTATAATGGATATTCAGGTCTAATTAACGGTAAAATTGAGAAACTCGAAATAGGTTCAGTAGGCGATATTATTCATCGTGGAGGAACAAAACTTTACACGGCAAGATGTCCTGAATTCAAGACAGTTGAAGGTCGTGAAAAAGGAATTGAAAACTTAAAAAAATTCGGTATCGAAGGACTTGTTGTCGTCGGTGGAGACGGCTCATTCATGGGAGCGAAGAAATTAACAGAGCTCGGTTTTCCATGTGTCGGTGTCCCAGGTACAATTGATAACGATATTCCAGGTACTGATTTCACAATTGGCTTTGATACATCACTGAATACTGTCATTGATGCCATCGATAAAATTCGTGATACAGCCACATCTCATGAACGTACATACGTAGTGGAAGTAATGGGAAGACATGCCGGTGATATTGCACTTTGGTCAGGTCTTGCGGGGGGAGCCGAATCAATTTTGATTCCTGAAGCAGACTATGACATGGACGAAATTATTGCCAGATTGAGAAGAGGGCATGAGCGCGGCAAGAAGCATAGTATCATCATCGTAGCAGAAGGTGTCGGCAGCGGTGTTGAATTCGGTAAGCGAATTGAAGAGGAGACAAGCCTTGAAACACGTGTATCTGTCTTAGGACATATTCAGCGTGGAGGTTCTCCAAGTGCGTTTGACCGAGTGCTAGCAAGCCGCTTAGGAGCGTATGCAGTCGAGCTTCTACTTGAAGGAAGAGGCGGACGCTGTGTGGGCATTCAAAGCAATAAACTTGTTCACCACGATATTTTAGAAATCTTAGATAAAAAACATACAGTCGATCAAAATATGTACCGACTTTCACAAGAGCTCTCTATATAAAACGAGAAGACCTTAGGAGGAACAGTGATGAGAAAGACAAAAATCGTTTGTACAATCGGTCCAGCAAGTGAAAGCATTGAAAAGCTGACTGAATTGATTGAAGCAGGAATGAATGTAGCCAGACTAAACTTCTCTCATGGAGATTTTGAAGAGCATGGTGCACGTATTGAAAACATTCGAAAAGCAGGTAAAGCGTTAGGCAAGGACATTGCGATCCTTCTTGATACAAAAGGTCCAGAGATCCGTACACGTACAGTTGAAAACGGCTCAATTGAGCTAGTAGCTGGTGCAGATCTCATCGTCAGTATGGAAGACATTATTGGGAATACTGAAAAAATTAGTGTGACGTATGAAGATTTAATTCATGATGTAGAAGTGGGCTCAACGATTCTATTAGATGACGGTCTCATTGGTTTAGAGGTGAAAGAACTAAACATGGACCGTAAAGAAATCGTTACGAAAGTCATGAATACAGGCACATTGAAAAACAAAAAAGGCGTAAACGTTCCAGGTGTGAGTGTGAACCTGCCAGGTATTACAGAAAAGGATGCCAAAGATATTCTGTTCGGAATTGAACAGGGTGTCGATTTCATCGCAGCTTCTTTTGTCAGACGAGCTTCTGATGTACTTGAAATTCGTGAGCTTCTTGAAAAGAACAATGCGGCTAACATTCAAATCATTCCTAAGATTGAAAACCAAGAGGGCGTTGATAACATCGTTGAAATCCTTGAGGTATCAGACGGTCTAATGGTTGCGCGTGGAGATCTTGGTGTAGAGATCCCAGCAGAAGAAGTACCGCTTGTTCAAAAAATGCTGATCAAAAAATGCAATCGTTTAGGCAAACCTGTCATCACAGCTACACAAATGCTAGACAGCATGCAGCGTAATCCTCGTCCAACACGTGCGGAAGCAAGTGACGTGGCAAATGCCATTTTTGATGGCACAGATGCGATTATGCTTTCTGGTGAAACAGCAGCAGGTACATACCCTGTTGAAGCTGTGCAAACGATGCACAACATTGCGTCACGTTCAGAGGAAGCATTAAATTATAAAGCGATTCTTTCTCGCAGAAGCGAAGAAGTAGAGGTCAGCATTACAGATGCAATTGGTCAATCTGTTGTTCATACTGCAATGAAGCTTGACGTGGCAGCGATTGTCACACCTACTGAAAGCGGTCATACAGCGAGAATGATTTCAAAATATAGACCAAAAGCACCAATCGTCGCTGTAACAGCAAACGAATCGGTTGCTAGAAAGCTATCTCTCGTATTCGGTGTTTTTGCTAAGAGCGGATCAAATACGACATCTACAGATGAAATGCTTGAGAATGCGGTAGAAAAATCAATTGAAACTGGCTATGTAAGACGTGGCGACTTAATCGTCATTACAGCAGGTGTGCCAGTTGGTGAAACGGGGACAACGAACTTAATGAAAGTGTATGTTGTCGGCGATATTATTGCGAAGGGTCAAGGAATTGGCCGTAAATCTGCATTTGGACCAGTTGTCATTGCACAAAGCGGAAAAGAAGCAGACGGAAAAATGTATGATGGTGCGATTCTCGTAGCGAACTGCACAGACCGTGATATGATGGGCGCTCTAGAAAAAGCATCTGCTCTTATCACAGAAGAAGGCGGTTTAACAAGCCACGCAGCAGTCGTTGGACTAAGCCTTGGCATTCCAGTAATTGTTGGTCTTGAAAACGCAACAACACTTTTAAAAGAAGGCGAAGAGATTACAGTAGATCCAGCACGCGGAGCGATCTACAAAGGTCGTGCAAGCGTCCTTTAAATTACACAAGAGGGAGTTGTCTGACTCCTTTCTTTTTTTATGTTACACTAAAAAGAGTAAGACAGTTTTTGTGAAAGAACCATCATGAGGTGATATGGTTGAAATATTTTCTACTATTACTGATTCTGTTCCCTGCAGTGGAAATTGGTTTATTTTTAATCTCAAGTAAAATCATTGGCATTTTGCCAACGATGTTATTTATTGTGCTTACGAGCGCACTAGGTGCTTATTTTGCGAGAAAGCAAGGAATTGAAGTGTTTCAAAAAGTACAGCGAGATTTACAATATGGCAAAATGCCAGGGGCAACCATTGTAGATGGCTTTTGCATTCTAATCGGCGGCTTGCTTCTGCTCATTCCAGGGTTTTTATCGGATCTGATTGGGGCTTTGCTGCTCATCCCGATGTCAAGAAACCGAGTCAAGCCACTCTTTGAGTGCTGGCTAAGAAACATGTCCAATCGCAAACGCTATACCATTATACGCTAAAGAGACCTTTAGATGAGGTCTCTTTTACTTTTGCACGCCATACATAATGTACTGATAAATATCCCTGAAAATACCCGCATTACGAAACGCCTGCCAAACGACAAGAGAGGCAGGACCAAGGGCAAGTCCGAGAAAACCAAACCATTTGAAACCGACAAATAGCGCCACAAGTGTTGCTAAAGGATTAAGCCCAATGGATTTGCTTAAGACTTTCGGCTCTGATATTTGTCTTTGAATTAACACCACGATATACAAAATACCTAGCCCAATGGCAAGTGAAAGATTCCCTGTCATAGCTGAGTAAATGATCCATGGTAGAAAAACGGTGCCGCTGCCGATATAAGGAAGTAAATCGACAAGTCCAATACATAGAGCGATCACCAGGGCATGCTCGACCTTTAAGATAATCAGCCCAATGAGCACGATGCCGATGGTCATGGCAACGAGCAGAAGCTGTGCCTTTATAAAGCCAGTAATGGCTTTTTTGATTTCAGATAAAATGGCGCGTGAATGCATCATCCATTTTGTGGGGAAAATACGTGAACCATATGTTTTTAATATAAACCAATCTTTTGTGATAAAAAAAGTCGCAAGGGCAGAAAATAAAAGAGTTGCTGCTGCATCGGGCAAAAGACCTAAAAAAGCCGGAATAAGTTCGAGTGTTTTTGAAAGAAAAGTTCCGATTTTCGCCGCTACTTCGTCACCAAGTGCTTGAATTTGTCCCAAAATCGATTCCTTTTGTCCTGCTTGAAGTGTATTAAATTGGGCAGTCAAATCATGATATAAAGGCAGAATCTTATCCGTGAAAAACCGTTCCACAATACTGATCATTTGATCAAGGTGGTCTGGCAGTACCTTTGCTAAATAAGCACTTCCTGAAATGATTTCCGCCACTAAAAGCGTCATGAACCCAGCTGCTGCAATGAAAAAGAGAAATAAGACAATGATCACGACAAAGCCTCTTGGCATTCCGGTCCATTCTTCAATTTTGCATACCGCAGGATGAATCAAACAGGACACAACAAGTGCGATCCAAAATGGATATAAAAGCGGAAAAGACTGACATAAAAAGACAACAGCAAAAACGGTAATGCTGATAATCATCAAACTTCGCAGAAAAATGGCCACATAGGCGTGATTCACACAATCCCCTCCAAAAAACAAGCATGTCCGATACTTCATTTTATTCAAAAAAATGAGTAATATGAAAAGGTCGCAATAAAAAGAAAGGAAGGGGCGGCGTATGTTTACACAAGCAAATTTATTTTTAGTTCTTTTACTCGTTATTGCACTCATTGCGAAGAACAATTCGTTAATTTTAGCGGTTTCTGTGTTGATTGTGATTAAGCTCATTGGACTCGATCAAAAAATCTTCCCGGTTCTGCAATCAAAAGGCATCAATTGGGGGGTAACCGTCATTACAATTGCTGTGCTTGTGCCGATCGCAACAGGTGACATTGGATTTAAACAGCTTGGAGAAGCGATGAAATCCTCCTATGCTTGGATTGCACTTGGAGCGGGTATATTAGTAGCACTTATTGCAAAAAACGGTATTGTGCTACTCGAAAATGATCCTCATATTACGGCTGCGCTTGTGTTTGGCACGATTTTGGCAGTTAGTTTATTTAAAGGTGTGGCTGTCGGCCCGCTAATCGGTGCAGGAATTGCCTACCTAGCGATGCAAGCTGTGAAATTTTTCAGCGGATAAAAAGCGAGTGGCTCATGCCACTTTCTTTTTTTATGTTTTCTTAAGCGAGCTTTTGCAAAAAAACATAATTAAATATATTAAAAGAAGCAAAATCCCTTCATTCCATGCCCTAAACGGAAGGCTAAAAAAAAAAATATCAAAAAAAATTATAGTTAAACATTTAACAAATGTCTGATTATTGTTTATAATGGGAATAGGCTTAATTTTGAACTCATTGATCACACAAGAGAAATGAGGCTAAAAGCGCT
The DNA here is from genome assembly GCF_020524495.1 of Bacillus stratosphericus. Classification (GTDB taxonomy): domain Bacteria; phylum Bacillota; class Bacilli; order Bacillales; family Bacillaceae; genus Bacillus; species Bacillus stratosphericus_B. Next base: position 33,201 of record NZ_JAIVLB010000002.1, on the reverse strand, counting down.
CTAACCGGATAGGTAAATGTAAGCATTTTCTTTTCTAAACCTGCTAACGTATTCGGATTGGATAGCGCTTTCAAAAACCGAGAATTTTGCAACGAAGGGGAATTTTTTTAAAAGGGGAGATTGAACATGACAGCAACAAGAGGTCTTGAAGGTATTGTGGCAACCACTTCATCCGTAAGCTCAATTATTGATGATACTCTTACTTATGTAGGGTACAATATCGATGATTTAACTGAAAAAGCTACATTCGAAGAAATTGTCTACCTGTTATGGCACTTAAAGCTGCCGAATGAGAAGGAGCTGAGTGAATTAAAACAGCTGCTCAATGAACATGCTCATATTCCACAGGAAATCATTGAGCACTTTAAATCTTATTCGCTGGATGGGGTTCATCCAATGTCTGCGATTCGTACAGCAGTATCCTTACTAGGTTTACTCGATGACGAATCAGAGACTATGGACAAAGAAGCGAATTACAGAAAAGCCATTCGATTACAGGCGAAAATTTCTGGACTTGTCGCTGCATTCTCACGCATTCGAAAGGGATTTGAGCCTATACAGCCAAAAGAAGAATACAGCTATGCTACGAACTTCTTGTATATGCTAAACGGCGAAGAGCCATCTCCAGTAGAAATTGAGGCGATTGATAAGGCACTCATTCTACATGCCGATCATGAATTAAATGCGTCAACATTTACAGCACGTGTATGTGTTGCTACACTATCAGATATTTACTCTGGTGTAACAGCAGCCATCGGCGCTTTGAAGGGACCACTTCACGGCGGTGCCAATGAAGGCGTGATGAAGATGCTTTCAGAAATTGGTGGAGTTGAAAACGTAGATTCCTATATTCATGGTAAGCTAGAGAAGAAAGAAAAAATTATGGGCTTTGGCCACCGTGTATACCGTCAAGGTGACCCGCGTGCAAAGCATCTGAAAGAAATGAGCCAGCGTTTAACAAACCTTACAGGCGAGCCGAAATGGTATGAAATGTCTGTTCGCGCAGAGGAAATCGTGACATCAGAGAAAAATCTTCCACCGAATGTTGATTTTTATTCTGCATCTGTATATCACAGTCTTGGTATTGATCATGACTTGTTTACACCAATTTTCGTGATTAGCCGATTTTCCGGATGGATTGCTCACATTTTAGAGCAATATGACAACAACCGTCTTATCCGTCCAAGAGCTGAATACATTGGACCTGATCTTCAAACGTTTGTTTCGATCAGTGAAAGAGACTAATGTTTATAGAATAAGCGGGGGCTGATCCAAACAAACCAATCAGCCTCCATATCAACAAAAAACGAATCATGTGAAAAACATCTTTCCTTGCAGACATCAAGTTAAGAAGTTTCAAATATTCACTACATAACCTGGGAGGTAATATCATTGTCACAAGGCGAAAAAATTACAGTTACTGGCGGCGTATTGAATGTGCCAAATAATCCAATTATCCCGTTTATTGAAGGGGACGGAATCGGTCCTGACATTTGGAAAGCAGCATCAAGAGTGCTTGAAGCAGCTGTAGAGAAAGCATATAAAGGTGAAAAGCAAATCACTTGGAAAGAAGTTTATGCAGGAGAAAAAGCTTACAATAAAACTGGAGAGTGGCTTCCTGAGCAAACGCTTGAAGACATTCGTGAATACTTAATTGCGATTAAAGGTCCACTTACAACACCAATTGGTGGAGGAATCCGTTCATTAAATGTGGCACTTAGACAAGAGCTAGATTTATTCACATGCTTACGTCCAGTTCGCTGGTTCCAAGGCGTACCATCTCCTGTGAAACGTCCACAAGACACAGATATGGTCATCTTCCGTGAAAACACTGAAGATATCTATGCAGGAATCGAGTATGCAAAAGGATCAGACGAAGTGAAGAAGTTAATCGACTTCTTGAAAAACGAACTAGGTGTGAACAAAATCCGTTTCCCAGAAACATCAGGTATCGGTATCAAGCCAGTTTCTAAAGAAGGAACATCTCGTCTTGTCAGAGCAGCAATCCAGTATGCGATTGACCAAGGCCGTAAATCTGTGACACTTGTTCACAAAGGAAATATCATGAAATTTACAGAAGGTGCCTTCAAAAACTGGGGTTACGAAGTGGCTGAAAAAGAGTTTGGCGACAAAGTCTTTACATGGGCACAATATGATCGTATTGTAGAAAAAGATGGGAAAGATGCGGCAAACAAAGCGCAAAGTGAAGCAGAAGCTGCTGGCAAAATTATTGTCAAAGACAGCATTGCAGATATTTTCCTTCAACAAATTCTAACTCGTCCAGCTGAGTTCGATGTTGTTGCAACAATGAACTTAAACGGAGACTACATCTCTGATGCACTTGCAGCACAGGTTGGTGGAATTGGTATCGCACCAGGTGCGAACATCAACTACGAAACAGGACACGCTATTTTTGAAGCGACTCACGGAACAGCACCGAAATATGCTGGACTTGATAAAGTGAATCCATCATCTGTTCTTCTATCAGGGGTGCTTTTACTTGAGCACCTTGGCTGGCAGGAAGCAGCGGATCTAGTGATTCAATCTGTTGAAAAAACAATTGCATCAAAAGTTGTCACGTACGATTTTGCTAGATTAATGGATGGCGCAACAGAAGTGAAATGTTCTGAGTTTGCAGACGAGCTCATCAAAAACTTGTCTTGATTCTTAAACTTTAAAGTTAAAGGGGAAAAAAGAAATGGCAAATAAGCGTAAAAAAATATCTGTCATCGGAGCAGGCTTTACTGGAGCAACTACAGCATTTTTAACGGCTCAAAAAGAATTAGCGGATGTCGTATTAGTCGATATCCCGCAGCTTGAGAACCCAACAAAAGGGAAAGCACTTGATATGCTGGAAGCAAGCCCTGTTCAAGGCTTCGATGCGAACATTACAGGAACTTCTAACTACGAAGATACAGCCGGTTCTGATGTAGTAGTCATTACGGCAGGAATTGCAAGAAAGCCGGGAATGAGCCGTGACGACCTCGTGTCAACAAATGAAAAAATCATGCGCAGTGTGACACGCGAAATCGTCAAATATTCTCCAGAAGCGATCATTGTTGTATTAACAAACCCTGTTGATGCAATGACATATGCAGTTTATAAAGAATCAGGATTACCAAAAGAAAAAGTCATTGGACAATCTGGTATTCTTGATACAGCACGTTTCCGTACGTTCGTTGCGCAAGAATTAAATCTATCTGTGAAAGATGTGACGGGCTTTGTGCTTGGTGGACATGGCGACGACATGGTTCCGCTCGTTCGTTACTCTTATGCAGGCGGTATACCGCTTGAAACATTGATTCCAAAAGATCGAATCGATGCGATTGTTGAAAGAACAAGAAAAGGCGGAGGCGAGATTGTCAACCTATTAGGTAACGGTAGTGCATATTACGCACCTGCTGCTTCACTAGTTGAAATGGTTGAGGCGATCTTAAAAGATCAGCGCCGCGTTATCCCAACGATTGCATACCTTGAAGGTGAATATGGCTACGAAGGCATTTATCTTGGTGTTCCAACAATCGTAGGTGGAAACGGCCTTGAGCAGATCATTGAGCTTGAGTTAACAGAAGAAGAAAGAAGTCAGCTTGACCGCTCTGTTGAATCTGTTAAAAACGTGATGAAAGTATTGTCTTAATCTGAATAAAAAGAAGGCTTCTCTTAAGAGGGGCCTTCTTTTTATTTACAAAACATATATAGTCGAAATTATAAATTGTCCTCTTGTTTAGCTTTCGTTAAAATGAAAGAGAAAGCATGAATTCTTGCTTTTAGCATAAGATACAAAAAAACCGGATGTAGGGGAAATCACTAATTGGAGGCACAACATGAATAAAAAAATATTAGTTGTGGATGATGAAGAATCGATTGTAACACTTCTAAGCTATAACCTTGAAAGGGCGGGCTATGATGTCGTCACAGCAAGAGACGGGGAAGAAGCGCTTGAAAAAGCAGCAAGTCAACAACCTGATCTTATTGTATTAGATCTAATGCTTCCGAAGATGGACGGCATTGAAGTGTGTAAACAACTGAGAATTCAAAAAATGATGTTCCCTATTTTAATGCTGACAGCAAAGGACGATGAATTTGATAAGGTGCTCGGCCTTGAACTTGGAGCCGATGATTACATGACAAAACCTTTCAGTCCTAGAGAAGTGGGTGCTCGGGTAAAGGCCATTTTGAGAAGAGCACAGCAATCTCAGCCTGCTTCTTCGCAAGAGATAAAAGAAGAGATCATAGCAGACCAAATCAAAATTGGTGACCTGCACATTTTACCTGAACACTACGAAGTCTACTTCCAAGAAGAACGTCTAGAGCTCACGCCAAAGGAATTTGAGCTGCTGCTTTATTTGGCCAAGCATAAAGGTCGTGTCCTCACGCGTGATCTATTGTTAAGTGCGGTTTGGAATTATGACTTTGCAGGTGACACACGTATTGTGGATGTACATATCAGTCACTTGCGAGACAAAATTGAAAAGAACACAAAAAAACCAACATACATTAAAACCATTCGCGGCTTAGGCTACAAATTGGAGGAGCCAAAGTCAAATGAGTAAAATTACAATCCGCCTGTTTTCTGGGCTCATCTTTCTCCTTTTTATAGTGTTTGTCGGACTTGGTCTTTTCTTAGATCACATGTTTCATGTTTTCTATGAAACAAAATTAACGGAACGAATGAAAAAGGAATCGAGTTTTCTCCTTTCTTCAGTGAATGGTGACGATTTGAAGGCAAAGGAAAACAAAGAGATCCTCGGTCAGGCAAAGCAGCATCTCGATATGAATGCGTCGATTGTGGACATGAAGGGGAATATTATACATACAACGGGTCCAGCAGAACAAAGACCCAGCATTCAAAACATGCTGAAAAATGAGCATCTCCAGACAAAAGGAACGGTCATTGATGATGAGAAGGATGCATTATTTTATTATGCAGTCCCTATCATGAAGCAAAACGAACCGGCTGGATATCTATTTCTCCATGCTTCATTCCAGCCTTTAAATAAATTTGACGGCCAGCTCTGGCTCGCATTAGCCTTTTGCCTTGGCTCGGCCATCATTATTATTGTCTTTTTTGGCTACCGCATGTCGATGAAGTATGTGAAACCGATTGATTATGCCACAAAGGTGGCCAAACAGCTTGAACGTGGTAACTATGATACCAACAATTATGAAGAGCTGATCATTGAAACAAGTGAGCTCAACACGTCCATAAAGCGCCTAGCAGAAAGCCTTCAAGAAATGACAAGTGCTGGTGAAATGCAGCGAGACCGTCTGCAAACGGTCATAGAAAACATTGGAGCGGGTATCATTTTGATTGATAAAATGGGCTATATCAACTTAGTCAATCGAACATTCCGCAAGCAATTTCAGGTGCAAAAGCACATTTACATGCACAAGCTGTATCATGAAGCTTTTACACATGAAGAGATTATTGAGCTAATTGACGAAATTTTCATGACAGAAACCAAGGTTCGGAAGTTTTTACGTCTAGCAGTCGAGATTGAACGCCGCTACTTTCAAGTCGATGGCGTCCCGATCTTAAGTACGGATGATGAATGGAAAGGAATTGTCCTTGTGTTTCATGATGTAACAGAAACAAAGCAATTAGAGCAGATGCGTAAAGACTTTGTCGCCAACGTGTCCCATGAATTAAAGACACCGATTACGTCAATTAAAGGTTTTTCTGAAACCCTTCTTGATGGAGCGATTGATGACAAAGACGCGCAGAAAGAATTCCTTTCGATCATTCTAAAAGAGAGTGTCCGTTTAGAAACACTTATTCAAGACTTACTCGATCTCTCTAGAATTGAACAGCAGCATTTTAAGCTGAATATTCAAGAAGCCAATGCGACAGAAATCATTCAGGAGATTGAAGTGTTGCTAAAACAAAAGGCCGTAGAAAAAGGCATTCGACTGCACGTGCGTGTTCCGAAAGAACCGGTTTATGTCTTGGCGGACCCGCTGAGATTAAAGCAAATTTTTCTTAATCTCGTGAATAATGCTCTCACCTATACTCCAGAGGGGGGAAGTGTCACGATCTCGGCAAGGGTGCGGAAGGACAGCTATGAATTTGATGTGGTGGATACAGGAATCGGAATGAAAAAAAGTGAGATTCCAAGAATATTTGAGAGATTCTATCGAATTGATAAGGATAGAAGCAGAAATTCAGGCGGTACCGGGCTTGGCCTTGCTATTGTCAAACACCTTGTCGAGGCGCATGAAGGAACGATTTCTGTGCGAAGCAAACAAGGCAAAGGGACGACTTTTACAGTGAGTCTGAAATCAAAATAGAGAAAAAGGAAAGTGCCGTTAAAAATTTACATGATCTTAACAATAAATTCATGTTTTGTTAAACAATTATTGGTAGGATGAATAGGAACCCCTTCATCCAAGGAGCCAATTTTGGAAGGACGAAAACACTTGTTGTTTTCGTCCCTTTTTTATTGCAGGGTCGTCTATTTTCTTTTCAAAATAAACTTTGATAAAATGAACATACAATGTGTGAAAGAGACGATTGAGACGACTCAGTCGATGGAGGATTAAACATATGACAGACAAAAAGAAATTAGTACTTGTGGATGGAAACAGTCTCGCTTATCGAGCTTTTTTTGCTTTGCCGCTCTTATCCAATGATAAAGGGGTACATACAAATGCCATTTATGGCTTTGCGATGATCCTAATGAAGATGCTGGAGGACGAGAAGCCAACCCATATGCTTGTTGCATTTGATGCGGGTAAAACAACCTTCCGTCATGAGACATTTAAGGAATATAAAGGCGGAAGACAAAAAACACCGCCAGAACTATCAGAACAAATGCCATTCATCCGTGAGTTATTAGATGCTTATCAGGTGAAAAGGTACGAGCTGCCGCAATACGAGGCGGATGATATTATCGGTACACTGGCTGTAGAGGCAGAAAAAGACGGCTTTGAGGTCAAAATCTTTTCAGGAGATAAAGATTTAACGCAACTTTCAACAGACCATACGACGGTAGCCATTACGAAAAAAGGTATCACAGAAGTAGAATACTATACACCGGCCCATATTGAAGAAAAATATGGCCTGCGACCAGATCAAATCATTGACATGAAGGGGCTGATGGGAGATTCATCAGATAATATCCCAGGCGTGCCTGGCGTGGGTGAAAAAACGGCGATTAAATTATTAAAGCAATTTCAAACAGTTGAAAATCTACTTGAACATATTGACGAAGTCAGCGGGAAAAAGCTAAAAGAAAAGCTTGAAGAACATAAAGAACAAGCGGTGATGAGTAAAAAGCTGGCGACAATTCTCGTAGAGACACCAATAGATGTGTCAAGCAAAGATCTCGCTTATGAGGGCCCTTACATCGATCAGGTGATCTCTCTTTATAAAGAACTGGGCTTTCAAACGTTACTAGAGCGTTTAGGAGAAGGTGAACAGGTCGAAGTAGAAGAGTTAGAAGTCACAAAAATCACCGATATAACGGATGACATGCTGACAGATCATGCTGCGCTTGTGGTAGAACAGCTGGGAGATAATTATCACGAAGCAGATTTGATCGGTTTTGCAATCCATAATGAAAATGGTGCGTTTTTTATCACAAAGGAAGATGCTCTTCAGTCAGAAGCGTTTAAACTATGGGCTCAGGATGAAACGAAGAAAAAATGGGTATTTGATTCAAAAAGAGCAGTTGTTGCCCTCAGATGGCATGATGTCGATTTAAAAGGTGTCGATTACGATGTTCTGCTCGCTACATATGTTGTCAACCCGCAGAAATCCTACGAGGACGTTGCAAGTGTGGCGAAGGAATATGGTCTGAATATTGCTCTTTCAGATGAAAAAGTGTACGGAAAAGGAGCAAAGCAGGCAGCTCCAACCGAAGATGAGTTAAAAGATCACCTTGGACGTAAAGCAGCGGCGATCTCTGCCCTGCATGATTTGACGCTTGAAGCGTTAGAAAAAAATGATCAGCATGAACTGTATGAAGATTTAGAGCTGCCGCTTGCGCTCATCTTAGGTGAAATGGAATCTCTAGGGGTAAAGGTGGATATTGAACGCCTAGAGAGGATGGGTGAAGAACTGACGAAGAAGCTGAAGGAATATGAAGAAACCATTCACCGTTTAGCGGGAGAAACGTTTAACATCAATTCTCCTAAACAGCTCGGTGTGATTCTGTTTGAAAAATTAGGTCTGCCGATTATCAAGAAGACAAAAACAGGCTATTCTACGTCTGCCGATGTTCTTGAAAAGCTTGAAGACAAGCACGAAATTATTCGCTCGATTTTGCATTACCGTCAAATTGGAAAGCTGCAATCTACCTATGTAGAAGGCTTAATGAAAGTGACGCACAAAAATACCCATAAAGTTCATACAAGATTTAATCAGGCACTCACGCAAACGGGAAGGCTAAGCTCAACGGATCCAAACCTTCAAAATATCCCGATTCGTCTAGAAGAAGGCCGGAAGATTCGTCAAGCGTTCGTTCCATCAAAAGAAGGCTGGCTCATGTTTGCAGCTGATTATTCTCAAATCGAGCTGCGTGTGCTCGCTCATATTTCTCAAGATGAGAACTTGATTGAAGCCTTCACCCAAGATATGGATATTCACACAAAAACAGCAATGGATGTGTTCCATGTATCTGAAGAAGAAGTGACTCCCTCTATGAGAAGACAGGCCAAGGCTGTGAACTTCGGAATTGTTTATGGGATTAGTGACTATGGACTTTCTCAAAACCTTGGGATTACAAGAAAAGAAGCAGCTGCATTTATTGAACGTTATTTAACAAGCTTTAAAGGTGTGAAAACATATATGGAAGACATCGTGCAGGAAGCAAAACAAAAAGGCTACGTCACGACGCTCCTAAAGCGTAGACGATATATTCCAGATATCACAAGCCGTAATTTTAACATCAAAAGCTTTGCTGAAAGAACGGCGATGAACACACCGATTCAAGGCAGTGCCGCAGATATCATTAAAAAAGCAATGATTGATATGGTGCAAAAGCTAAAAGAAGAGAACCTGCAGGCTAATCTTTTATTGCAGGTGCACGATGAACTGATCTTCGAAGCACCGAAAGAAGAAATCGCCATACTAGAAAAAATTGTCCCTGAAGTAATGGAAAACGCACTTCAGCTCGATGTACCGCTAAAAGTCGATTTTGCTTCAGGCCCATCTTGGTACGACGCAAAATAAATAGAGAGAGAAAAAGGAGCGAGGAGCATGCCGGAATTACCAGAAGTTGAAACCGTCCGGCGCACTCTTAATGGGTTAGTCAAAGGAAAAATGATTGAAACGGTCGATATCAAATGGCCAAATATCATCAAACGTCCTGGGGAACCGGAGGAGTTCGCAAGAAGGATGGTAGGAGAAACCATACAAACCATTGAAAGAAGAGGGAAGTTTTTACTCTTTTATTTAGAACATTACGTAATGGTCTCCCATTTAAGGATGGAAGGAAAATACCGTGTTCATGAAGCAAATGAGCCTTATGATAAACACGTACACGTTGTCTTTACGTTTACAGATGGTACAGAGCTTCGGTACCATGATGTACGTAAATTTGGCACGATGCATTTATTTCACTCAGGTGAGGAAGAAAAAGAACTCCCACTATCACAGCTGGGATATGAGCCTTTTTCAGAATCATTTACACCAGAGTATTTATGGGAGCAATTGAAGAAGACCTCCCGCGCTGTCAAAACGGCTTTACTTGATCAAAAGATTGTTGTGGGGCTTGGTAATATATATGTAGATGAAGTCCTTTTTAAGTCAGGGATATACCCAGAAACAAAAGCCAATCAGCTAAGCCTTGAATCTTGCAAGGTGCTCCACAAGCATATTATTGACACGCTTCAAGTGGCAGTTGATGCGGGAGGAAGCACGATTCGCTCCTATATTAATTCACAAGGCGATATTGGAACATTTCAATTGCAGCTTCTCGTATATGACCGGCGGGGAGAGCCTTGCCAGACATGCGGAAGTATCATTGAGAAAACGGTTGTTGGAGGGCGCGGGACCCATTTTTGTGTGACCTGCCAAAAACAGCCTCTATAAAGGAGAACCTATCAGCATGCTTCCTTTTTGTCATGCATACGATAAAAAACATTCTTTTTTCAGCAAGGTGTAGACTGACACACAGCCCACCTGCTCTTCATATAGTGAAGAAGAGTCTGAGAACGCCTAGAGACTCTTGATCATTGTTGCATGAACAGAAAGGAAGAGTTCAGGTATGATTTCGTTTTCGCTTCTGTTTTTAGCTATTGCAGTCAGCATTGACAGCTTTTCTGTCGGCTTTACGTATGGTCTTCGAAAAATGAGAATTCCATTTAAAGCCATTGTCATTATTGCATGCTGTTCAGGGATTGTGCTGCTCATTTCCATGCTGATTGGTAGCCTGCTTACAACTTTCCTCCCTGTCTCAGTGACAGATAAACTTGGTGGAGGGATTTTGATCGCCATTGGTCTTTGGGTCTTGTATCAATTTTACAAACCAGCAAAAGATCGTGACATGCTCCTTCATGAAAAAACACTGCTCAATGTAGAAGTGCAGTCTCTCGGGCTTGTCATCCAAATTTTACGTAAGCCTACAAGTGCAGACATTGATCGTTCTGGTACAATTAATGGAATAGAAGCGGTGCTCCTTGGGATTGCTTTATCCATTGATGCATTTGGCGCAGGGATTGGCGCAGCGATTCTAGGCTTTTCTCCAATTATGATGAGTATCACGGTGGCAGTGATGAGCTCCCTTTTTGTGTGTATTGGGCTGCGTGCTGGACATTATTTGTCAAACTGGCGCTGGATCGATAAACTCGCATGCTTACCAGGGCTATTGCTCATTTTAATTGGCGTATGGAAGCTGTAGAGGAGGAAATAGATTGACGATCGTCATTGGTTTAACAGGCGGGATTGCTAGTGGAAAAAGCACAGTCTCGCAGGTGATAAAAGAGCAGGGCATCCGGGTTGTGGATGCAGATGTCATTGCAAAAGAAGCTGTTTCTAAAGGAACGCCAGCTCTTCAACATATCTTTCAAACCTTCGGTGAGGATGTCCTCCTGCCAAATGGTGAATTGAACCGGCAGCAGCTTGGAGCGATCATTTTTTCTGATGAAGAGAAAAGAAAACAGTTGAATGCCATTGTTCATCCTGAGGTGAGAAAGGAAATGCTCAAGCGGCGAGACGAAGGGATCAATCAGCAAGAAACCTTTATTGTGCTTGATATCCCGCTTTTATTCGAGAGTCAGCTGGAGAATCTCGTCGACCGGATCATCGTCGTGTACACAACGCCTGAATTGCAGCTATCACGACTCATGAAGCGAAACGACCTCAGCGAGGAAGAAGCGCTAAATCGTATTCGTGCCCAGCAGCCGCTTGAGGAGAAATGTAAAAAAGCAGACCGCGTCATAGTAAACACAAAAGACTTGGCTTTTATCAGAAAACAATTACAGAACATATTAAACGAATGGGAACATACAGAGTAAGAGTACATACACGTACTCTTCTTTTTTTATGCTTTTTCTTCTTTTCTTTGAAAAGATCAGCCCTTTTTAGAAAATATATGTTTATATACTGGCAATTACAATCTAATGTGATATACTAATTTCATATATGGATTTATTGAGTATAACATATAATAGAGGAGTGACCTGTTCATGAAAGTAAAAGCAGCGATCAATGGGTTTGGCAGAATTGGACGCATGGTCTTCAGAAAAGCAATGCTTGATGATCAAATTCAAATTGTAGCGATTAACGCAAGCTATCCTGCCGAAACGCTAGCCCATTTAATTAAATATGACACAAATCATGGACGTTACGAAGGCGATGTAACTGCAGAAGATGACGCTTTGATTGTGAATGGAAAAAGAGTGTTTTTGCTAAATAACAGAAACCCAAAGCAGCTTCCGTGGGGAGAGCTTGGAATTGATATCGTCATAGAAGCAACTGGTAAATTTAATTCAAAAGATCAAGCGATGGGCCATATAGATGCCGGAGCGAAAAAAGTCGTTTTAACAGCTCCAGGTAAAAACGAAGACATCACGATTGTTATGGGTGTGAATGAGGATGATCTTGATCCTGAAAAGCACGTCATTATTTCAAACGCATCTTGTACAACAAACTGTTTAGCTCCAGTTGTCAAGTTGTTAGATGATGAATTTGGTATCGACAACGGCTTAATGACAACAGTTCATGCTTATACAAATGATCAGAAAAATATCGACAACCCGCACAAGGATCTACGCCGGGCAAGAGCGTGTGCTCAGTCCATCATTCCAACAACGACGGGTGCGGCTAAAGCGCTTTCTTTAGTGCTTCCTCATATGAAAGGAAAACTGCATGGGCTTGCACTACGTGTGCCTGTCTCAAATGTGTCGATGGTTGATCTTGTGGTCGATTTGAAAAAAGAGGTCACAGCAGAAGAGGTAAATGCTTCCTTCTCAAATGCATCTAAAACATCTCTTAGAGGCATATTGGATTACACAGAGGAACCGCTTGTCTCAACAGACTTTAACACAAATCCTTATTCAGCTGTCGTTGATGGACTCACAACGATGGTGATGGAAGGTAGAAAAGTGAAAGTCCTGGCATGGTATGACAATGAATGGGGGTATTCATGCAGAGTGGTTGATCTTGTGAAGTTTGTTGGCTCGAAGATGAAAGAGCTATCTGCTGTTTGAAATGAAGAAGATGAACGTCCCTTTTCAAAGAAATGAGAGAAGATCCCACTAAAAACACAGGTTGCAAAATGGGTCTAAACAAAGTATACTATTTTTCGTGAACTTCTTGTTCGCAGACTCATTCGGGTATACTTAAAGGGTTAGGACCTCTTAGGACTAACTTTCCCCCGTGGTATATGTCCGGTCCGGCTGCTTAGAACTTCACTCTTTCATTCTTGTTTAAGGGGGGTCCATGATGGAAACAATCGGACGTCACGTTATCTCCGAGCTATGGGGATGCGACTGTGATAAACTCAACGACATGGATTTTATTGAAAAAACGTTTGTAAATTCAGCTTTGAAATCAGGAGCTGAGGTAAGAGAGGTTGCTTTTCACAAATTTGCGCCTCAAGGAGTAAGTGGAGTTGTCATTATTTCTGAATCTCATCTGACAATTCACAGCTTTCCTGAACATGGTTATGCGAGCATAGATGTTTATACTTGTGGCGACCTAGATCCGAATATTGCAGCAGATCATATCGGAGATGAACTAGGTGCTGAAACAAGGGAAAACATCGAAATTCCTCGAGGCATGGGACCTGTACAAGTGAAACAGGCGAAAGTCAAAGCACTGTAAACATAAAAAAGATTGCAATGGGAGCTGGCCAAAAGCATCGAATGCCTTTGTGTTATGCTCCTTTTTATATTTGTTTCATATACTACACCCAACATTCCCCTACTTGTCTATACTTTTGTTCTAGGAAAACAAAGGTTTTTTTTATAAAATAAAGAAGAGGCGTAAAGACAAAGTGGATACATGTATGACTTTAGGACAAAAGTTAAAGCAATTCATTTCAAATCATACGGAAACGTCTAACCATCATCCAGTGTCAGAGCTGAAAAGCCGTTACTACAAATTCACAAGTTTTCCAAGCGGTGGATCCCGAAACGTATCAAGTGACATCTGTTTCAGCAGAACGAGGTGAAATCAGCGCAAATATACGAATGCCGAAAAAAACCTTTCTCGTGGCGACTGTCATTTCAATTCGTCCTTTTGAAACAGCTGTTGATTTTAATGTAACAACAGAACGGCCCTGCCAACAGACTTTGGCTATAGTCAAAAAACCGTTATGTCCCTTTATGAAGAACTAGACAAACAACTTGCAAGAATAGATCGGAGCTGATGAAATGAAATGTCCTACATGTCAGCACCTTGGTACAAGGGTGCTTGATTCAAGACCAGTAGATGAAGGGAAATCCATCCGTCGTAGAAGAGAGTGCGAAAGCTGTCAATACCGCTTTACGACGTTTGAAAAATTAGAAGAATTGCCGCTTATTGTGGTCAAAAAAGAAGGTATACGAGAGGAATTTAGCCGAGAAAAGATGTTAAGAGGACTCATCAAAGCGTGTGAAAAGCGTCCTGTCGCCTTAAAGCAGCTGGAAGATGTCTGCTTTAACATCGAAAAAGAATTGCGTAATCAAGGTATGTCAGAAGTAAAAAGCGAGCTTGTTGGTGAAATGGTGATGGACGAGCTGGCGAAAATTGATGAAGTGTCTTACGTTCGGTTTGCCTCAGTATACCGGCAATTTAAAGATATCAATGTATTTATTGATGAATTAAAAGATTTATTAAAAAAAGAACGTTAAAAAAGAGCTGAAGATTCTTCATGCTCTTTTTCCTGCGTAAAGCGTAAAACGCAAAAAGAGTGTACAATGGAAACAATCGCATTCAGGGGGGAGGATCAGCATATGACAGAGCATTGGAAGGAAGTGCTAGCCGTCGATCCGTATGTCGTCAAAAGCGCTTCATTGCTCGGTGACATCGATCGACAGCTCATCACTCTTTTATATCAGCCGCTTATTGGCATGTCCGCTTTCAGCTTATACATGACGCTGTGGGGAGAGCTAGAACAAAATCGTATGTGGGGAAAGCCCGCACCTCATAGGCAGCTCATGGTGATGCTGCAAACGAATTTAAATGATATTTTTGAGGAACGTTTAAAGCTAGAAGCGATCGGCTTACTACGCACATATGAACAGGAAACGGAAGAGGGCAGACTGTTTACGTATGAGCTCGTGCCACCGCTAAGACCAGATGAGTTTTTCCAAGACGGTATGCTGAATGTCCTTTTATATCATCGTGTAGAGAAAGCAAAATATACACAGCTTCGTGATTATTTTTCTTATCCAGGTGCTCCTGCAGAAGCTAAAAACATTTCACGGTCGTTTGAAGAAGTCTTTCACGTATTGCAGCCAAGCGAACGCAAGATGACAGAAGAAATCAATCAAGCATCATCGCTTGAACAGGGCTATGAATATGTGACCGTTGGATCTGCTCAGCCGGCACCGCTTTCAGACGAATCTTTTGACTTTGATCTATTGTTAGCGGGCATGTCTAACATGATGATTCCAAGAAAGGCTTTGACAAGGCAGGTGAAAGAGACGATTAAGAAGTTAGCCATTGTATATGGCATCACCCCGCTGCAAATGCAAAATATTGTAGCAAGCGCTTGTGGACCGGATCAGATGATCTCAACAGAAGATTTAAGAAAAGCAGCGAGAGACTGGTATCAAATTGAATACAGAGGGAAACAGCCGAAGCTGATTGATCAAAAACAGCCAAGACATTTATGTCACAATGCTTCGGAGCATCCGTCGCAAGAAACACCGGATACTAAACTAGTTGAAAAGCTTGATCATATTTCGCCTAGAGAGCTTCTAAAAGATATGGCAGATGGCATTGAGCCAACGTATGCTGACTTAAGAATTGTCGAAGATATTATGCTCGAGCAGCAGCTCAAGCCAGGTGTCATGAATGTCCTGATTTACTATACACTGCTGAAAACAGATATGAAGCTGTCCAAAACATATATGCAAAAAATTGCCGCGCACTGGGTGAGAAAGAAAATCAAAACCGTTGCGGCTGCCATGAAAATTGCCAAAGAAGAGAACAGGCAAATGACAGAGTGGGCGCAGCAAAAAAAGCAGCGAAGCTCATATGGATCAGGAAAAGTCGTTCGCGAGGAAAAATTGCCTGACTGGATGAAAGAAACTGAAATGAAAGAAGAGCCGGCAAAAGAACAAGAGGACAGTCTGTCTACAGAAGATCTCGAACGAGAAAAAGAAAAACTGTTAGATCAGTTTAAAAATATGAAAAAGTACAATTACAATGCACACTAATGTGAGGTGAGATGGAGATGAAACCGATCGGTCGTTCATTTGAACAGCTAAAAAAACGAGTAGATTTTCGTGTGAGATACAATCAGATTAAAGAAAGTGTGTTGTCTGATGAAGATGTACAGGCCTTTTTAAAGGAGCATCAAGAAGAGATACAAGAAGACATGATCAATCGCAGCCTGAATCGACTCTTTGAATATGTTCAGCAATCGAAGGGCTGTTCCTACTGCTTAGATGAAGAGGACGTAAATGTCCTTTTAGACGGGTATCATCCGAAGCTTGTGATCAAAGGTCAGAGTATTGAAATTGAATATTCCCAATGTCCTGTTAAGCTGCGACTGGATAGACAGAAAAAACAGCAAGAGCTCATGAAAAGCATGTACATTCCGCAAAATGTTCTTCAAGCGACGTTTGCTGATTTGAATGTTGTTGGGAGACAAGGGGTCATTCAAAAGGTAGGACAATTCCTGCAAAGCTATGATGAGACTGGTAAGGGAAAGGGCTTATATTTACACGGAAAGTTTGGGGTAGGGAAAACATTTATTCTGGCAGCAATTGCGCAGCAGCTGGCGGTGAAAGAATACCCATCTCTCCTTGTATACGTGCCTGAATTTGTGAGAGAGTTAAAAAATTCGTTAGCCGATCATACACTAGAAGAAAAGCTGAATATGGTCAAATCAACCCCTATTTTAATGTTTGATGATATTGGGGCAGAATCGATGACAAGCTGGGTCCGAGATGAACTGTTAGGAACGATCTTACAATATCGCATGGCCGAACAGTTGCCGACCTTCTTCTCTTCTAATTTCTCACCGAATGAGCTAAAGCATCATTTTACGTACTCACAGCGCGGAGAAAAAGAAGAGGTTAAAGCGGCTCGTTTAATGGAACGGATTTTCTATTTAGCAGAGCCAGTTTTACTTGAAGGAGAAAATCGTCGCCATTTATAAAAATGTATATCACTTGAAGGAGGAGCTGATTAGATGAGCAATAGAAAATGGCTTTTCGTTCTCGTGATTGGCGTTCTGATTGCTGCACTATGGTGGCTGAACAAACAGCATCTTCAGCTAGCGCCGAAAGATGTAAAGAATTGGGTACTTCAATTTGGGATGCTGGCCCCCATTGTTTTTCTTTTCTTATCTCTTTTTCGTCCGTTTGTTCTTTTCCCTGTCACCGTCTTCTCCCTAGCAGCAGGTTTGGCTTTTGGCAGTGTACTTGGGACAATTTACGCCCTCATCGGTGCGACAGCGGGCGCAACGGGATCCTTCCTGATTGCTTCAACTTTTCGTTCAAACAAGCATGAAACGGAATCAATCAGCCGGAAGCTACAAGCGGTGACGTCCCGCATTCAGCAGCATGGGTTTCTTTATATTTTGTTATTGCGTATTGCACCCATTCATTTTGACTTTGTCAGCTATGCGGCAGCAGCCTCACATGCAAAATACAGGGCTTTTGCGGTAGCGACCTTTTTAGGGTTAATACCGGGTACGATTGCGTTAAATGTCTTCGGGTCAAGCTTTGTTAGCGGCAATTATGCCGCCTTATCAATCGTCTGCTTGATTTACCTGATCTTTATCTCGGTTCCACTGATTTTAAAAAGAAAGATGCCTGATTTATTTTAGGCGTCTATTTTTTATGTTCACCCCATATATATGTAACAGATGTCGTTAGGGGGGACAAACATGCTTGAAATAATCTTTGAAGATGAATATGATACCGCCGCTTTTTTACATCTTGCTGAACACTTGGACAGTCGGCATCACATTTCAATTCAACAAGGGAAAGACCGGCTTCTCATAGAGGCGAAGGAATCAGAAGAAGCACTTGAGCACATCGTGCGGCCATTACTGGTTGACTTTTTTTTGGAATGCAAAGAAAATGAGCGCATGCGCAGCATCCTTGAAAACACATACTTATTTAAAGATCCTGAAGAGCAGCACCAAATTCTTTCTATCGCCCATAGCATCATGAAAGGGGATATAGAGGATATTCCCGGGATTCATCAAGACCCATCAAGAGAAGTCCTTTTAAAAAAGGAGCTTGAGACGATCTCTTTACAGCAAGGTATTTTTTCAATTAGTTCATTTATGACATTTAGGCTGTCAGAGTATGATCAAAGGCTTAAGAATTATGTCGAGGTGTCCATTGAAGAGTACAAAATGGAACAAGAATATCAGAACTTTATTCAATCACTTCGAGACTATGTGATGGCAAGAGAGCCTAAGCTGGAAAAAGTACATGTCGTGCATCAGGATCGACTAGTGATTTGGGAATTTCGCTACGCTTCTGAGCGTGATCATAAACAATACATAGATAGACAGTTTGTAAGAGAGCATCCAATGTATATTGATTCGCAGCTAATTGCACCGCTTGTATCCATTGCCCCTCAAAAGATAGACCTATTTACAAATGACACAGGTCATTCGATGGTGCAAACCATTCAAAATATTTTTCAAGAAAGAGTTGAGGTGTTCCCGCCTCACTCATTTCAGGAGCAGAATGTCCAATTTGTTCATGACCATTTGCCAAAAAAAAGTGAAAAGCTTTCTTGATTTTCATGAAAAAACGTTTTATAATACGGTGTAACTTCATACAGAGACCGTATTGATAAGGACATGAACAAATGAACACTCGCTTAAAGAGAGGGAAGTTGCGGCTGAAAGCTTCCTAGCAGAGGATCATTTGCTTTACCACCTTTGAACATCAGCTGTGAACTTGTTTAGTAATAGCTGACGGGAATTCCCGTTATCGAACCACAAGCCGTATTTGCTTATCAAAAAGAAAGCTGCAAATACGGGAAAAAGGGTGGAACCACGATTCCGTTTATTCAACCTCGTCCCTTTCCAAGGGGCGGGGTTTTTATATTGTCAAAAAAAGGAGTGACCAGAGATGTCGGAACAAATTCAACTTACATTTCCAGATGGAGCAGTCAAGGAGTTTGACAAAATAACAACAACAGAAGACATTGCGGCATCAATTAGCCCGGGCCTAAAGAAAAAAGCGCTTGCCGGTAAATTAAACGGCAAAGAAATAGATCTGCGTATGCCGCTATTAGAAAGTGGAACAATTGAGATCATCACAGATAAAAGTGAAGAAGCTCTTGATATTATGCGCCACAGCACAGCACATTTACTAGCGCAAGCAATTAAACGCATTTATGGAAAAGAACATCACGTCCAGTTTGGCGTCGGCCCTGTAATCGAAAATGGCTTCTACTACGATGTGGATATCGATGTTGCCATCACGCCTGAAGACTTACCAAAGATTGAAAAAGAAATGAAAAAGATCATTAACAGCAATCTTCCAATTGAGCGTATTGAAGTATCAAGAGAAGAAGCGAAAAAACGCTTCGAAGCGATTGGTGATGAATTGAAGCTTGAACTGTTACAGGCAATTCCAGAAGGCGAAGCCGTCACGATTTATGAGCAGGGTGAATTCTTTGATCTATGCCGCGGGATTCACCTACCATCTACAGGGAAAATCAAAGAGTTCAAACTGTTAAGTCTAGCAGGTGCGTACTGGAGAGGTGACAGTAACAATCAAATGCTACAGAGAATTTATGGGACAGCTTTCTTCAACAAAGATGATTTAAACGAACATTTACGTCTGCTTGAAGAAGCAAAAGAGCGTGATCATCGTAAACTTGGAAAAGAGCTGAAACTGTTTGCGAACTCTCAAAAGGTTGGTCAAGGTCTTCCGCTCTGGCTGCCAAAAGGGGCAACCATCCGACGCGTAATTGAGCGTTACATTGTAGATAAAGAAGTGCGTCTTGGTTATGAGCATGTGTATACACCAGTTCTTGCGAGTGTAGACTTGTATAAAACATCAGGCCACTGGGCGCATTATCAAGAGGATATGTTCCCAGTCATGGAAATGGACAACGAAGAACTTGTCCTTCGTCCAATGAACTGCCCGCACCATATGATGATTTACAAAAATGAACCACATAGCTATCGCGAATTACCAATTCGGATTGCAGAGCTTGGTACAATGCACCGCTATGAAATGTCAGGCGCCTTATCTGGCCTGCAGCGTGTTCGCGGCATGACACTAAACGATGCACATATCTTTGTTCGTCCAGATCAAATCAAAGACGAGTTCATCCGTACAGTTCGCTTAATTGAAGAAGTGTATCAAGACTTCGGCTTAAATGACTACACATTCCGCTTATCTTACCGTGATCCAGAGGATACAGAGAAGTATTTCGACGATGATGGGATGTGGAATAAAGCACAGTCGATGCTGAAGGATGCAATGGACGAGCTTGGCCATGACTACTATGAAGCAGAAGGCGAAGCGGCATTTTATGGACCAAAGCTTGATGTACAAGTCAAGACAGCTCTTGGAAAAGAAGAGACTTTGTCCACTGTACAGCTTGATTTCTTACTCCCAGAGCGCTTCGACCTCACATATATCGGAGAAGATGGAAAGCACCATCGTCCAGTTGTTATTCATAGAGGGGTTGTCTCCACAATGGAACGCTTCGTTGCCTTCTTAATTGAAGAATACAAAGGAGCCCTTCCAACATGGCTGGCACCTGTACAATTCCAAGTCATCCCAGTTTCGCCATCTGTCCATCTAGACTATGCGAAAAAGATCCAAAAACGCTTGCAACTTGAAGGCTTACGTGTCGAGGTTGATAGCCGTGATGAAAAAATTGGGTATAAAATTAGAGAAGCCCAAATGCAAAAGATCCCATACATGCTTGTCGTAGGTGATCAAGAAGCAGAAAATGGCGCAGTCAATGTAAGAAAATACGGTGAACAAGATTCAGAAACAATGGATCTTGAAGATTTTGTCAAACATACAGTAGCAGAAGCGAAAAAATAATTTTTTCAATTAAGTAGCCAGTGTTCTTTCCCCTTGAGACCGCTGGCTTTTTTCTTTATGGAAAAAATCTTTCGCTGGGTGATCCAAGTCCTTGAATGATACGTTTAGGAGGTACAAAAGTACGGGTAAGTATGTACTATTGGTTAGAGAAGTATTGGGGGAATGAAAGCGGTAGCCGTTCTTCGTGCATTGGAGCACTCCCTTGTAATGATTGGATTTGATGTCAAGGTGAGGTACTATGGGTCAACGATATTTTTTCAAAAGCCATGGACGGTCTAAAGAGCATATTACACAAAATGCAAGTTATCAAATGTTTTGGAAGCGTTTAAAAGGGGGAAGTCTTTCAGGAAACAGTGCAGCGGGTTACTAAAACCGGGGATAGATTATACTTGTAGCGACGTATAACTTGTTCGCAATGAAAAGGGAAACCTAGTGGTTGTCGTGAAAGTGGCGACAGATATTGCGGAGAGAGAAAATACGATTAACGGAGCAGGTAGAGTCTATTAGTTCAATTGCTACGTCCATTAATGGCATTGCCTCACAAACTCGGTTGCTCGCATTAAATGCAGCTATAGAAGCTGCACATGGGGGTTCCTGTGGAAATGGCTTTAGTGTGGTGGCGGCTGAAATTCCAAAGCTTGCCACAGATTCAAAAGAAGTCAAGGTAGATCAATATGTGAAGGCAATTCATTTAGAAGTAGAAAAGGTCAGCGGCATCTCGTAAAGCAAGGGAAGAATTCATCAATGTAGGAGAAGCAGCTGCGATTAGACAGGCAAGCCCAAAGTCTAGTGTCAATTGTTTCTCTTGAGAACACAAAAACACCCGATCTCTTCAGGAGAAGGGTGTTTTCTCTAGAATTTACTTTAATATATCAAATAATTCATGCAAGTCTTTGATTTCATAATCTGGCGTTACGTCGGTTTCGTTTTTCTTGGCATGGCGATTGATCCAAACGGTTTGGATGCCTGCAAGGGATGCTCCTAGAATATCAGTTTTTGGATTATCTCCTACCATAATCACATCGTCTTTTGTTATGTTTAATAGCTCAAGGCAGTGCTCAAAGATGCTAGGATCAGGCTTGCCTTTTCCGTAATCTCCTGAAATGACAATTTCATTAAAATAAGGCGCAAGCTCTGGTACACCCGCAAGCTTTTCCTTTTGTAGACTAGGGTCTCCGTTTGTTAAAAGAAGTAATTCATAGCTGCCTTTCAGGCGATTTAAGACAGGATACGTTTCTTCATAGACGTACGGACGTTTTCTGCGCTCTGCTGCAAAGAAATCAGCCAGGTATTGTCCAAATGCCTCATCTTCAATTCCCGCTTTTTTTAGACTATTTGTCCAAGCGTTTTTACGATACTCTGGTGCAAGGGCGTTCAGCTTTTGAAAGCCTTCACTAATCGGTTCACTAAAATTGGACCACAGTCCTTCGAAAGGATTAATTCCGATCATGACAGTATATTCATATGTTTCATAGGAAGAGTACAGTTTTCTTGCTTCTTCACGTACAATCTGTTCAAACGTTTCTGGATCAAGTCCATATTTCTTTTCCGCCTCTCGGCATGTTTTCTGAAAAGTCGTGTGAATGCTTTTTTCATCCCAAAGCAAAGTATCATCTAAATCGAAAAATATGGCTTTCATGATCTTCTCCCTTATTATGTATATATTTACCTTCAATGGCATGTGACAGGCTCATGTTCATTTTACAATAGAAGGTGAAGGCAATAAAGAAAAGATTTGAGAGATATTTGATCATTGACTGCACATGATAGAATAGAAAGGCAGTGGATATAACTTATATCTGAGGTGGCTGATTTGCTTCATTTAATTATCATGATGATTGAGCGACATGAAGCGACAATGGCCAGTATCGCCGTTGTGGTAGGCGTTGTGACCGTTATCGTCATTCCAATTTTTTTGCAATTGATCCTATAAGGACATGATTGCTTGAAAAGTCTTGCCCAAATCGGTTCTAGCATGTTAAAATGAAAAAGTTGTTTCAAGAGTTCGGTTACTTGACGGACAAATGAAAATTGTGTAGAATAGTTAACGAATTGAATAGATATCACAAGCAGAAGCACCCGCTTCTCACCTGATTGACACATGTTTGTAGTTGACAGGTTGACCGTACATTTATTTTTTCATGCAAATGTTCGCAGTGTGGGTGTTTTATATGCCCACACTTTTTGTTTGCCTGTAAAACATACAACGAAATGGTCAAAATGAATTGTGAACTCAATTCAAAATCTCATGGAGGTGGCTCACTATTAGCAAAGATCAATTAGTTAATGAAGGTATTCGTGTACGTGAAGTTCGTTTGATCGGACAAAATGGCGATCAGCTTGGGATTAAATCCCGCCAGGAAGCTCTGGAAATTGCTGCTAAAGCTAATCTTGACCTTGTGTTAGTTGCTGCAAATGCAAAACCACCTGTTTGCCGAATCATGGACTACGGTAAGTTCCGATTCGAACAGCAGAAGAAGGAAAAAGAGGCACGTAAGAATCAAAAAATCATTAGCTTAAAAGAAGTTCGGTTGAGCCCGACAATCGATGAACATGATTTTAACACAAAGCTCCGTAATGCAATCAAATTCCTTGAAAAGGGAGATAAAGTGAAAGCTTCTATCCGCTTTAAAGGCCGTGCGATTACGCATAAAGAAATCGGACAGCGCGTGTTAGACCGTTTCTCTGAAGCTTGCGCTGAAGTAGCAACAGTAGAAACAAAACCTAAGATGGACGGTCGTAGCATGTTCCTTATGCTTGCACCAAAAGTTGAAAAGTAAAGTAACAGAGGGAGGAAACATTCAATGCCAAAAATGAAAACTCACCGCGGATCTGCTAAACGTTTCAAAAAAACAGGTTCTGGTAAACTTAAACGTTCTCATGCATACACAAGTCACTTGTTCGCAAACAAATCTACAAAGCAAAAACGTAAATTGCGTAAGAGCGCAATCGTAAGTGCTGGAGATTTCAAACGTATCAAACAACAACTTGCAAACATTAAGTAATTTGGAATAGGAATCATAGGAGGGAAATACAATGCCAAGAGTAAAAGGCGGAACTGTGTCGCGTCAGCGTCGTAAAAAGGTTCTTAAATTAGCAAAAGGTTATTTCGGTTCAAAACATAGATTATACAAAGTAGCAAACCAACAGGTCATGAAATCTGGAAACTACGCTTTCCGTGACCGTCGTCAGAAAAAACGTGACTTCCGTAAACTATGGATTACTCGTATCAATGCTGCAGCTCGTATGAACGGTCTTTCTTACAGTCGTTTAATGCATGGATTAAAGCTTTCTGGTATCGAAGTCAATCGCAAAATGCTTGCTGACCTTGCTGTGAATGACCTAAATGCATTCAATCAGCTTGCTGATGCTGCAAAAGCACAACTAGACAAGTAAGTTATATAAAAGATCATTCCGTCGAGGGGTGATCTTTTTTCTCATATGTGAGGTAAAAAGAATGAATATCGGTCTGATTGTGCTGGTCATCTTGGTGTTGGCTATGTTTTTTTCCTAATGAGAGAGGATAAACGCCGGGCAAAAGCGCATAAATGGAGAATTTCAGAGGCACACTTATGGAGTGTTGCGGTGCTTTTTGGCGCTGCTGGATCGTTTCCTGGGATGCAGAATTTCCGGCATAAAACAAAGCATGCTGCCTTTCAAATTGGCATTTGTGCAGTTAGATCACAGTTGGATCTGAAAAAGGAGCAGACGCCATTAGGACGGCGTGTCTGCTCCTTTTTTTTGTTTGATTTTTTTGATTGGCTGATCCCAATCAATTTTTGTTTGAGGATACCGCTCGATAATGTTCTTCTCAAGTTTTTCAAAATCTTCTAATGTGAATTCACTTAGTTTCTTAGGTGACTCCGTCCATACGTAAATGGAGTGGACAAACAGAGGATGATCCTTAGAAGGAATATGCTTCTCCCCTTCAAACAAGACACCTTTATAGACGAAATTAAAATTTTTGCGCGCATTTTGTTGTTCGTCCATAAAATAAAAGCCTTCTTTTAATTGTGCTTGTTTCAGCTTTCTTCTCGGATTTGAGAAAAATCTTACCGCCATGTAGAAAATATAGACAAGCAGTGCAACAAGAGCGAGTCTAATGAGGATGACAAACATGACAGGATGCACCTCCAATACCGTTATCTGATGTACTACGAATGAAAAGGCAAAAGGTTTCAACTTTTTTAAAAAATATTTCATTAAACGAAAAATATTCATAAAAAGATCGTATTGAACGAAAGAGGTTTTGTATAATAAGAATGCACCATGAAGATAAAGGAGGATAAATGGAATGACAAAGCTAGATCAAACATTAACTATGCTGAAAGACCTAACGGATGCAAAAGGGATTCCAGGAAATGAACGTGATGTCAAAAAAGTCATGCAGACATACATAGAATCATATGCAGATGAAGTTTCTACAGACCGTCTTGGCAGCTTGATCGCTAAGAAGGAAGGAAATGCAAATGGGCCTAAAATCATGCTGGCCGGTCACTTAGATGAAGTAGGGTTCATGGTGACAAAAATCGATGACAAAGGCTATATTCGTTTTCAAACAGTCGGCGGCTGGTGGTCACAGGTCATGCTGGCACAGCGTGTAACCATTGTGACGAAAAAAGGGGAAATCACAGGTGTGATAGGCTCTAAGCCACCACATGTCTTGTCGCCAGAAGCCCGCAAAAAATCAATTGAGATCACAGATATGTTTATTGATATTGGGGCTTCAAGCAAAGAACAGGCGATGGAGTGGGGCGTGCTGCCTGGAGATCAAATCGTTCCTTACTTTGAATTTACGGTCATGAATGATGAAAAAATGCTCCTTGCAAAAGCATGGGACAACCGTGTGGGCTGTGCAGTTGCAGTTGATGTCATGAAGAATTTACATGATGCTCAGCATGAAAATATCGCTTACAGTGTTGCGACTGTACAAGAGGAAGTAGGATTACGCGGAGCCAAAACAGCAGCTGCTACGATCGAGCCTGAAATTGGATTTGCCATTGATGTTGGTGTAGCAGGAGATACGCCAGGCATCACTGAAAAAGAAGCGACAAGCAAACTTGGTAAAGGACCAACAATCGTAGTATTTGATGCGTCTATGGTATCTCATAAAGGACTTCGTGATTTTGTTGTTCAGACAGCGAATGAATTGAATATCCCTTATCAATATGATTCAATGCCCGGCGGGGGTACAGATGCTGGCGGTATCCATTTAACAGGTCATGGTGTTCCTTCACTATCAATCGGGATTCCAAGTAGGTATATTCATACCCATGCAGCGATGATTCATCGAGATGATTATGAAAATGCAGTGAAGCTTTTAACAGAAGTTATCAAAAGGCTCGATCAAAAAACTGTCGAGCAGATTACGTACGGTTCTTAGTACGAAGGCGCCTTTCCTCAGCATAGAGGAAAGGCCTTTTTGTTACATATGAATTTCCCAGGAAATGAACTCCAGTATTTGGTTGAGTCAAAATAACTTTTTTGACAAATAAAGAAAAATTTTCATTATAAAAATTTTATGGAAGTAGGTAAAGCACCTAAACATTAAATTCTCTATTTTTTGTCAAATTGATTTTAAAAATTAAGAAAAATCAATAAATTTATGCTATATTTATATCATATTATTTTTACAAAACAAAGGGGATGGTTGAATGAATGCGATTACAATTGTGATAGGATCTATGTGTATTTTAGCGATTGCCTATCGTCTCTATGGCACATTTATGATGGTCAAGGTGTTAAAGGTAACAGATGATCATCCTACACCGGCTCATACACTTGAGGACGGGAAAGACTATGTGCCAACAAATAAATGGGTCACCTTTGGACATCACTTCGCTGCGATTGCAGCTGCCGGCCCGTTAGTTGGTCCGATTTTAGCCGCACAATTTGGGTATTTACCAGGTCTCCTTTGGCTTTTAATTGGAGCTGTGATTGGCGGAGCTGTGCATGACCTTGTCGTGTTGTTTGCTTCTATGCGAAAAAAGGGGAAATCACTATCAGAGGTAGCGAAGGAAGAGCTAGGACCTGTTGCAGGATTTTGTACAGGGCTTGCTATGCTATTTATCATTACGATTACGATGGCAGGACTGTCAATGGTTGTGCTTCATGCTTTAGAAAGAAACCCTTGGGGAACATTTGCAGTCGGAATCACCATTCCAATTGCAATGGGGGTAGGTCTTTATTATAAAAAGACAGGCAATTTAAAGCTGGCCACATCTGCGGGATTTATTTTGCTTATGATGGGTGTATTTCTTGGACCAAATATTCAAGGAACGGCACTTGGTGATTTTTTAACACTTGATACAAAAACGCTTGCTCTCGCCCTGCCAATTTATGCATTCTTTGCTGCGGCGCTGCCGGTTTGGCTGCTTTTGGCACCAAGGGACTATTTAAGCAGTTTTATGAAAATTGGTGTCTTCATCGCTCTGATTGCTGGAATCTTTGTCGTCAATCCGACGATTCAATTTCCTGCGTTTACAGAGTTTGTAAATGGAGGAGGGCCTGTTTTAGCTGGTCCTGTCTGGCCATTTATTTCAATTACAATTGCTTGTGGTGCTATTTCTGGTTTCCACGCATTTGTTGGATCAGGGACAACGCCTAAGATGCTAGACCGCTGGAGTGATATGAAGCCTGTAGCGTTTGGTGCAATGTTAGTAGAATGTTTGGTTGGAATTATGGCATTAATAGCCGCCACAGCCCTGCATCCAGGAGATTATTTTGCAATTAACAGTACACCAGAAATGTTCCGAACGCTTGGTATGAGTGTCGAAAGCCTTCCGCAGCTTAGTAAAGAAATTGGACTTGATTTAGAAGGAAGGACAGGTGGAGCCGTTACATTAGCTGTAGGGATGGCGTATATTTTTACGGGAATTCCATTCTTTAGCCATTTGGCGTCTTATTTCTTCCAATTCGTCATTATGTTTGAAGCTGTCTTTATTTTAACAGCTATCGATGCTGGAACGCGTGTGGCACGATATTTGATTCAAGATTTCTTTGGAGAAGCATATAAACCGCTGAAACGAAATGACTGGGTACCTGGTTCAGTGTTTGCAAGTGCGCTTGCCTGTTTTATGTGGGGATACTTGCTTTATTCTGGTGATATCGGATCCATTTGGGCACTGTTTGGGGTCTCAAACCAATTAATGGCCTCAGTAGGCTTAATCATTGGTGCGACGGTTGTTTTGAAAATTGCTGATAAAAGGCGATATATGCTGACTTGTTTAATTCCGCTCGCTTACTTATATGTCACGGTGAATTATGCGGGCTATTGGATGGTGGCCAATGTGTATCTCAATCCTGATGCATCCGGCTACAGTGTACTGAATGCGGTGCTGTCAATTATCATGCTGATCTTAGGATTTGTGATTATTGTGTTTGCGATTAAAAAATGGACCGAGATCTGGCGTAATCCATCGCTAAGGATGGAGGCACCTATCTCTGGGTAAATGAAAACAAAAGCCGGCTTGCTGTGTCACATAGCAAACCGGCATTTTTTATTGCTGTTGCTGAGGCTTTAATCCTTGCTCTAATGTTTCAAGGATTTCATTTTTTTCGTTTTCTGATGCCTCTTGCCAAAGAACCTCGAACAAAACGCCAAGACCTGGCAGCATTTTTTCCTCGCCACTTTGAATGGCATCTAAAATCGTATGTTCAAGCTGCTCTTGATTATGGCCAGTGATGTTTTGAATGACTGCGCCTCTTAAATTGAAATCCATTGCCCACACTCCTTTTTTGATGATAATAGCTCTATTCTGTCTCAAAGACAGGTTTATTATGTAGTGTGCATGAGATATAATAAACTCATGATGTTTAAAGGAGTTAAAGTCGTTTGAAATATATAGAATCAGCTAAAAATGTAAACATTAAACAATGGAAAAAGCTGCATACAAAAAAAGAACGAACAAAAACGGGGCTATTTCTCGTTGAGGGAAAACATTTAGTAGAAGAAGCATTAAAAAGTGGAATTGTGAAGGAGTTAATGGTTACAGTGCCTAACATGCTCCCAGCCGACATCGAGCTTGACATTGATCTGTATGAACTTAGTAAAGAGGCTTTCTCTGTAATGACAGAAACAGAGACATCTCAGCATATCGCAGCGGTTTGTACACTTCCAGTATTTGAAGAAAAGAAGTATGAGCGAATTCTTCTGTTAGATGCAGTGCAGGATCCGGGAAATTTAGGCACACTGATTCGGACAGCAGATGCTGCTGGTCTTGATGCTGTGATCTTAGGAGATGGAACCGTTGATGCCTTTAACGGAAAAACGCTTCGATCAGCACAAGGCTCTCATTTCCACATGCCCATTTTAAAGCAAAGACTTCAACAGGCGATTTCAGCATTCAAGGAGCAAGGTATACCAGTATACGGAAGTGCCTTAAAGGATGCGAAGGAGTATAGACACATAGCGCCAGAAGGTTCGTTTGCGTTAATTGTTGGCAACGAGGGAGCAGGCATTGATCCAGAGATTCTGCAAATGACAGATCAGAATTTATATGTTCCGATGTATGGGAAAGCAGAATCATTAAATGTTGCCGTCGCAGCAGCGGTTCTTGTCTATCATTTGCGTGGATAGTGTTGCATCATCCGCTGAGTTTCATTATAATGAAACTAATATTTTAAAAACGATGATAGAGGAAGATTGTTTCAAGGAGCGGCCTTATAGGGAGAATGCATCGTAGACTGAAAGTGCATTTAAGGAATGCTGAAACAGGAATTCACCTCTGGAGTTGTCACCGGGACTGCAAAATTTGCGTAAAGGTGAACCGGATTCGTTTGATTCCGTTATGTCAATGAAGCTTATTCGCACATGTGTGCTTAACAAGGGTGGTACCGCGACCACAACTCGTCCCTTCTTTATGGAGGGGCGAGTTTTTTTATTGTCTTCAAACGATCAAACAGCCGTTTATCCAGGCGGTTTTGTATATCAAAAGGAGGATTACACTCATGCAAGAAACGTTAAAACAGCTTGAAACAGAGGCGATAGCGAAGGTAGAAGCAGCTCGCTCGCTCAAAGAGGTCAATGACATTCGTGTTCAATATTTAGGGAAAAAAGGGCCAATTACGGAAGTGCTTCGCGGAATGGGCAAACTCTCCGCTGAAGAAAGACCAAAAATGGGTGCACTTGCGAACGAAGTGAGAGAGCAGATTG
This sequence comes from Bacillus stratosphericus, assembly GCF_020524495.1. Classification (GTDB taxonomy): domain Bacteria; phylum Bacillota; class Bacilli; order Bacillales; family Bacillaceae; genus Bacillus; species Bacillus stratosphericus_B. Next base: position 3,410 of record NZ_JAIVLB010000002.1, on the reverse strand, counting down.
CGAATGCCATTTCTGAAAAAAATCAACAGCTGGAAGCAGAAGAAGTGAAAAAGAAGCTGGCTTCTCAAACCATTGATGTCACATTGCCAGCAAGTCCAATCAAAACGGGGGCAAGACACCCACTCACGATTGTTGTAGAAGATATTGAAGATTTATTTATTGGAATGGGCTATACCGTTGAGGAAGGCCCTGAGGTGGAAACGGATTACTATAACTTTGAAGCGCTCAATCTTCCAAAGGAACATCCGGCACGTGATATGCAGGACAGCTTCTATATTACCGGAGATACACTGATGAGAACACAAACGTCGCCAGTTCAAGCGCGTACACTTGAGAAATATAAAGGCCAAGGCCCTGTGAAGATCATCTGTCCTGGTAAGGTATATAGACGTGACAGCGATGACGCCACTCACTCACATCAATTCATGCAGATTGAAGGACTAGTGGTGGATCACAATATTAGCATGAGTGATTTAAAAGGAACGCTAGAGACGGTCGCTAAAAAAATGTTTGGTGAGGATCGCGAAATTAGACTGCGCCCAAGCTTCTTCCCATTCACAGAACCCTCTGTTGAAGTAGATGTTTCTTGCTTTAAATGCGGCGGGAAAGGCTGTTCCGTATGTAAAGGAACAGGCTGGATTGAGATTTTAGGTGCAGGGATGGTTCACCCGAATGTACTGAAAATGAGCGGATTTGATCCAGATACTTACCAAGGTTTTGCTTTTGGAATGGGTGTTGAACGTATTGCGATGCTGAAATACGGCATTGATGATATTCGCCATTTCTACACAAATGATATTAGATTCACGAAGCAATTCAAGCAGGACTAAGAGGAGGAAATCAACATGTTTGTTTCATATAGATGGTTAGAAGACTATGTCGATTTAGAAGGCATGCAGCCGGATGAATTAGCAGAGAAAATCACAAGAAGCGGTATTGAAGTGGAAGCAATTGCGTATAAAGGTGAAGGCATCAAGGGTGTTGTCGTTGGACACGTCATTGAGCGTGAACAGCATCCGAATGCGGATAAATTAAACAAATGTCTTGTTGATATCGGAGAAGACTCACCTGTGCAAATTATTTGCGGGGCTCCGAATGTGGATAAAGGACAACATGTCGCAGTTGCAACTGTTGGAGCAGTCCTGCCAGGGAACTTCAAAATTAAAAAAGCAAAGCTGCGCGGCGAAGAGTCCCATGGCATGATTTGCTCTCTGCAAGAATTAGGAGTAGAAAGTAAGCTCGTATCGAAGGAATATGCAGAAGGGATTTTTGTTTTTCCGAATGATGTGAAACCAGGAGAAGATGCCCTTCAGGCGCTTCAATTAGATGATGCGGTACTGGAGCTTGGATTAACGCCAAATCGTGCCGATGCCCTCAATATGCTAGGTGTGGCTTATGAGGTAGCAGCGATTTTAGGGAGAGAAATCAAACTGCCTGATACAACACATGAAGCTTCTTCGGAAAAAGCAGCAGACTATATTTCTGTCAACATTGAGGACCAAGAAGCGAATCCGCTTTACGCAGCGAAGATCATTAAACATGTAAAAATTGGGCCTGCTCCGCTTTGGATGCAAACAAGACTGATGAATGCAGGCATTCGCCCAATTAACAACGTCGTGGATATTACGAACTATGTGCTGCTTGAATACGGTCAGCCTCTTCATGCATTTGATTATGACCGCTTCGGTTCAAAGCAAGTGGTCGTACGTAAAGCGGCTGAGAACGAAGTGATTCAAACACTGGATGATCAAGAGCGCACATTGTCATCAAAGCATCTTGTCATTACAAATGGCACGAAAGCACACGCTGTAGCAGGTGTCATGGGCGGTCTTGAATCAGAGGTGTGCGATGAGACAACGACGATCCTGTTAGAAGCGGCTTATTTTAATGGTCAAACAGTCCGTCAAGCATCTAGAGACTTAGGGCTTCGCAGTGAATCAAGCACACGATTTGAAAAAGGACTAGATCCGCAGCGTGTAAAGTCAGCAGCAGAAAGAGCAGCACAATTGATCAGCGTCTATGCAGGCGGTGAAGTGCTAAGTGGCACTGTCGAGGAAAATCACATTGAAGCAAGCATGAATGTGATCCATGTATCAACTGATCGTGTAAACAAAGTGTTAGGAATGAGCATTTCAAAAGAAGATATGATTCATATTTTCAATAAGTTAGGCTTTACAGTAGGTGAATCAAATGACGTTCTTGTCGTGACGGTTCCTTCTCGCAGAATGGATATTACGATTGAAGAAGACCTTATTGAAGAAGTGGCACGATTATACGGCTACGATAATATTCCTTCTACACTACCTGCGACAGCTGGCACAGTTGGTGGCCTCACGTCATACCAAGTGAAGCGCAGAAAGGTGAGACGTTTCTTAGAGGGGGCAGGGCTTTCACAAGCGATTACATATTCATTAACGAATCAGCATAAGTCCACAGCCTTTGCATTGCATCCAGCTTATGAAACAAGGCTTTCACTGCCAATGAGTGAAGAACGCAGTGTGCTAAGACAAAGTCTTTTGCCGAATTTACTCGATTCTCTTGCCTATAACTTGGCGAGACAAGCTGATTCCTTTGCATTTTATGAAACGGGTTCTGTTTTCTTAGCAGAAGCTGAAGGCACCAAGCCAGTGGAGAAAGAGCATGTGGCTGGTGCGATTACAGGCCTATGGCATAAAAATATTTGGCAGGGTGAGAAAAAAGCCGTTGATTTTTATCTAGCGAAGGGAATTGCGGAAGGGCTGTTTGAAAAGCTTGGTGTAGCAGAGCAAGTCACATATGTTCAAGCAGAGCGTGAGGGTCTTCACCCAGGACGTACAGCAGATGTTCACTTAAATGGAAAGGTGATTGGCTTTGTTGCGGCACTCCACCCGATCGCTGAAAAGGAATTAGATCTAAAAGAAACGTATGTATTCGAATTTGATTTAACAGATGTTATGACGTCTGAAACAGAGGATATGAAATATACGGCGATTCCAAGATTCCCTGCTGTGACAAGAGATATTGCGCTTGTCGTCGATCAGCATATTTCAAGTGGACAGTTGGAGCGGGTCATCTATGAAGCAGGCGGCCGTTTACTGACAGACCTTTCCGTCTTTGACGTGTATGAGGGGGAACATATGGAAGAAGGCAAGAAATCTGTTGCATTCTCTCTGCAATATTTAAATCCAGAACAAACATTGACAGAGGAAGAAGTCACGGCTGTTCATACAAAAGTATTAAAAGCATTAGAAGATACGTATCAAGCCGTCTTGCGCAGATAAAGAAAAGAGCTATGGCCTCGGGACTGACCCTCTAAGATGAGACAAATAAAAAACACCTTCAAGTTTGAAAACGGACCGTTGTGATCCGAAATAAAACATGGAGGTGTTTTTTCTATGGGGACAAGAGTGAGTTATCCAGTTGAAGTCAAA
>NZ_JAIVLB010000001.1 GCF_020524495.1 Bacillus stratosphericus | reverse complement strand
GATAACTCACTCTTGTCCCCATAGAAAAAACACCTCCATGTTTTATTTCGGATCACAACGGTCCGTTTTCAAACTTGAAGGTGTTTTTTATTTGTCTCATCTTAGGGGGTCAGTCCCAAGTTGCTGGCATTTTTATTTACATGCTGTCTCATGAACTGACAAGATAAAAACTTGACACATAGATAAGAACCGTGTAAACTTAGTAGTTGTAAAGGGAATGAACTTAACAAAGGGGAGAGAGCCCATGACGCTTGAAAAGACAACGAGAATGAACTACTTGTTTGACTTCTATCAATCGTTGTTGACCGCAAAGCAAAAGAGCTACATGTCGCTTTACTACCTAGACGATTTTTCCCTCGGTGAAATTGCGGATGAATATGAGGTATCAAGACAGGCTGTTTATGATAATATTAAACGGACTGAAGCGATGCTTGAACAATATGAAGAAAAGCTGCTCTTATTTAAGAAATTTAAAGAGCGTAAAGAACTTCTCAAAAAAATGAGAGAGCTTGTAGCAGATTCCACGCAAAAGGAAAAAGCAGAAGCTTTAATTGAATCGCTTGAGAAATTAGATTAGGAGGCGGCACAGTATGGCATTTGAAGGATTAGCCGACCGACTGCAGCAGACGATTTCAAAAATCCGCGGCAAAGGAAAAGTGTCAGAGCAAGATGTAAAAGAAATGATGCGCGAGGTACGCCTTGCCCTTCTTGAAGCTGACGTCAATTTTAAAGTAGTCAAAGACTTTGTGAAAAAAGTAAGCGAGCGGGCAGCTGGACAAGAGGTCATGAAAAGCCTTACCCCTGGACAGCAGGTCATTAAAGTTGTAAAAGAAGAACTCACTGAATTAATGGGTGGAGAAGAAAGTAAAATCGCCGTGGCGAAAAAATCTCCAACAGTCATTATGATGGTGGGTCTTCAAGGGGCAGGTAAAACGACCACCACTGGGAAGCTTGCCAATTTACTTCGCAAAAAACATAATCGTAAACCGATGATGGTGGCTGCAGATATTTACAGACCAGCAGCTATCCAGCAGCTTCAAACGCTTGGGAAACAGCTTGATATGCCAGTGTTTTCGTTAGGTGATCAAGTAAGCCCAGTTGAAATTGCCAAACAGGCGATTGAAAAAGCGAAAGAAGAACACCACGATTATGTGATTTTAGATACAGCGGGACGTCTTCATATCGATCATGAATTGATGGATGAGCTACAGAAAGTAAAAGAAGTAGCAAATCCAGAAGAAATTTTCCTTGTTGTTGACTCCATGACAGGTCAAGATGCTGTCAATGTAGCAAAAAGCTTTAACGAACAGCTTGGCTTAACAGGTGTTGTTCTAACGAAACTAGACGGTGATACAAGAGGCGGGGCAGCACTTTCGATTCGAGCTGTTACAAATACGCCGATTAAATTTGCTGCACTAGGAGAAAAGCTTGATGCTCTTGAACCATTCCACCCAGAGCGGATGGCGTCAAGAATTCTTGGCATGGGAGATGTGCTCACGCTTATTGAAAAAGCACAGGCAAACGTAGACCAAGATAAGGCAAAAGAGCTTGAAAAAAAAATGCGGACAATGAGCTTCACGCTTGATGATTTCCTCGAGCAGCTTGGCCAAGTTCGCAATATGGGTCCACTTGATGAACTGATCCAAATGATGCCGGGAGCTGGTAAAATGAAAGGGCTCAAAAACGTTCAAGTAGACGAAAAGCAGCTCAATCATATCGAAGCGATCATTAAATCAATGACGACCGAAGAAAAAGAACAGCCAGAGGTCATTAATGCAAGCAGAAGAAAAAGGATTGCAAAGGGAAGCGGAACATCAGTACAGGAAGTCAATCGCCTTTTAAAGCAATTTGACGAAATGAAAAAGATGATGAAGCAAATGACCAACATGTCCAAAGGAAAGAAAAAAGGTTTTAAATTACCATTTATGTAATTGGTTATACATGATAAAACTGTTGTTAAGAAAAAACACTTTACAAACCCTTTTATCATTGTTAATATACTATTTTGTTGAAATATTCTCGGAGGTGCTAGTAAAATGGCAGTAAAAATTCGTTTAAAACGTATGGGAGCAAAAAAATCTCCTTTCTATCGTATTGTTGTAGCAGATTCTCGTTCACCACGTGACGGTCGTTTCATCGAAACAGTTGGAACTTACAACCCAGTGGTATCACCAGCTGAGGTGAAAATCAACGAAGAATTAGCGCTTAAATGGCTTCAAAATGGTGCGAAACCATCTGATACAGTCCGTAACCTTTTCTCAAGCCAAGGAATTCTTGAAAAATTTCATAATGCGAAAAACAGCAAATAATGAATAAGCTGTCCTTGGAAGAATTGATTGTGTCCATCGTTGAGCCACTTGTTGATTTCCCAGAAGATATTCACGTTTCTTCATTAGAAAAAGATGAGCAGGTGATATATACACTGTCTGTCAATGCCAAAGATACCGGAAAAGTGATCGGAAAGCAGGGGCGTACAGCAAAAGCGATACGAACAGTCATTTTTGCAGCAGGTGCAGAGTCTTCTAAGAAAGTTCAACTTGAGATTGCTGATTAAAAAGGGAGAGGGCATAGAACCTCCCCTTTTTTACACGTTCAAATCTATTTTTCGTTATATTGTAGAGGACAAATGCCTTCGGATAGGGGGACAAAAAGGAAGATGCAGATCATTCAACATGTCACCGTCATGCAAGTATTAACTGAAAGCAGTAAGGACAAACTGTTAACGACTTTTTTGGAGAAAAAAGAAAGACTAGAACGTGAATGCAATCAACTTTATTTTCAATTAAAGAAACACGAAAAAGAGTCACATCAGCAAGAGGCCATCCCTCAATTTCAAAAAGCCATTGATAAAAGGCAAGAGAAGATCAGACAAATTGATTTTCAAGTAGAGCAGCTACATATTTTGCCTCTTGGAAGTGAAATGAAAGAAACAGAAGTGGATGCACTGGTTGAAGTGAAAATAGGTGATAAATGGGATGACAAAATGCAAGATAATGTCATCGTTGTCAAAGACGGCATCATCGTTGAAATACGTCAGGGGTGATTGAGAACATGGAGCTAGATTGGTTGAATGTCGGAAAGGTTGTCAATACACATGGTGTGCGTGGTGAAGTTCGCGTTGTGTCAAAGACCGATTTTCCAGAAGAACGCTACAAAAAAGGAAGCGTCCTCTATATTTTTAAACAAGGTCAAAGGGAGCCGCTGAAGGTCACTGTAGCATCACATAGACAGCACAAACAGTTTGATTTGCTCACATTTGAAGAAGTGGGCTCATTAAATGAAGCAGAGCAACTAAAAGAATCAATCTTAAAAGTAGAAAAAGAACATCTTAGTTCATTAGATGAAGGGGAATTTTATTTTCACGAAATCATTGGCTGTAATGTGTATGATGAACAGGACAAACTAATCGGTCATATTAAAGAGATTTTAACCCCAGGGGCAAATGATGTCTGGGTGGTTGAAAGAAAAAGCAAAAAAGATGCCCTCATCCCTTATATTCCATCTGTCGTCAAAAAGATCGATATCTCATCCAAAACAGTACACATTGAAGTGATGGAAGGGCTCATTGACGAATGAAAATCGACTTTTTAACGCTATTCCCTGAAATGTTTGAAGGGGTGCTTCACTCATCGATCTTAAAAAAAGCTCAGGAGAAAGAAGCCGTCTCATTTGATGTTGTCAATTTTAGGGAGTATTCGGATCATAAGCATAAGACAGTGGATGACTATCCGTATGGAGGCGGTGCTGGCATGGTACTGAAAGCACAGCCTGTATTTGATGCGGTAGAAGATTTGACGAAGAAAGCGAGCAAGAAGCCCCGAATCATTCTTGTCTGTCCCCAAGGGGAGCGGTATACACAAAAAAAAGCAGAAGAGCTTGCAAAAGAAGAACATCTCATGTTCATTTGCGGCCACTATGAAGGCTACGATGAGCGCATCAGGGAGCATCTTGTTACAGATGAAATCTCAATCGGAGATTTTGTTCTCACAGGCGGAGAGCTGCCGGCGATGATGATTGCAGACAGTGTGGTAAGGCTTTTGCCTCATGTGCTTGGAAAAGAATCGTCTCATATCGAAGATTCATTTAGTACAGGTCTGCTTGAACACCCGCACTATACAAGACCAGCTGATTATAAAGGACTGAAAGTGCCGGATGTACTGCTCTCTGGAAATCATGCCAAAATAGAAGAGTGGCGGCGCAAAGAATCCTTGATGCGAACCTATACAAGACGTCCTGATTTGATTGATTCATGCAAAACATTAACGGAAGAAGAAAAAAGATGGCTTTGGCAGCTTCATAATGACTAGATTGTATTGCACACTGCATAGAGGTGTGGTATGATACTACTTGTGGCTTGGACGGCTTGCCGATTCAAGTTTGAAAACGATGTTCCGCTGCAGTGAAGAAAGAGGCATGAGCATCTGTTGGAAGGAGTTGAAAACGATGCAACATTTAATTGAAGAAATCACAAAAGAACAATTACGCACTGATCTTCCTGCGTTCCGTCCTGGTGACACTTTACGTGTACACGTTAAAGTTGTCGAGGGTACTCGTGAGCGTATTCAGATCTTTGAAGGTGTTGTAATTAAGCGTCGTGGTGGTGGAATCAGTGAAACTTTCACAGTTCGTAAGATTTCTTACGGTGTAGGCGTTGAGCGTACATTCCCTGTACACACACCAAAAATCGCTAAGATCGAAGTTGTACGTCACGGTAAGGTACGTCGTGCAAAACTTTACTACCTACGTGAACTTCGCGGTAAAGCGGCTCGTATCAAAGAAATTAGACGATAATGATATCAAAGGAAAGAGCTTGTTACCTGTAACAGGCTCTTTTTTGTACAATGTATAGAGACAACCGATAGAAGAGAGAAGGGGCACATATGACGATCCAATGGTTTCCAGGCCATATGGCAAAAGCAAGGCGAGAAGTCACAGAAAAATTAAAGCTCATCGACATCGTATTTGAATTAACGGATGCAAGAATTCCGATGTCCTCTAGAAACCCAATGATCGAAGAAATCCTTCAAAACAAACACAAAATCATGCTCTTAAACAAAGCAGACAAAGCAGATCCTCGTATGACAAAAGAGTGGCAGACTCATTTTGAAGAGCAAGGCGTTAAGTCACTTGCCATTAACTCTGTCGATGGACAAGGGTTAAATCAGATCATCACGACTTCAAAAGAAATCTTAAAAGAAAAATTCGATCGTATGGAAGCAAAAGGCGTCAAGCCGCGCGCGATTCGAGCGCTGATTATCGGAATTCCTAATGTCGGAAAATCGACTTTGATCAATCGATTAGCAAAGAAAAACATCGCCAAAACAGGAGATCGACCTGGTATTACCACATCACAGCAATGGGTGAAGGTGGGGAAAGAACTTGAACTGCTGGATACCCCTGGAATCCTCTGGCCGAAATTTGAAGATGAGCAAGTTGGACTCCGGTTAGCGGTAACTGGAGCAATCAAAGACTCAATCATAAACTTACAGGATGTCGCCGTGTATGCACTGCGTTTTCTAGAAGAGTACTACCCAGAGCGATTAAAAAAACGCTATGACTTAAAAGAAATACCTGAGGATACGGTTGAGCTGTTTGATGCAATTGGTACAAAGCGTGGCTGTTTGATGAGTGGAGGATTCATTAATTACGACAAAACCACCGAAATCATTATTCAGGATATCCGAACTGAAAAATTTGGTCCCCTCACTTTCGAGAAGCCTGAAAGCTAAAAGACACGCAGCTCATGCGGGTCTTTATTTTTTGTGAAAAACTGCCGATATAAAAAAGGAGGCTGCCGAAAAGTCGATGTACACCGTAAAACGAATGAAAGAACTCATGGAAGAGCACGCCCAGGACGAGTCATACATTCGTGAGCTTGTGAAAGATGATACAAGAAAAAGTGTCCAAAAGCTCATCGAAAAGTGGAGAAAAGAGAGAGAAAAGCAGCAAGAACTACATGCAGCATGGAATCAAATGCTGCAATTTGAAAACCAAGCAAAGGCGCAGGGATACACGTGTATTGCTGGTATAGATGAAGCAGGAAGAGGACCGCTGGCAGGTCCAGTTGTCGCAGCAGCTGTCATATTAAAAGAAGAGACTGTTCTGCTCGGTTTAAACGATTCAAAGCAATTATCTGAGAAAAAAAGGTTGGCCTATTATGATCTGATTCAACAGGAAGCACTTGATGTCGGAATCGGTATTGTTGATGCGGCCACGATTGATGAAATCAATATTTACGAAGCTTCAAGATTGGCAATGTTGAGAGCAGTGGAGCAGTTAACTCATATACCTGATTATCTACTCATAGATGCGATGACGCTCCCGCTTCCTACTCACCAGAAGAATATCATCAAAGGAGATGCAAAAAGTGCATCCATTGCAGCTGGTGCATGTATTGCAAAGGTGACAAGAGATCAGATGATGGAAGAATACGGACGCCAGTATCCTAAGTATCAATTTGAAAAGCATAAAGGATACGGGACCAAAGATCACCTGACAGCTATTCAAAAACATGGTGCTACCCCCATTCATCGATTATCGTTTGCACCAGTTAAATCCGTTATTTCATAAATTTTTGATACAAGGAGGCTACCTGGGATGACAAGAGTTGAAGACATACATACAGCACTGAACAGCCGATTAAATACAGCAGAATCTGTTCCGCTAAATACTGAAGGTAAGGAAAATGTGCACCGGTTAATTCTCGGCAAAGTACTCAAAATGCTTGGAGATGATACAGCGCTTGTTCAAATAGGCTCGACTAAAATAAAAGCCCAGATAGCGGCTCAGCTAAAGGCAGATGCATTCTATTGGTTCCAATTTGAACAAGTAGGTGGAGGCAGCCTCAATAAACTTAGGCCCGTTCAACAATTTGATCAAGACCCCAAGACGCTAAAGGATGCAGCAGCCAAATTATTAGAAGGTCTGTCACTTAAAAATGGGCTTGAAATAATGCTAACAGCTACAGCCTTCTTAAAAGAAAAATCGGTCATCAACGAAACAGAGTTGAAAACTGCAGTGAAATGGATCGAACAGCTTCAAGGAGTTGATGTCAAAAAAGGACTGCAGGCACTCCTATTTGCCTTAAAAAAAGATTTGCCGATTCAGCAAGGGGTGCTCCAGTCAATATTAGCAGTAAAATCATCTTCTGCTCTTCATCAGGATATGACAACGCTGCTAGATCGATTAACACAACTCCCGAAGCACTCAGGTGCCACACAAGCCCTTACACAAGCTATTCTGTCTGTAATAGACGCAGAGGCTAACGTCCATGCAGAAAAGCTCTTATCGGTGCTTCTAGCAGCGAAAGAAGGCCAAGTGAAGCAAGGAGGCAGTGTGCCAGCACCGCCTAATCTCAATTCGTCTCAGCAAACAGGGAATAACGAATCCTCAATTTTCCAAGGGCGGCAGACAGATCCAGCCAACCAGCAGTCACTAAGTCCAAAGCAGCTGAGTGTCCCCCTTCAGCAGATAGAACGAATATTGACAAGCATGACAAAGCAAGGTCCAGATGAACATCAGCAGCCAGATGTAAAGCAGATGACATCACTTATTCAAGGGCTCCAGCAGGTAGGATCTCAGTCTGATGCAAAGGCATCCGTGCTTCAAAAAGAATTTCCGTTCCTCTCAAAAACAGAGGCAAACGCATTCGCTCAGGTCATTCAGCAGACTGAACCAACATTAAGCAATAAAACAGACGTGCTTGATTTACTCATGACGATGAAAAAGGCGATAGGTGTACGCGATGAAATCGGTATGCTCAAACTACTGGAAAAAGCGAGCAAAGATGTGAAGAGTCAGGAGCTTCACCAATTAAAGCACGTCTTAAATGATGTGAGGCAGGCTGATTTACCAGAGCACGTAAAAAAAGAAGTGGATCAATTGTTTCATAGATTAAATGGACAGTTATTTGTGCAGCAAGAAAACCAAACCGTTAGTCAAATGATGGTCTCTTATCCTCTTTTCTCAAAACATAGTGTTCAAGATTTAACCTTTATTCTAAAAGGACACAAGAAAAAAGATGGTTCCATTGATATTTCTCAGTGTCGTTTAATGTTTTACTTAAACATGGAAAATCTTGAAGAAACATTAATAGAATGTACCATTCAGCAAAAGGTCATGGCGATTACAGTCGAGACCGCCTATGAACTGCAAGGGGCGATTAATCCAATGATTCCAGCTGTTCGAGAGAACTTAAATGCCCTAGGATACAGTTTAACGGGTATTACAGCAAAGAAGAGACAAGAGCCAATAGATCTGTCTCAATTTCTAGATGAACACTTTCATAAAATCAGCGAGAAAGGGCTGGACTTACGAGTATGAAGGATTCAAAACCGCTTAGAAGAGCGGTGGCTCTACATTACGATGAAGAAAAACAAAAGGCGCCAAAAGTCATCGCAACAGGAAGCGGTTATGTGGCTGATCATATTATTGAAGAAGCAAAAAAATCAGGAGTTCCCATCCAAGAAGACCCTAATTTAGTAGAGCTTATGCGGTACTTAACACTTGATGAGGAAATACCAGAAGCGTTATACGATACTGTAGCAGAAATATTTTCGTTTATCTATAAGTTAGATCAAAATATGAAAAAATAAGAGTTTTGCTGAAAAATTTTATATTTTTAATAAAATAAAAGTTTGGATGTTTAGAAGGATTTTACGATTTTACATAGAACCCTAGACATTCTCTTTTTTATTCTTTAAAATGAAAGCGCAGTCTATTTTATAATTTTTGTTTCTACTTATGTTGGGAGGATGGAAAATGAATATCCATGAGTACCAAGGAAAAGAAATCCTAAGAAAATATGGGGTTTCAGTTCCAAATGGTAAAGTAGCATTTACATCTGATGAAGCAGTCAAAGCATCAGAAGAGCTAGGAAGCTCTGTTTATGTCGTAAAAGCACAGATTCATGCAGGAGGCCGTGGTAAAGCAGGTGGGGTGAAAATTGCAAAAACAAAAGATGAGGTGAAAGGGTTTGCAGAGGAATTACTCGGCAAGACACTTGTCACACATCAAACAGGGCCTGAAGGGCGTGAAATAAAACGCTTACTTATTGAAGAAGGCTGTGATATTCAAAAGGAGTACTATGTTGGACTTGTTTTGGATAGAGCGACATCAAGAATTGTCTTAATGGCTTCTGAAGAAGGCGGTACAGAAATTGAAGAAGTAGCAGAAAAAACGCCAGAAAAAATCGTGAAAGTGGTTATCGACCCAGCGATTGGTCTTCAAGCCTATCAGGCAAGAGAAGTCGCGTTTAAGATTAATATTCCAACAAAATTAGTTGGCCAAGCTGTTAAGTTTATGACAAGTCTTTACAATGCGTTTATTGAAAAAGACTGTTCAATTGCTGAGATCAATCCACTTGTTGTAACAGGCGATGGTAAAGTCATGGCACTTGATGCAAAATTAAACTTTGATAGCAACGCCTTATATAGACAAAAAGATATTCTAGAATACCGTGATCTTGATGAAGAGGATCCGAAGGAAATTGAAGCAACTAAATATGATCTAAGCTACATTTCTCTAGATGGCAATATTGGCTGTATGGTCAATGGAGCAGGTCTTGCGATGTCTACGATGGATATCATCAAACATTACGGGGGAGACCCTGCGAACTTCTTAGATGTTGGCGGCGGCGCAACTGCTGAAAAAGTAACGGAAGCATTTAAAATCATTTTATCAGATCAAAATGTTAAAGGGATTTTCGTAAACATTTTTGGCGGCATCATGAAATGTGATGTTATTGCAGAAGGTGTTGTTGAAGCCACGAAACAAGTCGGCTTAACATTACCGCTCGTTGTACGTCTTGAAGGAACTAACGTTGAATTAGGGAAGAAAATCCTGAGTGATTCAGGCTTAAATATCACTTCTGCTGAGTCTATGGCTGACGGGGCAGAAAAGATTGTATCTTTAGTCAAGTAGAGCAGAAAGGCAGGGGACCTAAATGAGTGTATTTATTAATAAAAATACGAGAGTAATTGTTCAGGGAATTACCGGTTCAACCGCATTGTTCCATACAAAACAAATGATTGAGTACGGAACAAATATTGTTGGCGGTGTCACACCTGGAAAAGGTGGAACTGAAGTAGAAGGAGTTCCTGTATTTAATACTGTATCTGAAGCAGTACAGACAACGGGAGCAAACGCTTCTGTTATCTATGTACCTGCACCATTTGCAGCAGATGCCATTTTAGAGGCAGTGGATGCAGAAGTGGATCTTGTCATTTGTATTACTGAACATATTCCAGTTCTTGATATGGTTAAAGTAAAACGGTATATGGAAGGCAAGAAAACAAGACTTGTTGGGCCAAATTGCCCAGGTGTGATTACACCTGAAGAATGTAAGATTGGCATTATGCCTGGCTACATTCATAAAAAAGGCCATGTTGGTGTTGTTTCACGCTCTGGAACGCTTACATATGAAGCGGTACATCAGCTTTCAGAGGCTGGCGTTGGACAATCGACAGCTGTAGGAATCGGTGGAGACCCAGTAAACGGGACGAACTTTATTGATGTATTAAAGGCCTTTAATGAAGATCCTGATACGCATGCTGTCATTATGATCGGTGAAATTGGCGGTACGGCTGAAGAAGAAGCAGCTGAATGGGTGAAAGCAAATATGACCAAACCAGTTGTTGGCTTTATTGGCGGTAAGACGGCGCCTCCAGGAAAACGTATGGGACATGCTGGTGCCATTATTTCTGGTGGTAAAGGAACAGCTGATGAAAAAGTGAAAACAATGCGTGAATGTGGAATTGAAGTGGCAGAGACACCATCTGTCATGGGAGAAACCTTAATTAAAGTGTTAAAGGAGAAAAATCTCTTCGAAGCTTGTAAAACGCATTAATGACACAAGAAGACTTGTTCTGTGACAAGTCTTCTTCTTTCTATCTTAAATTGGAGGAATGGTATGTACAACGTGTCTGAAAGAATGATTTTTCACCGCTTAAAAGGCCTCATCTCACCCTCTTTGTTAACAAAATGGTGGAAAGTCGATCCTGAATTATATATAAATGAAGAAACACAACATTTCACACAGGATCGATCCTTACAAACGATTGACTTTATCCGCTTAAAACAAGCTGAAGAAAATGAATTCCCCATTTTTCAACACATCGTTCAAGCCTATTTAAAGCAAAACATTCACATGATTCCCATCACATCACCCTTATATCCCAGCACACTTAAAAACATTTATGATCCTCCCCCCGTGTTATTTCTAAAAGGAAACATATCATATTTAAATGAAGAAAAAAGTTTAGGTGTAGTAGGTACGCGTGTGCCATCGTCTTACGGAGAAGCATGTGTGAAAAAATTTGTTGGTGAACTTGTAAAGGAAAACTGGATAATTGTCAGTGGCTTGGCAAAAGGAATCGATGGACTTGCACACAAGGAGTGCATCAGAAAACAAGGGAAAACCATTGGTGTTGTGGCTGGTGGCTTTCAGCATGTATATCCAAAGGAACATGTGCAAATGGCTCAATACATGGGAGAGCATCATTTGCTTTTGTCAGAACACCCGCCTTATATCAAACCAGAAAAGTGGCACTTTCCCATGAGAAATCGTTTGATTAGTGCACTAACAAAAGGAACCATCGTGATCCAGTGCAAAGAAAAGAGCGGTTCTTTGATTACAGCATACCAAGCACTTGAGCAGGGAAAAGAAGTGTTTGCTGTTGCAGGATCAATCTTTGACTCTAATTCCACAGGTCCTGCAAGACTCATTCAGGAGGGGGCAAAGCTTGTGCATTCGACAAAGGATATTTTAGAGGAATTCTCCTTTCATGGCGTTCAATATACTGAACTCTCATAAAAATATCGTTTGACAAAAGACATAGGAATATTTAATAATAGTGAGGATTTAAGTTTACACTTTGTTTTTCGTGTTTATAATGATGTTCATCATAAAGAATTTTTTAACGATTGCCTGTTAGATACGTGCAATTAACATAAACATGAATTTTGAAATGGATAAAGAGAGAACACCTCTTAAGGGGGATTTTGAGTATGGCTGATTATTTAGTCATCGTTGAGTCGCCAGCAAAGGCGAAAACGATAGAGCGTTATTTAGGAAAAAAGTATAAAGTAAAGGCTTCAATGGGGCATGTAAGGGATTTACCGAAAAGTCAGCTAGGTGTTGACACTGAGCATGACTTCGAACCGAGATATATTACGATTCGCGGGAAAGGTCCAGTTTTAAAGGAATTAAAAACAGCGGCGAAAAAAGCAAAGAAGGTTTATCTCGCAGCTGACCCTGATAGAGAGGGAGAAGCGATTGCTTGGCATTTAGCACACAGCCTTGACCTTGATCTCTCTTCAGATTGCCGGGTTGTTTTTAACGAGATTACAAAAGATGCGATTAAAGATTCTTTTAAGCATCCACGTATGATCAATATGGACTTGGTTGATGCGCAGCAGGCAAGACGGATTTTAGATCGTCTTGTTGGGTATAAAATCAGCCCAATTTTATGGAAAAAAGTCAAAAAGGGATTAAGTGCTGGGCGTGTTCAATCTGTTGCACTCCGCTTGATAATTGATCGCGAGAAAGAAATTAATGAATTCAAACCAGAGGAATACTGGACAATTGATGGTACGTTCTTAAAAGGAAAAGAATCCTTCGAGGCTAGTTTCTTTGGTGTCAATGGCAAAAAACACCCACTGAAAACAAAAGAAGATGTAAAAGAAATCCTTTCGAAACTAAAGGGAAGCAAGTTCTCTGTAGAAAAAGTCACGAAGAAAGAGCGTAAACGCAATCCGGCTGTTCCATTTACGACATCCACCTTGCAGCAAGAGGCTGCAAGAAAACTAAACTTCCGTGCGAAAAAAACCATGATGATTGCGCAGCAATTATATGAAGGAATTGATCTTGGTAAAGAGGGTACAGTAGGACTCATTACATATATGAGAACGGACTCAACGCGTATTTCAAATACCGCAATTGAAGAAGTATCTGCTTTCATTGATCAAACGTACGGCAAGAATTTCTTAAGTACAACCAAGCGTACTGCCAAAAAGAACGAGAATGCACAAGATGCTCACGAAGCCATTCGACCGACTTCTACGCTTAGAAAACCAGCAGATGTCAAACACGTGCTAAGTAGAGATCAGCTTCGTCTTTATAAATTGATTTGGGAACGATTTGTGGCAAGCCAAATGGCGCCAGCTGTTCTTGATACAATGAGTCTGGATCTTGAAAATAACGACCTTACTTTCCGTGCAAATGGGAGTAAGGTGAAATTCCCTGGGTTTATGAAGGTATATGTGGAAGGAAAGGACGATCAGCTAGAAGAAAAGGACAAAATGCTTCCTGATCTAAAAGAGGGTGACACAGTTCTTTCAAAAGATATCGAGCCTGAACAGCACTTCACGCAGCCACCTCCGCGCTACACAGAGGCAAGGCTTGTCAAAACACTTGAAGAGCTCGGTATAGGCCGTCCATCTACGTATGCACCGACTTTAGATACCATTCAAAAACGCGGCTATGTCGCACTTGATAACAAACGATTTACCCCAACAGAGCTTGGGGAAATTGTACTCAACTTAATTATTGAATTCTTTCCTGAAATCATTAACGTGGAATTCACGGCGAAAATGGAAAAAGAACTTGATAGCGTTGAAGAAGGTACGATTGAATGGGTTCGTATTATCGACAGCTTCTATCAAGACTTTGCAAAACGGGTAGAAAAAGCTGAAGCAGAGATGCAAGAAGTAGAAATTGAACCCGAATACGCCGGGGTTGATTGTGAAGAATGTGGTCATCCGATGGTTTACAAAATGGGGAGATACGGTAAGTTCATGGCTTGCTCTAATTTTCCAGATTGTCGGAATACAAAACCAATCGTTAAAGATATCGGTGTCAAATGCCCAACATGTCACGAAGGAAACATTGTTGAAAGAAAATCAAAGAAACGCCGGATTTTTTATGGCTGTGATCGTTTTCCAGAGTGTGAATTCGTTTCTTGGGACAAACCAATTGAAAGAAAGTGTCCAAAATGCGAAAATATGCTTGTAGAGAAAAAACTGAAAAAAGGCGTTCAAGTTCAATGTGTGAATTGTGATTATAAAGAGGAACAACAAAAATAGCGGTGAGCAGCCTTGTTCACCTGCTTTTTTATGTCATCAAACAGAACTGACGAAATAGGAGAGTTGTACAATGAGTCAATTTGTAAATGTGATCGGAGCAGGGTTAGCAGGAAGTGAAGCTGCATGGCAAATTGCCAAGCGCGGGATTAAAGTCAATCTGTATGAAATGAGACCTGTCAAACAAACGCCAGCTCATCACACAGATAAATTTGCAGAGCTCGTTTGCAGTAATTCATTGCGCGCGAACGCTTTGACAAATGCAGTAGGTGTATTAAAGGAAGAAATGCGTCATTTAGATTCGGCAATTATTGCAGCAGCGGATGAAAGCTCAGTTCCTGCTGGCGGAGCGCTTGCAGTAGATCGTCATGAATTTGCAGCAAACGTCACAGACTGCGTGAAAAATCACTCGAATGTCACCGTCTTTCAAGAGGAAGTACAGAGCATTCCAGAAGGACCAACAATCATCGCAACTGGTCCACTGACTTCAGAAGCTCTTTCAAAAGAATTAAAATCTTTAACAGGTGAAGAGTATCTTTATTTCTACGATGCAGCGGCACCAATATTAGAGAAAGATAGCATAGATATGAATAAAGTGTACTTGAAATCACGCTATGATAAAGGGGAAGCTGCTTATTTAAACTGCCCAATGACAGAAGAGGAATTCGATCGTTTTTACGATGCGTTAATTTCTGCTGAAACTGTACCATTAAAAGAGTTCGAAAAAGAAATCTTCTTTGAAGGCTGTATGCCAATTGAAGTCATGGCGAAAAGAGGAAAGAAAACCATGCTGTTTGGCCCGATGAAACCAGTAGGGCTTGAAGATCCGAAGACAGGGAAAAGACCTTACGCTGTTGTCCAATTAAGACAGGATGATGCAGCGGGTACTTTATATAACATCGTTGGTTTCCAAACACATCTGAAGTGGGGCGATCAAAAAGAAGTGTTCCGTCTGATTCCAGGTCTTGAGCAAGCAGAGATTGTTCGTTATGGTGTGATGCACCGTAATACATTTATCAACTCGCCAAGCCTGTTAAAACCTACTTATCAGTTTAAAAACAGAGATGATCTATTCTTTGCCGGACAAATGACAGGCGTTGAAGGCTATGTTGAATCTGCTGCTTCAGGATTAGTGGCAGGGATTAATGCGGCTCGTTTTGTTAAAGAAGAAGAGCTTGTCACACTTCCTGTGGAAACGGTGATAGGCAGTATGGCTCACTACATCACGTCAACAAACAAGAAAAGCTTCCAGCCGATGAATGCAAACTTTGGTTTGCTGAAAGATCTTGGCGTTCGAATAAAAAACAAACAAGAACGGTATGCAGAGTACGCTAAGCGCGCAATCGAAACTATTCAAACTATTAAGAAACCTCTGTAGTAAAACATTGCACGAAAAGCAAGATGTGTGATACCATTTAAAAGCCTTAAAGAGGTGTAAAAATGACGAATAAACAGCGTCTTGTCCACTTATTCATTGAATATTTACAAATTGAAAAAAACTATTCAGCTTTAACCATCTCCGGATATACAGAAGCCATTGAAGAGTTTGTCAGATTTATGAACATTCAAGGAATAAACGGTTTTAAAGAGGTATCCTATCAAGATACGAGAATTTATTTAACAGAAGCTTATGAAAAAGGCCTTACAAGAAGAACGATTAGTAAGAAAATCTCTGCGCTTCGCAGCTTTTATAAATTTTTATTAAGAGAACAGCTTGTGAAAGAAAATCCTTTTTTACTCGTTAGCTTACCAAAGCAAGATAAGCGAATTCCTTCATTTTTGTATGAAGAGGAACTAAAAGAGCTTTTTACAGTTTCTGATTTAAGCACAACGCTTGGACAAAGAAATCAAGCCATTTTAGAACTTCTTTATGCAACAGGTATGAGGGTCAGTGAGTTATGTTCATTAAAAGAATCTGATCTTGATTTATCGATGGATACAGTGCTTGTTCATGGGAAAGGTAGCAAACAGCGGTATGTTCCTTTCGGGTCTTACGCACATGAAGCACTGGCCCCTTATTTAGACGATGGAAGGCAGAAGCTGATAGCTAAGGGGAAAAACCGTGCTGAGACGCATGTGTTTTTAAATCAGCGAGGAGCTCCTCTTACAGATCGAGGCGTTCGATTCATTCTAACTGAATTAATGAAAAAGACGTCAGTCACATTACATATCCATCCTCACATGTTAAGGCACACCTTTGCCACACACCTCTTAAACGAGGGGGCGGATTTGAGAAGTGTTCAAGAACTTCTGGGGCATTCAAATTTATCATCAACACAGGTGTATACACATGTATCAAAAGATTCTTTAAGAAAAACGTACATGTCTCATCACCCAAGGGCTTTTAAACGATCCTAAAAGGAGGTTTTTTAATGTCATCATTTCATGCAACAACCATCTTTTCCGTTCAACATAAAGGAAAAAGTGCAATGGCTGGCGACGGTCAAGTCACTTTCGGGCAGGCAGTCGTGATGAAACACACAGCAAAAAAAGTACGTCGTCTTTTCGGAGGCAAGGTACTGGCAGGGTTTGCAGGATCCGTAGCAGATGCATTTACACTCTTTGAAAAGTTTGAAACAAAGCTTGAAGAATATGGTGGTAATTTAAAGCGAGCAGCTGTAGAACTGGCGAAAGAATGGCGAAGTGACAAAATGCTCAGACAGCTTGAGGCAATGCTCATTGTCATGAACAAAGAAAGCATCTTGCTCGTATCTGGAACAGGAGAGGTCATCGAGCCAGATGATGGCATTTTGGCCATCGGTTCAGGCGGAAACTATGCACTTAGCGCCGGGAGAGCACTCAAGAAACATGCAGGTGATCACCTCTCAGCTAGAGAGATTGCAAAGGCTGCTCTTGAAACGGCCGGAGAAATCTGTGTCTACACGAACGATCAAATCACTTTAGAAGAGCTTGAATAGAAAGGACATGAGACGTATGGAGAAAAAGCCGTTCACCCCAAGAGAGATAGTTGAAAAGCTTGATCAATACATCATTGGTCAGCTTGATGCGAAAAAAGCAGTGGCGGTGGCTTTACGAAACCGTTACAGAAGAAGTCTTTTACATGATAAGCTAAAGGATGAAGTCGTTCCTAAAAACATTTTAATGATTGGCCCAACAGGTGTGGGAAAAACAGAAATTGCCCGCAGAATTGCACGACTTTCTGGAGCGCCTTTTATTAAGGTGGAAGCGACGAAGTTTACTGAAGTCGGATATGTCGGTCGTGACGTAGAATCGATGGTCAGAGATTTAGTTGA
Organism: Bacillus stratosphericus; assembly: GCF_020524495.1. Classification (GTDB taxonomy): domain Bacteria; phylum Bacillota; class Bacilli; order Bacillales; family Bacillaceae; genus Bacillus; species Bacillus stratosphericus_B. The sequence goes on along the minus strand of NZ_JAIVLB010000001.1, from coordinate 161,435 downwards.
GACAGCGATCAGACTTGTCAAAGAAGAAAAGATGAAAGATGTTCAAGAAGAAGCAGAGAGACAAGCGAACAAACGTCTTGTTCATTTACTGGTCCCTGGTAGGAAAAAAAGCCAGTCTGTGAAAAATCCATTTGAGATGCTGTTTGGCAGTTCTGATGCAGATGACCGTGATCAAGATGACTCAAATGAAGAAGTAGAGCTTGAATCGACAAGAAAACGTATTGCACACCAGCTGGCTATGGGCGAACTTGAAGACCATGACGTCACGATAGAAGTGGAAGAGCAGCAACCTTCCATGTTTGATATGCTTCAAGGCTCGGGTATGGAGCAAATGGGTATAAACATGCAGGATGCGCTCAGCAATCTCATGCCTAAAAAGAAAAAACGCAGAAAGCTGACCGTCAGAGAAGCAAGAAAGGCGTTAACTGCTGAGGAAGCGTCAAAACTGATTGATATGGATGAAGTCAGTCAGGAAGCTGTCCAAAAAGCAGAGCAGCAAGGGATTATTTTTATCGATGAAATCGATAAAATTGCCAAAAGTGGTGGAGCATCATCCGCAGATGTTTCTCGTGAAGGGGTACAGCGCGATATTTTACCGATTGTAGAAGGTTCAACTGTGATGACGAAATATGGGTCAGTGAAAACGGATCATGTGCTTTTTGTAGCAGCAGGTGCATTTCATATGGCGAAACCCTCAGATTTGATTCCGGAGCTTCAGGGGCGCTTCCCAATCCGTGTAGAATTAGATAAATTAAGTATAGAAGACTTTGTGAAAATCTTAACGGAACCAGATAATGCGTTATTAAAGCAATATAAGGCTTTACTTGAAACGGAAGGTATATCTCTTGAATTTTCTGACGATGCTATTCATAAGATTGCCGAAGTGGCATATCATGTCAATCAGGAGACGGATAACATCGGTGCAAGAAGGCTTCATACCATACTTGAAAAGCTGCTTGAAGAGCTTTCATTTGAGGCGTCCGATATTACAATGGAAACAGTGACCATTACCCCTCAGTATGTAGAAGAGAAGCTAGGAAAGATTGCAAATAACAAAGACTTAAGTCAATTTATACTTTAACAAATGAATAAAGTAATCTAGGAGGATCATTATTATGGCTTTACTACAAAAAACAAGGATTATTAACTCAATGCTGCAAGATGCAGCGGGGAAACCGGTTAATTTTAAAGAAATGGCAGAAACACTGAGAGATGTCATTGACTCAAACATTTTCGTATTAAGTAGAAGAGGTAAACTTCTTGGCTACTCCATTAATCAACATATTGAAAATGCACGTATGAAAAAAATGCTTGAAGATCGTCAATTCCCTGAAGAATATACAAAGAGTCTATTCAATGTCCCTGAAACTTCTTCAAACCTTGACATCAACAGTGAATATACAGCTTTCCCGATTGAGAATCGTGATTTATTCCAATCAGGTTTAACAACGATTGTTCCAATCATCGGAGGCGGGGATCGTTTAGGAACGTTAATCCTGTCTCGTTTGGAGGATACATTCACAGATGATGATTTAATTCTTGCTGAGTACGGAGCAACAGTTGTTGGAATGGAGATCCTTCGCGAGAAAGCGGAAGAAATCGAAGAAGAAGCAAGAAGTAAAGCGGTTGTCCAAATGGCCATTAGTTCTCTTTCATATAGTGAGCTTGAAGCGATTGAGCACATCTTTGAAGAACTTGATGGAAACGAAGGGCTGCTTGTGGCAAGTAAAATTGCTGACCGTGTAGGCATCACCCGTTCAGTGATCGTAAACGCCTTGCGTAAACTAGAAAGCGCAGGTGTGATCGAATCTCGTTCTCTTGGAATGAAGGGAACGTATATCAAAGTGTTAAACAACAAATTTTTAATTGAACTTGAAAACTTAAAGTCTCATTAAGCAAAAACCCCTTTTCGGCTAAAAAATGCTGAAAAGGGGTTTTTTATCTAAAAAAAGGGGATTTGTCCGAAAAATGACACTCTTTTTTTAAGAAACACCTTACAATTCTGTAGTGCTTTGAATCTAGGTCTTTAAGCCTACTCATAAAATAGATATATATTACGAGTTTTTTTTACATATACATCATAGACTTTAATCCTATTATTTCTTACAATGAACATATGGTTTTACAAATCTCGACATGATTAAATGGAATGAAATACATATGATTGGAGGTATATGGTATTGGATATATTTTCTGGAACGATAAACAACCTTGAGAATGCCTTGGGCAGAGCGAATGTTAAGCAAAAAGTCATAAGCAATAATATCGCCAATATAGACACACCGAACTACAAGGCAAAAAACGTAGCATTTCATGAGATGCTAAATGATGCATCAAGCAAATTAGATGCTAAAAAAACATACCAAGGTCACATTGATTTTTCGAAAACAAGGTCTAATTATTCAGTTATTTCGAGTAACCGCACTTCTTATCAAGAAAACGGAAATAATGTCGATATTGATCAAGAGATGAGTGAACTCGCTAAAAACCAAATTCAGTATAATGCGTTGGTGGAAAGAATGAGCGGAAAGTTCAATTCTCTTAAAACAGTTTTGACAGGAGGTAAGTGATGTCGATTTTTTCAGGCGTTAACGCTTCGGCCTCAGCATTAACAGCACAGAGGCTCAGAATGGACGTTGTATCCTCGAATCTTGCTAATATGGATACAACAAGAGCTAAACAGGTTGATGGCAACTGGGAACCTTATAGACGTAAGCTCGTCACATTACAGCCGTCAGGTGAATCATTTTCATCTATATTGAAATCAAGCATGAATTCGAGCGGCAAATTAGGAAACGGTGTCAAAGTAACGAAAATTACAGAAGACGAAACTCCATTCAACCTTCAATATGATCCTACAAATCCCGATGCCAATGAAAATGGATTTGTTCAAACACCAAATGTTGATCCATTAAAGGAAATGGTTGATCTCATCAGCAGCTCAAGGTCATATGAAGCAAACGTGACGGCACTAAATGCGAATAAAAGCATACTGATGAAAGCTTTAGAAATAGGAAAGTAAGGTGAAAAGAATTGGTTAACGCAATATCTCCTTTCCAGCTTCAAACCACACAGCAAGCAAATGAATTGACGAATGCATCGCCACTGCAGGCGGCTGCACCTAAAAGTCAAACGGATTTCTCTGATGTGCTGAAGAATTCCATTGAGGCATTAAATCAATCACAGCTGAAATCAGACCAGTATACTAATGCTCTTGCACAAGGAAAAGATGTCAATCTGGAGGAAGTCATGATTGCTTCACAAAAAGCGAGTGTGACACTCACAGCTGCGACGGAGTTTCGAAATAAAGCAGTCGAAGCGTACCAAGAGATTATGAGAATGCAGATGTAGGAGGTGCTGGCGGACAAAAAAAGACTGAATGGAATGACCGGGGGTTAAGATGAATCGTACTTTAATGCAATTAAGAACAAAAACAGTTGAGTTTTGGCGAAATCGATCAAAATTACAAAAAATACTCATGATTGGCGGCGTTGCTGCCCTAGCAATCATTATTACGGTTGTTAGCATCTTTGCTTCTTCTGAAAAAATGGTTCCGTTGTTTAGAGATTTGTCTGAGGCAGAAGCAGGGCAAATTAAACAGGAACTGGATGGCAAAAACGTTAAATCCGAACTTGCAAATAATGGAACGACTATTTTAGTTCCGGAAAAGCAAGCAGACTCTTTAAAAGTACAACTCGCATCAGAGGGACTCCCTAAGACAGGAAATATTGATTATTCCTTCTTTGCGAATAATTCCGGCTTCGGTTTAACAGATAATGAATTTGATGTTCTGAAAGTAGACGCAACTCAGACAGAACTATCTAATCTGATCAACACGATTGACGGGATTAAAGATTCAAAGGTTATGATTAACCTGCCAAAAGATTCCGTTTTTGTTGGGGAAGAGCAAAGTAATGCATCAACATCAATTGTGTTGCAAGTTCAGCCTGGCTACACGCTTACTCAGCAACAAGTAAAAGGCCTTTATCATCTTATTTCAAAAAGTGTGCCAAATTTAAAAACAGAAAACATCGTCATTATGGACCAAGATTCCAACTACTACGACTTAAACAGTAGCTCTGATACCTATGCAAGTGGAATGGATGCACAGCAGCAGAAAAAAGAAGAAATTGAAAAGAACCTTCAAAGAAAAATTCAACAGCTGCTTGGAACCATGATGGGTCAAGATAAGGTCGCCGTATCGGTCACAACAGACATTGATTTTACTGAAGAAAAAAGAAAAGAAGACCTTGTAGAACCAGTTGATAAAGAAAACATGCAAGGCATCGCTGTCAGTGCTGAAAAAATTGCTGAAACCTATTCAGGGAATGGTGCAGCAGCTGGAGGCACAGCTGGAACAGGCGCCGATGATGTGACAAATTATCAAGGCGCAGATGGAGCCAATGAAAGCGGAGATTACGAAAAGAGCGAAGATCGCATCAATTATGAGGTAAACCGCATCCATAAAGATATCAAAGAAAGTCCTTATAAAGTGAGAGACATTGGCATTCAGGCATTGGTTGAACCACCAACTGCAAACGATGTGAATTCTCTAACAGCTGAAAGGCAAGATGATATCAAAAAGATTCTTTCAACAATTATTAGCACATCAATTGACAAAGAGTACACAAATGGTCAAGCACTCACTCAAGCTGACTTAGATAACAAAATCGTTCTATCTGTATCAAAATTAGATGGTAAACAGCAAACTACAACAGAAAACCCTTCGAACAATATTCCGATCTGGGTTTATATTGTAGGCGGTGGGCTACTACTTGCAATTATCGCTCTCATTATTCTTCTTGTGCGTAATCGCAGAAAAGAAGAGGAAGAAGAGGAAGAAGAGTTTGAGCTTGATGAACGTACACCAATCCATGTTCCTGATATCGATACTGAGCCAGAAACAGAAGAAATGGTGAGAAAAAATCAGCTTGAAAAAATGGCAAAAGAAAAACCAGAAGACTTTGCTAAATTGCTACGCAGCTGGCTGTCCGAGGATTAGGAGGAATACACATGTCGAGAAAAGATCCAAATCGACTAACAGGCAGACAAAAAGCAGCAATCCTAATGATTTCCTTAGGACTAGACGTGTCAGCTTCTGTATACAAACATCTGTCTGAAGACGAAATAGAAAAATTAACATTAGAAATTTCCAATGTAAGAAGTGTAGATACTGCTAAAAAAGATGAAATCATCGAAGAGTTTCACAATATTGCCATCGCGCAGGACTACATATCACAAGGCGGTCTTATGTACGCAAGACAAGTACTTGAAAAAGCACTCGGTGAGGACAAAGCGGAAAGCATCTTAAACCGATTGACATCCTCGCTGCAAGTAAAACCATTTGATTTTGCAAGAAAAGCTGATTCAGAGCAAATTTTAAACTTTATTCAGCATGAGCATCCACAAACCATTGCGCTCATTCTTTCCTACTTAGATCCAGTACAGGCTGGTCAAATCTTATCTGAGTTGAGTGAGGAAGTCCAAACAGAGGTTGCGAGACGAATTGCTTTAATGGACCGCACATCTCCAGAGATCATCAATGAGGTGGAACGCATTCTTGAACAAAAGCTTTCTTCAACGTTTACGCAAGACTATACCCAAACGGGTGGGATCGAAGCGGTGGTGGAAGTGTTAAATGGTGTAGACCGTGCGACGGAGAAGACCATTTTAGACACACTTGAAATTCAAGACCCTGAGCTAGCTGATGAAATTAAGAAACGTATGTTTGTCTTTGAGGATATTGTTACTCTTGATAGCAGAGCGATTCAGCGCGTGATCAGAGATGTTGAAAATGATGACTTATTGCTCGCTCTCAAAGTGGCTAGCGAAGAGGTCAAAGAAATTGTCTTCCGTAATATGTCTCAGCGGATGGTCGAAACATTCAAAGAAGAAATGGAGTTTATGGGACCTGTCCGGCTTAGAGATGTCGAGGAAGCGCAAACCCGTATTGTCAGCATCGTGAGACGACTCGAGGAAGCTGGAGAAATCGTCATAGCTCGAGGCGGAGGAGACGATATTATTGTCTAGGATTATCAAACATGAAACATCTGTTATTCCTGAACAAGGACGGCAAACGATTCCTTTACAGCAAGTAGAGTTCAAAAGAGAACATCATAAAGAAGAGCTGTTCAATGAAACAGAAGCATCACAGCTTATGCTAAGTGATGCAGAAGATCAAGCAATCCGTATTTTAGAACAAGCAAACAGTGAGTTAGAACAAACAATGGCTGAAATCGATCAGCGACGAGCCGATTTTGAAGCAGAAAGAATCCAGCTCATTGAAGATGCGAAACAAACAGGCTATCAAGAAGGCTTCCAAAAGGGGGAAGCAGATGCGAATGTGCAGTACCAATCTATTCTTAATCAAGCGAATGAAATTGTCAGCCTTGCGAAGCAGGACTATGAAGCAAAAATTGAAAGCTCTGCTGAAGAGATTGTGGAACTGGCCTTTGAACTCGCTAAACGAGTTTGGTATGCAGCTGAGGATACAAAAGATCAATTTTTGACTCTTGTGAAGCAGGTTATTTCAGAAGTGAAAGAATATGACGATATTTCCATCTATGTCGATCCTGAACATTACGAGCATGTCATGGCATATAAAGATGAATTGATTAGAATCATTCAAAAGGATACACATCTTGCCTTTTATTTGGATGAAAAAGCGCCAAAAGGTACTTGTTACGTAGAAACAAGCTTTGGAAAAGTGGAAGCGAGTGTTGATACACAAATGAATCAGTTAAAAGAAAAATTATTAGAAGTGATTGATTCAGGTGATCACAAATGAACTTGGATGTGTTAAAAGAAACGATTGAAACAGCCGATCCTTACAAACGATTTGGTAAAGTCAATCGAGTTGTTGGGCTGATGATCGAGTCCAAGGGGCCAGAGAGTTCTATCGGAGATGTGTGCCTCATTCATAAAAAGGGCAGTAAACATCATCCGATTAAAGCAGAGGTCGTTGGTTTTAGAGAAGAAAACATTCTGCTTATGCCTTATGTTGAAGCATCTAAAATTTCGCCAGGCAGTCTTGTTGAAGCGACAGGTGAGTCGTTAAAGGTCAAAGTAGGGACTGGTTTAATTGGTGAAGTCATTGATGCGTTTGGAGACCCGCTGGACGGCAGTATACTTCCAAAAGGACTTGCACCTGTTTCGACAGATCAATCTCCCCCAAACCCGATGGACAGGCCGCCTATTCGAGAAAAGATGGGCGTTGGTGTCAGAGTAATCGACAGTCTGCTCACAGTTGGAACTGGGCAAAGGATCGGGATTTTTGCTGGAAGTGGTGTTGGGAAAAGTACCCTAATGGGAATGATTGCAAAACAGACAGAGGCCGACCTAAATGTTATTGCACTTGTTGGAGAGCGTGGCCGTGAAGTTCGTGAGTTTATCGAAAAGGATTTAGGTGCTGAAGGACTTAAGCGATCGATAGTTGTCGTCGCAACCTCTGACCAGCCCGCACTGACGAGACTAAAAGCAGCCTATACAGCGACAGCCATTGCCGAATACTTCAGAGACAGAGGGAAAAATGTCATGTTTATGATGGATTCTGTCACAAGGGTCGCCATGGCCCAAAGGGAAATAGGTCTTGCAACTGGCGAACCGCCAACTACAAAAGGATTTACACCTTCAGTGTTCGCTATACTGCCTAAATTGCTTGAACGAACTGGAACAAATCAGCTTGGTTCCATCACTGCGTTTTACACAGTCCTTGTTGATGGTGACGATATGAATGAGCCGATCGCTGATACAGTCAGGGGGATCCTAGATGGCCACATTGTACTTGATCGTGCGTTAGCCAACAAAGGACAATTTCCCGCTGTCAATATTCTGAAAAGTATTAGCCGTGTCATGAACAATATAGCAAGTCATGATCACAAGGAAGCGGCCAACTGGTTCCGTCAGCTTTTATCCACTTATCAAAACGCTGAAGACCTCATTAACATTGGAGCATATAAAAAAGGCTCCTCTAAAGATATTGATGAGGCCATGCAGGCTTATCCTCATCTGATTTCATTTTTGAAGCAGGATGTAGAAGAGGCTATCTCTATAGAAGAAAGTGTGAGTTTATTGCTCAGTTTGATGAATAGAGAGGATTGACAAATACAGTGAGATATCAATACAAATTTCAAAAACTCTTAGAACTGAAAGAAAGTGAAAAAGACAAATCACTCGCAGCGTATCAACAATCCGTATCGGCATTTGAACAAGCCGCTGAAAAACTCTATGAAAATATGAGTAAAAAAGAGCTGATAGAAAAAAGTAAAGAAGAAAAGCTGAGAAGTGGGATGAGTGTCCAAGAAATGCGTCATTACCAGCAATTTGTGACCAACTTAGATAACACCATTCAGCATTATCAGCAACTTGTGATCATGAAACGTCATCAAATGAATGAAAAACAATCTGATTTAACTGAAAAAAATATTGAGTTTAAAAAGTTTGAAAAAATGAAAGAAAAGCAATTTGCAAAGTTTTCCCTTGAACATAAGGCAATTGAAATGAAAGAAATGGATGATATCACTATCAACCAATTCATGTTTCAAGGACATTAGGAGTCGAGATGAATGCCTCAGAAAGAAAAAACGAAGGAATCAAGCGACGGTAAATTTCAATGGATTTTGTTTATTGTGATCATCCCATTGGTTGTGTTTGTGATTGTGACAGGCACAATCCTTTATATGGCAGGTTTTGATCTAAAGAGACCACTCCAAAACATTCCAGTGATTAGTAACTTGGTTGGTTCAGATAACAGCTCAAAAATGCCATCTTCACATATTGATCAACGTGATGAAGAGCTGAAACAATTGAAAGAGACCATTAAAGAGCAAAAGAATAAACTCGAAATTGCACAAAAAGACTTGAAAACAAGTGATGAAGAGATTAAAAGACTGAATCAAAAAATCCGTTCACTTGAAAAAACATCTGAGAATGAAACTGATAATACGTCAGCAAATGGCAGTTCATCCAACAGTTCGTCAAGCAATAATTCAGCGGGCACATCCTCTTATACTGCGGCGTCTTTAAAAGGGAAGATTGCCAGCATTTATGAAAGTATGGATGCTAGAAAATCTTCCAAGATTCTATCAGAACTAAGTGATGAAGAGGCTTTGGAGATTCTTGAGGAGCTTAGTAAAAATAAGCTGACGGACATTTTATCAAAACTAACACCTCAGAAGGCAGCAACGTTTACAAAAGAGCTTGCCAAAAAAGAAGAAAGTGAAAATGGGGGTGGGCAATAAGTGAAGCTATTGGATATTGGAGCCTTACAGCAATCTTCTCAAAGTCTTTCTGGACTGAAGGGAGGCAGCGCATCTTCTGCACGCGGTTTGTTTAAACAATTGCTTAGTGGTGCAGGGGCTCAAAGCAGCCAAGTCAATTCTCAGCCAGCGGAATTCTCTCTTTCTATCAACGATGCGATGCAAATCATTGAAAAATGGATGCAATCACCTGAAGAAGGGATCGATGGAGATCTTCTTGGAGCGCTTCAAATGCTTCAAGGTCAAAAGCTCGATGCATCTGAACTACAGTCACTTGAAGAGTTATTTCAAAAAATGGAATTAACCATTTATGGTGATCAAGCTAATAAACCAGATGCTGAACATAGTGAACAGCTCATACAAGTCCACTTTTTGTTATATCAATTGCTTAACCAACAACCGCTCAGCTCTGATGCGAAACTTGTGCAGGATATTCAAGAAAAAGGTGAAGAATTCATCCGTTTTCTTTGGAAAAACGGGGCAGATGAGAAGCTCATTCAACAAGTAAAAGAGCAGTTCTTCTCGCAGGGATCAGCATCAAAGCTGAACTCTATGTCCCAAAGTGAACTGAAACACTTTAACCAGTTAATCCACCATATGATGGCGAATGCGAAAGGGTCAGACAAAGAGTGGAAAATTTCCATAGGAGAGTTAAAAGAATTAGTCTCTCCAAGGCAATCTTCCCTCTCGTCTAAAGCAAAAGGTGCTGAATTACTTGAATGGCTCCCAAAAAAAGAAGTCGTCAAGGGACAAAGTATAGCTGCACCTGCTTCTGAAAAAAAAATGACCCATACGCTTCTCCAAGGTGATAAGCAGTTTTTTCAACTGCAATCAGCTGCTCCTGTGCAGCATATGCAAACAACTGATGAAAAACCAGGTACGGTTGATCAGCAAATTCTAAACACTTGGAAGCAAATGAAGTTTACGCCGTTCGGCAAATCAAGTGGACGCTTTACAGTTCGATTAAATCCAGAAAATCTTGGATTTATTACCATTCAACTAACGAAACAAAACGGTGTGTATGCGAGTAAAATTACAGCCTCGACGCAGGCAGCAAAAGAGCTGTTAGAGCAGCATCTGCCACAGTTGAAACAGGCACTTCCGAATATGTCGGTTCAAGTGGAGCGTTTCCATATACCGCTTCAATCAAATGAACAGCCGTTATTTGGACAGTTTAGTGAACAAGACAAGCAGCAGTCAAAAGGACAGAGTTTTCAGCAGCCTGATAAACAGGAAGCGGAATTCCAAGATGTACTGGATGCTCTTGTTGGGTCAGATGATGAAGAGGAGGAGATCTAATGGCAACCGTTGATCCTACAATTAGACCAAACACAGCAGCGGACACTTCTCCAAGTGCAGCAAATAAAAATGACACGCTCGGTCGAGATCAGTTCTTGAAAATATTGCTTACTCAACTACAAAACCAAGATCCGACAAACCCAATTGATGACCGTGAGTTTGTCACGCAGCTTGCAACATTTGCTTCTTTAGAGCAGCAAATGAATATGAACGAATCAATCACCCAGCTGAATATGGTCATGTCTACATTTGTTGCACACCAAGATCCTTTTAATACGTATGTAGGCTGGATTGGTAAAGAAGTAGAGGGCAAACAAGATGATAAAGAGATATCGGGCACTGTGAAGTCTGTGAAAAACATAGATAATGAATACTTCTTATATCTAGAGGATGGAACGAAAATCAGCCCTTGGGACGTTACAACTGTTGGAGAAAAATCGTAAACAAATCGAGGAGGAAAATAAATGTTACGCTCACTATACTCAGGAATTAGCGGAATGAAAAACTTCCAAACAAAATTAGATATCGTGGCCAATAATGTGGCAAACGTTAATACACACGGATACAAAAAGAGCCGTATCACCTTTAAAGATATGGTAAGTCAAACGATTGCAAGTGCTGGTGGACCAACAAACAATTCTGGTTCGATCAACTCAAAACAGGTAGGTTTAGGGTCATCTCTATCATCTATTGACAAAATTATGTCACCAGGTTCTGCTCAAAATACTGATGACCCGTATGATTTCTACATCAATGGTGATGGCTTCTTCCGTATCGAAAGGCAAGGAGAAATTCTTTATACAAGAACAGGGAACTTCAAGCCTGATTCAGAAGGAAATTTGGTCACACCTGATGGAAACTACCTGCTTGGAATGGATGGTCAAAAAATTACTATTCCAGAAGGTGTTTCAAGTGTAAGTGTTGGGCCAGACGGGACGATTTCGGTTGTTGAGAACAATGAAGCGAGAATCGTTGGACAGGTATCACTCGTTTCTTTCAGTAACGCAGCAGGGTTAGACAAAGCCGGTGACAATCTTTACCGACAAACGTTAAGCTCAGGTGCACCAAGCGATCCTATTGTACCTGGTGAACAAGGAACTGGTGTGATTCAAACAGGTAGACTTGAAATGTCAAATGTTGATTTAACAGACGAGTTTACAGAAATGATCATCGGGCAGCGTGGATTCCAAGCGAATGCAAAGACAATTACAACCGCTGATGAAATTCTGCAAGAGCTTGTGAATCTGAAACGATAGGAGGTAGGGGGAGAGTTTATCGCTTCTCTGCTTATTATGATTGAAGTGACAAGATTAAATGGCAAAGGGTTTATGATTAACGCTCTCCATATCGAGCAAATCGAAAGCTTTCCAGACACGACTATTACATTAGCCAATGGAAAGAAAATCGTTGTGAAAGAAGATGAAGAGCAGCTCCAAGAAAAGATTATTTCTTTCTACAGAAAAATCCAAGTCATTTCATTGAATCAAGGAATAGAGGAATTTGAATGAAGAAGAAATTAGTCGTAGTAATGCTAATCATGATTATTGCCATTGTCGGAATTGGAGGAGGCGTCTTTTTTCTGCTGAATGGGTCAGACAAAGCAAAAGCAGAAAAAGAGCCTACAGCAGATGAAGTCGTAAAAGCTTCTGTTGAAATTCCTGAGATTATCACAAATTTAAAATCTGAAGGAAATGCTGTCAAACTTGTACTAAATATTGAAACGGATTCTGAAAAAGCAAAAGAAGAGCTTGAAAAAAGAAGTTTCCAAGTAAAAGATGCCGTGATTGACATTTTATCAGAGACGAATGCTGAGGAACTTGATGGTAAAAAAGGTAGAGAACAATTTAAAACACAAGTCAAAAATAAAGTGAACAACTATTTGCAAGATGGCAAGGTGAAAGAAGTTTATATAACCTCCTTTAATCTGCAATAGAGGCGATTAATTGACACGATGGAGGTGAAGAAATGTCAGGAGAAGTGCTTTCTCAGAATGAGATCGATGCATTATTATCAGCCATATCTACAGGCGAAATGGATGCAGAAGAGCTGAAAAAAGAAGAAACGATGAAAAAAGTGAAGGTGTATGACTTCAAACGTGCACTGCGTTTTTCAAAAGACCAGATTCGAAGTTTAACAAGGATTCACGATAACTTCGCTAGACTACTCACTACTCACTTTTCAACGCAGCTAAGATCATATATTCAAATTTCTGTCAGCTCGGTTGATCAAGTACCTTACGAAGAATTTATTCGTTCGATTCCTAATATGACGTTATTAAACTTATTTTACGTTAGCCCGCTTGAAGGAAGAATCATGCTTGAAGTGAACCCAACAATCGGTTATGCCATGATGGACAGGCTGATGGGCGGGATTGGGATTAGTCATAATAAGACAGAATCACTTACAGAAATAGAAACAAAGATAATCTCAAACATGTTTGAGGGAGCTTTGGAAAATTACAGAGAAGCGTGGCAGTCCATAACCGACATCGAGCCAGAAATGGCAGATTTTGAGGTAAATCCCCAGTTTGTTCAAATGGTGTCACCAAACGAAACAGTTGTCGTCATTTCGCTTAATACACAGATTGGTGAGGTGAGCGGGGTTATCAACCTATGTATTCCTCACGTTGTATTAGAGCCAATCATTCCGAAGCTGTCTGTACACTACTGGATGCAGTCTGAACGAAATGAACCGAAACAAGAAGAAACGAAGGCCATTGAAAAACAGATTATGACGGCCAAAATACCGGTAGTCGCAGAGCTTGGACAATCGGAAATGACGGTGGAAGAGTTTTTGAATTTGGAAATTGGTGATTGTATTGCCTTGGACAAACCAGTAAACGCGCCTCTTACTGTTATGGTCGGAAATAAACCGAAATTCTTGGGACAGGCCGGCCGCATGAATCGGAAACAGGCGATTCAAATTCTAGATCACGACATAAGAGGTGAATAATATGGATAAAAATGGAAGTAAATTATCACAAGATGAAATCGATGCGCTCCTTAAAGGAGGCAGCAATGACGATATAGAGCCTGATACAGTCCTTTCTGCAATGGAGCAAGATGCCATTGGAGAAATCGGAAATATTTCATTTGGTAGCTCTGCAACAGCACTTTCAACTCTATTAAATCAAAAAGTGGAGATTACAACTCCAACTGTCTCAGTGATTCAAAAAAGCAAGTTGAATGAGGAGTTTCCTCATCCGTATGTCGCTATTGAAGTGAATTATACTGAAGGCTTTAGTGCAAGTAACCTGCTCGTCATCCAACAAACAGATGCGGCAGTCATTGCAGACTTAATGATGGGCGGAGATGGAACAAATGCTGACCCTTCTTTAAGTGAAATTCACTTAAGTGCAGTGCAAGAAGCCATGAACCAAATGATGGGTTCTGCAGCGACATCTATGTCTACAGTCTTTAACAAAAAGGTTGACATTTCTCCTCCAAGCGTCGAATTACTCGATTTCAAAGAAGGAGAAGGCACAGAGCGCATTCCAGCTGAAAAAATGCTTGTCAAAGTATCCTTCAGATTAAAAATAGGTGAACTCATAGATTCAAATATTATGCAGCTTTACACTATTACATTTGCGAAGGATTTGATCGCAGAATTAACAGATCCGACACCAGAAGAAGAACTAGTTCAAGAAACGCCACAGAGCGCATCTGAACCTCAGCAGGCAGCTCCGTTAACACAGTCTGCTCCTGCACAGCAAGCTGCACCTCCAAAAAGACAAGCGAAGCCAAATCCAGCAGAACCTGTAAATGTGACGCCAGTTGAATTTGAAGCATTCAATGAGCCTCAGCATACAACGAGTCAGCTAGGAAATCTTGAAATGCTGATGGATATTCCGCTTTCCATTACGGTGGAACTTGGAAGAACGCAGCGCAGTGTGAAAGAAGTACTTGAGCTTTCAGCTGGAAGTATCATTGAACTGGACAAACTTGCGGGTGAGCCAGTAGACATTTTGGTGAACAAACGAATCGTCGCCAAAGGTGAAGTCGTTGTCATTGATGAGAACTTTGGTGTTCGTGTAACTGACATTTTAAGTCAGTCGGAAAGACTTTCTAATTTAACATAAACAAACATATAGGGAGAGAATAAGTAAATGGCTACTAAGGTATTAATCGTAGATGATGCTGCTTTCATGAGAATGATGATCAAGGATATTCTTGTAAAAAACGGATTTGATGTAGTAGGAGAAGCAGAAAACGGCACACAAGCTGTTGAAAAATATAAAGAAACATCTCCAGATCTTGTCACGATGGATATCACAATGCCAGAAATGGATGGGATTACAGCGCTAAAAGAAATTAAACAAATTGATGCTTCTGCAAAGATCATCATGTGCTCTGCGATGGGACAGCAATCAATGGTCATTGATGCCATTCAAGCAGGTGCAAAAGACTTTATCGTAAAGCCGTTCCAGGCAGACCGCGTACTTGAAGCAATTAATAAAACGTTGGGCTAAAAAAGGGTGTAAGACTTGTTGAAAAAATGTTTGATATGTATAGCAATGATCAGTTTTATGCTTTTCTTGATGATTCAGCCTGCGTCACTGCTCGCTGAATCGAACGATCCTGAAAACGGCACAGTGAATGACTGGCTAAAAGGAGAGAAAGAAAGCAAAAAGGATACAGAAAAGAAAACCACTGACAATCAAACGAATCCGACAGAAGAAGTTCCCTCTTCTTCTGTCTCCATTATGGATTTTGTCAAAATGATTGGTGCCTTACTTTTTGTCATCCTGCTCATTTATGGATTGGTGAGATTTGTTGGTAAACAAAACCGCCTACTCAAACCATTCCGCTATGTTGAAAATATTGGCGGGACCACGGTCGGCCAAAACCGTTCGGTCCAGCTTATCAAAGTGGGCAAACGAGTATTGGTTGTCGGCGTAGCAGACTCGATTCAGCTTCTAAAAGAAATTGATGATGAACAAGAATGTGAAGCGATTGTGAAACAATATGAAGAAGCGATGGAAAGCAAAACAGATTTACCAAAGATCGTTCAAAAATTCACATCGCAGGTGAAGAAGCATGAACAACCAACCACTTCTTCTTTTTCAGCTAATTTAAAGGCGCAGCTAGCCGAATTGAAAAAGACCCAATCAGAAGTCAGAAAGAAAGGCCCGAAACAAAATGAATGAGTTTATCGATTTATTTAATTCCAGCGGTGCAGGAAATATTAGCACGTCTGTCCGTCTTCTTTTACTTTTGACCGTATTTTCGGTTGCACCAGGCATTCTCATTTTAATGACATGTTTTACTCGGATCGTGATTGTTCTCTCGTTCGTCAGAACATCACTTGCAACCAACTCAATGCCGCCGAACCAAGTGCTTGTTGGACTTGCTTTGTTTCTCACATTCTTTATTATGGCACCCACGTTCTCAGAGATTAATAAAGAGGCACTTACGCCGCTTTTAAATGATGACATTACGTTAAATCAAGCGTATGAAAAAGCTGAAGTGCCAATCAAAGAGTTTATGAGTAAACATACGAGGCAGAAAGACTTGGCTTTATTTCTTAGTTACGCAAAAATGGATACACCTGAATCGATTAAGGATATTCCGTTAACGACAATGGTACCAGCTTTTGCAATTTCAGAATTAAAGACGGCATTTCAAATTGGTTTCATGATCTTTATTCCATTTTTAATTATTGACATGGTGGTTGCAAGTGTCCTGATGTCAATGGGGATGATGATGCTTCCACCGGTTATGATATCGCTCCCTTTTAAAATATTGTTATTTGTTTTAGTCGATGGATGGTACTTGATTGTTAAATCTTTGCTGCAAAGCTTTTAGAGTAGGTGCTTAAAACATGAGTTCAGAATTTGTCATTACGATGGCTGAAAGATCAGTATATGTTGTATTGCTTATTAGCGGGCCGCTTCTAGCGCTCGCGCTAATTGTGGGGCTGATTGTCAGTGTGTTTCAGGCGACAACCCAAATTCAAGAACAGACGCTTGCGTTTATTCCTAAGATTGTTGCAGTGCTCATTGGCCTTGTTGTGTTTGGTCCTTGGATGCTTTCAACAATTGTGTCCTTTACGACAGAGCTGTTCTCGAATTTAGATCGATTTGCAGGTTAAAGAATGATGTCAATTATAGAATTATTCCCTGCTTTTCTTCTTGTTTTTATTCGAATTACTGCTTTCTTTGTGACAGTACCGCTTTTAGCGCATAGAACAATACCTGCTGTTCACCGAATTGGATTCTCACTTTTTCTGGCTGTCATCAGTTTTAGCACAATTAAAGAACCGCCAGCACTTGACATAGACGGTCTTTATATGATGCTTGCGGTGAAAGAAGCAATAGTCGGGCTCCTTCTTGGGCTGATTGCATATATCATGGTGACAGCTGTTCAAATTGCCGGCTCATTCATTGATTTTCAAATGGGTTTTGCGATCGCCAATATTATTGATCCGCAAACAGGGGCGCAAACACCTCTGATGGGGCAATTTTTTTATACGGTCACACTGCTGCTGATGCTTGCGACTAATGCACATCACCTGTTGCTAGATGGTATATATTACAGCTTTCAATATATTGAAGTTGATCAGTACGCGCTGAATTTCGGCAGTGAATCCTTTGCCTACTTTATTTCAAAGAGCTTCAACCAAATGTTCATCATTGCCTTTCAAATCTCAGCACCTGTTGTAGCAAGTTTGTTTTTAGTCGATCTCGCATTAGGGATTGTGGCACGTACAGTTCCACAAATAAACGTATTTGTTGTCGGACTTCCTATTAAAATGGGTGTGAGTTTTATTATGATCATCATCTGTATGGGCGTGATCTTTGGTGTCGTCCAAAATACATTTGAAACGATTGTGCTTACCATGAGGGATTTCCTAGCATTGGTCGGTGGTTCGTCATGATGACAAAGCTTAGACTTGACTTGCAATTTTTCGCAGGTCAAAAAACAGAAAAAGCAACGCCAAAAAAGAGACAGGATTCACGAAAAAAAGGGCAGGTTGCCAAAAGTACCGACGTCAATACAGCCATCTCATTTCTATTAATCTTTTTATCATTCTTTTTTATTGGGCCTTTTATGAAAGAGCGTATTATTGCGCTCATTGAACGTTTTTATTCAACAAAAATGCTAATGAAAATTAGCACATCTAATATTCATCAACTATTCTTGGAATTGCTTCAAGAAACAGGACTCCTCCTTATGCCGATTCTTGGTGTTGGTATGCTGGCAGGGGTGCTCAGTAACTATTTACAAGTTGGGTTTCTCTTTTCGACAGAAGTGATCAAACCGAAATTAGAAAAGCTCGATCCAATTAAAGGATTTAAACGTATATACAGTATTCGAGCACTCGTTGAGCTGTTGAAATCCATTTTGAAAATTGGTTTTGTTGGTTTTGCGACATTTATAGCACTATGGATGCACTTTGATGAAATCTTGCGGCTTCCTTTATTAACAGCGGAGGAAACGCTCCATTTCGTTGCAAATATGACCTTGATTATGGGGTTATATGCAGCAGGGGCTCTTCTGATCTTAGCATGGCTTGATTACATGTATCAGAAATTTGATTATGAAAAAAACTTACGGATGTCCAAGCAAGACATCAAAGATGAGTATAAAAAATCAGAGGGTGACCCGCTCATAAAATCAAAAATTAAACAGCGCCAGCGGGAAATGGCCATGAGACGGATGATGCAGGAAGTCCCAAAAGCGGACGTCATCATTACAAACCCGACCCACTACTCAATTGCTTTGAAATATGACGAAGAAAAGATGGACGCCCCCTTTGTTGTGGCAAAGGGAACAGATATTTTGGCTTTGAAAATTAGAACGATTGCGAAAGAGCACGATGTCATGACTGTAGAGAACCGGCCGCTCGCACGCGCTCTCTATGATCAAGTCGACATCGATCAGGGGGTGCCGGAAGAATACTTTAAGGCCATCGCTGAAATTTTAGCTTACGTATATAAAACGAAACAAAAGATGTTATGAATTTTTGGTTTTAAAAGGAGAGAACAGGCATGTCAGCAAGAGATTTATCTGTTTTATTCAGTGTTATTTTAATCGTGGCGATGCTGGTCATACCGTTTCCGCCAATTCTATTAAGTATTTTAATCATTATTAATATTTCTCTTGCGCTTATCGTGCTTCTCACCACAATGAACATGCAAGAACCGCTGCAATTTTCCATATTTCCATCATTGCTTTTGCTCTTAACTTTGTTTCGCTTAGGGCTTAACATCTCTACAACACGTTCTATTTTATCAACAGGAGATGCTGGGAAGGTTGTGGAAACGTTTGGTTCATTTGTTGTTGGAGGAAATGTACTTGTTGGTCTAGTTGTCTTCCTGATTCTGATCATCATTCAGTTTATCGTTATCACCAAAGGAGCTGAGCGTGTATCAGAGGTTGCCGCAAGGTTTACGCTTGACGCGATGCCAGGGAAACAAATGAGTATTGATGCAGATTTAAATGCAGGAATGCTGACAGAAAGTGAAGCAAGAAATCGCCGTGAAAAAGTAGCGAGAGAGGCAGACTTTTATGGAGCGATGGATGGTGCAAGTAAGTTCGTCAAAGGGGATGCCATCGCAGGTATTATCATCGTCATAATCAATATTATTTTTGGAATCATTATTGGGATGCTCCAGCAAGGAATGTCAATTCAAGAATCAGCTTCCCACTTTACCCTTTTAACGGTTGGGGACGGAATTGTTTCACAAATTCCGGCACTCCTTATTTCAACAGCAACAGGGATTGTTGTCACGAGGGCTGCATCTAACGGAAACCTTGGTTCAGATATTACTGGACAGTTGTTTGCTTTTCCGACCATGCTTTACGTCACAGCAGGAACGATTTTCCTTCTCGGCGTATTTACACCAATTGGCGTGCTTTTGACTGGACCAATCGCAGGATTCCTTGCACTTGGTGCATATATGATGTCAAAAAACAAACAGGATCAAGAAGAAATCGAAGAGGTGCTGGAGGAACAGGCCGAGGTAGAGGAGATGAAAAGTCCAGAAAGTGTTATTCACCTCCTGCAAATGGATGCCATTGAATTTGAATTTGGCTACGGTTTGATCCCACTCGCTGATGCAAATCAGGGCGGTGATCTCTTAGACCGAATTGTCATGATCCGAAGGCAGTTGGCCCTCGAATTAGGTCTTGTCATTCCAGTAGTACGGATTCGAGACAACATTGCGCTTAATCCAAATGAATACCGGTTGAAAATTAAAGGGAACGAAGTGGCAAAAGGTGAGCTATTGCTTGATCATTACTTAGCCATGTCCCCAACGCCTGATGATGATCCAATTGAAGGAATTGAAACAATCGAACCATCCTTTCGTCTACCGGCAAAATGGATATCAGAAGCAGAAAAAGATCAGGCAGAAATGCTTGGCTATACGGTCGTGGACCCAGCTTCTGTTGTGTCTACTCACATCACAGAAAAGATTAGGCAAAATACACACGAACTGCTCGGACGACAAGAAACAAAGCAATTAATCGATCATCTAAAAGAAAGTTACCCTGTCTTAGTGGATGAGATAACACCAAATCCGCTAGCGGTCGGTGATATCCAAAAAGTGCTTGCAAAGCTGCTCAAAGAAAAGGTCTCCATCCGAAACCTTGTCACCATTTTTGAGACGCTTGCAGACTATGGAAAACTAACGACTGATACAGATTTGTTAACAGAGTATGTCAGACAGTCGCTAGCAAGACAGATAACCGCACAATATGCAAGGGAGAATGAATTATTGAAAGTCGTGACATGCTCAGGTCGAGTCGAAAAGGTCATTGCTGACAGCGTACAGCAAACAGAGCATGGAAACTACTTATCGTTAGATCCAGAATCCTCTGAAAGTGTGATTCAATCAGTGGCTAAAGAAATTGAACAACTTTCGCTTCGTCAGGAAACGCCGGTTCTATTATGCTCTCCTCCTATTAGAATGTACGTCAAGCAGTTGTTAGAAAGGTATTTCCCAGATTTACCGGTACTATCTTATAACGAACTAGAAGCAAATGTAGAAGTACAGAGCATCGGAGTGGTGGATATCTAATGAAAATGAAAAAAATCACAGCGAATTCTATGCAGGAGGCAACAATTCAAATCAGGCAGCAGCTCGGTAAGAATGCCGTCATTTTAAATTCAAAAACCGTTGTCAAACGAAAGCTGTTTGGTTTAAAGAAACAACAAATGGTAGAGGTCATTGCGGTGCTAGATCAAGATTTTGAAGAAAGAGCTGGTAAAGGGCTAAGCTCAGTGCCTCCTGCACCAGTTTTACCGAAAAAGGAACTAATTGAAAAGCCGGTACAAGAGCCATCTTATGCTGTTGAGGCAATCAAAGCGGCGCCTTCTAAATCTCACCATTTAGATTATGCAAGGAACGAGCGCCATGTTGGAATGTTGCCTGATTCACTCATGGCGATTGATCAAAAGCTGAAGGATCAAGGACTTGATGATGCGACCCGAGATCAATGCTTAAAAGGTCTTTTAACAAAGGGTGCTGTCAAGGAAGACCAAATTAAAAAAGAACTAGAAAAACTGCTCACAGACATGCTACCAACTCACACCTCAGATGAGCCGACAATTCGTTCGAGATACATTGTGCTGTTTGGATCAACTGGGGCTGGTAAGACGACAACCATTGCAAAGCTGGCTGCTAAAACGGCCATTCAGCAGCAAAAGAAAATCGCTTTTATTACAACGGATACGTACCGAATTGCCGCGATCGAACAACTGAAAACATATGCTGAATTGCTAAAGGCGCCGCTTGAGGTTTGTTATTCAAGAGAAGATTTTGTCAAAGCGCAGCAGCTCTTTAAAGATTATGATCATATTTTCGTCGACACAGCAGGTCGTAACTTTAAAGAAGAAGCATATATCAAAGAGCTGACAGCTATTATTCCATTTGACGAAACCATTCAAAGTTTTCTCGTCATGAGTGCAACCTCGAAGTATCAGGACATGAAAGCCATAGTTAAACGTTTTGCGCACATTCCAATTCATCAATTCATTTTTACAAAAGTAGATGAAACAGACACGATGGGGACGATCTTTCACATCATGGTAGAATCCCAAATTGGGCTTGGCTTTTTAACAAATGGCCAAAATGTGCCTGAGGATATTCTCGAGAGCTCTCCCCTTGATTTAACAAGGATGGTTTTACAATGATGAAGCCTGACCAAGCGGAAGGTTTAAGAAAACTTGTTCAGCAAAGTCAGACGATAACGCCGATGCCTCTTCGTTCTAGCGGACAAGCGAAAACCATTGCAGTCATGAGCGGTAAAGGCGGGGTGGGCAAATCGAATTTGACGCTGAATATGGCGCTCTCTATCGCAAATACAGGCAAGCAAGTGCTCGTTATCGACCTTGATTTTGGCATGGGGAATATTGATATTTTATTAGGGAAAACGTCGATTAGCTCCATATTCGATCTTCTCGTCAGGAAGACACCCTTTCAAGCGGCCATAACAAAAGGAACTGACAACCTTTATTACATTTCTGGCGGAAGCGGGCTCGAACAGTTGTTTTCTTTAGATAAGGATCAATGGTCATTCTTTCTAGAGGAGATGGAGAGGATGATGTGCGATTTCGATTGTATATTCTTTGATATGGGTGCAGGCTTGTCAAAAGATCAACTGCCTTTTGTTTTATCAGCAGGAGAAGTGGTGGTCGTGACAACGCCGGAACCAACTTCCATCATGGATGCCTACAGCGCGATTAAACATTTAGCCATTCATCAGTTTGAACAGTCTGTGCACATTATCGTCAACCGGTGTAAAACTCCGTCGGAAGGGTCTGAAACCTACCGGAAATTAGCAGGAGTAGTCACATCATTTCTTCATAGAAAGCTTATTTTTGCTGGGGCTGTACCCGATGATCCTGCGGTTCCTAAGGCCGTAGCTGAACAGATCCCATTTTATATCATGCAGCCTCATTCAAGACTGAGTAAAACCATTAAGATGCTGGCAGAAACACTTTATCATCAGCAGATAAGAGAGTCACGGAGAGAGCAGCATACGTTTATAGATAAGTTGTCCTCTTTTTTTAAAAGGAGGAAGGTGGACTCATGATTAGAGTGCTTGTAGTAGATGACTCGGCCTTTATACGAAAGCTCATTAGTGATTTTCTAAGTGCCGAGCAAGAAATTGAAGTCGTAGGAACGGCGCGTAATGGGGAAGATGCCTTAAAGAGGATCAAGGAATTGAATCCAGATGTTGTCACATTAGACGTGGAAATGCCTGTTTTAAATGGAACAGAAGCATTAAAGCAAATGCTGGCTGATCACGACCTTGCTGTGATTATGGTGTCAAGCCAGACAAAGCAAGGGAAGGATTTAACCATCCATTGCTTAGAACTCGGTGCTTTTGACTTTGTCACAAAGCCTTCAGGAAGTATTTCGCTCGATTTACACAAAGTAAGAGGCCAAATTGTAGAGCGGGTACTTGCGGCAGGCCTGTCTAGGAAACGCACTGAGAAACAGGTTTCTCCTAAGCTAGTCATCAAGCCGCCAAGTCCAGTAGCTGCTACACGTCTACAAGAAGTCAAAAGCGGCTCACTCCAAAAGATTATTTCAATCGGAACATCTACTGGAGGACCAAGGGCGCTTCAAAGAGTTGTAACGAAGCTTCCAAAGGACATAAAGGCGCCAATTTTGATTGTGCAGCATATGCCGGCAGGATTTACGGCATCACTTGCTACTAGGTTGGACCATTTATCACAAATTACGATTAAAGAAGCACAAGATGGAGACATCGTTAAAAATGGAGTGGCTTACATAGCTCCTGGTGGAATGAATATGTCACTTCATGAACAAGGGATGACTTTAGTGATCAGGCTGTCCTCAGAGGACACTTACAGCCGCCACAAACCTTCTGTTAACTATTTATTTGAATCCATCAGTAACATAAAAGGTTATGAGAAGATTGCTGTCATTATGACAGGGATGGGTAGTGACGGTACAGAAGGTGTCAAAAAAATGGTCGCAAGCGGTCATACAAAAGTCATTGCAGAAAAAGAAGAATCATGTGTTGTTTTCGGAATGCCTAAATCAGTCATTAAAGCAGGCCTTGCACATGAAACAAGGCATGTGGATGATATCGCACATGCAATTATAAGCTCCATGAATAAAGAGAGGGCGTGAATATGTTGGATGTAAACCAATACTTAGATATCTTTTTAGATGAAAGCAGAGAACACTTACAAACTTGTAATGAAAAACTTCTTGAATTAGAAAAGAACCCAACTGACTTGCAGCTAGTAAATGATATATTCAGAGCGGCTCATACATTGAAAGGCATGAGTGCAACGATGGGCTTTGATGATATGGCTCAGTTAACGCATCACTTAGAAAACATGTTTGATGCCATCCGGACTGAACAAATGATTGTCACTCCCGAGTCAATGGACACGATGTTTGAAGCACTCGATCATCTTGAAGCAATGGTTCAATCTATTGCAGAAGGCGGAGATGGTAAACGTGATGTCACAGAGATTAGTAAAAAGTTAGATGTGACAGGAAGCCATGCAGAGGCAGCATTAGCTGATGCATCAGCTAATGCTGTTAACGACTTGAATTATAATGAATTTGAGCGAACGGTTCTTGATGAAGCCAGAGAACAAGGCTTCAAATGCTATGAGCTGACAGTGACATTAAGCGACGCATGCTTATTAAAAGCGGTTCGTGTCTATATGATTTTTGAAAGATTGAATGAAGCAGGCGAGGTCGTCAAAACGGTCCCGAATGCAGAACTTTTAGAATCAGAAGATTTTGAATCTGAATTTAGCATTTCTTGTCTATCTAAACAGCCGATGGATGAAGTGAAAAAAATCGTGACGGCGATCTCAGAGGTTGAAAATGTTGAAATCTCTGAAGTTTCTGCATTTGAAGAAACTGCCGCTGCTGAAAAACAAAAAGCAAAACCTGAACAGAAAAAAGAAGAAGCATCCATCCCTGCTGCTAAAGCACTAGCAAACGATGTACCAAAAGCAAATGGCAATAACGGTGCAGCTCCCGGCGGGACAAAAACAATTCGTGTCAACATCGATCGTCTGGACTCTCTCATGAATCTATTTGAAGAACTCGTCATTGATAGAGGGCGTTTAGAACAGATTGCCAAAGAGCTTGAAAACAACGAACTTACCGATACAGTGGAAAGAATGACACGTATTTCTGGCGACCTGCAATCGATCATCCTGAACATGAGAATGGTACCTGTAGAAACTGTGTTTAACCGGTTTCCGCGTATGATCCGTCAATTGACGAAAGAGCTCAATAAAAAAATTGAACTCATCATTGAAGGCGCTGAGACAGAGCTTGATCGAACAGTCATCGACGAGATTGGAGATCCGCTTTTACACTTACTTAGAAACAGTCTAGATCATGGCATTGAATCGCCAGAAGAACGTGTGAAAAAAGGCAAGCCAGAAAAAGGAACAGTCCTATTAAAGGCTTATCATAGCGGAAACCACGTCTTCATCGAGGTAGAAGATGATGGTGGTGGAATTAACCGTAAAAAGGTGCTTGAAAAAGCATTAGAGCGCGGCGTTATTACCGAAAGAGAAGTGGAAACCCTTGAAGATCATCAAATTGATTCACTGATCTTTGCAGCAGGATTCTCTACAGCTGATACGATTTCTGACATTTCAGGCCGTGGTGTAGGACTTGATGTCGTGAAAAACAAGCTAGAATCATTAGGTGGCTCTGTGAGCATTAACTCAACAGAAGGACAAGGCTCATTGTTCTCTATCCAGCTTCCACTCACATTATCGATTATCTCCGTTCTTCTTGTAAAACTGGAAGAGGAGACATTTGCGATTCCGATTTCTTCTATTATTGAGACGGCTGTGATTAAGAAAAGCGACATCCTTCAAACGCATGATCGTGAAGTCATTGACTTCCGCGGATTTATCGTACCAGTTGTATACTTGAAGAAACAGTTCCACGTACCAAATGCGAATGAATTAGAGGAAGAACTGCACATCATCGTTGTCCGTAAAGGAGATAAACTGACAGCATTTGTGGTCGATTCATTTATTGGTCAGCAAGAGGTTGTATTGAAATCACTAGGAGATTATTTACCAAACGTATTTGCGATATCAGGCGCAACAATCCTAGGTGACGGTCAGGTTGCACTCATCGTTGACTGTAATGCAATGATCAAGTAAAAAACAATAGAGGAGCGGTCTGAAATGAGTACAGATATCAAAACTGGTGAAAAGATGATTGTGTTTATCGTAAACAAAAAAGAATACGCCATTTCAGTATCAGAAGTAAAGTCCATTGAAAAATGGCAGCAGCCGACAAGAGTTCCTGGCGTTGCCCCTTATATATGTGGTGTCATTAATCTGCGCGGTGTGGTAACTCCTGTCATTGACCTCAGAGTCAGACTTGGATCAACTGAAAACGAGATTACGGATGAAACAAGAATGATTATTGTTTCCGTGGGTGACATTGAGGTCGGCTGGATTGTTGATGAGGCAAACGATGTCATCACGGTAAATCAGGAAGAGGTAGAATCTTCTCCTGATTCTGAAAAAGAAGGGCAATCATGGGTGACAGGCATCATTAAGCATGACCAGCGTCTATTTAATATCATTCATGCTGGTGCGGTCCTCGATAAGAATATTGCGCCTGTTCATTAAGGGGGATGTGAAATGAGCATTTTCAGTGAAATTAAAGATGAACAGCTAGATGTATTGAGAGAGGTTGGGAATATAGGGGCAGGCCACGCAGCGTCTGCTCTAGCCAACCTATTAAATCGTAAAATCGATATGGCTGTTCCTTTTGTTAAGGTTCTCTCGTTTGAAGATCTAATGGATTTCCTTGGCGGTGCAGATCTTCCAGTTGCAAGCATTTTTCTGCGAATGGAAGGAGATATATCCGGTTCTATCTTTTTTATTATGCCGTTTGAGCAAGCAGAGCAATTTGTGAGAGAGCTTGTACAGGATCCGGCATTTGATATTGATACCATTCATGAGCATGTACTTGGGACGTCCGCATTGCATGAATTAGGAAATATTTTAGCAGGCTCTTATTTATCCGCCCTTGCAGATTTGACAAAATTGCAGCTTTATCCAAGTGTTCCAGATGTCACTCTTGACATGTTTGGGGCTGTGATTAGTGAAGGGCTAATGCAGTTCAGTCCTCTTGGGGATCAGGCGATTGTGATTGATACATCGATTTTTGATGATCAAAATAAGCAAGAGCTGAAAGGAAATATGTTTCTATTACCAGACTTTGAATCGTTTGACAAACTGTTCAAAGCATTAGGTAACCTATAATGAACGTGCAGATTCCGGTAGTTGTAAAGGTTGGTATAGCGGATGTTCAGCTTGTCAAATCACCAGATCGCATTCGGACATCCGGTCTTGGTTCTTGCGTAGGACTTGTGCTGTTTGACCAAGAGAAAAAGCTGGCAGGTCTTGTCCATGTCATGCTTCCTGACTCATCTCTTGCAAAAGGGGCAGTGGAGAACTTGGCCAAATATGGAGATACAGGTGTCAAGCATACAATTGATCTGCTCTTAAAAGAAGGAGCGCGCAAACATGCGCTAAAGGCGAAACTCGCTGGTGGAGCGGAAATGTTTAAGTTTAAGTCAACCAATGATCTGATGAGAATTGGACCTAGAAACGTATCAGCTGTGAAAGAACATTTGTCTCTTCACCATATCCCGATCATTAGTGAGGACATGGGCGGTAACAATGGCCGTACGATTGAATTCGATCCGCTTACGACAGAGCTTGAGATCCGTACTGTGAAGCAAGGGATTATGAAGATATAACTAAGGAAGTATAGGGGGAGAAAGATGCAATCCTTAAATTACGAAGATCAGGCGCTATGGGCTAGATGGAAAGAGTGGAAGGACCCAGCTGCTGGAGATGATCTTATGCGCCGCTATATGCCGCTCGTCACATATCATGTTGGAAGAATTTCCATCGGTCTCCCGAAGTCAGTGCATAAAGAAGACTTGATCAGTCTAGGGATGCTCGGTTTATATGATGCCCTTGAAAAATTTGACCCCGGAAGAGATCTGAAGTTTGATACATACGCATCCTTCAGAATTCGCGGGGCCATCATCGACGGTCTTCGTAAAGAGGACTGGCTGCCTCGTACATCAAGAGAAAAAACAAAAAAAGTAGAAGCGGCTATTGAAAAA
Source organism: Bacillus stratosphericus (assembly GCF_020524495.1). Lineage (GTDB taxonomy): Bacteria > Bacillota > Bacilli > Bacillales > Bacillaceae > Bacillus > Bacillus stratosphericus_B. The sequence goes on along the minus strand of NZ_JAIVLB010000001.1, from coordinate 133,753 downwards.
CTTGAACAGCGTTATTTACGAAATGTGACGCCAACGGAGGTTGCCAAGGAGCTAGGCATGAGTGAACAGGATGTTGTTACAACCATGAATGAAGGCTTCTTTGCGAATTTGCTCTCAATTGACGAGAAGTTGCATGATCAAGAAGACGGAGAAAACGTCCAAGTCATGATTCGGGACGAAAAGTCTGTGACACCTGAAGAGAAAATGCTAAAAGACGAATTGATCAAACAGCTTGCTGAAAAAATCACAGAGCTTTCGGAAAAAGAAAAGCTTGTGATTAGTCTTTTCTATACAGAGGAATTGACATTAACGGAAATCGGTCAAGTGCTTAACTTATCCACCTCCCGCATTTCCCAGATTCATTCAAAGGCATTGTTCAAGCTTAAGCATTTGCTTGATAAAGCCATTCAATCTTAAAGAGTTAGTGAGTGAAAAAATATGTTATGGCTGATCAGCTTCATGCTTCATGCTGCACTTATTTATTTTGTGATTATTTTATACACGAGAATGAATTCGCTGAAGGCAACCGAACAAAAACAGCGAGAGCTACTTGAAGAAACGGAAAATACATTGGCTGCATTTTTAATGGAAGTCAAAGAAGAGAATGACAAACTATCAAAAGCTGCAGCTGCTTCCCCTGATTTTTTTGATGAAGAGCTGATGTCGGCTCTTCTTAGCGAAGTTGAGGTGCAGGAAGAGAAGGTAAATGAACCCGTTCCAAGTCTTGAAACAGAAGCTGCTGCACCTTGTGAAAGTGAAATAGAAGAAACATTTCAAGAACAAGTGAAAGCTTTATATGATCAAGGGATGACACTAGAAGAAATAGCGAAAGAACTAAAAACTGGTAAGACAGAAATCGAGCTTTTATTGAAATTTAGCGGAAAGCTGTAAAGGATTCTTGATTGTCAGTCCATCATGTGTTATATTATTTCTTGGTGTTAAATACACACGCTTGATGATTCATATGAAGGTGCTGCCGTGGCGCAGTTTTATGTGGACATGATTTAAGCGGAGGAAAAAAACCATTATATTAGGAGGCAACAAAATGTCAGTTATTTCTATGAAGCAATTGCTAGAAGCTGGTGTTCACTTCGGTCACCAAACACGCCGTTGGAACCCAAAAATGAAGCGTTACATCTTTACAGAGCGTAACGGTATCTACATCATCGATCTTCAAAAAACGGTGAAAAAAGTAGAGGAAGCTTACAACTTCACGAAAAACCTTGCTGCTGACGGAGGAAAAATCCTTTTCGTTGGTACGAAAAAACAAGCACAAGATTCAGTGAAAGAAGAAGCAATCCGTTCTGGTATGTTCTATGTAAACCAACGCTGGCTTGGGGGAACGTTAACAAACTTTGAAACAATCCAAAAACGTATCAAGCGTTTAAAAGATATTGAAAAAATGCAAGAAAACGGCACATTCGAAGTTCTCCCTAAGAAAGAAGTCGTTCAACTGAAAAAAGAATTAGAGCGTCTTGAGAAATTCTTAGGCGGAATCAAAGACATGAAGAGTCTTCCAGATGCACTTTTCATTATCGACCCTCGTAAAGAGCGCATTGCAGTTGCAGAAGCTCGTAAACTAAATATCCCAATCATCGGTATCGTTGACACAAACTGTGATCCAGATGAAATTGATGTTGTGATCCCTGCAAACGATGATGCAATCCGTGCTGTAAAACTTCTAACTGCTAAAATGGCAGATGCGATTCTTGAGTCTAAACAAGGCGAAGAAGAAGCTGTTGTAGGAGAAACGACAGAAACTGAAACAACAACTGCGTAACCTATTCAAAAGGTGATAAGAGGGAAATGCCTTTTATCACCTTTTTTTCACCTATTAATCCGTGTTTTAACATAGAAGGAGGAAATGTAAAATGGCAATTACTGCTCAATTAGTAAAAGAACTGCGTCAAAAAACTGGTGCAGGTATGATGGACTGTAAAAAAGCGTTAACAGAAACTGATGGTGACATCGACAAAGCAATCGATCTTCTAAGAGAAAAAGGAATCGCAAAAGCTGCGAAAAAAGCAGATCGTATTGCGGCAGAAGGATTAACTCTTATCAAAACTGACGGCAACACAGGCGTCATCCTTGAAGTGAACTCTGAGACTGATTTCGTTGCGAAAAACGAAGGATTCCAAACACTTCTTAACGAACTTGCTGATCATTTACTTGCTGCTAAACCTGCAACAATTGAAGAAGCTCATGCCTCTAAAATGGAAAATGGTTCAACAGTTGAAGAGCATATCACATCTGCAATTGCGAAAATCGGAGAGAAAATCACTCTACGTCGTTTCTCTCTCATCACGAAAGAAGATAACGCTGCATTTGGTTCTTACTTGCACATGGGCGGACGCATCGGTGTATTAACTGTTCTTAACGGAACAACTGATGAAGAGATTGCAAGAGACATTGCAATGCACGTTGCTGCTGTAAATCCTAAATACATTTCTCGTGACCAAGTGTCTGAAGAAGAAGCAAACCGTGAGCGCGAAGTATTAACGCAGCAAGCGCTTCAAGAAGGAAAGCCTGAAAACATCGTAGCTAAAATGGTGGAAGGCCGTCTAAACAAATTCTTCGAAGAAATTTGCTTACTTGACCAAGCTTTCGTTAAAAACCCAGATGAAAAAGTGAAACAAGTTGTAGGTGCGAAAAACGCAACTGTTCAAACTTACGTTCGCTATGAAGTGGGTGAAGGAATCGAAAAGCGTCAAGACAACTTTGCTGAAGAAGTCATGAGCCAAGTGAAAAAGTAATGTTTGAAAAGCTCTCTGGGGCTTTTTTAGGGAGCACAAGCACTGTGTTCCCTATTTTTTAGAGGATATTGATTTACAAAAGGCCGTTTCTTGCGCATAATAAGAGACGGTATAGTTTACACTTGGAGGTTATCATGAGCAAACCGAAATATAATCGCATTGTACTGAAGCTAAGTGGCGAAGCACTAGCAGGTGATGCTGGAAATGGAATTAACCCAACTGTCATTCAATCCATTGCAAAGCAAGTAAAAGAAATTGCAGAACTTGATGTTGAAGTTGCAGTCGTCGTAGGTGGCGGAAACCTTTGGCGCGGTAAGACAGGCAGTGACTTAGGAATGGACAGAGCAACAGCAGACTACATGGGTATGCTTGCAACAGTGATGAACTCGCTGGCATTACAGGACAGCCTAGAGACGCTTGGGATTCAGTCTAGAGTACAAACCTCTATTGAAATGAGACAGGTTGCAGAGCCATACATAAGAAGAAAAGCGATCCGTCATCTGGAGAAGAAACGAGTCGTGATTTTTGCTGCAGGTACTGGTAACCCTTATTTCTCTACAGATACAACAGCAGCACTTCGTGCAGCAGAAATTGAAGCAGATGTCATTTTAATGGCCAAAAATAATGTAGACGGAGTCTATAGTGCTGATCCACGTACAGATGCGGATGCAGTAAAATATGATAAGCTATCGTATCTTGATGTATTAAAAGAAGGTCTTGCAGTCATGGATTCTACAGCGTCCTCATTATGTATGGACAATGACATTCCTTTAATCGTATTCTCCATAATGGAGGAAGGAAATATTAAACGTGCCGTAAGTGGCGAATCAATCGGAACGATCGTGAGGGGGAAATAACGTGTCAAAAGAAGTGTTGAACCAAACAAAAGAAAAAATGGAAAAAGCCGTTCAATCATACGGACGTGAACTAGCAACTGTTCGCGCTGGCAGGGCAAATGCTTCACTACTAGATAAAGTGACAGTTGATTATTACGGTGCACAAACACCACTCAACCAAATTGCGTCGATCACAGTGCCTGAAGCACGTATGCTTATTATCACACCTTACGATAAAACAGCGATCGGTGATATCGAAAAAGCAATCCAAAAGTCAGATCTAGGCATCACGCCAACAAGTGACGGAAATGTGATCCGCATTGCGATCCCTGCACTTACTGAAGAAAGACGTAAAGAGCTTGTAAAAGTTGTGAGAAAGTACTCAGAAGAATCAAAAGTAGCTGTTCGTAACGTTCGTCGTGATGCAAACGATGATTTGAAAAAGCTTGAGAAAAATGGGGAGATCACTGAAGATGAATTAAGATCATCTACAGAGGATGTTCAAAAATTGACAGATGAATATGTCGCTAAAATTGATGACGTGACGAAAGATAAAGAAAAAGAAATCATGGAAGTTTAAGAAAAAACTATGTACAATAGATAATAGTGAAAGCCCCTCTTCATGTTTACAGGGGGTTTTTTTGTTAATACTGTTGATGACTATATTATTAGCGGGAACGCAACCTTTTTGGGTGATGGAGGAATCTCATGCTCAATATACTCAAAAATTGGAAGAATCAGCAAATAGCAGCTTCCAACTTAGAAAGCCTGACAAAAGAAGACATAATAAATGGAGAAATTCCTGAACATATCGCCATTATCATGGACGGGAACGGAAGATGGGCGAAGAAACGTGCTCTTCCACGGGTAGCAGGACATCATGAAGGAATGAAAGTCGTCAAGCGCATGACAAAGCTTGCAAATGAGCTCAATGTCAAAGTGCTAACTTTGTATGCTTTCTCTACGGAAAATTGGAAACGTCCAAAATTAGAAGTAGATTTTTTAATGAAGCTTCCTGAAGAATTTTTAAACATCTACCTGCCTGAACTCATAGAGGAAAATGTCCGTGTGCGTTTAACAGGTGATCCAGAAGGCCTCCCGCAACATACAAAAAAAGCGGTAGAGAACGCAATAAAGAGTACGGAGAATAACGACGGACTCGTTCTGAACTTTGCGCTCAACTATGGAGGGCGCACAGAAATCGTCTCAGCATGCAGACAAATATCTGAAAAAGTCAAAGAAGGTAAGCTTAAGGCAGTAGACATCACAGAAGAGATGTTTTCAGCTTATTTAATGACAGAATCTCTTCAAGATCCGGATTTGCTTATTCGCACAAGTGGAGAAATTAGATTAAGCAACTTTATGCTTTGGCAAATTGCGTATAGCGAGTTTGTCTTTACGGATGTGCTTTGGCCTGACTTTTCTGATGAGCATTTCATAGGCGCTATCGGAGAGTACCAGCGCCGCGGCCGGAGGTTCGGTGGAATTTAGAGGGTGGTGCAGATGAAACAAAGAATTTTGACGGGTGTTTTGGCAGCTGCAATGTTTTTGCTTGCAGTGATTTATGGACAAATGCCATTTACCCTGCTGATTTATTTAATGGGAAGTGTCGCTCTTTTTGAGCTTCTTAGAATGAAAAAGATCTCTATTTTCAGCTTTCCTGGTATTGTCAGCTTAATATTGCTTTGGTTTTTAATGGGTGGAGAAAATAGCTTCTTCCCGAACGTAGACGCATCAAAAATGCAGATTGCTTTATTCGCTGTCTTAATCCTTTTAACTTATACAGTTCTGAGCAAAAACTCTTTCACATTCGATGAGGTTGCTTTTGTTATATTAGCCACATTATATATTGGCGTTAGTTTCTATTATTTTATTCAAATTAGAGGCTTATATGGCATGAGTGCGATCTTCTTCGCAGCGGTGATTATTTGGTCCACTGACTCAGGTGCCTATTTTATTGGGAAGTCTATGGGGAAACGAAAGCTTTGGCCAGAGATCAGCCCAAACAAAACAGTAGAAGGATTTATCGGTGGAATCGTCACAGCGGTCGTGCTGTCACTTGTGTTTCAGGCGGTTACAGGATTTTTGCCATCATATCTGCTTGTTATGTTTATTACCCTTTTGTTAAGTATTTTTGGACAGCTTGGCGACCTTGTGGAATCTGCTTTAAAGCGTCATTACCATGTGAAGGATTCAGGAACAATACTCCCTGGTCATGGCGGGATTTTGGACAGGTTTGACAGCTTTTTATTCGTTCTGCCGTTTTTATATTTACTGCTGGCCATGTTTGCTAGCTAACCTCATAGAAACTAATTGAACGAGAGAAGGAGTGGCAATTTGAAATATATTTCGCTATTAGGCGCAACTGGATCAATTGGAGAACAAACATTAGATGTGATGAGGCAGCACCCAGACAAATTTAAGCTGAATGCCATGACGTTTGGCAGAAATGTAGACAAGGCCATTCCCATTATTGAACAATTTCAACCTGAATTCGTCGGGTGCCTAAACGAAGAGACTTATCGCATCTTAAAAGGTCATTCTTTTGCATACGATGTCAAAATGGCTGCTGGTGATGAAGCGAACATTGAGGCAGTGACCTATGATGCAGTGGACGTTGTGGTTAATGCACTTGTAGGAAGTGTTGGGCTTGTCCCTACATTAAAGGCTATTGAACAAAAAAAGACGATCGCACTTGCAAATAAGGAAACACTTGTGACAGCTGGTCATATAGTAAAAGAGTACGCCAAAAAATATGAAGTGCCTTTACTTCCTGTCGATAGTGAACACTCCGCTATTTTTCAATCTTTGCAAGGTGAACAAGCTAAAAACATTGAACGATTAATCGTGACAGCTTCAGGTGGTAGTTTCCGAGATAAGAGACGAACTGAACTTGAAGGTGTAACGGTTGAAGAAGCGCTGAATCATCCGAACTGGTCCATGGGAGCGAAAATCACCATTGACTCAGCGACCATGATGAATAAAGGGCTCGAGGTGATTGAGGCGCATTGGCTGTTTGATATACCATATGACCAAATTGATGTGCTGTTACATAAAGAGAGCATCATCCATTCCATGGTAGAATTCCATGACAAAAGCGTCATGGCTCAGTTAGGTACACCTGACATGAGGGTTCCGATTCAATATGCGCTCACTTACCCTGACAGAGCGCCATTAAAAGAAGCAAAATCATTGAACCTTTGGGAGATTGGACAATTGAATTTCCAAAAAGCGGATTTTAACAGGTATCGCTGCTTACATTTTGCTTACGAATCAGGTAAAATAGGAGGGACAATGCCTACTGCACTTAATGCAGCAAATGAAATAGCCGTTGATGCATTTCTAAAAGGCAAAGTAACGTTTCTGCAAATTGAAGAATTGATTGAAAAGGCACTGATCAGACATCATGTGATTTCAAAGCCTAGTTTGCAAGATATCCATGAAGTGGACAAAGATACACGAGACTTTGTTCAATCAATCCTCGCATAAGGTGGTATGTTCGTGAATACAGTGATTGCGTTTATTATTATTTTTGGAACGCTCGTTTTTTTCCACGAGCTTGGCCATTTAATTATGGCGCAGCGCGCAGGCATTTTATGCCGCGAGTTCGCAATTGGTTTTGGGCCGAAGATTTTCTCCTTTAAACGAAATGAAACTGTTTATACCATTAGACTTCTTCCAATCGGTGGATTTGTCAAAATGGCTGGAGAGGACCCTGAGGTCATTGAAATTAAACCAGGTCATACAGTGGGGCTCTTATTCAATGAGCAAAATGAAGTAGAAAAAATCATTTTAAATGATAAAGAGAAATATCCTGATGCACTTGTGATCGAAGTCGAACAGATTGATTTAGATCATTCGATGAGAATCTCAGGATATGAAGCTGGAAATGAAGATATTCTGACTGGCTACAATGTGAGTCAAACAAGCTTCTATATTGCAGATGGTGAAGAAATTCAAATTGCGCCATACAATCGTCAATTTGGTTCAAAAACGGTATGGCAGCGTATTAAAGCCATTGCAGCTGGACCGATTATGAACTTTATTCTGGCATATGTGATTTTAGTGGCTTTAGGTTTTATTCAAGGTGTAACCGTGGATGATCCTGTACTCGGTAAGCTCACGCAAGATGGCCGGGCGGCGCAAGCTGGACTCATGCAGGGAGATCAAATCGTTTCAATTAACGGGGATAAAATGAATTCTTGGACAGACGTTGTCCAAACGGTTCAAAAGAATCCTGATAAAAAAATGAATGTCATCATTGACCGAGACGGTAAAGAAAGCACTGTTCAAGTTGTACCAGAAGCTGTGAAGGCAGATGGAAAAACCATTGGCCGCTTTGGTTCCTATCCGCCAACGGAAAATGGATTTCTAAAAGTCATTTCATCATCAGGAACGACTGTCATATCAACAGCAGGGCTGATCTTAACGAACTTGCAAAAGATTGTCACAGGACAATTTTCACTAGATATGCTTGCAGGTCCTGTCGGAATATATGACATGACAGGAGAAGTAGCAAAGCAAGGTGTGTTAACATTAATGCAGTTTGCTGCGTTCCTCAGTATCAACCTAGGAATTGTGAATTTATTACCGATTCCTGCATTAGATGGAGGGCGTTTACTTTTCTTATTCGTTGAAGCCATTCGCGGCAAACCCATTAATCGTGAGAAAGAGGCACTTGTTGTCTTCATTGGTGTGGCCTTCCTCATGCTCTTAATGCTAGTAGTTACGTGGAATGACATCCAGCGATTATTTTTATAAAAACCAATGTCTCTTGTTTCTCATCATGGGAAACAAGAGTTTTTGTGAGAAGTCCTATTTCATAAATGAGGTGTAACGACATGAGACAATCCCTGACTTTCATTCCAACTCTTCGAGAGGTGCCAGCAGATGCAGAGGCAAAAAGTCATCAGCTATTAGTAAGAGCAGGATTCATTAGACAAAATACAAGCGGTATCTATCATTATCTGCCGCTAGCTCATAAAGTCATCCAGCATATTCAATCCATTGTTCGCAAGGAAATGGAAAAGGCAGGGGCAGCTGAGCTGTTAATGCCGGTGATGCAACAGGCAGAAATGTGGCAAGAGTCAGGAAGATGGTATACATACGGTCCAGAACTTATGCGTATGAAAGATCGTCATGGCCGCGAGTTCGCACTTGGCCCAACACATGAAGAAGTGATCACATCACTAGTACGCAGCGAATTGAAATCGTATAAAAAGCTTCCTTTGACACTTTATCAAATTCAATCAAAATTCCGCGATGAACAAAGACCACGCTTTGGGTTATTACGTGGACGTGAATTTATTATGAAGGACGCTTATTCATTCCATTCTTCATTAGAGAGCCTAGATGACACATACAATAAAATGTTTACAGCTTACTCCAATATTTTCTCAAAAGTCGGTCTTGATTTTAGACCAGTCATTGCAGATTCTGGTGCAATGGGAGGAAAAGATACACATGAGTTTATGGCGCTGTCAGAAGTAGGAGAGGATACCATCGCTTACTCTAATACCTCTTCTTATGCAGCCAATATTGAAATGGCAGAGGTAGTGTATCAAGAAGAAGCAAACTCTGCGACCTTCAAAGAACTTGAAAAAGTACACACGCCGCAAGTAAAAACGATTCAGGACGTTGCTGCATTCTTAGAAGTTGCTCCTTCTGCATGTATCAAATCTGTTTTATTTAAAGTAGACGATGCGTATGTTCTTGTCCTCACAAGAGGCGATCACGAAGTAAATGATGTGAAATTAAAGAACTTAGTAGGAGCACAGCTTGTAGAGCTTGCTTCACGCGAGGAAGTACTAGAAATCATTGGAACAGAACCTGGATTTGTTGGACCTGTTAAGCTAGAGGCAGAAGTAGAGATTTATGCAGACCTCGCTGTAAAAGGAATGACAAATGCAGTTGCAGGTGCAAACGAATCGGATTTTCACTATGTTAATGTAAACCCTGCACGTGACGTGTCAGTGAAAGAATTTACAGATCTTCGCTTGATTCAAGAAGGGGACGTCTCTCCAGATGGAGAAGGCACGATCCAGTTTGCAAAAGGAATTGAAGTAGGACAAGTTTTTAAACTGGGCATGCGTTATTCTGAGGCAATGGATGCAACGTACCTCGATGAAAATGGACGCGCGCAGCCAATGATCATGGGCTGCTATGGCATCGGCATCTCTAGAACCCTTTCTGCTATTGTTGAACAGCATCATGATGAAAAAGGAATTATCTGGCCAGAAACAGTTGCGCCATATGATCTTCATCTACTTGCATTGAATATGAAAAACGATGCACAAAAGGAACTGGCTGAAACATTGTACGAGCGCTTAAAAGAAGAGGGCTATGATGTACTTTTCGATGATCGCAGAGAGCGTGCAGGAGTGAAATTTACAGACAGTGATTTAATTGGACTGCCAATTCGCATTAGCTGCGGGAAACGTTCAGAAGAAGGGATTGTCGAAGTGAAGTTTAGAAAATCAGGGGAATCACAGGAAGTATCCGTTGATGAACTGATTTCATTCATACGCCAAGTATAAAACGCAGCATGCATACTTGAACAAAAAAATGAAGGTACCTCCTGTAGAAAAGAGGTACCTTTCTGATTTACAAAAGGAGGGTCCTGTCTTGGATGAACAATTACCGATCACCCGGCGGCAATTTCATATATTACTCAATCAGATTCAAATGACTGCTGATGACCTCAGTCGTTACTTTGAAGAAGGTGAGATTGTCAAATTGACGGTGCATAAAGCGACGAAAACGTGGCATTTCCTTTTTAAATTTAAGGCACTTCTGCCTTATAAGGTATATGCAATGTTTCTGAGCAGGCTAACAAATGCATTTTCTCATATTGCACAAGTCACCTGTACGATTGAAGTCCATGATCCGCACATATCTGAGGATCTCGTTCAATCGTATTGGTCACATTGTGTCGAAGAACTTCAAGGAATTTCTCCCCCAATCATTAGTCTGCTTCAGCAGCAACAACCAGCGCTGTCTGGACATAAAATCATCATGAAAACCAAAAGCGAAACAGAGGCTTTGGCGATCAAGAAGAAGTACAGCCCAATGCTGCAGGCTGCATTTAAACAAGTTGGTTTTCCAGAACTGCAATTTGATACAGAGATATTTGTATCAAATCAAGAGATTCAGAAGTTCAGAGAACAAAAGCTCGCTGAAGACCAAGAAAGAGCCATGCAAGCCCTCACTGAGATGGAGAAGAAGGAAAGTGAAGATCAAGAGGAAGCCCCGTCTGGCCCTCTAATGATTGGCTATCAAATCAAAGAAAATGAAGAAATTCGAACGCTTGATAGTATTATGGAAGAGGAAAGAAGAATTACCGTTCAAGGCTATGTGTTTGATGCAGAAACACGAGAGCTGAAAAGCGGTAGAACGCTTTGTATCTTTAAGATCACGGATTACACAAACAGTATTTTGATCAAAATGTTTGCAAGAGAAAAAGAAGATGCCCAGCTCATGAAATCCTTGAAAAAAGGCATGTGGGTCAAAGCAAGAGGAAGCATTCAAAACGATACATTTGTCAGAGATCTTGTCATGATCGCCAATGACGTCAATGAAATGAAGCCTCAGCTGAAAAAAGATACAGCACCTGAGGGTGAAAAGCGTGTCGAGCTTCATTTACATTCCCCAATGAGTCAGATGGATGCTGTCACTGGTATCGGCAGACTTGTTGAACAAGCGAAAATATGGGGACATGAAGCAATTGCCCTTACTGATCATGCTGTTGTCCAATCCTTTCCAGATGCGTATGCAGCAAGTAAAAAGCATGGTATCAAAATGATGTACGGGGTTGAAATCAACTTAGTCGATGATGGGGTTCCGATTGCATATAACCCAGAGCACCGCTTGTTAGAGGATGCCACGTTTGTCGTATTTGACGTAGAGACAACCGGGCTTTCTGCTGTTTATGATACGATCATTGAGCTTGCAGGAGTGAAAATAAAAGGCGGGGAAATCATTGATCGCTTTGAGGCATTTGCAAATCCCCATCATCCGCTATCAGCGACGACTATTGAATTAACTGGTATTACCGATGATATGGTCAGAGATGCACCAGATGTCGTCGATGTCGTTCGGGATTTCAAGGAGTGGATTGGGCAAGATATCCTAGTCGCGCACAATGCGAGCTTTGATATGGGCTTTTTAAATGCAGCGTATAAACGACTGCTTAAAACAGATAAAGCTTCAAACCCTGTGATTGATACGCTGGAACTCGGCCGATTCCTTTACCCGGAATTTAAAAATCACCGACTGAACACGCTGTGTAAAAAGTTTGATATTGAACTCACGCAGCATCACCGTGCGATTTTTGATGCAGAAGCGACAGGCTACCTGATGCTGAAGATGCTAAAAGACGCGGCTGAAAAAGGGATTGCCTACCATAATCAATTGAATGAAAACATGGGTCAGTCCAATGCTTACCAGCGCTCACGTCCTTACCATGCGACATTGATTGCGCAAAATGAGACGGGCCTAAAGAATTTATTCAAGCTTGTTTCACTTTCTCATATTCATTATTTTTATCGTGTCCCGCGCATCCCACGCTCACAGCTTGAAAAATATAGAGAAGGTTTAATCGTTGGGTCGGCTTGTGACAAGGGTGAGGTTTTTGAAGGAATGATGCAAAAGTCACCCGATGAGGTTGAAGACATTGCAGCATTTTATGATTATTTAGAGGTTCATCCGCCAGAAGTGTATCAGCATTTACTACAGCTAGAGCTTGTACGTGATGAACGTGCATTAAAAGAAATTATCACAAATATTGTGGAGCTTGGTGAAAAGCTGAATAAACTAGTCGTGGCGACTGGGAATGTGCACTACCTGCATCCAGAAGATAAAATTTATCGTAAAATCTTAATTTCATCACAGGGTGGTGCGAATCCGCTTAACCGTCATGAACTGCCAAAAGTTCATTTTAGAACGACCGATGAAATGCTAGAAGCGTTCTCCTTCTTAGGGGACGAAAAGGCGAAAGAGATCGTCGTAACGAATACGAAAAAAGTATCTGAAATGGTCGAAAGTATTAAACCAATCAAAGATGATCTTTATACACCAAAAATTGAAGGTGCAGATGAAGAAATACGGGAAATGAGCTATCAAATGGCACGCAGCATCTACGGAGATGAATTACCGAAAATCGTAGAAGACCGTATTGAGAAAGAATTAAAAAGTATTATAGGCCATGGCTTTGCCGTTATTTATTTAATCTCTCATAAGCTCGTAAAGAAATCCCTTGATGACGGGTATCTTGTTGGCTCAAGGGGATCTGTCGGTTCATCCCTTGTTGCGACATTAACAGAGATTACAGAAGTGAACCCACTTGCACCTCATTATGTATGTCCAAGCTGTAAGCACTCTGAGTTCTTTAATGATGGGTCTGTTGGTTCAGGTTTTGATCTTCCTGATAAAAACTGTCCTGAATGTGGTGCGCCGTATAAAAAAGATGGACATGATATTCCGTTTGAAACCTTCTTAGGTTTTAAAGGAGACAAAGTACCTGATATTGATTTGAACTTCTCAGGGGAATATCAACCGCATGCGCACAACTATACAAAAGAACTGTTCGGTGAAGAATACGTATATCGCGCAGGCACAATCGGTACCGTGGCAGAAAAAACGGCATATGGTTACGTGAAAGGCTACGCTGGGGATCTTAATCTTCATATGAGAGGCGCAGAAATAGACCGGCTTGTGCAAGGCTGTACAGGAGTCAAACGGACAACGGGTCAGCATCCAGGTGGTATTATCGTTGTGCCGGATTATATGGACATTTATGATTTCTCACCGATTCAATATCCAGCAGATGCGACAGGAGCAGATTGGAAAACGACACATTTTGATTTCCATTCGATCCATGACAACCTGCTTAAGCTAGATATTCTTGGGCACGATGATCCAACAGTCATTCGTATGCTTCAGGACTTAAGTGGAATTGATCCAAAAACCATTCCAACAGACGACCCAGAAGTTATGAAAATTTTCCAAGGAACAGAGTCTCTCGGTGTAACAGAAGAGCAAATTGGATGTAAAACAGGCACACTCGGCATTCCAGAGTTTGGGACAAGATTTGTTCGGCAAATGCTAGAGGATACGAAACCGACAACCTTCTCAGAGCTCGTTCAGATCTCTGGTTTATCACATGGTACAGATGTATGGCTAGGAAACGCGCAAGAGCTCATTCATAATAAAACGTGTAAACTAAGTGAAGTGATTGGCTGTCGTGACGATATTATGGTCTATCTCATCTATCAAGGCTTAGAACCGTCACTTGCCTTTAAAATCATGGAATCTGTTCGCAAAGGGAAGGGGCTTCCTCCTGAATGGGAAGAAGAAATGAAGAATAATAACGTACCAAACTGGTATATTGATTCTTGTAAAAAGATCAAATACATGTTCCCTAAAGCCCACGCGGCCGCTTATGTATTAATGGCCGTTCGGATTGCTTACTTCAAGGTGCATCATGCACTACTGTACTATGCGGCTTACTTTACCGTTCGTGCGGATGACTTTGATATCGAAACGATGACAAAAGGATCGAATGCAATACGAGCGGTCATGGATGATATTCATTCAAAAGGTTTAGATGCATCAACGAAAGAAAAGAACCTTTTAACTGTACTAGAGCTTGCACTTGAAATGTGCGAAAGAGGCTATCACTTCAAAAAAGTAGATCTATACCGCTCAAGTGCAACAGAGTTTATCATTGATGGAGACGGATTAATTCCGCCATTTAACTCCATCCCTGGGCTCGGAACAAACGTGGCGTTAAATATTGTACGCGCACGTCAAGATGGTGAGTTCCTTTCAAAAGAAGATTTACAAAAACGCGGAAAAGTGTCGAAAACCATTCTTGAATATTTGGATCGTCAAGGATGTTTGGAAGCACTACCTGATCAAAACCAACTTTCTTTATTTTAATGTGTTAAATGAAGAGCGCTCTCAAAGGGGCGTTCTTTTTATTTAAATACAATAATTTTATTATGTTAACAAGAAGCCGATTATTGATCAAGGTTTTAACAAAGATAAAGAGACAAAAGTCATTTATCAGTATTGAGGCGTGTTTCGTTGCTGATTCCCCTGAAAAGAAATAGATGGTTATGTGTAGATTTTTGATGAGAATCCGCAAAAAATATTTCCAAATAATTGACCAATTGAAAATTCATTCTTTACTCTTTATTACAGAGTTCTTTGTGGAAGAGGAGTTTATTTATGTCGAATAAAAAATACGATCATTCAGAAATATTCGAGAACTTATCTCATATCAAGACAATTACAAACTATAAAACAGAGTATTGTAAACAAACAATTATTTATTTATCATTTGGTGCCTATTTGGATAATGGGTTATTCAAGAAATAGTTCCAAAATGTTGAAAATGGAGAACGTCAGTAAAAAATAGAACTTCCCAAGCATTAAGAAATATTACAACAAGTGAAAGATCGATCTTTGTTGTTCTGGACCATTTTGTTGCCAGTTGTTTCAATTATTCTTTTAATAGAATTATTTACATCAGGTAGTTCACAAGCACAAAAAACATTAGTTGCTTCTCAATCGGTTACAGGAATGAGCGTGTTTTTTTCCACATTTGTTATTATTTCAATTGTAATTAGCTTTGTAAAAGATCGAGAGAAAGGAATTGTGGCAAGGCTAGCAAGTACTCCCTTACAGCCGCATAATTTTTTTTTTTGGAAAGTGCGTTCCGTTTTTTGTCATCATTTTATTTCAAGTTTTGTTGTTAACCATTTTGGGTGTTTACTTATATGGTATTGAAATAACACAATACAGCTCGTATTTCTTAGTAGTTGTCCTATTATCAATGCAAGTCACTTCATGGGGAGTAGCCATCGCCGCATTTGCTAAAACTGAGAATACAGGCTTAGTGATGACGAACATGATAGCTTTAGGGACAGCGGTTGCTTGTGGTTTATGGACGCCATTTGATCAATTACCTAGTTATTTAAAAATAATTGGTATGCTCTTCCCGTAGTATTGGGCACATCAAGGCTTAGTGCATTCAGTATCAACGTTACCCGGGGGAGAGAATTTGATCTTAGTAACGGTAGTCCTTATAGGATATACACTGTTAGGATTTATTCTTTCGTTTGTTGGCTATAAAAAATATATAAAGCTAGCTAGGGGATAAGGTTATAAAAATTATAGCAAATAAATTAAATTCAAATTCTTGTTTTAATGAGTTATCTAAAATCCAATTATATAAGGGAAGGAAGAGGCATCAATCGGTAGTGAACATGCAAAAGTAATCGATAAAGAGTACCTATTATAAGGATGAACTTCATTTGCATTAAAAAATTGGATATGGTATAGTTTTTATGGAAATGCTAACGATTACCGAGACAAGAGTGGGGAAACCCGCTCTTTTGTATTGAACAGGCAATTTTTGTCTCGACATATTCATCCGTTTTCTGCTCCCCCTGCTCACATAAAGCAGGGTTTTTATGCAGAATGATTGATAAGAGCGTTTATCGAAATTTCACAAGGAGGAAGAGAATGAGCAAAAAAGTAGTGGATGTCGTAAGCGAAATGGTGCAGCCAATTTTAGATGGCTTACAGCTTGAACTCGTTGACGTTGAATTTGTCAAAGAGGGTCAAAACTGGTTCCTTCGCGTGTTTATTGACTCTGACAAAGGCGTCGATATCGAAGAGTGTGCCAAAGTGAGCGAAGCCTTGAGTGAAAAGCTTGATGAGGCAGATCCGATTAGTCAAAACTACTTTCTTGAAGTGTCCTCTCCTGGAGCGGAGCGCCCATTAAAGAAAAAAGCTGATTTTGAAAAAGCACTTGGAAAAAATGTTTTCATGAAAACATACGAACCAATTGATGGTGAAAAAGCATTTGAAGGTGAGCTTACAAGCTTTGATGGTGAGATTGCAACAGTGACAGTGAAGATTAAGACAAGAAAGAAAAAGATCAATATTCCATACGAAAAAATAGCGAACGCAAGATTAGCAGTTTCGTTCAATTAACCTTTTCATTGATATAAGGGGGAACCATAAAAATGAGTAGTGAGTTGTTAGATGCCCTGACTGTTCTTGAGAAAGAGAAGGGTATTAGTAAAGAAATTATTATTGAAGCGATAGAAGCTGCACTCATTTCTGCATACAAACGTAATTTTAACCAAGCGCAAAATGTTCGTGTTGATTTAAACCGTGAAACTGGAACAATTCGCGTATTTGCAAGAAAAGATGTTGTAGATGAAGTGTATGATTCTCGCCTTGAAATCTCTGTAGATGATGCGATGAGCATCAACCCGAATTACATGGTAGGTGACGTCGTTGAGATTGAAGTCACACCAAAAGATTTCGGACGCATTGCGGCTCAAACAGCGAAACAAGTGGTCACGCAGCGAGTGCGAGAAGCAGAGCGAGGTGTAATTTACACTGAGTTCATCGATCGCGAGGAAGACATTATGACGGGAATTGTTCAGCGAATTGACAGTAAATTCATTTACGTGTCACTTGGCAAAGTCGAAGCTCTTCTTCCAGTCAACGAACAAATGCCAAATGAGGACTACAAACCACATGATCGCATTAAAGTGTTCATTACAAAAGTAGAAAAAACAACAAAAGGACCACAAATTTATGTGTCGAGAACACATCCAGGTCTTTTAAAGCGTTTATTTGAAATTGAGGTGCCAGAAATTTATGATGGTACTGTAGAGCTTAAATCCGTTGCTAGAGAAGCTGGGGATCGTTCTAAAATATCTGTTCGTACAGATGATCCGGATGTGGATCCGGTTGGTTCTTGTGTTGGGCCAAAAGGTCAGCGTGTACAAGCAATTGTCAATGAGCTAAAAGGCGAAAAAATTGACATTGTTCATTGGTCCAATGAACCTGTAGAATTTGTCGCCAATGCCTTGAGTCCATCAAAAGTACTTGATGTCATTGTGAATGAAGAAGATAAGGCGACAACAGTGATTGTCCCTGATTATCAGCTATCATTAGCCATTGGTAAAAGAGGACAAAATGCGCGTCTTGCAGCGAAGCTGACTAGCTGGAAGATTGACATTAAAAGCGAAACAGATGCAAGGGAACTCGGTATTTTCCCAAGAACTGAAGACTCTGAATCTCTTTTCTTAGAGGCTGAACCAGTAGTTGAGGAATCTGACGAATAAGAGGTGATATAAAAGGTGAAAAGCCGAAAAAAAATCCCGCTTAGAAAATGCGTCGTGACGGGAGAAATGAAACCAAAGAAAGAGATGATCCGCGTTGTTCGTTCTAAAGAAGGTGAAGTGTCTGTCGACGCAACCGGAAAAATGAACGGGCGCGGAGCTTACCTTTCTCTCGATAAAGAAACCATTCTTGCGGCAAAGAACAAACGTAGTTTACAGCAACAATTTCAGACACAGATTGACGAACACATATTTGAAGAATTACTAGAACTAGCTGAAAAGGTGAAAAAACCAAATGACTGAATCTGAGTGGTATCCTTTGCTTGGTCTAGCAAATCGAGCTCGTAAAGTCGTGTCAGGAGAAGATCTGGTGATCAAAGAAATTAGACATGCGCGTGCAAAGCTGGTTCTTCTTGCAGAAGATGCCTCATCGAACACAGAGAAAAAGGTATCTGACAAATGCAGATCTTATAATGTTCCGGTTAGAAAAGTAGAAGACCGTTCCGTTCTCGGACGTTCTATTGGGAAGGAATCTCGCGTAGTTGTCGCTGTCACTGACCAAGGCTTCGCTAAGAAGCTCATAAGCTTGCTCGATTAATTTATTTGGAGGTGAACGAATGGCTAAAGTAAGAGTATATGAATACGCAAAAGCCATAGATGTTTCAAGTAAAGATATAATAGCAGCGCTTAAGGATATGAACGTTGAAGTGAACAACCACATGGCGGCGCTTGAAGACGACACTGTAAAAAAGCTAGATGCTATCTATAAAAAACCCAAAGCAAAAGAGACAGCTAACGAGAAACCCGCAGAACAAAAAAAACAATCATCTAACAAAAACAATGATAGAAAGAAGAATGACGTGCAGAATAATCAATTTAATAAAAACAAAAAATACAACAACCAAAACAAAAACAAAAATAAACGCGGTGGCAATAACAAGCAGCAGCATCAGCAAGCAAGGCCTGTGAAGCCTAAAAAAGAGCTTCCTGAAAAAATTGAATTTACAAATTCAATGACAGTCGGCCAGCTTGCTGAAGAGCTTGGAAAAGAAACAGCTGAAATCATCAAAAAGCTGATGATGCTTGGTGTAATGGCTACTATTAACCAAGAGCTGGATAAAGATACAGTGGAATTAATCGCTTCTGAATATGGTGTTCCAGTAGAGGAAGTGATCATTTTAGAAGAAACTGAACTTGAAAAGTATGAAGTTGAAGATAAAGTAGAAGATATGCAAGTACGTCCTCCAGTTGTTACGATCATGGGGCACGTTGACCACGGGAAAACAACGCTTCTTGACAGCATTCGTAAAACAAAAGTCGTCGAAGGCGAAGCTGGTGGAATCACGCAGCATATTGGTGCTTACCAAATCGAAGAAAACGGCAAGAAAATTACGTTCCTTGACACACCTGGACACGCAGCTTTCACAACAATGCGTGCACGTGGTGCCGAGGTAACAGATACAACAATTTTAGTCGTTGCAGCAGATGATGGCGTGATGCCGCAAACGATTGAAGCCATTAACCATGCGAAAGCGGCTGAGGTACCAATCATTGTGGCTGTCAATAAAATTGACAAACCAACAGCTAACCCTGACCGTGTGATGCAGGAATTAACTGAGCATGGGCTTGTACCAGAAGCTTGGGGCGGCGAAACGATCTTCGTTCCACTATCTGCGAAAACAGGTGAGGGCATTGACGAATTGATCGAAATGATCCTTCTTGTCAGCGAAGTAGCAGAACTGAAAGCCAACCCAAATCGTGTGGCAAAAGGAACTGTAATTGAGGCTGAGCTTGATAAAGGAAGAGGATCTGTTGCAACCCTTCTTGTTCAAACTGGTACACTTCATGTAGGTGATCCAATTGTTGTCGGAAATACATTTGGCCGTGTTCGTGCAATGGTTAATGACATCGGACGCCGCGTGAAAACCGCAGGACCATCTACACCTGTTGAAATCACTGGTTTAAATGATGTACCGAATGCAGGGGATCAGTTCCTCGTATTCAAAGACGAAAAAACAGCTCGTCAAGTGGGTGAGGCGCGTGCTTCAAAACAAATTGATGAACAGCGTTCAGACAAAGCGAAATTATCTCTAGATGATCTATTTGAGCAAATCAAACAAGGCGACGTGAAAGATATCAACTTGATCGTGAAAGCAGACGTACAAGGTTCTGCGGAAGCACTGACAGCATCTCTTCAAAAGATTGAAGTAGAAGGGGTAAAAGTGAAAATCATCCATACGGGTGTTGGAGCAATCACCGAATCTGATATCATTTTAGCAAGTGCTTCAAATGCGATCGTGATTGGATTTAACGTACGCCCTGATGGAAATGCGAAGAGCACAGCTGAAACAGAAAACGTAGATATCCGCTTGCACCGCATTATCTATAAAGTCATCGACGAAATTGAAGCTGCGATGAAAGGGATGCTTGACCCTGAATATGAAGAAAAAGTCATTGGTCAAGTTGAAGTTCGCCAAACGTTCAAAGTGTCTAAAATCGGTACAATTGCTGGTGGTTATGTCACTGAAGGAACGATTACAAGAGATAGTGGTATCCGATTAATTCGTGATGGCGTCGTGATTTTTGAAGGCGAAGTCGACGTGTTAAAACGATTCAAAGATGACGTGAAGGAAGTTTCACAAGGCTATGAATGTGGTATTACCATTAAGAAATACAATGATATCCGTGAAGGTGATGTCATGGAATCATTTGTTATGCAAGAAATTGAAAGAAAATGATCGGTTATACCGAATGTGAGTGCATGATCTATGATGCATCCTCACTGAAGGGAAAACGAGCGGTTCTTCAGCGTATACTGACAAGAACGCGCCAAAAATTCAATGTGACCATTGCTGAAATGGACTATCAGGATACATGGCAGCGTACATCGATTGGAATCGCCGTTATTTCCTCATCTCGGGTTCAAGTGGAAAAAGAACTACAGCGCATTTTAAGCTTTATCGATTCTTTTCCTGAAATTGAACGAACGATCACGAAAACAGAGTGGTTTTAATTAGAGGTGATAAGATCATGAGTATGAGAGCAACCCGTGTGGGTGAGCAAATGAAAAAAGAATTGGGCGACATTCTTGGCAGAAAGCTAAAAGATCCAAGAATCGGCTTTTTGACTGTTACCGATGTAGAAGTGTCTGGTGATTTGCAAATTGCCAAAGTCTACATTTCCGTTCTTGGCGATGAGAAGAAAAGAGAGGAAACCTTAAAAGGACTGGCAAAGGCTAAAGGGTATATCCGCTCTGAAATTGGCAATCGAATCAGACTTCGCAAAACACCAGAGCTGCAATTTGAATTCGATGAATCAGTTGATTATGGTAACAGAATCGAAAGCCTGATTGCAGAACTAAACACAAAAGATCACGAATAAGACGTTGAAATAAGGATAGGCGATGATCGTCTGTCCTTTTTCATCGTTTATGAAAGGAGAGAACGCAGATGATAAACGGTGTTCTTTTATTACATAAAGAAAGAGGAATGACCTCTCATGACTGTGTGTTCAAAGTGAGAAAGATATTACACACGAAAAAAGTCGGACATACAGGAACCCTCGACCCAGAGGTGTCAGGCGTGCTGCCCATTTGTATTGGCAGAGCGACGAAAATTGTTGAGTACTTAACAGATAAATCGAAAACGTATGATGCAGAAATCACGATTGGTTTTTCTACGACGACAGAAGATCAAACAGGTGAGGTAGTAGAAGAAAAAAAGGTGGAAAAACCGATGTCAAAAGATGAAATTGATGCCACACTGAAACAGTTTGAAGGAACCATTGAACAAATTCCTCCTATGTTTTCTGCTGTCAAAATTGGCGGGAAAAAGCTGTATGAATATGCAAGAGAAGGAATTGAAATCGAGCGCCCTAGCCGTAAAATGACCATTCACCGCATCGAGCGGACAACACCTGTCACATTTGAAGATGGCAACGTGTCATTCAGGTTCACCGTTCTGTGCTCAAAAGGGACATATGTCAGAACCTTAGCGGTTGATATCGGAAAAAAACTAGGGTTTCCGGCCCACATGTCACACCTCATTCGCACAGGGTCAGGTGACTTTACATTAGATGAATGTATCACCCTTGACGATCTGCGTGAGATCAGTGAGAAAGGAATGGTAAATGAGCATCTTGTACCGATCGAGCGTGCGCTCAATCATTTGCCGAAATGGGAGATAAATGATACATTAGCAAGGAAAGTGGAAAACGGTGCAGTCCTGCCAATGCCTGATGATTTTGCTCATTTGGCAGAGGAGGATCGTGTCGCGGTCTTTGCTCCTTCAGGTCGTTGTATGGGGATTTACATGAAGCATCCGGCCAAACAGAAGCTAATGAAGCCGGCGAAGATCTTATCTCAGGGCAAGCAATCTTAAAGAAAAGGTGACCATCTCGTGAAGACTATACATATTTCACACCCACATAGATTGAATCAAAAGGATCAAGTCCCGTCTGTAATGGCTTTAGGGTACTTTGACGGTGTTCACCTCGGACATCAAAAAGTGATTGACGCAGCAAAAAGCATAGCGACAAAAGAAGGATTGGCCTTAGCTGTTATGACCTTTCACCCGCATCCCTCATATGTGTTGCAGAAAGCATGTGAACCAAAAGACTTAATTACTCCGCTTGAGGATAAAATTGATTTCATTGAAAAGCTAGGTGCTAACTATTTATACATTGTACAATTCAGTGAAAGCTTTGCAGCGTTATCCCCTCAGGAGTTTGTGGATCAATATTTGGCCAAGCTGAATGTGAAGCATGCAGTAGCCGGTTTCGATTTTACGTTTGGAAGGTTTGGTGCAGGCACAATGGAAACGTTCGATGAATACGGGAAAGGGCGTATCGCTGCGACCATCGTACCTAAGCTGTCCAATCAAGACCGGAAAGTCAGCTCCACTCTCATACGTTCCGCATTAAAACATGGAGACGTTGAATATGTGAGTGAACTGCTTGGGAAACCTTATCAGTTGCGCGGCATTGTGATTCATGGAGACAAACGAGGACGGACGATTGGCTTTCCCACAGCCAATGTCGGTTTATCTGCTGAATACATTATTCCGCCAACAGGCGTATATGCAGTAAGAGCCGAAGTGAATGGCAAGGTGTATGACGGCGTTTGTAACGTTGGCTACAAACCAACATTTTATGAAAAGCGTCCCGATCAGCCTGCCATTGAAGTGAACCTCTTTGATTTTAACGAAGAAATTTATGGAGAACCGATTAAATTACAGTGGTACAAACGCATCCGAAATGAACAAAAATTTAACGGAATCCAAGAATTAACGGCTCAAATTAGTCAAGATAAAGAAGAAGCGATTCAGTTTTTTCAAGATCATCTCAATGAAACAAAAAAATCATAGAAAAACCGCTCTATCATTTGCAAAATGAGCATATTTTTAGTATAATAATTCCTGTAGCTTTAAAACCACTTACTTGGCAGGCCGACTTCACCGACGGTTGCGAGGTAGATGGGGCTAACATGATTTGGAGGTGAAACAGGATGGCTATTACTCAAGAGCGTAAAACTCAATTAATTAATGAGTTCAAAACACACGAATCTGATACTGGGTCTCCAGAAGTTCAGATCGCTGTCCTAACAGAATCAATTAACAACTTGAACGAGCATTTACGTACTCATAAGAAAGATCACCACTCACGTCGCGGTCTTTTGAAAATGGTAGGTAGACGTCGTAATCTTCTTACGTATCTACGTAATAAAGACGTAACTCGTTACCGTGAGTTAATTAACAAACTAGGATTACGTCGATAATCGTAAAAAGCGGGAGGATTCCCGCTTTTTTATCGTATAATCACTAATATTTTGTGGTTAAAATGTTGAAAGAATGGCAAAAACCCTTCTACATACAGCTTTCACATTGATATGTGAAACTATTTTGTTCATAATAAGAAATAACCTAAAATTTTCCGACAAGAGAGGAGTTTATCATAGAATGGGACAAGAGAAACATGTCTTTACCATAGACTGGGCTGGACGTCAACTGACAGTTGAAACTGGCCAGCTTGCAAAGCAAGCAAACGGAGCGGTTCTCGTACGCTACGGAGATACGGCTGTGCTTAGCTCAGCAACAGCTTCTAAAGAACCAAAACCACTTGATTTTTTCCCGCTCACTGTGAATTACGAAGAAAGATTATACGCAGTAGGTAAAATTCCTGGTGGTTTCATTAAAAGAGAAGGTCGCCCAAGTGAAAAAGCAATCCTTGCGAGCCGCTTAATTGACAGACCGATCCGTCCATTATTTGCAGATGGATTTAGAAATGAAGTACAAGTCATTAGTATTGTCATGAGTGTGGATCAAGATTGTTCATCTGAAATGGCTGCAATGTTTGGCTCATCTTTAGCATTATGTGTGTCTGACATTCCATTTGAGGGACCAATCGCTGGCGTTACAGTAGGACGAGTGGATGGAAAGCTGATCATTAACCCAAATGTTGAACAGCTTGAACAGAGCGATATCAACCTTGTTGTGGCTGGAACAAAGGATGCAATCAACATGGTAGAGGCTGGTGCCGATGAAGTACCAGAAGAAACGATGCTTGAAGCAATCATGTACGGTCACCAAGAGATTAAACGCTTAATCGAATTCCAAGAAGAAATTGTAAAGGCAGTCGGTAAAGAAAAAATCGATATTCCTTTATATGAAGTCGATCAAACATTAGCAGACGAAATAAAAGAACTTGCTGAAGCTGACCTGCTGAAAGCGATTCAAGTACATGAGAAGCATGCTCGTGAAGATGCGATCAGTGCTGTGAAAAAAGCTGTGATTGAGAAATTTGAAGAAGCAGAGCGTGACGAAGCGACGATTAAACAAGCGAAGGATGTTTTAAACAAGCTTGTCAAAAATGAAGTTCGCCGCCTGATCACTGAAGAGAAAGTACGTCCAGATGGACGCGGTGTCGATCAAATCCGCCCACTCTCTTCAGAAGTAGGACTTCTGCCAAGAACGCACGGTTCAGGATTATTTACAAGAGGGCAGACGCAGGCACTTAGTATTTGTACATTAGGTGCACTTGGCGATGTGCAGATTCTTGATGGTCTAGGTGTTGAAGAGTCTAAACGCTTTATGCATCATTATAACTTCCCGCAATTCAGTGTTGGTGAGACAGGTCCAATGCGAGGCCCAGGCCGCCGTGAGATCGGACATGGTGCGCTCGGTGAACGTGCATTAGAGCCAGTAATCCCTTCTGAAAAAGATTTCCCTTACACGGTTCGCCTTGTGTCTGAGGTATTAGAATCAAACGGATCTACTTCACAAGCAAGTATTTGCGCAAGCACACTTGCAATGATGGATGCAGGTGTTCCAATTAAAGCACCAGTTGCAGGGATTGCAATGGGACTTGTTAAATCTGGTGAATACTACACAGTGCTGACAGACATTCAAGGAATGGAAGATGCACTTGGAGATATGGACTTTAAAGTAGCAGGTACATCAAAAGGTGTAACTGCGCTTCAAATGGACATTAAAATCGATGGTCTATCAAAAGACATTTTAGAAGAAGCCCTTCAACAAGCGAAAAAAGGAAGAATGGAAATTTTAGATAGCATGCTTTCAACGATTCCTGCTTCTAGAGGAGAATTGTCACGTTATGCACCAAAAATTCTAACAATGACAATCAACCCTGATAAAATTCGTGATGTCATTGGACCTAGCGGTAAACAAATCAATAAAATCATTGAAGATACCGGTGTGAAAATCGATATTGAACAAGACGGTACAATCTTTATTTCTTCTACAGAAGAAGACATGAACCAAAAAGCGAAGAAAATCATTGAAGATCTTGTCAGAGAAGTTGAAGTTGGGCAACTTTACTTAGGTAAAGTAAAACGCATTGAAAAATTCGGTGCCTTCCTTGAAATCTTCAGCGGCAAAGATGGACTTGTTCATATTTCTGAGCTTGCGCTTGAGCGTGTGGGCAAAGTAGAAGATGTCGTGAAGATTGGTGATGAATTACTTGTCAAAGTCACTGAAATCGATAAACAAGGCCGAGTGAACCTTTCTCGCAAAGCTGTTTTACGTGAAGAAAAGGAAAAAAAAGAAAGCAGTCTTAATGAGAACAAATAAAATGTGTTAGAAGCCAGGTATCCGTGCCAGGCTTCTTTCTTTTCCTGCGGGTAACAATGGTTCTAGCTTGTTTCTCCTCATCATAATTTGTGGTAAAAGGGAGGGACAACCAATGAAAAAAATGTTACCTATTATTGTGTTTGTATTTTTACTGCTCGTGTCATATCAAACGATGAAGCAGAAGGCTGCTGTCACATATGTTGAATCAATGAAAGAGCATGCCGAGGTTGCATCTGTTTCAAAAGATACGCTGTATCAAGAAATTAAATCGAAGTCTTCTGACTATGAAGTGAAGGCGCAAAATGCTAAGATTGATAAAGTGTGGAAAAAGGTGCCTGGCTTAAATGGACAGACAGTTGATATCGATGCTTCTTACGAAAAAATGAAGAAACTTGGAACATTTGATGAAAAACTACTTGTATTGAAAGAAACAATACCATCCATTCATTTACATGAACTTGGTGCTGAACCCATTTATAAGGGACATCCGGATAAGAAAATGAATGCATTTCTCATCAATGTGGCTTGGGGCGATGAGCATTTAATAAAGATGCTGAATACGCTAGAAAAGCATCAAGTCAAGGCGACCTTTTTCTTAGAAGGAAAATGGGTGAAAAATAGCACAGACCTTGCTAAAAAAATTGTGGAAAATGGTCATGAAATTGGAAATCATTCATACAATCACCCGGATATGCGCACACTGACAAGAGAACGAGCATTAGAGCAGATCATCAAAACAAATCGTCAAATTGAAGAATCCCTTGGGAAAAAACCAAAATGGTTTGCGCCTCCTAGCGGCAGCTTTAAAGAAGAAACAGTAAAGCTTGCCAAGCAAGAAGGCATGGAAACCATTATGTGGACAGTAGACACCATCGACTGGAAAAAACCGTCACCAGCTATTTTACAAAAGCGGGTGCTTGGGAAAATTCACAATGGGGCGATGGTATTAATGCATCCAACAGATGCAACGGCGAAAAGTCTTGACGCACTTATCACTCAAATCAAGGAAAGAGGATATGAAATAGGAACGGTTTCTGACCTCCTAAGTGAAAAAAGACATCCGTGATGCGATCTGTTCGTTGAATAGGAGGAGCAAAACTTGGTCAAAACGTATATATGCCAAAATGGAGTAAGAATTGTACTCGAAAACAATCCCACTGTGAGATCTGTCGCAATTGGCGTCTGGATTGGAACAGGTTCTAGACATGAAACACCAGGGATTAACGGAATCTCACACTTTTTAGAGCATATGTTCTTTAAAGGAACAAAAACGAGATCTGCGCGTGATATCGCAGAATCTTTTGACCGCATTGGTGGTCAAGTGAATGCTTTTACATCTAAAGAATATACTTGCTATTATGCAAAGGTGCTTGATTCACACGCTGGTTACGCCCTCGATGTATTAAGTGACATGTTTTTTCACTCCGCTTTTGATGAAGGTGAGCTGAAAAAAGAAAAAAATGTCGTCTATGAAGAAATTAAAATGTACGAAGATACACCTGATGACATCGTTCATGATTTGTTAAGCAAAGCTATTTACGGTGACCATTCATTAGGTTACCCGATTTTAGGAACAGAGGAAACACTCTCTACCTTTAACGGCGACTCACTTAGAGCATATATGGATGAATTCTACACCCCGGATCGTGTTGTCATCTCAGTTGCAGGGAACGTAGATGATACCTTTATTCACGAGGTTGAAAAATTGTTTGGCTCATATGAAGGTAAAGGGAAAAAGCAACCTGTAGAAGACCCGCAATTTCACTATGACAAGCTCACACGCAAAAAGGAAACTGAACAGGCGCACCTATGCATGGGCTTTAATGGTCTTCCTGCTGGAGATGAGGGCATCTATGACTTAATCGTCTTAAATAATGTTCTTGGGGGAAGCATGAGCAGCCGCTTGTTCCAAGATGTGAGAGAAGACAAAGGACTTGCTTATTCCGTATTTAGCTATCACAGTTCATTTGCAGATAACGGTATGCTGACCATTTATGGTGGCACTGGAGCGAAGCAGTTAAATCTTCTATCTGAAACCATCTTACAAACGTTAGATGTCTTAAAACGTGATGGAATCACACAGAAAGAACTTGAAAACTCTAAGGAGCACATGAAAGGCAACCTCATGCTAAGCCTTGAAAGTATAAATAGCAAGATGAGCCGAAACGGTAAAAATGAATTACTCCTTGGCAAACATCGTACGCTCGATGAAATTATTGATGAAATCAATCACGTCACATTAGACGGTGTGAACAACTTATCTAAAAGAATTTTTACAGAAGATTATGCGCTCTCGCTTATTAGTCCGACGGGTGATCAGCCATCATAATGTACATAACACGTCAGGCTTCTCATGAGGTCTGTCGTTTATTTTATATGAAGAAAGGGGATCTGCACTTATGAAAAATGAAGAACTGAAACGGCTTCCCCTTTCCTTAGAGAATATCCTTATACAAGGTAATCAGTATGCTGGCGTGATCGATTTTGATCAATCTAACCGGGGCGACCCATTTTATGATTTTTATAAACTGTCTTTATTTAGTCGAGAAAGCAGCCTTCCATATTCAGCAGGGCACAAATGATTTTTGGCTTCTTTTTTCCATCTACACAGCAATGAGTTGCATTTCTTCTATTGTCTGGACGTTTTCTATGATCCGGCACATGTAAAGGACATGATGAATCGAGTGAATAGAATGTTGATAGACCATGGTCGTTTTAACCTACTTATACCGACTTGGTATACCAATTGGCATCATGTTAAAGAGGATCCGGTCTATCCCACCTCCCTGCTGCATATATAATAAGGAAGGGAAGTGATGCGATTTTGAGGCTAAGTGAGCTGTCAGGAAAAGAGATAGTCGATATCAAAAGAGCGGAGCGGCTTGGCGTGCTTGGACAAACTGACCTTGAAATCAATGAACAAGACGGTCAGATCACAGCACTCATTATTCCTTCCGTGAAGTGGTTTGGATTTCGAAAACAAGGAAATGACATCCGCGTTCCGTGGAATCACATTCAAAAAATAGGATCAGATATGATCATTCTCGATGTGCCTGAAGAACTTCAGCCGCACGGGGAAAAAGAGCACCCATCATAAAAGAGGGTGCTCTTTTTCTTTTCTCCTCGAGATTTGTTCACAGGCTGAATCCTCTCCTCATATGCTGAAAGGGAGATTCAGAAAATATTACAGACTTTTTTAAAATAAAGAAGGTGAACGGTCAGAATGTTGAGCAGTTTAACGGTTGCAGTGATCGGAGGAGATGCAAGGCAGCTTGAAATTATACGCAAGCTGTCACAGCAACATGCCAAAGTGTTTTTGGTAGGATTTGATCAGCTAGATCATGGGTTTATCGGTGCTGAAAAACTGAAAATGTCAGAGCTTCCATTTGAACAGGTAGACAGTATGATCCTTCCCGTATCAGGCGCAACAGATGAAGGCGTCGTTGCCACGGTTTTCTCAAATGAGAAGGTCGTGCTCGAAAAAAAATATTTAGAAAGAACCCCTGCACATTGTACCTTGTATTCAGGTATTTCGAATACGTACTTAGACAATCTGGCAAAGCAGGTGAACCGGAAGCTTGTGAAGCTGTTTGAGCGAGATGATATTGCCATATATAACTCAATTCCAACAGTTGAAGGGATTATCATGATGGCCATTCAGCAAACGGACTATACGATTCATGGATCACATGTCGTCGTTCTCGGGCTTGGAAGAACCGGGCTCACAATTGCTCGCACATTTCGGGCATTAGGAGCGGACGTGAAAGTAGGTGCTGCTGATACAGCGCATTTAGCGAGAGCCTTTGAAATGGGAATTGATCCGTTTTCGATGGATCGCTTAAAAGAAGAAGTGACAGATGTTGATATCATCATCAATACGATTCCGAGTTTAGTATTAGATTCATCTGTCATCGTCAATATGACACCAAAGACACTCATTTTGGATATCGCCTCGCGCCCAGGCGGAACCGACTTTGATTTTGCGCAAAAGCACGGAGTGAAGGCGCTTCTTGCACCAGGTCTTCCGGGGATTGTTGCACCAAAGACTGCAGGACAAATCATTGCAAAAGTGCTTTCTGGGCTCTTATGTGAACTTGCGGAGGAAAAAAGGGGGATGGAATCATGACAACATTAAAAGGAAAAAGAATCGGCTTTGGTTTAACAGGTTCCCATTGTACGTATGAAGTCGTTTTTCCGCAAATTGAAGCACTCGTTAAAGAAGGGGCTGAGGTGCGTCCTGTGGTGTCTTATACGGTCCAAAGCACGAATACGAGATTTGGAGAAGGAGCGGACTGGATCGAGCGGATTGAAGAACTCACAGGATTTCAAGCGATTGACTCCATCGTAAAAGCAGAGCCACTCGGACCTAAACTTCCGCTTGATTGTATGGTCATTGCTCCTTTAACAGGCAATTCAATGGCAAAATTCGCAAATGCCATGACAGATAGTCCTGTTTTAATGGCTGCGAAGGCAACCATTCGAAATCATCGTCCCGTCGTTTTAGGCATCTCGACAAACGATGCATTAGGGTTAAATGGTACAAATCTCATGAGGCTCATGTCGACAAAGAACATTTTCTTTATTCCATTCGGCCAAGATGATCCATTCAAAAAACCGACATCCATGGTAGCACATATGGATCTACTGACTAAAACAGTAGAAGAGGCGCTCCAGCATAGACAAATTCAACCAATTTTAATTGGATCAAACGAATAATAGATTCACTAGAAAATCATGAAAGATTCAAAAAAGGTACTTCAAGCCTTGCTTTTCTATGGTAAAATAAAATGTAAAAAGTCATAGGATGACCACTCGAAATTATGGATGGGTCGGAAGGAGTTTTACTGATGGGAAGAGGATTGCATGTAGCTGTAGTTGGAGCGACTGGAGCTGTCGGTCAACAAATGTTAAAAACACTAGCTGACAGAGAATTTGAAATGGATACACTTACTCTACTATCCTCAAAACGTTCTGCTGGAACAAAAGTGACATTCAGAGGTCAAGAGTATACCGTTCAAGAAGCAACACCTGAAAGCTTTGAAGGGGTCAACATTGCATTATTCAGTGCTGGAGGAAATGTTTCCAAAGTGCTAGCTCCTGAAGCAGTCAAACGAGGTGCAATTGTTGTAGATAATACAAGTGCTTTTCGTATGGACGAAAATACCCCTCTTGTCGTACCAGAGGTAAACGAAAAAGATTTGCATGACCATCAAGGGATTATTGCAAATCCTAACTGTTCAACGATTCAAATGGTGGTGGCGCTAGAACCGCTTCGTCAGGCGTATGGAATGAAAAAAGTCATTGTGTCCACCTACCAAGCAGTATCAGGTGCAGGACATGAAGCCATTGACGAACTGTACAGTCAGTCGCAAGCCATTTTAAATAAAGAAGAGGTTACACCAGAAGTTATGCCATATCAAATTGCATTTAATGCGATTCCCCAAATTGATACATTTCAAGACAATGGGTTTACATTTGAAGAAATGAAAATGATCAATGAAACGAAAAAAATCATGCACTTGCCAGAGCTAGAAGTAGCGGCTACATGTGTGAGACTTCCAATTGAAACAGGACATTCAGAATCTGTTTACGTTGAACTAGATGCAACAAGTGCAACAGTGGACGACATCAAGTCAATTTTAAAAAATGCACCAGGTATTATGTTACAAGATGACCCATCTCAGCAAATTTATCCAATGCCTGCAGGTGCAGTTGGAAAAAATGACGTATTTGTCGGCCGCATTCGGAAAGATTTAGACCGTCCAAACGGGTTCCATTTGTGGATTGTATCTGATAACCTGCTGAAAGGTGCTGCATGGAACTCAGTTCAAATTGCAGAAAGCTTAAAAGCACTAAAATTAGTTTAACATTCAATGGATGATGAGGACGAACAGAAGAGAGTTAGGCATCTTTCGCCTGCTCTCTTCTGTTACGTCAGAATGAACTTGGAGTGAAAACAGTGAAAATAATTGTCCAAAAATTTGGCGGTACATCTGTCAAAGATGATCAAGGTAGAAAAAGGGCACTTGCACATATCTTATCTGCAAAAGAAAAAGGCTATAAATCGGTCGTCGTCGTTTCTGCAATGGGACGAAAAGGAGATCATTATGCGACGGATACGCTGCTTGGACTGCTGTATGGCAGTGCTCAGCACATGACAAATCGAGAAAAAGATTTGCTCGTTTCTTGCGGTGAAAATATTTCAGCTGTTGTTTTTTCAAGTATGCTGAATGAGAACGGTCTAAAGGCTTTAGCATTGACAGGTGCGCAGGCAGGCTTTGTGACGGATCAAGAGCATACGAATGCGAAAATTATTGACATGAAATGTGAACGTCTTGAAGCAGCACTTTCTGAACATGATATAGTTGTCGTTGCCGGGTTTCAAGGAGCCGCGAAAAATGGAGACGTGACAACGATTGGACGAGGCGGAAGTGATACGTCAGCTGCTGCTTTAGGGGCTGCATTGCAGGCAGACTTTATCGATATTTTTACAGATGTAGAAGGTGTCATGACAGCAGATCCTCGCATTGTAGAAAAGGCAAAACCACTACGAGTTGTGACGTATACTGAAATTTGTAACCTGGCCTACCAAGGAGCAAAAGTCATCCACCCACGGGCTGTTGAAATTGCCATGCAAGCAAAAGTGCCAATGAGGGTTCGCTCAACATACTCTAATGATGAGGGCACACTCGTGACGTCACACTACTCAGATAAAATGAGTCATGATGTGTATGATCGTCTCATTACGGGTATTGCACATGTCAATGATGTAACGCAAATCAAAGTCCCAGCAAAAGAAGGGCAATACAGCGTTCAAACAGAGGTCTTTAAAGCAATGGCAAACGCACAAATTAGTGTTGATTTCTTTAACATTACACCGAGTGAAATTGTCTATACAGTGACAGGTGCAATGACTGAAAAAGCAACAACGATCCTAAAAGACCTTGGTTATACACCGGTTGTAACAACAAACTGTGCCAAGGTATCAGCTGTTGGAGCAGGTATCATGGGTGTGCCAGGTGTCACATCTAAAATTGTATCGGCTCTATCAGAGCAAAACATCCCGATTTTACAATCTGCTGACAGTCATACGACTATTTGGGTGTTAGTGCACGAAGAAAACATGAGAGCGGCTGTTAATGCTTTGCACGAAGTGTTTGAACTTTCAAGATAAATGTGATTGAATCATGATGAGGTGAAAAAAATGAATTTCGGAAATATCGCAACAGCTATGATTACACCTTTTGATAAAAAAGGCAACATTGATTTCCAAAAGCTATCAATTCTCATTGATTACTTGTTAAAAAACGGCAGTGACTCTTTAGTCGTTGCAGGAACAACAGGCGAATCACCAACTTTATCGACTGAAGAAAAATCCGCTCTTTTTCAGCAAACGGTGAAATTAGCAAATGGTCGTTGTAAAATCATTGCAGGAACAGGCAGTAATAACACAAATGCGTCTATCAAACTAACGAAAAAAGCAGAAGAAGCGGGCGTTGATGCAGTGATGCTTGTCGTACCATACTACAACAAGCCATCACAGGAAGGCATGTATGCACACTTTAAAGCAATTGCCGAGTCTACATCTCTTCCTGTCATGCTTTACAATGTACCAGGAAGAACAGTTGCTTCATTATTACCAGAAACAACCATCAAGCTTGCGCAAATACCAAACATTGTCGCGATCAAAGAAGCAAGCGGCGATCTAGATACCATGACAAAAATCATTGCAGAGACGCCAGAGGATTTCGACGTATACTCAGGTGACGACAGCTTAACACTTCCTGCTGTAGCGGTTGGAGCAAAAGGAGTCGTCTCTGTGGCCTCGCATATCGTCGGACTTGATATGCAGCAAATGCTAAAAAGCTATGCTTCAGGTCAAACAGCCAATGCAGCATTGATTCATCAAAAGCTGCTTCCAATCATGAAACAGCTTTTCTCAGCGCCAAATCCAACGCCTGTCAAAACAGCCCTTCAGTTGAAAGGACTAGATGTCGGATCAGTTCGTCTCCCGCTTTTGCCTTTGTCAGAAGAAGAGAGACTGGATTTAAGCAACGTATTAAATAGCTGATCAAAACAAAAAATTTCGTAAACGGTCATTCTCAGATGTCCCTGAGTATGACCGTTTTTTTATACATAAACACTTTCTTAAAATGTGACTTCATCTTGTTTTCTAAAATTAGATTCAGTTATAATAGCATTAAGCGATGATGGACGGGCTTGAGACTAGGAGGATAAGAATTTTGAAAAAGAAAAATACAGAGAACGTAAGAATTATTGCACTGGGAGGCGTTGGAGAAATAGGGAAAAACTTATATGTCATTGAGATTGATTCCGACATATATGTCGTAGATGCAGGACTCATGCATCCAGAAAACGAAATGCTAGGCATTGACGTGGTCATTCCTGATATCTCTTATTTAACTGAACGAGCTGATCGGGTGAAAGCAATTTTTCTTACCCACGGACATGATGAGGCAATAGGAGGCGTATTCCATTGCTTAAGCAAATTGTCTGTACCAGTCTACGGAACGAAGCTGACCCTTGCGTTACTTCGAGAAAAGTTAAAACAATACGGCTTCAATCAAAAAGCTGATTTGCGTGAGGTGCATGCAAAATCGGTTATTACATTTGAAACAACAAAGGTATCATTCTTTAGAACGAATCACAGTATCCCTGATTCAGTCGGGATCAGCTTCAAAACCTCTCTTGGTTCAATCGTATGCACAGGTGATTTTAAATTTGATCAAACCCCAGCGCTTAACCAGGCCTGTGACATCGGAGAGATTGCGAAAATCGGAAATAATGGCGTTTTAGCACTTCTTTCAGACAGTGCGAATGCTGAAAAACCAGGTTATACACCTTCTGAGGCGCTCGTCCAAGACGAAATCTCAAATGCAATGTATAATGCTGAAAATCGTGTAATTGTGGCTGTATCTTCGTCAAATATTAACCGTGTACAGCAGATCATTAATGCAACGAACCAAAATGGCCGTAAGCTTGCAGTTGCAGGTAAGAATATGATGACAACCCTTCAACTTGCGATCAAACTTGGTTATGTGACAGCAGATGAAGAATTATTTGTACCAGTTCAAGAAGTGAAGAAAATGGCGAAAAATGATGTGGTCATCCTAACTGCTGGAAGCCACGGGGAACCGCTAGCTGCTTTAACCAAAATGGCCAAACAAAATCACAAACAGCTTCATATTGAACAAGATGATACTGTTGTGATAGCGTCTACACCTCTTCCTGGACAAGAACTCACGTATTCAAAAACGGTTGATTTCCTAACAAGAAGCGGAGCACAGGTGATTTTTGCTCAAAAGCGTGTGCATGTTTCTGGTCATGGCTGTCAAGAAGAGTTAAAACTGATGCTGAATTTACTAAAACCGAAATATTTAATCCCAGTGAATGGTGAATATCGTATGCAAAAAGCACATTCCCGTATTGCTGAGGAAGTGGGAATGAAACGAAGTGACATTTTCTTAATTGATAAAGGAGATGTTGTTGAATTCAGAGGACAGAACGTAAAGATCGGTGAAAAGGTTCACCAAGGGAACATTTTGATTGATGGTCTTGGCGTTGGCGATATCGGGAACATCGTTTTACGGGATAGACGTCTATTGTCTCAAGATGGAATCTTAATTGTCGTCATTACGCTCGATAAACAAAAGAAACAATTAATTTCTGGACCTGAAATCATCACAAGAGGATTCGTTTATGTGAGAGAATCAGAAGAGCTGATTGTCAAAGCGACAGACCTTGTAAAAGGCATTGTCAAAGAACAAACGGAAAACTCGGTGGTTGAATGGTCAACACTGAAACAATCCATGCGCGATGTATTAAATCAATTCCTATATGAAAAAACAAAACGTAAGCCGATGATCATTCCAATTATTATGGAAGTATGATGAGAAAGCCCAAGGAATACATGCTCTTTGGGCTTTTTTTATGTGGCAAGAGGAATGCGGATGGAATATGACCTTCTTGTTCATAATAGGAGGAGAGTTTTAGGAAAGGATGGAGACAAATGGACGAAAAAAATGAACAGCAGCCTGAGCAAAATCCTGAAGAAAAAGATAGCATTATGAGCAAAATACAGCAGCTTGGTGAAACAGATGTTCCACAACTGCCACAAGATACAAATATACATTGTCTGACCATTATTGGACAAATCGAAGGTCACATGCAGCTTCCGCCACAAAATAAAACAACCAAGTACGAACATGTCATCCCGCAAATCGTAGCAGTTGAACAAAATCCAAAAATCGAAGGCCTTTTAATCATTTTAAATACAGTGGGCGGCGATGTTGAAGCAGGGTTAGCCATTGCGGAAATGCTGGCGTCTTTATCTAAACCGACTGTATCGATTGTGCTTGGCGGCGGCCACTCAATTGGTGTCCCCATCGCTGTATCATGTGACTATTCATATATTGCAGAAACAGCCACTATGACGATTCATCCTGTACGCTTAACTGGCCTTGTCATTGGTGTCCCACAAACTTTTGAATACTTGGATAAAATGCAAGAAAGAGTCATTAATTTTGTCACAAGCCATTCAGATATTACAGAAGAGAAATTTAAAGAGCTCATGTTCTCAAAAGGCAATTTGACAAGAGATATCGGGACAAATGTCGTTGGTCATGAGGCAGCAGAGTACGGACTCATGAACGAAGTAGGCGGCGTAGGGCAAGCAATTAAAAAATTGAACGAACTGATTGGAGAGCGAGTATCTCAAAACGAGGGGCTGATCCAATGATTTTATACACACCTATGCCTTATGAAGCCATTTACGTTGAGGAGCATGGAGAACGCAAGTTACAGAAGGTCCAAATACAAGGCGTGCCAGTCATTGTTGAAATGAAAGAAGATGAAGCGGAAATTGTTCAAGTGATGAGCACCAATCCAATGGATTTCTTGAATCAAGAGCTTGCACCAGGCAAGCGATTGAAGTTACATTTAAGCACGAATCAAACCGACTCATATGAATGATTCTATGCTATAATAAAGGGAAAACTTACAACAAGATGCAGCCAAAACCAGGCTGCTTTCTTTCTGATCTTTCGGTAGGTTATATTTTCTTTCGTAGTAAGGTGATGAGTATGGCTAAAAAGAGAAAACGTAAAACGAGAAAAAAACAAAATAAACAGCTAAAATTGAAATATGAATTAAATGGGTTAGTCTGTATTGCCATAGCGATCATTGCCATTTTACAGCTAGGTATTGTTGGACAAACCTTTGTCCATCTATTCCGATTCTTTGCAGGTGAATGGTTCATTCTCTGCCTTATCGGGTTATTTCTTTTTGGTATGACAATCTTTTGGAAAAAACAAATCCCTGATATGTTAACAAGAAGAAAAGTAGGTTTATACTGCATCATTGCTAGTATTTTGCTTTTGTCACATGTAAAGCTATTTCAGCACCTTTCAGCTGCAGGATTCATCGGCTCTCAAAGTGTGATAAGAAATACGTTTGAGCTTTTCTTGATGGACATGAAGGGTGAGACCGGTTCGCCTGATTTAGGAGGCGGAATGATTGGTGCCATAATATTTGCAGCCTCATATTTCTTGTTTGCACAAGCAGGCTCTCAAATTATGGCGATTGTTCTAATGTTGATTGGGATTGTTCTAATCACAAATCGGTCACTGCAAGAAATGGTCAAAAAAGTGATAGTCCCTATATCACAATTTATGATGAAGCAGTGGAAGGCGTTTGTACAAGATATGAAAGGGATCAGGCAGGCAAAAAAGAGCACCGCCTCCCAGAAAACAGGCGAAAAGAAAAAACGTTCACGCGTTCAAGAAGATGACGAAGATGATCATATCTTGATCGAGGAGGAAACACCTGTTGTTGAGAGCAGTCAGCCCATTATTTCAAGCTTTGCAGACAGAGATGATATTCTCACACCGCAGGTTCGTAAAGAGCAGGTAATAAAAGATTCTGAGGTTCTTCAAGAGACTGTGCAAAATGATTCATCTCCGAAATTGGCTGATGAATCAAAAGAAGCACCACCAATGACGTTTACTGAACTGGAGAATAAAAATTACGAATTGCCGTCTCTAGATATTTTAGCTGATCCACAGCATTCAGGTCAGCAAACAGATAAGAAAAATATTTACGAAAATGCAAGAAAGCTTGAAAAAACGTTTCAAAGCTTCGGCGTAAAGGCAAAAGTCACACAAGTTCATTTAGGGCCGGCCGTGACAAAATATGAAGTATATCCAGATGTCGGCGTTAAGGTAAGTAAGATTGTGAACTTAAGTGATGATCTAGCCCTTGCCCTAGCAGCAAAAGACATCCGAATTGAGGCTCCGATTCCTGGTAAATCGGCCATTGGGATTGAAGTTCCGAATGCAGAAATCGCCATGGTTTCGTTAAAAGAGGTCTTAGAATCGAAGCAAAACGACCGTCCAAATGCAAAGCTGCTCATTGGGCTTGGCCGAAATATTTCCGGTGAAGCCGTGCTTGCAGAATTGAATAAAATGCCGCATTTGCTTGTCGCAGGTTCGACTGGAAGTGGAAAAAGTGTATGTATCAATGGCATTATCACAAGTATTCTCATGAGAGCAAAGCCTCATGAAGTGAAGATGATGATGATTGACCCTAAAATGGTTGAGCTCAATGTCTATAACGGCATCCCGCATCTTTTGGCTCCAGTTGTAACGGATCCAAAGAAAGCCTCACAGGCACTCAAAAAAGTAGTCAGTGAAATGGAACGCCGCTATGAACTGTTTTCTCATACAGGTACAAGAAATATCGAAGGATACAATGATTACATTAAACGAATGAATCAATCAGAAGAGGCGAAACAGCCAGAGCTTCCTTATATTGTCGTCATTGTGGACGAGCTTGCAGATTTAATGATGGTTGCTTCCTCTGATGTAGAAGATTCTATTACAAGGCTCTCTCAAATGGCACGTGCTGCGGGTATTCATATAATTATCGCAACACAAAGACCTTCTGTCGATGTCATTACAGGGGTCATTAAAGCAAACATTCCATCCCGTATCGCCTTTAGTGTATCCTCACAAACTGATTCAAGGACGATCCTTGATATGGGAGGCGCAGAAAAACTGCTAGGCAGAGGAGATATGCTGTTTTTACCTGTCGGTGCAAACAAGCCGGTCCGTGTGCAGGGCGCATTTTTATCAGATGAAGAAGTGGAGCATGTCGTTGATCATGTCATCACACAGCAAAAAGCACAATATCAAGAAGAAATGATTCCAAGTGAAGAATCGCAGGGGCAGCTTGCGGCTGTGGAAGACGACTTATATAATGAAGCAGTTGAACTGATCATCGGCATGCAGACGGCTTCTGTCTCTATGCTTCAAAGGAGATTCCGCATCGGTTATACACGTGCGGCACGTCTGATTGACGCAATGGAAGAACGAGGCGTTGTAGGTCCATATGAAGGAAGTAAACCGAGAGAAGTCCTGCTCTCAAAAGAACAATATGACGAGCTCTCTTCATAATGAGAAGAGAGCTT
Source organism: Bacillus stratosphericus (assembly GCF_020524495.1). Taxonomy (GTDB): domain Bacteria; phylum Bacillota; class Bacilli; order Bacillales; family Bacillaceae; genus Bacillus; species Bacillus stratosphericus_B. The sequence continues at coordinate 94,447 of NZ_JAIVLB010000001.1, read as the reverse complement.
TCCTGAAATGAAGTGAACGATATCATTATTATGTCAACAAGATGTCAGACTATTTATTTATTTGCAAAATCATGTTATAGTTATGTTCATCTTATTTCGGAATAGAGATTTCTCACCTTATCATTTGCATTGATTAGACGGAGGGAAAACATGTCGACCAAAACAGACAATCGCCATTTATATTTGAAAGTGATTGACCGTATTAAAGAAGATATTCAAACAGGCGTATATGCCGAAAAAGAAAAGCTGCCTTCAGAATTTGAGCTCTCAAAGCTTTTAGGTGTAAGCAGAGCGACATTGCGTGAAGCCCTTCGTATTTTAGAAGAAGAGAAGTACTTAATTAGAAGACATGGTGTTGGAACATTCGTCAATTCAAGACCGCTCTTTTCAACAGGCATTGAGCAGCTGACAAGTGTGACGAAAATGATTGAACAGGTGAATATGACGCCAGGTACCATCTTTTTGTCCTCACAAGAAGGAGAGCCAACAGAGAATGATGTCATCCGTTTTCAGTGTGATGAATCTGATGAGATTTTTTCAATGGAACGGGTTCGAACGGCAGATGGACAGCCAGTCGTCTATTGTTTAGATAAAATTCCGGTTAAGCATCTTCCCGCTTCTTTTACTCATGAAGAAGAGTCACTTTTTGAGCTGTTTGGAAGAGAACCACACAGCGGGATTAAATATGCAGTTGCAGACATCCAACCGATTGGCTATCACGATCACGTCTCATCCATACTAGAATGCGATCCCGAAACGGCGCTATTATTACTGAAACAAATGCACTATGATCAGGATGATCAGCCGGTCTTATACTCGCTCAACTACTTTAGAGCGGATAAATTTAGCTTTCATGTCATACGTAAACGTTCTTAAAGCAGTCACTTCTGAAGGCGGTTGCTTTTTGTTTGCCCATACATAATAACCGCTAAACTTGCCACACTAATACGTAACAGTATATAGAATTGGGTGAATGATGTTGGGCGAGAAAACAGTCAGTAAAAAAAATATTATTGCATTATCATCAGTGCCTCTAATCATGACACTGGGGAACTCGATGTTGATACCAGTATTGCCAGAGATAGAAAAGAAACTCTCGATCACTTCCTTTCAAGTCTCACTCATTATTACGGTATATTCCGTTGTGGCTATTTTATGTATTCCAATCGCTGGTTATTTATCTGACAGAATTGGGAGGAAAAAAGTGCTCCTGCCGTGCCTCTTAATTGCAGGACTTGGAGGGGCTGTAGCAGCTGTTGCCTCAACGATCATGAAAGAACCCTACATGTGGATTCTGTTTGGTAGGGTCCTTCAAGGGGTTGGCTCGGCTGGAGCAGCACCTGTTGTCCTGCCGTTTATAGGTGATTTGTATCATGATGATGAAGAGGTAAGTGCGGGGCTTGGAGCCATTGAAACCTCTAATACAGCTGGAAAGGTACTAAGCCCTATTATCGGAGCACTTCTTGCTTCTTGGTTTTGGTATGTGCCGTTTTGGTTTATACCATTCTTTTCAATCACAAGCTTTTTCATGGTGTTGTTCATGGTTGAGTCTGCCAAGAAAGAGGAAGTCTCGCCTACATTTAACGAATTTTTAAAATCGACAAAGACTATTTTCAAGCATGAGGGACGCTGGCTTTATGCCATTTTTGCCATTGGCGGTTTTATCATGTTTCTTCTTTTTGGTGTGCTCTTTTATTTATCCGATAATCTTGAGGCAGCTTATCAAATAAAAGGGGTCAAAAAAGGGTTGCTGCTGAGTATCCCGCTCCTTTTTTTGTCGATAAGTTCATACATTGCTGGGAAGACGATTGGAAAAGAGAAAGGGAAAATGAGAATTTTTTTAATCGTAGGCATGATACTTTTATCTATTACCTATCTTTTTTTATGGTGGAATCACAGTTTTTACTTATTATTTATATGCTTAAGCATTGGCGGAGTGGGGATCGGTATTGTCCTTCCTGCACTTGATGCACTGATCACAGAAGGAATTGAAAAAGAGCAGTGCGGAACCATTACGTCATTTTATAGCAGTATGCGGTTTATCGGTGTCGCTTTAGGGCCTCCAATATACGCATATCTTATGGATAAAGGGGACTCGATCGTTTTTATTCTCTCGACGATTTGCAGTCTCATTTCATTGTTTTTGGTGCTGTTTTTCATTCAGCCAGATGAAAAGGATGAAAGTGAACAACTGAAACCAGTTTAAGCAAAGAAAAAAGACGGTATTTTGCCATCTTTTTTCTATTGTATATGTGCTTATAACACGAAAGGACAATTGAATTCATAAGCTCATTTGACCTCCTGCTTAATCAAGTGCTATACGCTTTTGTCGTTTTACCGCTCTTTATACCGGTCATAATTCACATTTTTGGTAAATGGAATTGGTGGTCTTTTAGAATGAAATAACAACTGGTGCCTCTGCTAAAAGCAGAGGCGTTTTATTTCCTATCCTTTCCTCTGATGATATAATGACTATTAAATGGCTATTTTTACGTATATATCAGCTATGTTCTAATACATAATAAATATGACGAATAAAGGAGGTTTCTCATGACGTACTTACAAGAGAAGACATTCAATACATCTGGTCTTCATACTCATATTGTCAAAACAGAAAAATTTAAAACAGTCACGATCCTTTTTAAAATGCTTGCGCCTCTATCCAAAGATGACGTAACCATGCGTTCTCTTTTCCCGCATGTGCTGTTAAGAGGAACAGAAAACATGCCGAAAACAGGAGAATTGCGCACTTATTTTGATGAGCTCTATGGTGCAACAGTTTCGGCAGACATGGCGAAAAAAGGAGAGAATCACATCATCACTTTCCGCCTGGAAATGGCGAATGAAAAATATTTAAAGGATCAAACACCTTTATTAGAAAAAGGGGTTGCCTTACTATCTGATTTATTATTCCACCCTCATGTTGAAGATGGGGTGTTTAGTCATTTATATGTAGAGCAAGAAAAACGCACATTAAAACAGCGAATTCAGGCAGTTTATGATGACAAAATGCGTTATTCGAACTTAAGACTTCTACAGGAAATGTGTAAAGGTGAACCATATGCACTGCACGTCAATGGTGAAATGGAAGACCTCCAGGCGATCACAGCAAACACGCTCTTTGAAGCTTATGAGCATGCGCTTCAATCAAACCAGCTTGATCTCTATGTTGTCGGTGACGTTGATGAACAAGACATCAACCGAATGGTCTCGCAATATTTCAAAACAAGTGAAAGAGAGCCGGTGAAACAAAATGCTGAATCATTAAATGCACAAAACGATCCAAAAGAAGTCATTGATGAAGAAGACGTGAAACAAGGAAAGCTGAATATTGGCTTTCGCACACATACAGGGATTGCAGATGAAGATTATCCGGCACTGCATTTGTTTAATGGTATATTCGGTGGCTTCTCCCATTCAAAGCTATTCATCAATGTTCGGGAGAAAGCAAGTCTTGCATATTACGCTGTGTCTAGACTTGAGAGCTTTAAAGGCTTGATGATGGTCATGTCTGGTATTGAAGTAGCCAATTATCAGCAGGCAGTTGACATTATTAAAGAACAATTTGATGCGATGCAAAAAGGTGATTTTTCAGAAGAAGCCATTGAGCAAACAAAGGCTGTCGTTAAAAATCAGCTGCTGGAAACGATTGATACGTCTTATGGAACAGCGGAATACTTATACCAACATGCAGTCGTGCCAACAGAAGGGACTCTTGATTCCTTTTTAGATGCGTTAGACCGAGTGACAAAAGAGGACATTATCAAAGTGGGTCAGAAAATCAAGTGGGACACGACCTATCTTCTTAAAGGAACGGAGGGTGTTTCATGACGGTGAAAACAATTCAATTCGATCAGCTACATGAGACGGTGTATTACGAAAAAATGGAAAGCGGACTAGACGTCTATGTGCTGCCCAAGCAAGGGTTTAACAAAACATATGCGACCTTCACAACAAAGTATGGCTCTGTCGATAATGAATTTGTGCCGCTTGGCAAAGAAGACATGATCCGAGTGCCTGACGGAATTGCCCATTTCTTAGAGCATAAGCTGTTTGAAAAAGAAGATGGTGATGTTTTTCATACATTTAGTAAGCAAGGGGCAGCTGCAAACGCTTTTACAACGTTTACGAGAACGGCTTACTTATTTTCAAGTACCGCAAAAGTGGAACAAAACCTTGAAACACTCATTGATTTTGTGCAAGAGCCTTATTTTACTGAAAAAACGGTAGAAAAAGAAAAAGGCATCATTGGTCAAGAAATTAACATGTATGATGACAATCCCGACTGGCGTTTGTTCTTTGGACTTATAGAAAACCTCTATCAAAAGCATCCAGTTAGAATTGATATTGCTGGAACAGTAGAGAGCATTGCTCCTATTACAAAAGACCACTTGTATGAGTGTTATGAAACGTTCTATCACCCGAGCAATATGCTCCTTTTTGTTGTCGGTCCTGTTGATCCGAAGCAAATATTAGAGCAAGTAAGAGCAAATCAGGTGAAAAAACCATTTACAGACCAGCCTGAAATCAAAAGGAAAGAGATCAATGAGCCTGAAAGCGTTTATCGAAAAGAATACGAACTTAAAATGAATGTACAAGGCGCTAAATGTATGTTCGGTTTGAAGACAAAAAATCCGCACAAAAAAGGAAAAGAGCTTTTAAAGCATGAGCTTGGAATGAATCTCATTTTAGAGACATTGTTCGGCAAAAGCTCCTTACAATATGAACGGATGTATGAAAAAGGCTTGATTGATGAGACGTTTAATTACGATTATACGGAAGAAGGCGGTTTTGGCTTTACTTCGGTTGGCGGAGATACAAACGATCCTAACCAACTGGCAGAACAATTAAAAGAAATCCTTCTTCAAGCCAAGAGTCTCATCACAGAAGAAAAAATTGAGCTCGCTCGTAAGAAAAAAATCGGTAGCTTTTTAAAGGCCATGAACTCTCCAGAATACATTGCCAACCAATTCACTAGATATGCGTTCTTAGAAATGAGCTTATTTGATGTCTTACCAGTGTTAGAGCAAATCCAATTAACAGATATTTTGCACATATTAGAGGAAGAAATTGACGAAGAACGGATGTCTGTTTTCAAGGTCATCCCAAAAACAAAGTAAATCAAAAAGACAAACTTGATCAAAAGAGTTTGTCTTTTTGATGTTCAATTGAAAAAAGCGTTTTATTTGTGTAAATATTGATTGACAACTGTTTTGTGCACTAGTTAAACATCTAAACTAAAAGGAGCAGCGTATGTAATGTCAATAAAAGTGCTGTAACATCTATGACGAACCGTCTTTTTACGAAAAACTATATTGTCCGTGAGCACGATCAAGCCGATAGAAGAAATGTTCACCTGTACGTAACCCCAGAGGGGAAAGATGTGGTCAGCCAAGTGGAAAAACAGCTTCAGGATCTTGTTCGATCTTATTTTGAAAAGCTAGAAGAAAAGGAAATGGAATCATTTATTCAAACATATGAAAAGATTTATCAAGTGATCATCGAAGAGGATGCACAAAGTTCTAATGAGAGTAATCAGAAAGGGTAGATGGCTTATCACCATCCTTTGGATCGTACTAGCGGCAGTATTATTCATCACGGGACCTAAAAGTTACATATGACTCCAACAAAATCAAAGCATCTGTTTAAAGAAAAAGTGAATGACAAGCTAAAGAGTTTGAACCTGCCGAATCAATGAAGAATATGGGTGCCATGATTTTGGCGGGGACATTTGCAGCGATGCTGCCTTTAGGTGTGCTGCCGCTCTTACAGATTGCAACACTTGTCGTGACATGACTTTTACTGTATGCGCTCGTTGTGCTAACATTGTTCGTACCTGTTATGGTCAAATTGATCGGATCAGCAAACTGGTTCCCATTTATACGAAAAGAATAGGTATTCCATATAGAAAGTAGGAACAATGTATGAGTCGTTGGGCGCTGATTACTGGTGCCAGTGGCGGAATTGGGCGGGCGGCAGCCAAAAAGCTTGCCCAAGAAGGCTGCCATCTGATACTCCATTATCACCAAAATGAACAAGCAGCTATTCGTCTCTCCACTTATTTAGAAGAGACATATGAAATAGAGACGCACGTCGTTCAAGCGGATTTAGCCAAAACGAGCGGAGCAGCTGAGCTTGTCAGCCGTCTGCCGTTATGTCCAGATATTCTTGTTTTAAATAGTGGAAAGAGTCATGTCGGGTTAGTGACAGATACAAAAAAAGAAATTCTAGCCAGTATGGTGCAGCTGCATGTCACAAGTCCATATGAGCTAACCCAATCCATATTGCCTGGGATGATTCAAAAAAAGGCAGGTCATATTATTGCGGTTAGCTCGATATGGGGAGAAACTGGTGCATCGTGTGAAGTGCTGTACAGCATGGTCAAGGGTGCGCAAAATGCCTTCATTAAAGGACTCGCAAAGGAGCTTGCTCCAAGTGGAATTAGAGCAAATGCTGTCTCACCTGGTGCTGTTCATACTAATATGATGCAAAACTTCACACAAGAAAACTTGGCGATGCTGGAAGAAGAGATTCCGCTCGGCCGTCTTGCAACGCCAGAGGAGATTGCAGATGTCATTTGGTTTCTTGCATCAAAACAGTCAAGTTATATGACGGGGCAAATTTTATCCGTAAATGGCGGCTGGTACTGTTAAAAATGTGTATAATTCATCTCTCCATGACAAAAGCTATGGCTGTAATTCATCTTTTTGAATGGAGGAATGAACATGTCTGTACTTGAGAGCTGGGACCATTGGAAAAACTTTTTAGGTGACCGTTTAAATCATGCGCAGGATAAAGGTTTATCAGATGATACAATCAACAACCTTGCATATGAAATTGGTGGATATCTGGCTAACGAAGTTGCGGCAAAGAACGAGCAGGAAAGAGTACTTGCTGACCTTTGGAGCGTTGCATCAGAGGATGAGCAGCGTGCCATTGCAAATATGATGGTCAAGCTAGTTGAAAATAATAGCTCGCACTAAACAAAAAGAGGGGTCGTTTGTGCCTCTCTTTTTATTTTAACCGTTTCGCAACATTGTGCTTTCTAAAAATGTGAAAATGATTTATGATAAAGGAAGGTAAAAGTTTGCCACAATGAAGGGGGTCATATCATTTGGCCAAGCTCGAATGGTATTTTGAATATGAGATACAGGTGAACCGTCCTGGACTTTTAGGAGACATTTCTTCTTTAATGGGGATGCTTTCAATTAATATTGTGACAATTAATGGTGTTGATGTATCAAGACGCGGAATGCTTCTACGTTGTGACCACACAGATCAAGTTAAGCGACTTGAATCAATTTTAAATACAATGGAAACGATAAAAGTAACAAAATTAAGAAAACCAAAACTTCGTGACCGTTTAGCTGTTCGTCATGGAAGATATATACAGAGAGATGCTGATGACAAAAAGACGTTCCGTTTTGAAAGGGACGAGCTTGGTCTTCTTGTTGATTTTATGGCTGAACTATTTAAAAAAGAAGGACATAAATTGATTGGGATTCGCGGGATGCCACGTGTTGGAAAGACAGAATCAATTGTTGCTTCTAGTGTATGTGCAAGTAAGAGATGGCTGTTTGTTTCATCTACTCTTTTGAAACAGACCATTCGCAGTCAGCTAATTGCTGATGAATATAGCCCAGATAACGTTTTTATTATTGATGGGATTGTGTCGACAAGAAGAGGTTCAGAGAAGCACTTACAGCTTTTAAGAGAAATTATGAGATTGCCTGCAACAAAAGTGGTAGAGCATCCAGATATCTTTATTCAAAATTCAGAATATACAATGGATGATTTCGACTATATCATTGAACTACGTAATAGTTCAGATGAAGAAATTACATACGACCACGCTGAAGAACCGCAAGTGTTTGATCATTCTGGTTTTTCTGGCTTCGATTTTTAATATGGTAATGGTAGGTGTTTGTTTTGACTGAATTGGGAAAACGGCTCATTGAGGCCAGAGAGGAAAAAGGGATGTCGCTGGAGAACCTTCAGACGGCTACCAAAATCCAAAAGCGCTATTTGCTAGCAATCGAACAAGGAAACTATGATATTATTCCAGGTAAATTTTACGTCAGAGCGTTTATTAAACAATATGCCGAAGCCGTTGGACTGAATCCTGAACAATTGTTCCAAGAATTTCGTAAAGATGTACCAAGCACGTATAATGATGAAGTTTCTGATAAATTATCAAATATTAAGCCGCAAAGAGAGCTTCCAAAGTCTGCCTCAAAGGTGCTGGAGCTAATGCCAACAATATTAGTCATTGGAGGCATTCTTGTGGTGATCGCAATCATTTATGTGATCGTTCAAGCGGTCAATCATGATAGCGGACAGCAGAATAATCAGACGGCTCCTCAGCAGTCAGAATCAAAATACGAAGTGTCTGAGGATTCATCACTCGCAAAGGATCAAAAGAAAAAAGAAAAAGCTTCGTCAGATGATAAAGAAAAAACATCTAAAAAGGACGATTCATCAAAAGACGATGATGCTGTTTCTTTGAAGGCGACAAATACAGAAGGGTCCACGACAATGTATGAGGTGTCAGGTGCAGATGATATGGAGTTAACCATTTCTGCAACACAAGCTTCGTGGCTGCGCGTGAGAGACGAAGCTGGAAAAGTGCTGAAGATGGGTGAACTAAAAGATGGCGAATCGTTTCAAACAGACCTGTCTGAGCTTTCTCAAGTCGATATCCGTCTCGGGAATGCCACTGGAATTGATATCAAGGTCAATGACGAGACGCTTAAGTACGAATTAGACCCAAAGAACACCATGACACAAAACATTGTGATTGTGAATAAAGGAAAGGAAAAGTCATCTTAAGCAAGTAGATGACTTTTCTTTTGTTCCTACTATTATATACATAAATAAATGCTTTATTGGAGGATTGGATTTCATGTTTAACTTACCGAATAAAATTACTCTTTCTAGGATCGCCTTGATTCCTGTGTTTATGATTATTATGCTTGCCCCTTTAGACTGGGGTGTTGCACGCTTTGGTGACGTCAGCATCGAAGTCACTCACCTTGTCGGAGCGATCTTGTTTATTGTGGCTTCCACAACCGACTGGATTGATGGTTACTATGCACGTAAGCTCAACCAAGTGACGAATTTCGGTAAATTTTTAGATCCGCTTGCAGATAAATTGCTTGTTTCAGCTGCTTTAATTATACTTGTTCAATACAACCTCACACCGGCATGGATGGCGATTGTGATCATTAGCCGTGAATTTGCTGTAACAGGTCTAAGGCTTGTCTTAGCCGGAGGCGGTGAAGTGGTAGCGGCAAATATGCTTGGAAAAGTGAAGACGTGGGCGCAAATCATTGCGATTTCAGCACTTCTTTTGCATAACCTACCGTTTGAACTTGTATCATTCCCGTTCGGTGATCTTGCGATGTGGGTCGCGGTGTTCTTCACTGTTGTCTCAGGCTGGGATTACTTTGCGAAAAACTGGGAAGCCTTAAAGAATTCTAACTAAAAAGGACGTGTACGCTTTGAAGTCAGAGAGAAAAGCAGAAATTATTGCAGTCGGTTCCGAACTATTGCTAGGGCAAATTACGAATACGAATGCACAATTCATCAGCAAACAGCTAGCTGAAATTGGTGTGAATGTTTATTACCACACAGCAGTTGGTGACAATTCGGAGCGTTTAAAGCAGGCTATTCAAGTGGCGCAAGAAAGATCTAATTTTATTATATTCTCAGGCGGTCTCGGACCAACAAAAGATGATTTAACAAAAGAAACCATTGCCAATACGCTTGGCAAAGAGCTTGTGCTAAATGAAGAAGCGTTTGAATCGATTCAAGACTACTTTCAAAAGACAGGACGTGACATGTCTCCGAACAACCGCAAGCAGGCACTCGTTTTAGAGGGATCTGATGTGCTGGTGAACCGGTTCGGAATGGCACCAGGTATGTTTATTCAAGAAGAAGATACGTTTTATATTCTGCTTCCTGGTCCGCCAAGTGAACTACACCCGATGTTTGAAAATGAATTGAAGCCGCTGATTTCTGAGAAACTTGGCTTGAAGGAAAAAATTGTGTCTGTCGTTCTACGTTTCTTCGGGATAGGTGAATCACAGCTTGAAACAGATCTTGAAGATATAATTGATGCTCAGACCAATCCGACAATTGCACCGCTTGCAGCAGACGGTGAAGTATCGCTAAGGCTAACGGCCAAGCACGAGGTTGAACAGGAGACTGAACGTCTTTTAAAAGAAACAGAAGCACAAATTCTAGAGCGGGTAGGGGAATACTTCTACGGATATGGTGATACTTCTCTTGTCCGTGAAGCTTCCAAGGCCTTGCACGAACATGGGAAAACAGTGGCAGCATCTGAAAGCTTGACTGGCGGAATGTTTTCTGAATGGTTGACAGATCTCGAAGGGGCATCGTCGATTTTTAACGGAAGTGTGGTTTGTTACACAAATCAAGTCAAGCAGCAGGTGCTAGGCTGCCGCGAGGAAACGTTGTCTTCTCATGGTGCTGTCAGCAAAGAGTGCGCTTTAGAGCTCGCTGAAGGCGTTCGAAAGCTGACAGGAAGTGATATCGGTATTAGCTTTACTGGTGTGGCAGGACCTGCTACCCAAGAAGAACAGCTAGTCGGAAAAGTATTTATTGGGCTAGCCACAAAAGATCAGACAGACGTGTATGAATGGATGTTTACAGGCAGTCGATCAGGCATTCGAAAACGGGCTGTCAAATATGGTTTGCATCACCTGCTCAAATTATTAAAAGAGAGTTAATTTTGTTTTTTGTTAAGTTTACTCCTTTAGAAAAGAGCGTTTTTTCTAATAGAAACAGCTCTTTTTTTAAAATGATTTGCCAAGAAAAATCGAATATGTGTTCGTTTTTTTCTTGGCAAATGACGTGAAACAAGGTATAGTATAGATAGTGGAATTGATAAAGGAGGAAACAATAGAATGAGTGATCGTCAAGCAGCCTTAGATATGGCTCTTAAACAAATAGAAAAACAGTTTGGTAAAGGCTCTATTATGAAACTAGGAGAGCAAACAGATACACATATTTCAACAGTACCTAGTGGTTCGTTAGCACTTGATACTGCGCTTGGAATAGGTGGATATCCTCGCGGTCGTATTATTGAAGTGTATGGTCCAGAGAGTTCTGGTAAAACGACAGTGGCACTTCATGCAATTGCTGAGGTTCAGCAGCAGGGAGGACAAGCTGCATTTATCGATGCAGAGCATGCGCTAGATCCAGTTTACGCTCAAAAGCTAGGTGTTAACATTGATGAGTTGTTACTTTCTCAACCAGATACAGGAGAACAAGCACTTGAAATTGCAGAAGCTCTTGTCCGCAGTGGTGCAGTTGATATTGTTGTCATTGACTCAGTTGCTGCGCTTGTACCAAAAGCAGAGATTGAAGGAGACATGGGGGATTCACACGTTGGTCTTCAAGCACGTTTGATGTCTCAAGCACTACGTAAACTATCAGGTGCTATCAACAAATCGAAAACAATTGCCATCTTTATTAATCAAATTCGTGAAAAAGTAGGGGTCATGTTCGGTAACCCTGAAACAACGCCTGGTGGACGTGCACTGAAGTTCTATTCGTCTGTTCGCTTAGAAGTTCGCCGTGCTGAACAGCTGAAACAAGGCAATGACATTATGGGAAATAAAACGAGAATTAAAGTCGTGAAAAACAAAGTCGCACCGCCATTCCGTATTGCGGAAGTAGACATCATGTACGGTGAAGGGATCTCGAAAGAGGGAGAAATCATCGACCTTGGAAGCGAACTAGACATCGTGCAAAAAAGTGGTGCTTGGTATTCTTACCAGGAGGAACGTCTTGGACAAGGTCGCGAAAACGCGAAACAGTTCTTAAAGGAAAACAAGGATATCCTTCTCATGATTCAAGAACAAATCAGGGAGTACTATGGTTTGAATACAAACGGAGTGAAACAGACCGAAGAAGAAGGACAAGAAGAATTGGAGTTTAATGACTAAAAAGACGCTTAAAAGCGTCTTTTTTTTACAATTACATGACAGCTAGTGGGTCAAAAGTTCTGTCTTTGCTTGAAATAACAACTTACGCCTCAGTCTGACTAGCTTGACAAGTATTTCCGACACAATTACAATGGGAATGTATCACTTGTTTTTCTTAACATGATTGATAACTAATTTAAACTTGACAAGGGCAGTGAGGATCTCATTCCCTGTGAAGGCCCTGTATGTTGAGACACAAAACAATGTACATGCCGACACTTTATTTGTAAAACCAAGTTCATAGCAAGAGGAGGTGAAAATATGTCGCCTACGATGTTTACGATCATCTCCATTTTGCTGAGCCTAATCTGTTTAGTTGTTGGCTACTTTGTTCGAAAAACCATTGCAGAAGCAAAAATATCCGGTGCAAGAAACATGGCCGAACAAATTGTTGAGGATGCAAAGCGTGATGCGGAAGCATTGAAGAAAGAAGCGCTCTTGGAAGCGAAAGATGAAATTCATTCGTTTCGGTTAGAGGCGGAGCAAGAAGTTCGTGAAAGACGTAATGAGCTTCAAAGACAAGAAAACCGTTTACTTCAAAAAGAGGAAAATCTTGATCGAAAGGACGAATCTTTAGATAAACGGGAGTCCGTGTTGGAGAAGAGAGATCATTCTCTGAATGAACGACAACAACATATTGAAGAGATGGAAAGCAAAGTGGATGATATGATTCGTTTGCAGAAAGCCGAGTTGGAACGCATTTCTAGCCTAACTCGAGATGAAGCGAAACAAATCATTCTGGATCAAGTTGAAAATGAGCTTTCCCACGACATTGCAGTCATGACGAAAGAATCTGAAAACCGAGCGAAAGAAGAGGCTGATAAAAAGGCGAAAAACATTCTTTCACTTGCGTTACAGCGTTGCGCAGCTGATCATGTCGCTGAAACAACGGTATCTGTAGTCAATCTTCCAAATGATGAGATGAAAGGTCGTATTATCGGACGTGAAGGACGAAATATCCGTACGTTAGAAACGTTAACAGGTATTGACCTGATCATTGATGATACACCTGAAGCTGTAATTTTATCGGGCTTCGATCCGATTAGACGTGAAACAGCGAGGATAGCTCTCGATAAGCTAGTCCAGGATGGGCGCATTCATCCTGCACGAATTGAAGAAATGGTGGAAAAATCACGCCGTGAAGTCGATGACTACATCCGAGAGATGGGTGAACAAACGACATTTGAAGTCGGGGTTCATGGTCTGCATCCGGATCTCATCAAAATTCTCGGTCGCTTAAAATTCCGTACAAGTTATGGACAAAATGTCCTGAAGCATTCAATTGAGGTTGCGCATCTTGCAGGTCTCATGGCTTCAGAGCTTGGAGAAGATGCAAAGCTTGCAAAACGAGCTGGTCTTCTGCATGACATTGGAAAAGCCATTGATCACGAAGTAGAAGGAAGCCACGTAGAAATTGGCGTTGAGCTTGCGACGAAATATAAAGAGCATCCTGTTGTCATCAACAGTATTGCATCTCACCACGGTGACCAAGAACCGACATCTATTATTGCTGTTCTTGTTGCGGCAGCTGATGCATTATCTGCAGCACGCCCTGGTGCAAGAAGTGAGACGCTTGAAAATTACATTCGGAGACTTGAGAAATTAGAAGATATCTCTGAATCTTATGAAGGTGTTGAAAAATCGTTTGCGATACAGGCTGGACGTGAAGTACGTATTATGGTGAAGCCAGATTCAATTAATGATCTTGAAGCTCACCGTCTAGCAAGGGATATTCGTAAGCGAATTGAGGACGAGCTCGATTACCCTGGCCATATTAAGGTGACGGTCATTCGAGAAACTCGCGCAGTAGAGTATGCAAAATAGAGCGGTGCGCTTAGCGCCGCTTTATTTTTTTATGTAAATATGCAACACTGATAGGAAGATCAATTTATAAGAGAAAGGGTTCAAAACGAATGAAAATATTATTTGTTGGAGATATTGTCGGTTCACCTGGCAGAGATACGCTAAAAGAATATTTGCCAAAGCTTAAGAAAAAATATCAGCCACACTTTACAATTGTAAACGGAGAAAATGCTGCTCACGGGAAAGGGCTCAATCAGAAAATCTATCACGAGCTTTTGCAAGCAGGAGCTGACGTACTCACGATGGGGAACCATACATGGGATAAAAGAGATATTTTCGATTTCATTGATGACGCAGCCAATATTGTTCGTCCAGCCAACTTCCCGCAAGGTACTCCAGGAAAAGGACTCACCTTTATCAAAAAACAAGGAAAAGAATTGGCTGTCATCAACTTACAAGGACGCACATTTTTACCGCCAATTGACTGCCCATTTCAAAAAGTCGATGAACTAATCGCAGAAGCATCAAAACATACACCTTTTATTTTTATTGATTTTCATGGTGAAGCCACAAGTGAAAAGCAAGCAATGGGCTGGTATACGGATGGTCGTGCATCATGTGTCGTTGGAACGCATACACATGTTCAAACAGCAGATAACCGCGTGCTGCCAAAAGGAACTGCGTATATTTCAGATGTTGGGATGACCGGCCCTTATGATGGCATTTTAGGTGTTGACCGAGAAACCATCATTAAACGATTCAAAACGAGCCTTCCAGTACGGTTTGAAATTGCGGAAGGACGCACGACATTAAGTGCAGTAATCGTAGAAATTGACGAACAGTCGAAAAAAGCTGTCAAAATTGATCGAATTTTGATAAATGATGACCATATTTTCTTTGAATAAATGTTTACATATTTATTTCAGAAAAATATTAATCAGAAAGAAGGAATATGCACCCTCTATAGTGAATATAGTAAAAATGGTAGGTAGCCTGCTATTTTTGAAAAACATTTCGGGGATGGATTTTCAAAAAAATAGCAACATCTAACAAAGATTGTTCTAATGAACACTCACTTATCCATTGTAAATTTAAGGGGGAGCAAAAATGGAAATATTAAAAGTTTCAGCAAAGTCAAATCCGAATTCAGTAGCAGGAGCATTAGCCGGCGTATTACGTGAACGCGGTGCAGCGGAAATACAGGCGATAGGTGCTGGAGCGCTGAATCAGGCGGTCAAGGCTGTCGCTATTGCTAGAGGGTTTGTTGCACCAAGCGGAGTGGATTTGATATGCATTCCAGCCTTTACTGACATTCTTATCGATGGAGAAGAAAGAACGGCAATCAAACTGATTGTTGAGCCACGATAATTCTAATTTTATTATTTTCAACCTGTTTACATCATGTAAGCAGGTTGTTTTTGTTTACCGATATACATTTCTTATATAACATATTTCCTTCGCACATTAGATAAAAAACCACATATTAGAGCTTGCATTCTTTCACCATGATGATAAATTAAGATTAAGTTGAAAATAATTCATCTATAATGAATAATTAAGTAGGTGAAACAATGTTCGAATTTTTTTTAAAAAGAGGAAAGCTTGTTTTTATTTTATTTTTTATCGTTCTCATTGCCGGAAGCTATATATTTACACAGCTTCCTAAACGAGAACTGCCAGAATTCCAAGCGAATATCGTCACCATTTCCACCGTTTTTCCTGGTGCTGATGCAAAACAGGTGGAAAGTGATGTCACCAATAAGCTCGAATCGGCCATTTCTGACATCAATGGTGTAGAGAAAATGAGCTCTGTTTCTGCCATTGGTTTTTCAAATATTGTGATTGAAATTGATGATCAAGCAGATTTTCAAAAGGTTGCAAGTCAAATTAAGAATGAAACCACAAACGCCGCATCTTCCTTTCCTGACAGTGTGATGGAGCCAGATGTAAAGGATGAGTTTGGTAAGGTGCCGGTTGGTTCCTACATGATTGTGTCGAGTAAGTCATCTGATTTAGCAAAAAGTCAGGAATCGCTGCGTGCATTAAAAGAAATAGTAGAGGACATCAAAGGTGTTGATGGTGTCGTCATCAAAGGATTCAATGACAAACAAGCGATATTGAACTTAGATTCAAGTAAGCTGGAGGATGAAGGGTTAAATGTGACCGATGTCACGAACGCCATCACTCAGGAATTTGACACATCTCCACTAGGAGACATACAGGCAGATGGAGAGAAGGTCAAACTGTCCATCGATGCCTATGACCGCTTAGATCAAGTGAAAAAGATTGAGCTTTTCTCAAAAACGAATCGAGAGCCTGTGGCAATTAGTCAACTGGGAAGCTTAAAAGAAATAGAAAAAGAGAAAAGTGATATTGTTTCATATAACGGTAAACCAGCCTATTCGTTTACTGTCAATATTAAACCAGGTCTTGATATTCCTAAAATGTATGACAAAGTAAGTGATGTCATTGAAAAAGAGAAGCTGCTGCCAAATGGTGTGGATTGGGTAGACTACTATTCACAAAAAAGCGATGTTGATGCTATTTTTAACGATTTAATCAAAGAAGCCATCGTTGCAGTCATTGCTGTGATCATCGTCACCACACTTGGTCTAACCATTGGCGGCGCGTTTATCGTTTCACTAGCGATCCCATTATCGATCACCATTGGGACCATCCCGCTGCCCTTTTTACAAGTGGACCTTAATCAAATTTCGATCATTGGCTTTATTATTGCATTAGGAATACTTGTGGATGATGCCATTGTGGTCAACGATAATATTTTAAGGCAACTGAAAAAATACGAAAGTCCGCTTAAAGGAACGATGGCAGGGGTAAAAGAGGTCGCTGGGTCCATTTTAACATCAACACTTGCAGTTGTATTTGCCTTCTTACCACTTGTTTTCCTATCTGGAGCGAACGGTTCATTTATTCGAGCATTACCGTCAGTACTTGTGACGACTGTGCTTGCGTCTATGGTCATTTCATTGACACTTGTCCCAGTTTATCAATATACAGCGAACCGAAAAAGAAAGAACAAGACGATACAAAAGGAGCCAGGGTTTTTAGGTAAACCATTAAAAAGATTAGCAAATTTTTATGCAGATCGTGTGTTGACAAAAATCGTGAGGCGTCCGCTTCTGATTGGACTAACCGGTTTACTCGTTGCAACACTTGCCTTTTTACTCATCTTCGTCACACCATTTGAATTTTTCCCTGCGGCGAATAAGAAAGAGGTTGTCGTCACTGTCACATTTCCAAGTGAAACGACATTAGACAAAACAAATGAAACACTAGAAAAAATAGAACAAGAGATTAAACAGCAAAAAGGAATTGAAGAGACGGCTATTTTTGCAGGGGGTGGTGTGCCGAACTTGTTTAATGATAGCATCTCAAACGCAAGTGACCATACGGGGCAGGTTGTGGTCAGAGTGGACAATGATCAGATGACAAGTAAAGGACTGATCGATCGTATGACAGAGCCTTTACGAGAGAAATTCAAAGATGCTGATATCTTTATGAAAACCATTGTTCAAGGGCCGCCAACTGGAGCCCCTGTGACCGTTACCGTTGCGGGAGAACCATTTTCAAAGCTAGTTGATGTCAAAGAAAAGCTGACAAAAGAAATGAAAGAAAACGGAGCAAGCCTGATCACCGACGATGTCAACCAGCCAGTCAAAACCATCTCATACGAATTAAACCGTGATCGGATGGCAGAGGATGGACTCAGTACTCAGTTTGTAAGCAGACAGCTTGGTCTTGTAACAGAAGGAATTCCATTAGGTACCTTTAAACAAAGGAACAGGTGACATCGACCTAGTGGTCAAGCAGGATATGAGCAAACATCAAAATGGATTGAAGTTAAAAGAAATCAAAGTGCCTGTGAATACAAATGATGGCGGTATGCCATCACTAGAGCCACTTAGCCGATATGTGAAAGAAAAAGAAACAGAGCAGTACGAGAGTATTCCACATGAAAACGGTATTCCGACCATCACGTTAAAGGCGTATCCTGGTTCGTCAGATACGTTTAAGGGCGATATGAAAGAGGTCGTAAGTCAAGTCATAAAAAGTGATGATGCAAAGGATCTGACCATTTCTCAAGGTGGAGAAAATGAAGACCAGACACAATTCTTCATTGAAATTAGTCTCTTATTTGGATTTGTATTGCTTCTTATATATGTGACCATCGCTTTCCAATTTAATTCACTGATGTTGCCGCTTTTAGTACTAGGAACCGTTTACTTGGCGATTTCTGGTGCCGTTATTGGACTGTTTGTCACACAAACACCGTTCAGCTTCATGGCAACCATGGGAATTGTCTCATTAGCTGGTATCGTGGTCCGTAATGCGGTTGTCTTGTTCGAATTTATTGAGCAGCGGCGCAAGCTAGGACTCGATCAACGTACAGCCGTGATTGAAGCGGGAAGAGCAAGAATTAGACCGATCTTGTTAACGGCATTTACGGCCATGGTTGCCCTTATGCCTGTTGCATTAAGTAATGATCCACTTTTTAAACCGCTGGCGATCTGTATTGTATCGGGTGTCTTTTTCTCAACAATTCTGACACTTCTTATTGTGCCGGCTCTATATGTGGTCGTTTCAAAAAAATGCTGAGACCCAAAGCAAATCTCCTTCTATTCGGAGATTTGCTTTTTTTTAGAAAAATATTCAAAAAAATTATCTGGAGTGTTCATTTGTCTTTTTCAAGTGGACATAGGTATTTACGGTTAAAATGACACGTGGTAAAATCTGATTGGGAGAAGTTTTTTTACAAAGGGGTTGTACGTCATGTGTGGAACGATGAAAGCAATTGTAAAAAAAGAAAGCGCTTACGGAGCGCTACTGATGGAAATGCCGATTCCAGAAATCGATGATCATGAAGTGCTCATTCAGGTGAAAGCCACATCGATATGTGGAACAGATGTGCATATTTATAATTGGGATGATTGGGCAAAGGGAAGAGTCAAAGCACCGTACATTTTTGGACATGAATTTACAGGGGAAGTTGTCAAAGTTGGTAAACAAGTTTCACGTGCAAAAGTAGGGGATTTTGTATCGGCTGAGACGCATATTGTATGTAATCAGTGCTATATGTGTTTAACAGGGCAGCAGCATTTGTGCAGTGAAACGAAAATTTTAGGGGTAGACATTGATGGATGCTTTGCTGAATATGTCAAAGTACCTGAACAAAATGTGTGGCATAACCCAGCTCAAATGCCAGTAGAGCTTGCATCCATTCAAGAGCCGCTTGGAAATGCTGTTCATACAGTTCTGCACACACCTGTTTCAGGAAAGTCAGTGGCGATTTTTGGCTGCGGGCCAATCGGTTTAATGGCGATCGCAGTCGCGAAAGCCTCCGGGGCTGTTCAAGTATTTGCTGTTGATAAAAACGAATACAGGCTTGAGCTTGCCCGGAAAATGGGTGCAGACCATATCGTGGATATCGGAAAAGATGATCCTGTCGCGATGATTAAACAGCTCACGAGAATGGTAGGGGCAGACGTCATGTGTGAGATGTCAGGACACCCTGCCGCCATTAATCAATCACTCGAAGCTTGTGCAAATGGAGGGAAAGTCAATATACTAAGTTTGCCAGAGCGACCAGTGACCATTGACATTACGAATCAAATTGTTTTTAGGGGATTAACCGTTCAAGGGATAACGGGGAGAAAAATGTTTGAAACGTGGCGTCAAGTATCTGAGCTTTTAAGAACGAATACAATTGATGTACAGCCGGTTGTTACCCATACGCTGCCATTTGCAGATTTCACAAAGGGATTTGAACTCATGAGAAATGGTACATGTGGAAAGGTCGTACTTATGATGCCAACATATCAAAGGGGGAAGAAATGATGAAAGAATTTACGTATTTACAAGATGAATTAGAATCAATGAAGCAGCAAGGTATCCACCAAACGTTAAAAGAGATCGACTCAAAACAATCATCCACCGTCACGTTAAATGAACAATTCGTGATACAACTCTCCTCAAATAACTATTTAGGCCTAACCTCACATCCAAGGCTGATGAAAGCGGCAAAAGAGGCGATTGATGAATTCGGGGCTGGGACGGGATCCGTACGAACCATCGCTGGAACCATGACGATGCATGAACGGCTTGAAAAAAAGCTCGCTGCATTTAAAAAAACAGAGGCAGCCCTTGTGTTCCAATCAGGCTTTACGACCAACCAAGGGGTCTTATCAAGTATCCTCACAAAAGATGATATTGTCATTTCAGATGAGCTCAATCATGCCTCGATCATCGATGGCATTCGATTAACAAAGGCAGATAAAAAAGTATATGCCCATTCTAATATGGAAGAGCTTGAGAGAATTCTAAAAAAATCCATGAATTACCGCGTGCGTCTTATCGTGACAGATGGCGTGTTCTCGATGGATGGAGATATTGCGCCCCTTCCTGAAATTGTAAGGCTAGCAGAAGCATATGATGCATTTGTGATGGTTGACGATGCACATGCGTCAGGTGTACTTGGCGAAAATGGGCGCGGGACGGTCAACCATTTTAAACTTGACGGTAGAGTGCACATTCAGGTTGGGACACTTAGCAAGGCTGTCGGTGTGCTTGGCGGATACGTGGCTGGTTCTGCGGTTTTAATCGACTACTTAAAGCATAAAGCAAGACCGTTTTTATTCAGTACCTCACATCCACCGGCTGTGACAAGAGCGTGTGAAGAAGCCATTGAAGTGTTGTTAGACGAGCCAGAGCGAATTGATACACTTTGGGAAAACGCTGCCTATTTTAAAGAAAAGGTCACAGGTCTTGGATTTCAGGTTGCGCCAACAGAAACACCTATTATTCCAATGATGATTGGGGACGAGGCACTGACTTTCCGTTTTTCAAAGGCATTAATAGAGCGAGGTGTCTTTGCTCAGGGCATTGCCTTCCCAACTGTGGCGAAAGGAAAAGCGAGAATAAGAGCCATCATCACAGCAGAGCATACAAAAGAAGAACTAGACCGTGCACTGACGATCATCGAAGAAGAAGCGAAAAACCTGAACATACTTGATTGAGAGAGCGAGGGCTCTCTTTTTCTTTTGTACTATTCTTTCCATAATTCATCAAATCTACTGTTTTTTATGTATAATATATTTAAAAAAGATATGTTGAGGTAAGTGATGAAACAAATGTTATTCAATACCGATAATTTTTATGAGCAATTTCTAGATTATAAGAACAACACAAGAACAGATAAAAGTCACCCTTTTCACAACTTATTTAACAAAGAATTACCAAATAAAATTCGGCTAGAGTTGGAAAAACTTCATATGAGAAATATAAATAAAATAGATATTAAAGCATCTACAGGAAATGGACGGGTTGCAGAATGCTTTTGGATTGCATTTTTAGACAACCGATTGACGACGAATTCTACTTCCAAAAAAACATCTACACAAAAAGGAATCTATCTTGTTATTTTATTTGCTGAGAACGGCGAAGATTTTTATTTAACAATTGAAACTGGAACTGAAAATTTATCTTTATCTGAAATTAAGGAAGAGGCAGATATTTGGAGAACACGATTGAAGCCAGAATTGAAAGGTAATAAAAGATTAAAGGACTTTCAAATAGGTGATTTTTATTTGGGCAAATCAGTAAGACCTAGAAAATATGTAGCAAGTTCATTAGTCTATAAAAAGTATAATATTTTTAAATTTGACCATCATCGTTTCATACAGGATATCATTTCTTTAAACGATTTTTTTTATGATTTTATTTATGAAGTATATTTGGAGCAGGATTTTACACCAAAAGAGGAACATCGGAAAAAATTTAAAAGAATTATTCATAGAGACATTTATAAACAATTAAGAGAAGAAAGAGCAAAGCAAAATGAGGAGACAGGCAGGATAGCAGAGAAATTTGTTTATGACATGGAAGTAGAGCGATTATTAGCAGCTGGTCAGGAACAATTGGCGCAAGATGTCAATTGGGTGGCTGAAACAGAAGATGGCCACGGATTTGATATCAAATCTTATTATCCTGATGGAAAAGAAAAGCTAATAGAAGTAAAAGGGTCTAAACTCACTCGTCAAGACTTTCAATTTTTCTTGTCCGATCAAGAAAGAATGGTAGCAGAAGAGGAAAAAGAAGCGTATGTGATTTCTTTAGTTGAAAGTGTCGGTACACAAAATATGAAGATTGTTAAAGAAATACAAAACCCTTTTGGAAAAGACAACCTACTTCTAAAACCTACTCAATATTCATGTAGAATTCGGGTGGATTGAAAAGTGATATCACATATGAATTTATTTTCAATTTATAACAAAATAGTCTATACTGTAGGGTGGAGCTTGGTTTGAAAGGAGTACAAATTCATGAATGAAAAGAAGAGAAAAGTGAGCGGACAAGTAAGTTCATCGGACAAAAAATCCGAGAAGGACTACAGTCAATATTTTGAGGCTGTTTACATTCCGCCATCATTAAAAGATGCAAAAAAAAGGGGTAAAGAAGAAGTAGAATACAATCAATTTCAAATTGACGAGCGGTTTAAAGGGTTAGGGAACGGCCGCAAGTTTTATATCCGCACATATGGCTGCCAAATGAATGAGCATGATACAGAAGTGATGGCAGGTATTTTTATGGCGCTTGGTTATGAACCGACAAACTCGACCGAAGATGCGAATGTCATCCTATTAAACACTTGTGCCATTCGTGAGAATGCTGAAAATAAAGTGTTTGGAGAGCTTGGACATTTAAAAGCATTAAAGCGCGAAAAGCCAGATTTGATCTTAGGTGTCTGCGGATGTATGTCACAAGAAGAATCCGTCGTCAACCGTATTTTAAAAAAACATCCATTTGTTGACCTGATTTTTGGTACGCACAATATTCATCGTCTACCAGAGCTTTTATCTGAATGTTACCTTTCAAAAGAAATGGTCATCGAGGTTTGGTCGAAGGAAGGGGATGTCATTGAAAACCTTCCAAGAGCCCGTCAAGGCAAAATCAAAGGCTGGGTGAACATTATGTACGGCTGTGATAAGTTCTGTACATATTGTATCGTTCCTTACACGCGTGGTAAGGAAAGAAGCCGCCGACCAGACGAAATTATTCAAGAGGTAAGACGTTTAGCGGCAGAGGGATATAAGGAAATTACGCTTCTTGGTCAAAACGTGAATGCGTATGGTAAAGATTTTGAGGACATGGAATATGGTCTTGGCCATCTTATGGATGAGCTGCGTAAAATTGATATTCCGCGTATCCGCTTTACAACAAGTCATCCACGTGACTTTGATGACCACTTAATTGATGTCCTTGCCAAGGGCGGCAACCTGCTCGATCATATTCACTTGCCAGTTCAATCAGGGAGTTCTTCTGTGCTGAAACTGATGGCGAGAAAATATGACCGTGAGCGTTATCTTAATCTTGTGCGCAAAATCAAAAAAGCAATGCCAAATGCTTCCTTGACAACGGACATTATTGTTGGGTTCCCAAATGAAACAGATGAGCAGTTTGAAGAAACACTTTCCCTTTATCGTGAGGTTGAGTTTGATGCGGCTTATACGTTCATTTATTCTCCAAGGGAAGGAACACCAGCAGCAAAAATGAAAGATAATGTGCCGATGCATGTGAAAAAAGAACGATTGCAGCGCCTCAACGCACTCGTGAATGAAATTTCTGCGAAGAAAATGAAGGAATATGAAGGGCAGGCTGTCGAAGTATTAGTAGAGGGTGAGAGTAAAAACAACCCTGAGATCCTAGCCGGATATACAAGTAAAAGCAAGCTTGTGAATTTTAAAGCACCAAAAGAAGCGATTGGCAACATCGTCAAAGTGAAAATCACACAAGCGAAAACTTGGTCTCTTGACGGAGAAATGGTTGGAGAAGCTATCGAGGTGAATTAAAATGACGCTTTATTCAAAAAAAGAGATTGTCGAGCGTGCAAGAGAGCTCGCTAAAATGATTTCTGAAACAGAAGAAGTTGATTTCTTCAAGAAAGCAGAAGCGCAAATCAATGAAAATACAAAAATTTCGACGATCATTAATCAAATTAAGGCACTTCAAAAGCAAGCTGTAAATTTAAAGCATTACGGCAAACATGAAGCCTTGAAGCAAGTCGAAGAAAAAATCGATGCACTGCAAGAAGAACTGGATGACATCCCGGTGATTCAAGAATTCAAAGAATCACAAATGGAAGTTAACTCATTACTCCAACTCGTAGCGCACACGATTTCTAATCAAGTAACGGATGAAATCATTCTTTCAACCGGCGGTGACCTCTTATTAGGAGAAACAGGTTCAAAAGTGGAAAACTCATCACCAAGTTGCTCCATTAAATGAGAAAACCCCAAAACCCCGCAGATGCGGGGTTTTTTGTTACCTATGATATATATTTTTGAAAATCGAATTACCATATCTTCAACTCAATCACCCCTCATTCTACCACTCTCCAACTTTTCCAATTTTCAAGGCAAGTTTATGGGCGATCATGCATACACTGAAACAGAAATGAATTTAATTGAACATGAAGCTTAAAATCGTGACACACTAGACGAATGCCCAGCATAAGATAAAACGATCAAGAACAAGGAGGCATGCCGGAATGTCTGAATACAGAGAGATTATTACAAAAGCGGTGGTTGCAAAAGGGAGGAAATTCACCCAAAGCACACACACCATTTCTCCATCGCAAAAACCAACCAGTATCTTAGGTGGTTGGATCATTAATCATAAGTATGATGCTGAAAAGGTCGGAAAAACTGTTGAGATTGAAGGAACGTTTGATATTAACGTGTGGTACTCTTACGCTGACAACACGAAAACAGAAGTGGTCACAGAACGTGTAAAATATGTAGACATCATCAAACTGAGATATAAAGATAAAAATTTCCTAGATGATGAACATGAAGTGATTGCGAAAGTATTGCAGCAGCCCAATTGCTTAGAAGTGACAATTTCTCCAAATGGCAATAAAATTGTCGTTCAGGCAGAGCGGGAATTTATTGCTGAAGTGGTAGGAGAAACAAAAGTTGTCGTAGAGGTCAATTCAAGCTGGAAAGAAAAAGATGATCATGAATGGGAAGAGGAAGTGGATGAAGAACTAGAGGATATTCATCCAGAATTCCTAGCAGGTGATCCAGAAGAGTAATTGATGACTAGGGCGCATATTCCCCTAGTTTTTTTGTGTCTTGATCTAGGCGAAAACAGGCTGTTTTTTATGCTATAATATAAGTTGGTATGAATTCAAAAGTAATATAGTGAGGGATTAGAAATATGGCAAGTTATACGCCCATGATACAGCAATATTTAAAGATCAAGGCAGATTATCAAGATGCCTTTTTATTTTTTCGATTAGGCGATTTTTATGAGATGTTTTTTGATGATGCAAAAAAAGCGGCACAAGAACTAGAAATTACTTTAACAAGCAGAGATGGCGGGACGATCCCAATGTGCGGCGTTCCTTATCATTCTGCTTCTGCATACATAGAACAGTTGATTTCAAAGGGCTACAAAGTCGCCATTTGTGAGCAGGTGGAAGACCCTAAAACCGCAAAAGGTGTGGTCAAAAGAGAGGTCGTTCAACTGATTACACCAGGTACGGTGATGGACGTCAAAGGGCTTAGTGAAAACGAGAACAACTTCATTGCATCTGTTTCCAGTTTTCACAATGGGTATGGCCTTGTGCTGTCCGATTTATCAACAGGGGAAAACATGGCTGCTTTCATCGAACGATTAGATGAGGTCGTGTCTGAAATTTACTCTGTCGGTGCAAAAGAAATTGTGGTTTCAAAAGAGTTGAATGGAGAAACAGTGAAGATCCTTAAAGAGCGCTGTCATGCTACAATTTCTTACGAAGATAGCGAAGAATTAATAGATGAACCAAAGTCGCTTGTTTCCCACCTTGATCATAATTTACGGTCAGCATTTTTAACACTATATGCTTACATAAGAAGAACGCAAAAAAGAAGTCTTGATCATCTTCAGCAAGTACAAGTGTTTGAGCTTGAACAAACCATGAAAATTGATCTGTACTCAAAGCGAAATCTTGAATTAACAGAAACCATCCGTTCAAAAAGCAAGAAGGGTTCTTTATTATGGCTGCTAGATGAAACAAAAACAGCGATGGGCGGAAGACTGCTCAAGCAATGGATTGATCGACCGCTCATTCGCCTTCCGCAAATTAAGGAACGTCAGGAAATGGTCCAAATCCTCATGGATCATTTCTTTGATCGAGAGGATCTGCGTGAACGACTAAAGCAAGTATATGATCTTGAGCGTCTAGCGGGCCGTGTGGCATTTGGAAATGTGAATGCCCGCGATCTCATTCAACTGAAGGAATCCCTAAAGCAAGTACCGGCTATTAAAGAGCTCGTTCATTCCTTGCCAGAGGAAATGGCGAAGTCTAGAGCAAATGATATGGATCCTTGCGGCGACTTGCTTGATTTATTAGAAGATGCGCTTTATGAGAATCCGCCGATGACGTTAAAAGAAGGCAATTTGATTAAAGATGGTTACAATGCAAAATTAGATGAATATCGTGATGCCAGTCGAAACGGCAAGGACTGGATTGTGCGGCTTGAACAGCAAGAAAGAGAATATACAGGCATTCGTTCTCTAAAGGTCGGGTTTAACAAAGTATTTGGTTATTATATCGAAGTGACACGGGCGAATACGCATCTATTGGAAGAAGGCCGTTATGAAAGAAAACAAACCCTTGCCAATGCAGAGCGGTATATTACACCTGAATTGAAAGAAAAAGAAGCCCTTATTCTTGAGGCAGAATCAAATATTAGCGAATTGGAATATGAACTATTTACCGCACTCAGGGAACAAGTGAAAGCATACATTCCTAGATTACAAATGCTTGCAAAGCAAATGAGTGAGCTAGATGCGATGCAATGCTTTGCCACTGTCAGTGAAAAGCGCCGGTATGTCCGTCCAGGATTTTCAGAGGATGCGGTAGATGTCATTGATGGCCGTCACCCTGTCGTTGAAAAAGTGATGGATCATCAGGAGTATGTGCCGAATGACTGCCATATGGGAAAAGGGAGACAAACCTTACTCATTACTGGACCGAATATGTCAGGGAAAAGCACTTATATGAGACAAATGGCACTTATCTCGATTCTTGCGCAAATTGGCTGTTTTGTGCCGGCATCAAAGGCGACCCTTCCGATATTTGATCAAATCTTTACACGTATTGGTGCGGCAGATGATTTGATTTCTGGTCAAAGTACTTTTATGGTAGAGATGCTCGAAGCAAAAAATGCAATGGTGCATGCAACGAAAAACAGCTTGATTTTATTTGATGAAATTGGGCGCGGGACAAGCACCTATGATGGGATGGCTCTTGCACAGGCGATCATTGAGTTTGTTCACAATCATATTGGTGCCAAAACCCTTTTCTCCACACATTACCATGAGCTCACTGTACTCGAATCCCAATTAAGCGAGCTGAGGAATGTCCATGTACGAGCTGAAGAGCATGAGGGGACGGTCGTTTTCTTACATCAAATCAAAGAAGGTGCAGCTGACAAAAGCTATGGCATTCATGTAGCGCAGCTTGCTGATTTGCCTCATGCGATCATCGATAGAGCCCAGACCATATTAACGGAACTTGAGAGTGGATCACATGAAGTTATTTCGCAGGTATCGGCATCTCCAAAAGCAGAAAAGACCGAGGAGAAACAGCAACTTTCTTTCTTTGAAGTGGAAGAAAAACCGCAAACCAATGCTGTTCTCAAAAATAAAGATCAAGCGGTGATTGAAGAATTGAAGTCATTCAACTTAATGGATATGACACCGCTTGAAGCCATGACAAAGCTATATGAATTGCAGAAGAAATTATAATGTACGGTGAGGTGAGCATAAATGGCCAAGATCATTCAGTTATCTGATGACCTATCAAACAAAATTGCAGCTGGTGAAGTAGTCGAACGTCCGGCCTCTGTTGTAAAGGAGCTTGTTGAAAATGCGATCGATGCAACCAGTACAGTCATTGAAATTGATGTAGAAGAAGCGGGTCTTTCTTCTATTAGAATGATTGATAATGGCGTTGGGATCGATGCTGAAGATTGTAAGCTCGCCTTTCAACGACATGCGACGAGCAAAATAAAAGATGAAAATGATCTGTTTCGTGTTAGAACGCTCGGTTTTAGGGGAGAGGCGCTGCCAAGTATTGCCTCTGTTTCTCACCTAGAAATGAAGACAAGTACCGGTGAAGGAGCTGGAACACACCTTGCCCTGCAAGGCGGAAAGATCATTTCAGAGAAAAAAACCTCTGGCCGGCGCGGCACAGAAATTGTGGTCACCAACTTATTTTATAATACGCCAGCCCGTTTAAAATACATGAAAACCGTTCATACGGAGCTTGGCAATATATCGGATGTCGTCAACCGAATTGCGCTTGCTCATCCAGAAGTATCGATTCGCTTGCGTCATCAAGGGAAAGTCTTACTTCAGACAAATGGAAACGGGGATGTGCGACATGTGCTTGCGGCCATCTATGGAACGGCCGTGGCGAAAAAAATGCTGCCATTGCACATAGAGTCACTTGATTTTGAAGTGAAAGGGTATATTTCCTTACCAGAAGTGACAAGAGCATCGCGGAATTATATGTCTTCTGTTGTAAACGGCAGATATGTGAAGCATTTCCCACTCGTGAAAGCCATCCATGAAGGGTATCACACGTTGCTTCCGATCGGCCGCCATCCGATTACATTTATCGAAATGAACATGGACCCTATCCTAGTAGATGTAAACGTACATCCATCAAAACTTGAAGTGAGACTTAGTAAAGAACAAGAACTTCATGAGCTGATCAAACAAGGTATTAAGGAATTATTTCAAAAGCAGCAGCTCATTCCAAATGCTCAGGTGTCAAAAAAAGCACTAATACCAGTTGTGAAAAATGAGCAGCAATCCTTAACCTTCGATTCAAAACAAGCAAATACAGGCGTAAGGGAAACACCTCTATCCTATCAGCATGTCTCGCTCGAATCGGTTGTAGAGGAGACGAGTCAGAACGAAGCATACGGGAACCCTGAACCGGAAAGTAAGGGAGCATTTTTACCAGTATCGAATGAAGAAAAGCAGTCCGCTAGTGTTCAAATAGAGGAAGCCGCAGCTTCTCTTGAATATGAGGAGACTGTGCTCAAAGAAGATGAAACTGAAAACACTTCTGAAAGCGAACGTGTTCCTGTGATGTATCCGATTGGCCAAATGCATGGCACGTATATTTTGGCCCAAAATGAACGAGGGCTTTATATTGTCGATCAGCATGCGGCTCAAGAGCGAATCAAATATGAGTATTATCGTGAGAAGGTAGGAGAAATCGAACAGGAAGTGCAAGAAATGCTCGTCCCATTAACTTTTCACTACTCTAAAGACGACATGCTGATAATTGAAGAGCATAAAGATATTTTAGCAAAAGTGGGTGTCTTCTTAGAGCCCTTCGGATCAGGAAGCTATATCATTCGGTCTCACCCGCAGTGGTTTCCAAAAGGGGAAGAGGCCGAACTCATCGAAGAGATCATTCAGCAAGTGCTTGATGAGAAGCGTGTTGATATCAAAAAGCTGAGAGAAGAAGCGGCGATCATGATGAGCTGTAAAGGCTCTATTAAAGCAAATCGTCATTTGCGTCATGATGAAATCAAAGCCTTATTAGATGAACTCCGGCAAACAAAAGACCCATTTACATGTCCTCACGGCCGGCCGATCATCATTCATCATTCGACATATGAAATGGAGAAGATGTTTAAGCGGGTGATGTGACCAATTAGAAAAAGCGATATTAGAGCGCTTTTGTTAATTAGCATCCGAAAGTATTTGGCGGTGTGACGACAACTGGTCGTTTATTAATATCAATCGTATCTTCTGCATAAAATGTGGAACCAAATGCTGATCGCACGATTTTCTGCGTGGAACGTATATGTACCTGTAGCAGGTAGTACTTTATGTGAAAGCTGTAATGTATTTTGTGAACTTCCAAATAAATCGATTCTAGCCGGAATGCGGACGGTTTTTCCGCTGTTCAAAATGTGGCTGTTTTTTAACGCTTTTCCGTTGATGATATCTTTTGTTGTGGCTTGAAAGCCCGCAGGTAACGTGAACTCAACTGCACCGATACTTAGGATATAATTTGGACGATATGTCAGCTCAATGTCAGAAAAAGACCATTCCTGCTTACTTGCTCCTGTAATTTTTGCATAAAGTGCAGCTGGTCTTGCATTGGTCGAAGCTTTGCAATCCTCCGTTTTGGTTCCTTCGGCAGATGTGGCAAGGTGGTACCGATAATGCCATGACTAGTGTAAGCATTCCCATCATTAAAATTGTCATGTTTTTCCATTTCTTGATTCCCCCCACAGTTGATTATAGGTAAATAATAGATGATTTCATCCATTATTTACCTATAAATTTGCCATATTCCTATATGGGGTTGAATGGTATATTATACCCTTCTTCTTCCTTTTTGTTTAGTAATAGCGATGGTGAAACGAATTTGGTTGATTCATTCCGTAAGTGTGACCAGTCATTTGATGGTTTGGCGGCATCATCATATGCATATCTTGATACCCATATGGATGATAAGGAGTAACCCCATATCCCCCATAGTGGCCTAGATGTTGGTGATCGTTCATTGGAACATTTGAAAATGAATCATACTGTTTCGTAAATGGGGAATATCCTGAATGGTGGTGCGGATAGTGTCCGCTATAAGCATCTTTTTTACCGGTATGATAATGATTTGGCATATTCATAGGGTCATGCATATTTGGTGCAATCACATGCTCATGATTGGCTGTATACACATTTTCAAACGTGTGATAGGGATTTCCTTGATGCTCATGATTGGTCTGATTATTCATATTGTTCATTTGTATCTCATCCTTTTTGTCAGGTTACCATATCCTATGAAGATCACCAGGTTCATGAGCTTTTCCATATGAAAGAAAAGAGATTACACATGAAAAAAACCGGCTTTTCAGCCGGGAAAAGAAAAAGCAGGTAAAGCGTCAAACACTAAAATGAGTTGCGATGTCTTTTTTTGCGACGCTTCTTACATCTTATGCAGACACTTTTAGGATAATAATAGGGATCGTAGCTTCTAGAAGTATCCCAAAAATCGTTCTCAAACCAATCATCTTTTTTATGATAAGACTTTTTTTCTTTACATGGATCAACATGGTGATGATCGTCATGCTTTTTATAGCAGTTTGAGTGGGAATGTTTGCACTTGCATTTGCACCTGCGCATTGTTATCCCTCCTAAATGTGACTCAATGCTAGTATATGCAAGGAAGATGCATGAGGACTGGATAAAGGCGCTTCTTTTGTAAAAAAAGGCTGATTCTCTAAAAACTTAAATAAAAAGAATTGACTAGTGCTAAATTAACATGATAAAATATAAATTTTTATCCTCTGATGAAATGTGTTATAATCATAATGTGAATACTTTCGGAGGTGGCGGATTTGTTTCAAATAGGTGATAAAATTGTTTATCCTATGCATGGAGCCGGTGTGATTGAAGGAATGGAAGAAAAAGAGATTTTAGGTAAGACGCAGGAATATTTTCTGATTCAAATGCCCAATATGCAGATGATGATCCCAAAAGGCAGAATCAATCAACTAGGTATACGTCCGGTAGCTGATCAAGCAACGTTGAAAGTTGTGATGAACAATTTTGCAGAAGAAACAAACGACGACACGCTTACTTGGAAGCAAAGATATGATGAAAATCTAAAAAAGCTAAAAACAGGTACAATTGAAGATGGTGCAGCCGTTGTCAAAGACCTGATGAGACGAAATCAGAAGAAAGCATTAAATTCTAGCGAAAAGAAGATGCTTGAAGATGCACGGGGCATGTTAGTGAGTGAAATTTCACTTGCGCAAGGACTGTCGCAAGATGAAGTGCTGTCAGCTTTAGAAAATGAATTAAGAATTTAATGATGGATATACAGAGACTTGCTGTAAACAGATGGGCATATACCTTTTGTTTGCAGCTTTTTTTGTCTAAAGAAGAGTAATATTTCCATTTTTGTGGGTTTTTTGGACTAAAACTGAAATAAGGTCATAGGATTTAGTTCTCCTGATTCATTCAATTGGGCCGGACATTCTTTGGAATCTCTTAGCCACTGATAGTAAAATAATGCGGTGAGATGAAAAGGCTACTTATATGTGAGTTCATATTTCTGATCCTGTGTGCTCTTTTAATGGTGAAATGCAGTCATTCCAAAACAACAATCGAGCTTGCATATCACGAGTACAAAGTTTGATGAACCCATTTTGGTTCAAAAACATATCCCTTTTCTATTTCCATCCATGGTTATAAAAGTGATAAAAGGCATACGCTTGTTGGTGGAACAAACGAGAAAATGGCAAGAGCTGTCGTAAGGATCGAGCCTTTTCTGCAGAAATGGTTCAAGAAGTGCGCGGCTTTTTGGAACAGATTCAAAAAACATTATTATCAAAATTCGATGGTGAAAGTGTTCAGCTAGAAATTAGTAAAAAAAGCATTTAGACGCTATATTAGTGCTATAAAAGAAGTGCTCAGAAAATTCGATCCATCTTCTTAGAAAAAGGTTTTCATGGGTAAAAACACTCTATTTAAACTTGGTAAAAAAGATAGAAATCTGCAAATTTGTCATATAATATGAAATAAATAACAATTTGCCTTAAAATCATAAATTATGTAAAATAATAGTTATCAGTTTGATATGATAGAATGGGGCTGAAGTAGATGGCACACAAAATACCATCTTCCGAAGTAGGTGTAAAAATCAATCAATGGTACACACATATTTGCAAATTTGAAGTCGAACAGGCAAACGACATGAAGCGTCTTGTTGAAGAAGAGATTCATGATATGGAGGAGGATCAAGATTTATTACTTTATTATTCTCTAATGGATTTTCGCCATCAAATGATGCTTCAGTACTTATCGTCAGTCGATACAGGGAGTGAAATGCTTCAAGCGGTGTCCTTTCCTAAAGAAATTGAAGATGCAGAAGATGAGATGACGGGCTTACTGGGCTATTACTTCCATTTTTTTCATGGAATGTATGCATTTATCCAGCGCCGGTATATCGAGGCCATTTCATATTACAAGCATGCTGAACATCAACTGATCTTGGTGACCGATGAGATCGAAAAAGCGGAATTTTACTATAAAATTGCTGAAGTATACTATCATATGAAACAAACCTATTTCTCTATGCATTATGCCAAAAAAGCGAGAGACATCTATAAGAAACATCAGCTTTATGGAAAAAGAAGCATTCAATGTGATTTTGTCATGGCAGGTAACTGGATTGATGTGAGTCAGCACCAAAAAGCGCTTCCTTATTTAGAAAAAGCGTTAAAAGTCTGTGACGCGATGGAAAGACAAGAGTGTTCGTCTTATTTTAAAGCGATGGCCCTCAATAACTTAGGTACTTGTCATTATAGTATGGGAACGTACCATACCGCGACCGTCTTTTTTGAAAAGGCCATTTCACTTTATCAAAAAGATCAAGCGTCAACGATGATCAAGTCATTGTTTTCACTTGCCCTTACTTGTTTTAAACTCGGATATATAGAGAGAGCGAGTGAGGCATTAACCGAAGGAATGAACCAGGCTTGTTTATTGGAAGATGAGATTTATCAGTTGAAATTCCAATTTTTGCAGGCGCTTTATATAGAGAAAGACAGCTGTGATCAATTGAGATCAGTACTTTTTGGTTTAAGAAGCAAAAAGATGTTTGCTGATTTAGAGGAATTAGCACTTGATGCGGCTAATTATTATAAGGAACGCGACATGTACAAGGAATCTTCCACTTTTTTTGAGATTGTGATCGAAGCGCGTACGTACATACAAAAAGGAGATGAGATGTATGAGAACGAAGCATAACATGTCAGCTGCTCAAGTAGAAGAAAGACTGCACACTTAAAAACGTAACACAACACCCTTTACGAAAAAACGTAAAGGGTTTTTTTATTTATTCTTTGATCGCTTTTTCTGCGTCAATCGCACCTGCTCCGTAAATCATCGGATCATCTCCAGACAACTTTCTTGTATTTTCTGTTAATAGGGTTTTGACATCATCAGGCGTTAAATCTGGTGAATGCTCTAATAAGAGAGCGCAAATACCAGCGCAAATCGGTGTTGCCATAGATGTGCCAGATAACGTTGTATAATCATCATCGACTCTGCTTGACTTATCTAGTTTATCCAGAAATGATCTTGGTGATCTGAGGGAGACGATATTCACTCCTGGTGCGAGAATATCAGGCTTTGCTTCTCCATAGACAGTCGGCCCCCTGCCCGAAAATGGTGCCACGACATCATCACTTGATTCTGGTGTGTTTCGATCATCATAGGCTCCGACCGTAATGACTTTTTGACTGACGGCAGGGCTTGAAATCGTTTGACTGTTAGGACCAGAGTTACCGGCAGCAACGCAGACAACAATGCCTTGATCCCAAGCCGCATTGACAGCTCTCACCATTGGATCATCTTGCTCGTCATCATAACGCTGGGCATCTCCGCCTAGTGACATACTCATTATGTGAATTGGATCATCAGGGTGGTCCTCGTTGAACTGTATGCACCACTCAACACCTTCTATAATAGTAGAAAGTGATCCAGCTCCTTGTTTATTTAGCACTTTCACGCCAATAACATTTGCTTTTGGAGCAGATCCTTTGTATAAGCCGTCTGAGGCTGCTCCGTCTCCAGCCACATCTCCAGCACAGTGAGTACCGTGCCCATTATCGTCATAAGGTTTCTTTCTTTGTTTCACT
Source organism: Bacillus stratosphericus (assembly GCF_020524495.1). GTDB lineage: Bacteria > Bacillota > Bacilli > Bacillales > Bacillaceae > Bacillus > Bacillus stratosphericus_B. Next base: position 59,892 of record NZ_JAIVLB010000001.1, on the reverse strand, counting down.
AAATCCACAAAATCGCGAATTCTCCCATCTATATCTTCATGTGGATAAATTCCCGTGTCAATGACAGCTACCGTAATGCCTTTACCGGTTAATGTCGTGCCATTTCGGATGACTTGATCAGTATGACTTGCTTGTGATGCCACATCAAGTAGTGCATGAACTTGTCGGTCTAAATAAATTTTGCGAATATGTTCACCGTTCGCTAACAGTTCCTCTAAAGCAGCAGGCGTAAGATCAGCTGCACAGCAGTCAATGCGTGAGAAATGCTGTTTAATGTTTGTTTTTCGGATTTTTTTTATGAGTTGTTTTGTGCTTTGAATTCCCGCTTCGACGGCATCTTCCTTAAATTCGATGATTACGCGAAGCTTCTTTCTCTTCTTTAATTTTCCTTCAAAAAAACGATGAAGAAAACAAGGCGTCCATTTAAAAGGTTTATATAGGTGAAGAACGGTCTCTCTTAAAGGTTGATCTAGTTTACTAGCATGCGTTCTAACCATTTGCACCATGGAAAATCCAAACATGTGTTGTCCTCCATTCTAGCTATCCATTCTCGTTCACTCTTACGTTATGAGAATGACAGCTGCTTTGTTCGGATTCTTGTCCCTCCTTTTCTTTATATTGGCGGCTTGCTTATTTTTTGAAAAGAGAAGGTTTACATTTTATAGAAAAAGGTGGAAGTTATGTAGAATCTGCCGATGATAGGTGGGAGAGTTCTTCTTATAGAACCAGTGAAACAATGGATTTGCAGAAAAAAAGGGGGTTATGGACAGGGTCATTGCTCATACAAATCTGATTCGTCACAGACGGAAAAAATCAAATCCACATATATAAAAGCTGAATTAAAGAAAAAGACTTTGATAGGAATAGGGCATTTTCAACATAATTTCATTTGGTTGTCATACTATTCTAACTCTGTTTTCAAATAGCAGTGGAGTTTCTGTGTATATAAATGCAATTATCTTATTTTTGAGGAATCTTATGATCTAGAGTGTCATGATCAAATTTTAATGTGGAAAAAATGTAAATAATTGATGATTCAATATTAATCATAGAAACGGCTTAGAAATCTGTTGAAGGAGAACGGAAATGAAGAAGTTTTTTGCTTTTTTTCTCCTGCTTGCAATCGGATGGGGCGTTTATTATACCATGCAAGCACAGGAACATGATGAGCCAGTGTCATCACGTGAGGAAGACGAAAGCGGTTCAAATGATTTGTATCGCAATTTTAAAGAACTGGAAGAGAACGAATCAACAACCAGTTATCAAATTACAGCCAACCCTATGCCCGGCAGCAGCCTTCTTGTGATGTCACCTCATGGCGGGAGAATTGAAGGTGGCGTTAGTGAGATCGTCCATTTTTTTGATAACGATTTTTCAACGTATTTATTTGAAGGTTTTAGAGAGAATGCATCAGAACTTCATATTACAAGTGCAAACTTTGATGAACCAATCGGAGTCGCACAGGCAAAAGCACATGATTACGTATTAGCAGTACATGGATACAAAGGTGAAGAAGGAATTGACCATACACTTGTTGGCGGAACAGATTACGACCGTGCTGAGAAAATCGTGAACTCATTAGAGCGGAACGGATTTTCGGCTAAACTTGCTGTTGCACATGCAACCCTAAGCGGAACGAGCAATCATAATATTAATAATCTTACAAAAACAGGGCAAAGTGTGCAGCTTGAGATTAGTAGGAGTCAACGCGAAGCATTATTTGACAGTTTCGATTATCGGCGGCGGTCAAGTACAAAAAATGAGACGTTCTACCGTTATGTGAGGGCGATCCGGACGGTACTGGATGAAGAATTTACTTAAGGATTGATTGTGCACATCTTAAGACAATCAGGGGGAATTCTTGTTACACTATAAAAAGTGATAACAAAAGGAGAGACAGATATGGCGTGTCATCATTTTCATCTCCAGGCAAATTGGCCTGGTCTGCGTAACGATGTTGGTACAATCGCTTGTGAACAATTAAAAACGAAGATTTCAATTCCAAAGGAAATGGAAGGTCCAGGCATCGGAACAAATCCAGATGAGATGCTCTTAGGTGCAGCGGCCACGTGTTACATTATTACTCTTGCAGCATTGATGGAGCGGAGTCAATTAAAGAAAGAGGATCTATCGATGAGCTCTGAAGGAGTCGTAGATGTGACAAATGGTGTGTTTACATATGAGAAAATTATCCATCGGACTGTCGTGATCCTCAAAGAATCCGCTTCCACACATGATATTGAGCTGGCTCGTAAGCTTGCATATAAAGCCGAAAGCTCATGTATGATTTCAAGAGCTGTTCAGGGAAATGTGGACATTTCCTTGGAAGTAACCATTCAAGTCGGGCGTTAAGATAAAAATTAAACAATACGAGTCCTAGAGTGCTGTTCCAACATCAGACCAAGTGGCATATGATGATGACAGCTCAATTGTTTTGGGGGGCAGACTGAGGAAAGTAAAGGCGCATTCAAATCCAATAGCACCCGAAGCTTTACAATCTAAGAATATTTCCTTTACCTTAAACAATAATAAAAAATTATCCTTTGTCATTACAGCAAATTAAAAAAGAAAATCGGAACAAAAGAGAGACAAAGATAGTAATCGGTTGGGATGGTAAGATATGGACGGCGTATCCAATCAAGTAGAATTTGTTTATAAGTTCACATCTGAAGAAGAAGATATCCCAAAGAAAATGAAAAAAGACCCTTCGGCAGTGATGAGAGTAGAGGGAGAGTTTAAATTAAAATAAATGGAATGGTATATTTTGAAGAAAATATTGCTTTATTAGAGTTTTATGCTACTTTGAATGAGTGGATGAAAAAGATCAAGAAAAAACAAAGTATCAGAGTATAGATATTATGGAGTATGAGGAGGACGAGCCCATTGATACCATTTGACAATAAGGCACGACTCACGACCATTTGGGAAATCAAAACGCTTTATTTTGCGATAACTAAAGATACTGTCAGGAAAGTTACCTTAGCTGTGTCGTTTAATCTAAGTGGTACAAAATATTTTCATAAGAGTAAGATACTTTCGCTGTAATAAGTTTAAATAACATATGGATGAGAGTACTTTAAACAAAGGGATAAGAAAAGAAAGTCGGAAAACCCGACTTTCTTAATAGACTTAAATCTCTACGGCTCTAAAGAATCCATCAACGCTATTACCTGTTCCACTGTCATATTTTAGACTGTAATTCCCTGTTTGATCAATATTAAATTCTTGAATAAAAGTTTTCCCTGCATCTAGTGTTTTAGTGGAATGAAGTATATTTCCGTTAGGATAATAAAGTGTGAATTTGAAAGGTTTGCTTCCATTATTTGCTACAAAAACTCTTATTTTCCCTGAGCTTCCTTGATAATCGAAAGAAATTTTTCCAGTACCATCAGAAAAAGATTGACAAACTAAATATGGAGCATTACATGCCCATGCCATAGTTTTAAAGTTTTTTTCATGATTTGGCAAAGACTTTGCGGAAACATCGGTTGTCCCAGCAAAAGGAATGAGACCTAAAGCGATAGTACCAACAACAATTTTCTTTTTCATTAATGATCCCCCTAAAAAGTTAATATCTTACATTATATAAATTACTGCATTTCTCAAGAATTCCCTCTTTTTTATACTGTGAAGGAATAGAAAAATTATGGAAATCGCAGATTTGTCAAAATTAAAATGAAAATAAACTGTACACTGCAGCCAACTGGTCAAAACACGAAGACAATTTTACACAAATGTTTTACAACCAAAATGTGAAGCAGTTCTAGCTTCCTCTCTTAACGTGGAAGTCCGTATGGTGACAGTGCGTTGATTTTGCAAAGTAGGAATACTTCCTCATCGCTTGCTCCGTTGGCATCGGTTTAGGGATAACAGTCGTCCCGCCAATGTTTGAGAATCTGCCGGAATCCATTAAATTATTGACGAGTAACGGAATTGTGGCTGGGTGTTTTACCGCCATCTTCCTTCTTATCATTTATCACATGCTTCCATTTAAAAAGGAAGCAAAGCATGAGTGGAAGAACCTAAACAGTCTGTCATGTAAATACCTCTTGATAAGAGGTTTGTTTTTTCATAAAAAAGCAGGTTCGCTTGGCTTGGAACGAACCTGTAAAGGAGGAAAACTACATCATGTTTTCATCTATATTATCCAATATTTATCAATTGTCGTCAAGACAAAAAGTTAGATGAAGGAAAATATTTTGGCTGAATTGTGACGAACTGGCATGTATATCCTTTTTTTAATAGGGGATATTAACCAAAAACAGAGGTGAATCCGATTGGCCTATATTCTTTCAGTTGGAACCAGTCTTCCAAATCATCATGTCAATCAGCAAACAGCTGCTGAATTTGCAAAGTCACAATTTAAACGATCGTTTAAAGATATTGACCGGCTGCTAAGGGCTTTTAATAATGGAGAAATTCAGAGCAGACAGTTTGTACAGCCAATTGAATGGTATCAAGAACACCACTCCTTTGAAGAGAAAAATAACATCTATTTAGATAAGGCATTGGCCCATGCAAAAGAAGCCGTCTTTCACTGTTTACATGATACGAATTTCCTGAGAAAGTCTATTCCGTACGAAGAGATCGATGCCTTGTTTTTCATCTCGAGCACCGGATTATCGACACCAAGTCTTGATGCAAAGCTGATGAACGTTCTCCCTTTTTCGCCTTATACAAAACGAGTACCGATTTGGGGGTTAGGATGCGGCGGCGGAGCGGCAGGATTGTCCCGGGCTTATGAATACATAAGGGCGTACCCAGAAGCGAAGGTTCTAGTCGTGGCATGTGAGCTTTGCAGTTTAACCTTTCAGCCGCAAGATCAATCAAAAAGCAATTTAATCGGTACCTCTTTATTCGGAGACGGGACTGCGGCAGTACTGTTAGCTGGAGAAGAGGCTACATTTGATTATACCCGGTTAAAAACAGTGCCTAAAGTGCTCGGTACACAGTCAGTTACCATGAAAGATTCTGAGGATGTGATGGGCTGGGAATTTACAAGTGATGGTTTTCAGGTCATTTTCTCACGTGACATTCCATCCATTATTTCAGGCTGGTTAAAAGAGCAGGTGGATCAATTTTTAAATCAGCAGGGGTTTTCAACAGATGATCTATCCGTTTTTCTTGCCCACCCTGGCGGAAAAAAAGTGATTGATGCTTATCTTGAAAGCCTATCTCTACAGGAGCATCAGCTTTTTTCTTCAAAAGAAGTACTGAAACACCACGGGAATATGTCCTCTGCCACAGTTTTGTATGTTATTAAGCATTTTCTTGAACATCTGTCAGCTGATGCGGGAGAGGTGGGGCTTTGCGGAGCGCTTGGTCCAGGCTTTTCCTCAGAGTTATTGCTGATGAAATGGGAGGAGGTCTCGTCATGATCTTTTGGCTGATTATTGGCTTTTTCATTTGTCAGCGTCTGATTGAAATGCTTGTTGCCAAAAGAAATGAGAAGAAAGTGAAAGCAATAGGCGCAATTGAATTTGGTGCTAGCCATTACCCTTATATGGTCGCCATGCATGCTGCTTTTTTTCTCTCACTCATTGGAGAGACATGGCTGTTTCAGCGTGAGCAATCCCGCTTTTTCCTTTTGCTGCTCGTTTTACTGCTGGTTACACAGGTGGTTCGATATTGGGCATTATGCTCCCTTGGCACGTACTGGAACACAAAAATCTTAGTGGTTCCACATGCGATGATTATAAAAAAGGGGCCTTATCGCTGGTTAAAGCATCCCAACTATGTGGTGGTCGCGATTGAGCTTTTCTTTATTCCGTTATTGTTTCAAGCGTATCTTACCGCCATTTTGTTTACGTGTTTAAATGGTTGGATGATGGTGGTCAGAATACAGACGGAAGAAAAAGCGCTGAATGAGTATTTACTAAATTAATATTGAAAATCATTATCAATTGTGATACACTTTTATTAATTGACAAACTTTCTCAATAATGAAGGGTGGACGGTGACCACATGACAATGATCTTCTTACTCGGTACAGTCTGTGTATATAGCCTATTAATTGTCTTTGTATTAAAAGGTGTTTCAAAAAAATCTGCTTCCTGATTGCAGTCAATTGCGACTGATCGGGCAGCAGATTTTTTTATTTCCTCAGATCAGAAGAAAAATCTCTTTATTTTGTGTAAAATGGTATCACATACATAACTGACTTTTCTAAAAACAAAGGGGTTTATCGTCATGAAAGACTTGTCTATTCGAGATTCGCTCGTTCAAACTACTGGTTCTTTATATCAAAGCCTGCTCAAAAGGAATGATCATGAGCGCGCAGCCAAACTAGCATCGATTATGAAAAAGGAAGCAGAAGACGAAGTGTATATCGCATTTACCGGCCACTATTCTGCTGGTAAGTCATCACTTGTGAATCATCTGCTTCATGATCAAATTCTGCCAACGAGCCCAATTCCAACAAGTGCAAACTTGGTCGTTGTGAGAAAAGGAGTAAGCGAAGTACAGCTTCACACTTCTGATGGCCGTTTTGCAAAAATGAGTGGTTCTTATGATAAAGAAGCGGTGCAGCGTTTTTGTAAGGATGGAGAACAGATTGAAATGGTCGAATTGAGCGGTGATTATAAAGGACTTGAAGAAAAGGTGGCACTGATCGATACGCCAGGAATTGATTCAACGGATCATGCGCACTTTTTGTCTGCTGCGTCTATTCTTCATCAAGCAGATGCTCTTTTTTATGTCGTTCACTATAACCATGTTCATTCTGAAGAAAACATTCGTTTCATTCGCTCCATCAAAGATCGAGTACCAAATCTTTATTTCATTGTCAATCAAGTCGATCGACATAATGAACATGAGACACTTTTTGAAGAGTACAAAAAACAAGTGGTTGAGATGCTCCTGAAAGAAGGGATTGAGGAAGATCATCTGTATTTTACATCTGTAACCGATGAGGCGCACCCAAGAAATGAAATGATTCGCTTAGTTGAGAAACTACAAGAATTACAAACCTTGCCTAAAGCATCACTTCGAGCTTACACAGAGCAAAAAATTGAGCATGTATTAAAAGAACATATTGAGTCGTTAAAAGAAGAGCTCGAACAAGAGGCTATTGATACACAGCTTCAAGAAAAAAGAAACGAAATCAAAGAACTTGAAGCGAAAAGCCGTTATATAGAAAATGGCGCAAAACAGCTAGAAGACGAAGTATCTTCTGAAGTAGAGAACATTTTAAAAAATGCGAACTTGACTCCATTTAAGATGAGAGAGCTCGCAAGTGACTATATTGAATCGAAAGCACCTGGTTTTAAAGTCGGACTTTTCTTTGCTAAAAATAAAACCGAGCAGGAAAAAGAAAAACGGGCGAACGCTTTCTTAGCAGATGTAAAAGCGAGAATGAAAGCAGAAGTTGACTGGCATATTGCTGAGCTATTCAAAAAAGAAGTTCAACACCATCAGCTTGGTGAAGAGGTATTAAATCAAGCGATGGCATTTGAAACACTTGTTCAAGAGTCTCTGCTTGAAAAGGTTATTCATCCTGGTGCAACTTTCTCTAATGAATACGTCCTTCAATATGCGAAAGATGCTGGTGAAGCCCTGAAAAGACAGGCAAAACAGAAAGCGATGCAACTAATTGAATTATTGACAAAGGCCCTTAAAGACCAGCTGGTCAATGAAAAGGAAAAACAACAAGCAAAATGGGCACAGGCTAAACAAGAGCTCCTAGCGTTAGAGCAGTGCAACGAAAAAAATGAACAAATCAGACAAGACATCAAGCACCTATGGGATATATGGCAAAACGGGACTGATGAGCTGATTTTAGATGACTGGTTTTATGCGAAAAAGCAATGGATGCAGCATGAGCAGCTGATGCAACATAGCACGCTATGTGATGCTGAAGAGAGCAGACAAGAGAATCAACAAACAGATCGTGATCAAATACGTCAGTCGCATTATTTAACGACGGCACAATCGATTGAGCGATTTCAACAACTTTCTCAAATGTTATTACCATTAGACGCCCTCCAATCCCAAAGGGAATCCTTTAAAAAACGAACAGAGCGATTGCAGGCAAAAGAGTTTACACTGGCATTATTCGGTGCTTTTAGTTCAGGAAAATCTTCCTTTGCCAATGCCCTTGTTGGGCGAAAGATTTTACCATCATCACCTACACCAACCACTGCAACGATCAACAAGTTAACACGACCGACGGAAGATCACCCGCATAAAAGTGTGAAAGTGTTGTTCAAAACCGATCAGGATATCCTAGAGGAGCTCAATCAGATACTTGGATTTTCTCTTGCGGAAGAAAAGGGCGATACGTTTAGGGTAAAACTGGAAAGAGTGCTGAAAAAGAGACAGCTTGAACAGGATCACCGCACCATTGTTGAACATTTTCTGCAAGCGCATGCTCGGTTTCACGATTACATTGACAAGCAAACCCCATTACATGTCACGCTCCAAGAACTAAAGCCTTATGTGGCAGAAGAAACTGTTTCTTGTGTGGTCAAGGAAGTGACGGTGTATTTAAGTAACCCATTGACAGATAAAGGGCTGACGATTGTTGATACACCGGGCGCCAGCAGTATGAATAAACGTCACACAGAGATTGCCTTCCAATATATGAAGGATGCAGATGCACTTCTTTATTTAACATATTATCAGCATTCTTTCTCAAAGGCCGATCGATCATTTTTACGTAAGCTTGGACTTGTGAAAGATTCATTTAGCATGGATAAAATGTTCTTTATTATTAATGCAGCCGATTTAGCAAGCGATCAAGCAGAGCTTGAAACCGTGTTTGACTATGTAAGAAATGAACTTACAAAAGAAGGAATCCGCAACCCAAATGTGCATCATGTGTCTAGTAAGGAAGAGATCGAAGGGAAAGGGCCAACTCCTTTTAATCAATATGAACAGCTAAGAAAACAACTGGACTATTTTATTGATGAAGAATTAACGAAAGAGGCCATTGAGCTTTTGAATTATGAAGCCAATACACTTTGTGGAACGGTCGAAAAGCTGTATGCAAACTTGCACCAATCAGAAGATGAGAAACAACTAGAAAAAGAAAATATAGAAAGGTCATATCAAGCCATTCTTGAAAAAATGAGGGATATCAAACGATCTAAGCTAGTAACAGAAAGTGTGAAAAAGGACTTGCAAGAACAGCTTTACCACATTGTTCAGCGACTATCACTATTTGCAAATGATCTGTTAAAGCCAGCCTTTTATCCTGGAATATCTCAAGGAAACTTCGGAAATGAATTGAAAAAGGCGCTTGAGCAGGCTTTAAAGGTTTATGAATTTGAATTTGTACAGGAGCTTAAAGCGCTCGATATCCGAATGGAATCGTTTATCAATCAGTATTTTCATGAGGAATGGGAGAAAGGCATGCAGGCGGCATGTGCTGAAGACTCTTACTTTTCACTTAGACTGTCACCACCTGATGAGAAAAACGCTGAGCTGAAACAAATTGAGGTCGAAGCAGAGTTTGCCGCATTTGAGCCGCTATTAAAGAAACAAAAAACAGCAAAGGCCTTTTTTGAACAAAATGGGAAGGCTTCGTTTATTGAGGCGGTTCGAGATATTCTTCTTCATTTGACGACAAGGTGGGCAGATAAAGAAAAAGGAGAATTACTGATCAGGTACGAAAAGATGGTCGAGACCTTTACTGAAAGGTATGAAACAGACGCACTCCGACAACTGAATGAGCAAAAACAAACATTTGTCACGAGCTTGACGACAGATGCCAAAGAGCAGGCCCGCATTGAACAAGTATATGAACAAACAAATGAATGGAAGAACCAGTTGAAAACCATTTGATTCATGATAGACTAGATAAAAAAGAAAGCAGTTGATACACAATGACAAGCGTACACGAAGAAATTTCCGCACATTCACAAAAGCAGCATGCTCATATCCAATCCTTTCTGACTCTTGAACAGAAAAGGGAACAATTGATTGAGACTGCTGTAGCAAAGTGTAAACAAAAAAAACCGTTTACAACAGACGAAATCAATGCCATTACTTCGAAAATGAATGAGCTTGCACGAGGCGGAATTGTTCCATTGCGAAAGCATGTCACAATCCAGATGGTAAAGGAGTATGTCGAGCGTAAACAGAAGTAAAGAGTAACTTTCTCTTTTTTGGGTCATCTTAACTAAGGAACCGAGAAAGGGGAATGATGTTGGAAAAAAAACAAAACGCAAAGAACCAGAAAGAGCACATGCCTAAACAAAAAGACATGCCATCCTACGCAGAAGCTGAAACGAAAAAAATGCAGTACGGTCAAAAGTAAACGGGCTGCCACTTCAAAGGGAGTTTATCAGAATGAAAAAACACGTACTACTTGTAGATGGAATGGCACTTCTCTTTCGATCGTTTTATGCGACGGCTGTCCATCGCAATTTTATGATAAATGATCGTGGTGTACCAACAAATGGAGTCAATGGATATATGAAGCATTTATTAACGGCTGTACAGACATTTGAGCCAACTCATATTGTTTGCTGCTGGGATATGGGGAGTCAAACTTACCGAAATGAATTGTTTCAAGCTTATAAAGCCAATCTAGGAGATCCGCCATTCGAGCTCATCCCTCAGTTCGATTTAGCAAAAGAGGCGACAGAAGAACTAGGAATTGTGAACGTTGGTTTAAAAGGCTTTGAAGCAGATGATTGTATAGGTACGCTTGCTGCACTCTATCAAAAAGAGGCACGTGTGACCGTCTTGACTGGAGATAAAGATTTGCTTCAGATTTTAAATGAGCATGTGACAGTGGCTTTGATGCAAAAAGGAATCGGGAATTATAAGCAATATACAAAAGCCTTATTTGAGGAGGAAATGGGAATCTCTCCAAAGGCGCTGATTGATATGAAAGCATTGATGGGCGATTCAGGTGATAATTATCCTGGTGTAAAAGGAATCGGAGAAAAAACAGCACTGAAATTTATCCAAACGTATCAAACAATTGATCGCTTGTTAGAGAATGTCCATGAACTAACTGCTACCCAGCAAAAGAAAATGCAAGCAGGCTTAGAGGATTTGAAGATTTCCCGTATACTGGCTGAAATCAAATGTGATGTACCACTTAGCTGTCCAATTGATGAAACAAAAATGAACATCAATCCAGAGCGGGCAGCTTCCATGCTGCGTTTACATCAAATCAAAGGGATTGAACCAATGGTCAAACGCATAAGTGAAATAGAGATCAGCTAAGGCTGATCTCTATGGTCTATCCCTTTGTATTGCTTTTTTTTGCCTTATTTTCTAGCCGAGATAGAGGCTGTTTATCTTTTGTTTGTGCATCACCTTGAGGGGTTGTCCCGTTTGTGACACGACCTTTGTTCTCTTTATCCAATCAGTATCACCTCATACATTAGCATAACCAAAAGAAAAGCGATTCATCCTTTAGAAAGGTGAATCGCTTTTCTAGCGAGCTGATCAGCTATCTGATTTTCCTTGCTTGGAATCCACTTAATAAAAAATAAATCAAACTGGGTTTGAAGCTGTATCATTTCTTCAACAAAGTGCTGAAAAGCTGGATTTTTCGCAAATCCTGCATTGGCCGCACGATCAACTACTTGCGAATCTGTTCGAAAGGAAACGATTCGCAAACCTTTCTCCACGCAAATTTTCATTCCTTCGATTAGGGCGGAAAATTCTGCTTCGTGATTGCTCATTGACCCAAGAGGGATAGAGAAAGATTCAGCCTTTCCATCATGTTTGATAAAAATGCCAATGCCAGAGGGACCTGGATTTCCTGCACTAGCTCCGTCAATGTATATTTCAGCTGGCAAATCATTTTCCCCTTTCATCAAGTGGAATCATTTTTTTCGCCGCATATGCGTATGGTGTGAAAATTGCGGCTACGATAAATTTAATGACGTATGTTGTGATGAAGATCTCTACCCATACATGAAATGGATACGTACCAAGAAAGGCGATGGTCGTAAAGATAAGCGTATCGAGTAGCTGGCTAATCATCGTACTTCCTGCGTTGCGCACCCAAAGCGTACCATCTGAAGGAAGTATCCGGCGGATAAACGAATATACATAAACATCTAACATTTGACTGATGATATAAGCAGCAAGACTACCAAGTGCGACCCTCGGCATAAAGCCAAAAATCGTTTCTAAAGATGCTTGTGAAATATCAGATGGAGCGGGATGGAAAAGCAAAGCCTCCTGCATGACAATCGTTAACGTTAAAAGAGTGGCAAAGCCAATCCAGACAGCCTTCCTGGCTTCTCTTTGTCCATATTTTTCATTTAGTACGTCCGTTGCAAAGAACACACTCCCATATAAAATATTTCCTAGTGTCGCAGTTAAGCCAAACAATTCAACGGTTTTGACCACTTGTAAATTTGCGGCAACCGTTGCAAAACCAATCCAGACGAAAAGGCCCATCTTGCCAAATCCTTTATAAAATAGAAGAACAATGATAAAATTAATGATCGCAAATAAGATCCAAATACCTTCATTATACAAGTGATATGAACTTCCTTTCTGATTGTAATGTAACTTTTTGATTATAGCATAACGAACGTTTACCTTAAAAGAACGGGAAGGCGATGAGATCAATGAAATTAAGAGCACACTATACAATGAAAGTGAAATGGATTGGGTCCATTGCTTTTTTTCAAGAAGATTGGATGGAGCTAAAGGAAGCCTTGCTTTTAGCAAAGCATATAGATAAAAAAGAACCGAACTCTCTTCTATCATTTGAGGATGAAAAGGGTGCGGTATGGTCTATAAAAGAACTTGAAAAGCTAACTGAAGAACTTAGGCTTGAACCTGATCAGCTTCAGGTCTATTTTGATGCAAGTTTTCGTAAAGAAATGGGTGATTCTGGACTTGGAATTGTCGTGTATTATCACCTTGGAGAAGATGCTTATCGATTGAGGAAGAATCAGCTTTTCCAGGGCACCACCAATAATGAAGCGGAGTATGCGGCTTTATTTGAAGCAGTAAAGGCTTTAAAAGAACTGGGTGCCAGTAGAAACTCTGTTACGATTAAAGGGGATTCACTCGTTGTCATAAATCAACTGAAAGGGGAATGGCCTTGCTATGATGATATGCATAACAAATGGCTAGACCGAATTGAGGCTGCTATAAAAGAGCTGAAGCTCACCCCAACATATGAAGTCATCGATCGTAAAGAAAATGCAGAAGCGGATCAGCTTGCAAGGCAGATTCTTGCAGGCGTCCCAATCGAAAGTAAGTTGAAATTAGAAGCAGACGGAGCTGAATAATGTGGATAAAAAAACAGCAGTAAAAGAATTGACGGGTCTTCAAGACACGTATTGTTCAGATTGTTTTATTAAGAAACACTTTCGAAAAGGATTTGGCAAAAAATATGCCCACTCCTTTTGTATTCAGCAATGCACGGTAGGAGAGAAAATCAAAGAATACGGAAATGCACTGCTCAAAAAGTAAACGGCGCACACCGGTTTTCCCTGATCAAACATACGCTCATCAAAAAAAACGGATAGAATGTGTAAAAAAAGAACATATTCTGAAAAATGAGCCGATATAACTATAGAAAGTTTTGGTTGAGTTACTTTTTGACTAAGTGACGGATATTAGAGGAAAAGGGGAAGACCGGCATGGATAATAAGGATTTTGAAACGGTATTATATCGAACATTTCAAGAGGTGTACAGCGATCTAGAACAACTAGTAAATGTAGCAAAGAAGGGAAGACCTTTTCTCGAAAAAGATATCTCTGAAATTGAACAAAGACTAAAGCAAAATATTTTAGCGATTGAAATTCAGCTAAAAATCAAATAAGAGAGGCAAATGCCTCTCTTTATTTTGTCGTTTCATCATTGATTTAGTTGATTAAAGTTTTGTTACGTTTGCAGCTTGAGGTCCACGATTACCTTCAACGATTTCAAAAGAAACTTCTTGTCCTTCTTCTAAAGACTTGTAACCGTCACCTTCGATAGCTGTGAAGTGAACGAATACATCGTCTCCGCCTTCAACTTCAATGAAGCCGAAACCTTTTTCATTATTGAACCATTTTACTTTACCGTTTTGCATATTGCTTTTTCCTCCTAGTACTGTAGCATACCTTTTAGCATGCTAAAAAAAATTTTCATCACCTAACGCCTTAAATAGTTGTTAAATGATGGTTTTACTATACACCATCAAAAGTAAAGCGTCAAGCAGGCAAGCCAAATTTTGAGCAGAATATTTGATTTTTTTGTTTTTTGGTGAATGGTAATTATATATAAAACGTCCTAATTTCCCGAAACCTAACGTGTATCTTGTCCGTATATAAAAAATACAGAAAGAGGTGAGATCATGCATCGTTACACGATTGAAGAATTTGTTCAGAATACCCAGCAAGAAGAAAAAGGAGAAGGTGTTTTTGAGCTTGAAACACCAAGGCTTTTAGAAATAAATTTGACTGATACTATTTGGACAAAAACAGGTTCCATGGTTTCATATCGGGGCAAAATCAAGTTTGAACGTGAAGGTGTTTTTGAGCATGGCGTTTCAAAGATGTTTAAGAAAATGTTATCAGGAGAAGGCACTTCACTCATGAAGGCAACAGGTGACGGCAAATTATATGTCGCAGACCAAGGCAAAAAGATCTCCATTCTTCGTTTGGCTCAAGGTGAGTCCATTTTCGTCAATGGAAATGATCTGCTCGCATTTGAACCAACGGTCCTCTGGGATATCAAATTGATGAAAAAGGTTTCTGGCATGCTTGCAGGTGGATTGTTTAACATCAAACTTGAAGGAGCAGGCCTCATTGCGATCACGAGTCACTACGAACCGCTCACACTTATTGTTCAGCCAGGTGACTCCGTCTATACAGACCCGAATGCAACGGTCGCGTGGTCAGGAGATTTAAAAACTGAATTTGTGACGGATGTTTCCTTCAAAACCTTTATTGGCAGAGGGAGCGGAGAGTCCATTCAAATGAAATTTAGCGGAAGCGGCTTTGTTGTCGTTCAGCCGTATGAAGAAGTGTATACAACAAATGGAAATCAAGGCTAAATGAAAAAGGTGTCCATCATTGACGGACACCTTTTTATGATAATGCACGAGCATACGTTTTGTTACTCGTGATGAGATATGATTGTTCGACGATATCTTCCAAAATGGTTTGAGAAGATTGTTTTAAGTGCAGTTTTTTGATGTTTTGTTTCATTGCTTCTAATGTTTCTTCATCCTGTAGCAAATTGGTCACAGATTCTAAAATGTCTTCATGTTTGTAGATGACAATGGCAGCACCATTATCTTCAAAAAAAAGAGCATTTTCTTTTTCTTGTCCTGGAACAGGTTTGTAAAGTATGACTGGGACACCGATTGCTGTTGCTTCTGTTAATGTAATACCGCCTGGTTTTGTAATCATACAATCTGTTACTCTGAACAATTCATCAATTTGTTCCACATATCCAAGCACCTTCAATTGATCTGGGTGACCTTGTTCCAGGTCGCTAAGCGATTGTTTTAGCGCTGCGTTTTTTCCACATACAACAACAATTTGCACTTCACTATCAAGAAGTAACGCTTCACATAGCTCCTTGACATTTTTTAGTACCCCGTGAGCACCAGCCATAATGAGAAGGACTTTTTTGTCTGATGATAATCCATACTTTTTATAAATCATCGATTTTGGCACGTCTGCTTCAAATTGTGGTCTAATAGGAATGCCTGTCACCTTGACATCGCTTGGATGTGTGCCGATTTCCACTAATTTTTGTTTCACATAATCGGTTGCAACATAGTATCGATCAATGTTTTCATGTACCCAAATCTTATGAAGACAGAAATCTGTCATGACATTAAATGTCGGAATCACTTTGCCCGTTTTGTTTCGGTATTCTGGTACAACAATCATCGGGAATGTGATAATAATGATGTCAGGGTTGTGTAACTGAATTAATTCGTCAAGACGCTTATTTCCCATCTTTAAGTAAATGTTAAATTTGCGTTTATTGTAAATTTTATCTACACCGTAATAAAACAAGCGATAAAATTGTTTCCCAATGGAAAAGCTCTTCAAGTATAAATATTGCGTCACTTCTGACACAATGGGATTCGATTCTTGATACAAATTAGAAACCATTACATGTTCAAATCCTTGGGATTTGCATTCATCATATAGTGTTTTTGCTACCTGCATATGTCCATTTCCATAATTTGCGGTCAAGATTAATATTTTTTTATTGGTATTCAAGAATATTCACCTCAAATGTAATCAACAACAACAAAACTTCGTAAGAAAACTATGAATCTCATAGGTCTACATATAAATAAAGATAACATATAAGCAGCTAGAGCAGGTCTTTCTTTACGAAAGAATTAAACTAATTTTAAAAAACAAACAGGCTAAATTGATAATGGAAGACAGCACCATTTGTATTTTAACACAGTTTGAATATTTATCATCAGACCAGAGTCTAATTTATTCCCATACATAGGGTGTTTCTTGATAAACATAATAATTAAGCCAATTCATAAAAAGTAAGGTTGCATGGGCTTTCCAGCGATTCACAGGGACTAATGTGTCACCATCTTCTATAAAATAGTTGACGGGTTTTTTGACTTTATCATGTTTCAACAAATCTCTTTCATATTCCTGCTTCAATGTGTCTGTATCGTATTCAGGATGTCCAGTTAAAAAGACTTGTTTATCATCATCTGAAACAATTAAGCAAACACCAGCTTCTTCAGACGTGCTTAATACCTTTAGATTTGGTGTGTTTTTTAATTGTTCTGTATTAATATCTGTATGCCTAGAATGTGGGACATAGTATACTTCATCGAAACCTCTAACTAATCTTTCTTTTTTCTCTTTAACAAGATGTTCAAACACGCCGAATTTTTTCTCATGAAGCTTGATTTTTTCAATACCGTAGTGGTGATATAGGCCTGCCTGTGCACCCCAGCATATATGAAGGGTAGACGTCACATTGGCTTTACTCCAGTCCAAAATGTCTTGCAGCTCTTTCCAATAGGAAACTTCTTCAAAAGATAAAAGCTCAATTGGTGCGCCGGTGATGATCATTCCATCAAATTTTTTATTCCGAATCGATTCAAAGGTTGTATAAAATTCATCTAGATGCTCTCTTGATGTATTCTTCGGTGTATGAGAACTTGGAATCAAAAACGTAAAGTACACTTGTAAAGGAGAATTACCGAGCATTCTCAGAAGCTGTGTTTCAGTTTGTATTTTTTTTGGCATTAAATTTAAGATCACGATATTCAAAGGACGGATATCTTGCTTGAATGCCCTTGTCTCATCCATGACGAAAATATTTTCGCTCTCTAGTATCTGTTTTGCTGGCAGATGAACTGGTATGTTAATAGGCAACTCGCCACCCCCTGAACCAAAGCTAATTTCACTTCATTATAGGAACTTTCTGGCGATATTTCAATGTTTCAATTATGTTACAATGAAAAATAGAGCAAAAACTCACTTGTTTCTGTAAAAAAGGAGGCCATATATTGATGATAACAAAGCATTTATCAGATATTGAATTGCCCAAAAGGCAAAGCTAAGACCTATTCAAGACATTGCAGCAAAGCTGCAAATACATGACGAAGAATTAGAATGCTATGGTTTCACAAAAGCGAAAATCTCTTTGACCATTTTTGATCGTTTAAAGGAACAAAAAGAAGGAAAAGTGATTCTTGTGACCTCAATTAACCCAACGCCAGCAGGTGAAGGAAAATCCACCGTGACAGTCGGGCTAGGTCAAGCCTTAACAAGAGCAGGAGATTTCAAACCAGGTGCAGTTGTGATTGTGGCAACTGTCAGAGCATTAAAGATGCATGGCGGAATGCAAAAAACGGAGCTCCAAGAAGAGAATGTACATGCAGTATTACAAGGTATACATAATTTAGAAAAGCATATTGAAACAGTACAAGCCTTCGGTCTTCCATACATCGTCGCAGTGAATCGTTTTATCACAGATACAAAAGAAGAGATTCAAGCGATAGAAGATTGGTGCGAAACGCATGGGCATCCAGTCAAAGCGGTGAATGTGTGGGAAGAAGGAGGTGCTGGCGGGACAGCAATTGCAGAGGAACTAGCGACACTCATTGAAAAGAACAAGAACAGCTTTTCCTATTTGTATGAGGAGAAAGATTCCATTGAAGAAAAGCTATCGAAAATAGCGCAAGTGGTCTACGGGGCAGACGGCGTAACCTTGACATCAAAAGCAAGAAACCAGCTGGCAGCAATAGAGCAAAACGGCTGGGCGGATTTGCCTGTTTGTATGGCAAAAACGCAATACTCTCTTTCGGATAATCCTGCTTTGATTGGTAGACCAAAAGGGTTTACCATTACGATACGAGAGTTAAAACCATCTGTAGGAGCAGGGTTTATCGTCGCTTTCACCGGCAGCATTCTCACCATGCCTGGACTGCCTAGAAAACCTGCCGCACTGGAGATGGACTTATTGGAAGACGGTAGCGTGACAGGACTCTTTTAGGAAGCATAAAAAGCTAAAAGAAGCATGTTACGATAGGTAAAAGTGAATCCTAGGAGGCGATGAGATGTCAATTTATGATATTCAGGTCAAGACCATTAACGGTCAGGAAAAATCAATGGCAGATTACAAAGGGAAAGTGCTGATGATTGTGAATACAGCTAGCAAATGTGGACTTACCCCTCAATTTAAACAATTACAAGAGTTGTATGATCAATATCATGAGAAGGGCCTTGAAATTTTAGGATTTCCGTGTAACCAATTTATGAATCAAGAGCCGGAAGGAGAAGAAGCCATTCAAGAATTCTGTTTATTGAATTATGGTGTGACCTTCCCGATGTTTGCGAAAGTAGATGTCAATGGCGATCATGCGCACCCGCTTTTCAAGCACTTAACAAATCATGCAAAAGGTGTGCTTGGCACGAAAACAGTGAAATGGAATTTCACAAAATTTATCGTCGACCAAAACGGAGAAGTCACTGAACGATTCTCGCCTAAAACACCGCCAAAAGAATTAGAAAGCTCGATCATCGCTTTATTGGACAAATAAGATGATGCATTCTTTGAAGCAACTTAAACAATTGGAGACAGCTGCCTCCTTAAACAAGCTAAAGTGTGAACTGACTGGACACGTTGCCGCTCATATCGATCGTGTGCGCCTGCTTGCGGTCAATATCGCAACGCAGGAAGGCAGCTTGCTAACGAGCGTCATGAATTCATGTGAAATTATTTATCAAGATGTGGAAAGAAGAATTCGGCCTTATAGATGAGTAGGGTCTTTATGTGTGTAAGGAGGATGTATAGATGAAAATAACTGCAATAGAACCGACGCCAAGTCCGAATACAATGAAAGTCATTTTGACTGAAGCGCTAGCCGGTGGGAAAAGCAACAACTATAAGAAAGATCAAAAAGACGAAGCGCCTGAGATGATCAAGCGCATCTTAAACATTGAAGGTATAAAAGGGGTCTATCACGTTGCGGATTTTTTAGCTGTCGAGCGAAATGCAAAGTTCGACTGGCAGGGCATTTTACAGCAGGTCCGAGAAGCCTTTGGTCAAGACACACAAGCACTTCAGGAAGGAGCGCAGTCAGGGGATGACACATTTGGAGAAGTGAAAGTGTTTGTTCAAATGTTTAATGGCATTCCGATGCAGGTTAAGCTGACGGACGGTGAAAGGGAAGAGCGGTTTGGAATGCCTGAATGCTTCCAAGCAGCCATCTTAAAGTTAAGAAGTAGTTCTGACAATGTTGTATTTGAACGTGTGTGGAAAGAACACGGCGTTCGTTTTGGAGAATTTGCTCATATCGGCCAAGAGGTCACAGAAGAGCTCCAAGCAGCTTATGATGACGATCGTTTAACCCGATTAACAGAGGCGGTCAAGGAAGGACAAGAGGCTGTAGATAAACAGGTGAATCGTCAAGCATATGACGTCACAGAAGAGATGCTGCGCGAGGAAGATTGGAAAAAACGTTTTGCCCATTTAGAGCAAATGCAGCCTGAAACAAAGGATATACCCGTTTTAATAAAAGCGATGGAAGATCCAAAGACATCTATTCGTAGACAAGCAGTTGTCAACGCTGGAATGATTGAAGACCCTGCGATCCTGCCTATCTTATATAAAGGACTTGAAGACAAAACAGTCACGGTCCGCAGAACAGCCGGAGACTGTATTTCCGATCTTGGCGACCCTAGTGCTATAGGAGCAATGATCGCAGCATTAAAGGACTCAAGTAAGCTCGTCCGCTGGCGTGCGGCCATGTTCCTTTATGAAGAAGGGGACGAAACGGCACTTGAAGCATTGAAAGAAGCGGAGCAGGATCCTGAATTTGAAGTCAGTCTTCAAGTTAAAATGGCGATTGAGCGAATTGAGCTTGGGGAAGAAGCTAAAGGTTCTGTGTGGAAACAAATGACAGAAAGCAGAAAAAATGCGTCAGAATAATGAGGATAATGAACAAGCTGCCAGTAAAATGCAGCTTGTTTTCTAAAATCATGCTTTTTATAGATAGAAAAATTTTTTTAGAAAAATTATTTTGAATATTGTTGAAATATGCGAAAAAACTCTATATAGTAATACCAATATAGAATATTGGAGGTCAGATTTTATGACACGATCCTTGCTGAGCGCTTGCTTCAGTAGTTATATTGGTCATCAGTTATTCATAGGTGGCTAAATAAACAGAAAATTCTTAAAATAAAATCAATTTTAAATCATGCATTGAACGAGACTTGTAGTATAGGAGGCTTTTAATAAGATGGCAGAACTACGAAGTAATATGATTAAACAAGGCATTGACAGAGCACCTCACCGAAGCTTACTTAGAGCAGCGGGGGTAAAAGATGAGGATTTCGGCAAGCCGTTTATTGCCGTATGTAATTCCTATATTGATATTGTCCCTGGACATGTCCATCTTCAGGAATTCGGAAAAATTGTGAAACAAGCCATTCGGGAAGCTGGCGGGGTCCCTTTTGAATTCAATACGATTGGAGTCGATGACGGAATCGCAATGGGACATATCGGGATGAGATATTCTTTACCAAGCCGCGAAATCATTGCTGACTCAGTAGAGACCGTTGTGTCTGCTCACTGGTTTGATGGAATGGTTTGTATTCCTAACTGTGATAAAATCACACCAGGCATGATGATGGCAGCGATGCGCGTCAATATTCCGACTGTCTTTGTCAGCGGTGGCCCAATGGAAGCAGGTAGAACAAGTGATGGTAGAAAAATTTCTCTTTCTTCCGTATTTGAAGGCGTTGGCGCTTACCAGTCAGGTAAAATTAATGAAGAAGAATTAAATGAATTAGAGCAGTTTGGTTGTCCAACCTGTGGATCTTGTTCAGGAATGTTCACCGCAAACTCAATGAACTGTTTAGCAGAGGCACTTGGTATCGCTCTTCCTGGAAATGGAACGATTTTGGCGACATCACCAGAGCGAAGAGAATTTGCGAAAAAGTCAGCAAAACAATTGATGGAGCTCATTAAAAAGGATATTAAACCACGTGATATTGTCACAGAAAAAGCAATTGATAACGCATTTGCATTAGATATGGCACTTGGTGGTTCAACCAATACAGTTCTTCATACACTGGCGATTGCAAATGAAGCAGGTGTTGAATATTCACTTGAACGTATCAATGAAGTAGCAGAGCGTGTGCCTCATTTATCAAAACTTGCTCCAGCTTCAGATGTATATATTGAAGATTTACATGAAGCTGGCGGTGTCACAGCTGCGCTAAATGAACTGTCTAAGAAAGAAGGAGCACTTCATTTAGATACAATGACCGTCACAGCGAAAACGCTTGGTGAGAACATTGCAGGACATGAGGTCAAAGACTATAACGTCATCTACCCCATCGACAAGCCATTTACTGAAAAGGGCGGCTTAGCCGTTTTATTTGGAAACCTTGCGCCAGATGGAGCCATCATTAAGACGGGCGGGGTACAAGATGGGATCACACGCCACGAGGGACCTGCGATCGTATTTGAATCACAAGAAGAAGCTCTTGAAGGCATCATTAATAGAAAGGTAGAAGCAGGCCATGTTGTCATTATTCGCTATGAAGGGCCTAAAGGCGGACCTGGTATGCCAGAAATGCTTGCACCTACTTCACAAATTGTCGGAATGGGTCTTGGACCAAAGGTTGCTTTAATTACTGACGGACGTTTTTCCGGGGCTTCTCGCGGCTTGTCCATTGGACACGTCTCTCCAGAGGCAGCTGAGGGCGGCCCGCTTGCCTTTGTTGAAAATGGCGACCATGTCGTGGTCGATATTGAACAGCGCATTTTAAGCGTAGATATTCCAGAAGAAGAATGGGAAAAAAGAAAAGCGAACTGGAAAGGCTTTGAGCCAAAAGTGAAAACTGGCTATCTGGCTAGATATTCAAAACTTGTGACATCAGCCAATACAGGCGGAATCATGAAAATTTAATCTGAAATCGAACATTTGAAAATTGGCTCTCTCTATAGTATCCTTTATTCACAACATAAGGATTTTAGAGGGGGCTTTTTTATGTCAATGGCATATGAAGAATATATGCGCCAGCTCGTTGTGCCTATGCGTCAAGAGCTGACAAGTGCAGGATTCCAAGAACTAACAACGGAAGAAGAAGTAGAACAAACGATGCAAGAAGCAGAAGGAACAACATTTGTTGTGGTTAATTCTGTATGCGGATGTGCTGCAGGCTTAGCACGCCCAGCTGCCACTCAAGCTGTGATGAAGGCAGAAAAAGCTCCAGATCGAATCGTCACAGTATTTGCTGGTCAGGATCGGGAAGCAACAGCAAAAATGAGAGAATACTTCACAGGTGAAGAGCCATCATCTCCTTCTATGGCACTTTTAAAAGGAAATGAACTTGTTCACTTTATCCCCCGTGACGAAATTGAAGGTCATGAAATGGAAGATATCATGAAAAATGTATTATCTGCATTTGAAAAACATTGCTAATACAAATGTTAAAATGCCCTGTGATCTGCTCAGGACATTTTTTCTTGATCATGATGGAGGAACGACATGCTCATTACAACAAGCTTTAGAACAAATGAACAAACGATTGAAACAGCAAAGTCACTGGCAGAGGCTTTGCAAGGTGAGTATGTAGAGCGGCGTAAACAATCCGTGAAGCAGCTTGCGATTAAATGCGGGGACGTACTTGTTGTTGGAAAAGAAAGGTTTGAATGGTATCAGCCAAATGGCGAAAAGTTCTTCTTCCATCCAAGCTCAGCGATGTTTAGAGTGAAGCGAATCCTGCGTGGCGAAAAGGATCCATTAATTGAAGCAGCCCAGCTTAAGCTGGGCGATTCCTTTTTAGATTGTACGCTTGGCTTAGGGTCTGATGCGATTACCGCAAGCTGTGCAGCAGGTCCTAATGGGAAAGTGGTCGGTATCGAAAAGAATCCGATGACGGCATTACTTGTTCGAGAAGGACTAAACACATGGGAAACGGGTGTAGCTGAGGCAGATGAAGCGATGAAACGGATATCAGTCATAAGTGGAGACAGTATCCAGCAGTTAAAAAAACTCCCTGATCGTTCATTTGATATCGTCTATTTCGATCCAATGTTCAAGGAAACGATACAAGAATCGACAAGTATAAGGCCGCTTCGTCATGTGGCAGAGCACCATTTTCACCACGAAATGGCCTTGCAAGAAGCGATGAGAGTGGCGAGAAAAAGAGTTGTGTTAAAAGATCATTGGAAAAGCACCCGATTTACAGCGGACTCCTACCAATTTCAAGTTATCAAACGAAAAACAGCTCAATTCCATTATGGATATCTCACAATAAAAGAAGACAAAGGACGAAAATAAACAGTATTTCAGTTTTTTGTCACCAATTGAAATAAGCCCTTATTCAGGGCTTTTAATCTGTGATCTCCATATAGACAAAATAAAATAATGTCAGCAAGGAAGCTGTGACGAAAAAACCTTCAAGCATACCCATTCCTCCCAAATTTTAGTCGTCGTTACTGTTATTGTAAACGTTTTATCATGAAAAAGAAAGTCTCAAATCAGTGACCAAATTGAATGACTGAAAATTCATTATATGCTAGAATAGCAGTATGATAACTTATGGAAGGAATTAGATATCATGAAGATGTGGATGAGAAAAACGCTTGTTGCACTCTTTACGATCGCAACTTTTGGTTTAATCTCTCCTCCATCGGCTTTGATGACAGACAAGCCATCTGAACTTTCTTCATCTGATAAATCAATTTATACAGCTGTTTATGATACATCAGATGAAACGAACAACTGGGAACTGAAACAAGAGGACAAAGAAGAGCAGATAGATCCCTTTGAGCAATATAAGCAGGCGGTTCTATCAAGTGCAGAAAACCAATCCTTTCTCAAATTTGGTGATAAAATCACACCTGTCATTGAAGACGAGTACAGAGAAGAGATTCAACCGAAGATTGAACAAGTGTTAACGGACTTTTTAACAAATTTCAAAGATGACGAAAAATTTCAAGATGTGGTTTTAACTGATCAACCTTGTGGCGGAAAAGGCGAAAAAATCTTCCACATATACAACCAGAAGACCGGGGGAGATTTGCTTCGTTTTCATGTGAGAAGAGATCAGCCGCCTCACAGCGGATATTGGTTTAACTTTCATTACCATACAGCAGAAGATGGATTCCAGACGCATCATGAACTCGGCAATATTTACTGGGACAAAAACACCCCGCCGAGCTGGATGAGCCACTAGAAGGAGATGTCAGCCCAATTGAAAAAGTATACAATGAACGAAATGGTTCGCATTACAAAACAAATGTTAAACGAACGTGGAGTGAAAATTGAAGATATCGCACAGATTGTACTCAAGCTTCAAGAAAAATATAAGCCCAATCTTCTACTTAGTGTCTGCATTGAAAATGTTGAAAAAGTGCTGAATAAAAGGGAAATTGTCCACGCTGTTTTGACAGGGCTGGCTCTTGATCAGCTGGCAGAAAAAAAGCTTTTGCCAGAACCTTTACAGCACTTAGTTGAAACAGATGAGCCGTTATATGGAATTGACGAGATTATTCCGCTTTCCATTGTCAATGTATATGGATCAATCGGTTTGACGAACTTCGGTTATTTAGATAAAGAAAAATTTGGGATTATTCGAGAATTAGATGAAGGTCGTCCAGGTGAAGTGCATACCTTCCTTGATGATCTTGTCGCTGCTCTTGCCGCAGCAGCAGCAAGCCGCATTGCTCACTCTCACCAGGATATTAAGGACGAAGAGCAGGATCGAGTGAATCAAGTATAAAAAGAAAAACATGTCTGATCATCACGCAGACATGTTTTTTGGTTTCAACAAAAGCAGAAATAAGGTAAACTACAACAAGAACATAAATAAAGGATGAAAAAAATGAAACAATACAAAGAGTTATGCCGTCATGTATTACAGCACGGGGATGAAAAAGGTGACAGAACGGGAACAGGCACAATCAGCACGTTCGGTTATCAAATGAGATTTGATTTACAGGAAGGATTTCCTTTATTAACAACAAAGAAATTGCACCTGAAATCAATCATTCATGAGTTACTGTGGTTTTTAAAAGGTGATACAAATGTTAAATATCTTCAAGAAAATGGCGTTCGTATTTGGAACGAATGGGCAGATGAAAATGGAGAGCTCGGGCGTGTGTATGGTGCGCAGTGGAGATCATGGGCTAGCGGAGACGGAGAGACAGTGGATCAGATCAGCAAGCTGATCCATGATATTGAGCACAATCCGAATTCAAGAAGACTGATCGTCAGCGCTTGGAATCCGGGAGAAATTGATCAAATGGCGTTACCTCCTTGTCATTGTTTGTTTCAATTTTACGTATCGAACGGTAAATTATCCTGCCAGCTTTATCAAAGATCGGCAGATATTTTTTTAGGGGTGCCTTTTAATATCGCTTCATATGCACTTCTAACGATGATGATTGCCAAAGTGACAAATCTTGAGCCGGGAGAGTTTATTCATACACTTGGGGATGCTCATATTTATCAAAATCATCTTCCGCAGGTGAAAATGCAGCTAGAGCGAAAGGAGCGCACGCTTCCGCAGCTTCGCATCACAAGAGATGTAAAGAGCATTTTTGACTTTACGTTTGATGATTTTGTGCTTGAGAACTATGATCCGCATCCGCATATTAAAGGAGAAGTCAGTGTATGATTTCCATGATTGTGGCGACAGGAAAAGACAGAGTCATTGGTCAAGATAATCAAATGCCTTGGCATTTACCCGCAGATTTAGCTTATTTTAAAAAAGTCACAGGCGGCCATACCATTGTCATGGGCAGAAAAACATTTGAATCAATTGGACGAGCGCTCCCTAACCGCCGAAACTTAGTCTTAACCACAAGTCCTTCTTTTCAAGCAGAAGGATGCGAGGTTGTCCATTCAATTGCTGACATTTTAACTATAGGGAAAAATGAGAAAGAATTATTTATCATTGGCGGGTCAAAGCTATATGAGGAAATGATACCATATGCAGATCGCCTTTACATCACACACATTCATCATGCCTTTGAAGGCGATCGCTACTTCCCAGATTACGATGAAGACGAGTGGACGATTGTATCACGAGAAAAAGGCCATAGTAACGAAAAGAACCCCTACAATTATGAATTTGTTGTATATGACAGAAAAGAAGGATAAATGAGTAGGAGGAGTAAGGTTGTTTCGTTATTGGTTTTTAACGATTTATGTTGTTGTATCCTTTTTTAAAAGTATGAGGCATTTGTACGATCATGAATTAACTGATCCCCGCATTTCCTATACGAAACGAATGCATCTCATTCATGAGCATGCGAAAAGATTTGCTCGAGAATGTATTGATCACTCAGGATCAGTAATGACCATCTATCAGCAAAAGGAGCTGCCAAAAGGGCCGGTCATTTATGTGACCCGTGAGCTTAATCCGGTGACGACGACATTATTGATTGGACATCTTGAGAAGCCATTTGCTTTCATGGCGACACCGCATCTCTTTCGCTATCCTATTTTAAAACAATGGTTAAAAAAGATGGCCGTCATCCCTCAGAATCAGACAGATGAGAGATTATTAGAAGAGGCAAAAGAAAGAATCATGTCTGGACAGAGTGTATTGCTTTCAGAAAAATATCGTGTTCTTTCAGAAGCGGTTGCAGAAGAATTCGATTGTCCACTTGTTCCGATTGAAACAAGCGGAACGGATCATCTTTTAACAGGAAAGATTGTGAAAAGACTGCGCCCTGTCAATATCGATATTCATATTAAAGCACCAGTTATGATCAGTGATTATGTCCAAAAGCGCGCATAGAAAAACCAGCATCCGAAAGTGGGTGCTGGTCTTTTTCATGCAGCTGGAATGTTGACACAATAGAATAGGATACAGAAAAACATCGAAGCACTTCCGCCGAGAACAAAACTGTGCCAAATAGCATGATGATAGGGGATTTTACGCCAAATATAAAAGATGGTTCCGATAGAATATAAAATACCGCCTAACAGCAATAGACCGAATCCAGCTGCCGTTAATTGCATATATAGAGGTTTAATCGCAATGATAATCATCCAGCCCATTAATAAATAAACGATGGTTGACACAATGATAAACCGTTTGACGAAAAAAATTTTAAAGACAATGCCACCTGCCGCAAGAGCCCATACAATCATAAGAAGCGTATAGCCCAGCGCACCTTTTAATGGTCCAAGTAAAAAAGGTGTGTATGTACCGGCAATCAATACATAAATAGCAGAATGGTCGAGGATCTCAAATACATCTTTTGTTTTTTTGTGCTGAATGCTATGAAGCAGGGTCGAGCTTAAATAGAGCAGCAGCATGGATGCGCCAAATATCGAAAAGCTAATAATGTCTGTGATTGTGCCATATTGAACAGCGAATAAAACGAGAAAGACAATGGCAGGAATGGATAAAACAACCCCAATGCCGTGTGTAACGGCGTTTGCAATTTCTTCTTTTACAGTAAACAATGGATGTCCCCCTTTATTGAACCGGTATATAACCATCAAGCGACTTCAGGAATGAGAGACCTTCAAGTGTAATTTTTGTTCCAGCCCTGCCTTTTCCTTTCGTCACATATTCCTTTTTCTCAAGATCATCTAATCGGCTTCTCACCTGCTGAGGAGTTAGCGGAATGTCCCCTTGTTTGCTTAATTCAGACAAGATTCGTCTACTTGCTGCTTCTCCTTTTTCATTCAGTGATTTAATGGCTTCAAGTAAGAAAATAAATTCTTGTTTCTCCATAAGCGTGAGCTGGTGTTCTTCCTTTTTTCCTTTTCCAGTCGTGTGCTGAGGTGACAACACAAAAGGCGGTAAGTGGTGTAAAAATACCGTTTGCCCCTCAAGGATAGCTGAGGCATAATGAACAATATTTTTGAGTTCCTGCACGTTTCCTTCAAAGGGATATTGTTGCAAGGTTTCCCAGACACTTGGATCAATATCGGGAGACATGTTCAGCTCCTGAAAGAAAGCAGTTGTTAATACAGGAATGTCTGTTTTTCGGTCTGCTAATGACGGCAGAGGCAAATGAAACACATTTAAGCGATAAAACAGCTCAGGTAAAAAGGAAGACGAAACCCTAAGTGCATCTAATGATAAAGACGAAGAAGCAATAATCTTTGTTGCATTTGAAGTCTCTAAAAAACGAATGACCTGATGCTGCATAGGCATACTTAATGCGCCGACTTCGTCTAAGTAAAAGACTTGATTCGTCTTTTGAGTGAAGAATGCTTCGTGTAAGGTGTCTTCATCCATAGTGGGGCAGTATATGTGTGTCAGCGCAGCGTGAGGAACAGATGCGTTTGCTATTTCTTGCGCAAATAATGTTTTGCCTGTTCCAATTGCTCCCGTTATCAAGACAGGCCGTTTGTTTTTTGTAAATTGTTTTGCCAAATGAATCGCATGTTTTATATCTTGGTGTTCTCCATATATAGAAGTAAACGGACGTGTTGTCATAGGGTGATTCCTTTCTTTTTGGTTCTAATTGGTTCAATTATAACACCCAAATAGAACTGTTGTATAGAAAAAAGAAAAAGTTCATGAAATTGATGTTTGATCCATAATCTATTGGTTTATTTTTTGAATATTCATGTTATAATGACAAATTAAATAAGGTTAAAGGGAAAGGATCTTGTACATGAAACCGTTGCTCAAAGAAAACACGCTAATTCAAGTGAAAGACATCTTAAAAGCCCATCAAAATTTGAAGGATGTAGCGATTCATACACCCCTTCAAAAAAATGAGCGACTTTCTGAACGATATGAATGTAATGTCTACTTAAAAAGAGAGGATCTTCAAGTAGTTCGTTCCTTTAAATTAAGAGGCGCTTTTAATAAAATGAGCCAGTTGCCAAAAGATAAACTAGAAAATGGCATTGTCTGTGCAAGTGCTGGAAATCACGCGCAAGGTGTTGCCTATTCTTGTAAACATTTAGGCATCCACGGGAAGATTTTTATGCCAGCAACGACGCCAAGGCAAAAAGTATCTCAAGTCGAGCTATTTGGAAAAGAATATGTTGACATTATCTTAACCGGAGATACGTTTGATGATTCCTATCATGAAGCAGTGAAATGCGGAGATGAAGAGAAGCGCGAGTTTATTCATCCGTTTGATGATTTGGATGTGATGGCAGGACAAGGAACCACTGCTGTAGAAATATTAAACGATATCGAAGTAGAGCCTCACTTTTTATTTGCAAGTGTCGGAGGTGGAGGTCTGCTATCTGGCGTTGGCACATATATCAAAAACATTGCACCAGAAACTGAAATCATTGCAGTCGAGCCACTTGGCGCTGCCTCACTTCATGCTTCCCATGAGAAGGGAGAGGTCGTGACCCTTGATTCAATTGATAAGTTTGTAGACGGGGCAGCGGTTCAGCGGATTGGCGAAAAGACGTTTACGTCCCTTCAGTCCGTTGTCGATAACATTAGTCTTGTACCAGAAGGGAAAGTGTGTACAACCATTTTAGAGCTATATAATCAATGTGCAATTGTAGCTGAGCCAGCTGGCGCTTTGCCGATAGCGGCGTTAGATGCACATCGCGATGAGATTAAAGGCAAAAATGTCGTCTGTATTGTCAGTGGGGGAAATAATGACATTGGCAGAATGCAAGAAATCAAAGAACGGTCGATGATCTACGAAGGGCTTCAACATTACTTTATCGTCAATTTCCCCCAAAGATCAGGAGCCCTCAGGGAATTCTTAGATGAAGTGTTAGGGCCAAATGACGATATTTCACGATTTGAATATACGAAAAAAAATAACAGAAGCAAAGGTCCTGCACTTGTTGGTATCGAATTGAAAGAAAGAGATGACTATGCGGCGCTGATTGAACGGATGAATAAAAAAGGCTTCCACTATGTTGAAGTGAATAAAGATCAAGATTTATTCCACCTATTTATTTAGGCTTAACAGATAATTGGAAAAGAGGATTGATCGTTTGTGGTGCTCAAAACAATATGTTTTAGACGGATGGATGGAGCTCAGATTAAGGTAACAGAAGTCCCTGTTATAAAGGGGGATGAAACGTATGGCTTCATGCTTACCTTTAGACTCGAAGTTTTTTTGAAAAAAGTCTATGTATCTAAAGGAAAGAGAGATGTATTCTCTTTCAAGGAGGATGTGAAACGCAATGTCAAGTGGAGCACATATGAACAGATCTATCAGCAGCCTACACTAAAATACAATGCGTAAAATCGAAATCTTTGTCAAAAGGAGTGAGCGGCCGTTTTGGTATGGCGGAGACTCAATTTGGCAAGGATTTTTTTCAAGAAAAGAGGAAAATGTGACAATTTCAAAAACGTTCTGACAGCTGTTTTCAAGATTGCAGGAAATAAGGTAATATCATAAGTAAAGACTAAGACAGCAAGGATGAGACGATAGTGAAGCAAATTAAAATTGTAACAGATTCAACTGTGGACCTTCCGCAAGAGAAAATCAATGATCTTTCCATTGATGTGATTCCGCTCAATATATCCATTTCAGGCGTCGATTATATTGACAGAGTAAATTTACAGCCTGATGAGTTTATTCAGAAAATGGAGGCCGCTGAAGAACTGCCGAAAACGTCTCAACCTGCGATCGGTCAATTCATCGAATTATATGAAAAGCTGACGGCGGATGGAAGCGAAGTGATGAGTATTCATTTAACCGGTGGAATGAGTGGTACAGTTCAAACTGCTAAAAGCGCTTCGGAAATGGTCGATGGAAACATCACGGTAATTGATTCTGCTTTTATCTCCCAAGGACTAGGATTTCAAGTCATCAAGGCAGCCGAACTTGCTAAAAAGGGTGCCAGCCGTGAAGACATCATCAAAGAAGTAGAAAAAATCCGCCTTAAAACAAAACTATATGTGACAATTGATACATTAGAAAATCTCGTGAAAGGTGGAAGAATTGGAAGAGGAAAAGCGCTTATTGGGTCTCTTCTTCATATTAAACCAATTGCCAGCTTAACAGAGGGAATCTACACGCCAGAGGCGAATGTGAGAAGCTACTCTGCTCTTGTTCGCTATCTGACAAAACAGTATGTGCAGGCTGTGAAAGGAAAAACAGTTCAGGCCATTGGGATTGCTCATGCAGATGCATTAGAGCTTGCTGAAAAGCTCAAATCAGCGCTACTTGATCATACACCTGATGCACTTGTTGACATCGCCTACACAACACCGATTATTTCCTGTCATACTGGAAAGGGAGCAATAGGCTTTACTTTTTATACCGATTGATTGAAAAAGGGGATGGGCATGATCATGTATAGAAAAAGGGGAGCCTTGTTTCGTGCGCTTATAATGATAAGCGTGCTTCTTTTAGTCTCGTGTTCAAATGGACAAATCAAGGATGCGTTAAATTATCAAATCGAGCCGTTTGAGTATCAAAACCAGGATGGTCAAAAGGTTTCACTGGATGATTTAAAGGGGAAAGTGTGGGTGGCAGATTTTATTTTCACAAGCTGTGAAACAATCTGTCCGCCTATGACGGCTCATATGACAGAGCTGCAAAAACGATTAAAAGAAGAAAAAGTGGATGCCCATATCATTTCGTTTAGTGTAGACCCAGAAGTGGATTCACCGAAAAAGCTAAAGGATTTTGCGAAAGCCTATCCATTGTCCTTTAAAAATTGGGATTTTCTCACTGGCTACTCGCAGTCAACGATTGAAAAATTCGCCATGAAAAGCTTTAAAACCATCGTGAAAAAACCTGAAGATGAAGATCAAGTCATTCATCAATCACTGTTTTTCCTTGTGGATCAAGAAGGGAAAGTGATGAAAAATTATGATGGCGTTGAAAATACACCATATGATGAAATCATCAAGGACATCAAAACGCTTAACATGAGCTAGCATAAGGATGTTCAAATGAGCGAAAACATGATACACTTTTTTAATCGGAAAAAGGAGGGACATCATCGTTTGAGGGCTCGTTTGATTTTCATTGTGATGTCTTTAGCTTTTGTTCTTTCTGCATGTTCCGCACAAGAGGCTGGCATAAAGGATCAACTAGAAGACTCACACCACGTAAAAAAACATATTACCATCGTAGCAGTTGGCGATTCCTTGACTGAAGGAATTGGAGATCAGAATAAAAAGGGATATGCAGGTATTACCCGCGACAAGATAGAAGCGATGGACGGCGTGCAATCTGTTACATTAAAAAACTATGCCATTAAAGGCAGTAGGACTGAAGATTTATTAAAAAGATTAAAAGAAAAAAAGGTGCAAGATGGACTGAAAGAAGCTGATTATATTTTCTTTACAATTGGCGGCAATGACTTAATGCACGTTGTCCGTCAAAATGTGCTCAATTTGACTTTTGCTCCTTTTCAAAAAGAGAAAGGTCCTTTTGAAGAGCGCTTTAAAACCATTCTTGCTCAACTGAGAGAGCATAATGACAAGGCCAAGATCATGTATGTAAGTATGTACAATCCTTTTAAGCTCAGTCTGTCTGAGCTGAGAGAAATTGATGAAGTCGTCAAAGACTGGAATGCAGTCGCCAAAAAAGAACTGAAAAAAGACGGCAACGCCGATATGGTCAATGTGGCAGATTTATTTGAAGAAGAATCTGATGAAACATTACTCGCAGATGATGATTTTCACCCAAATCAAAAGGGGTACTCTCTTATGGCAAATCGTTTATTCTCAGAAGTAAAAAAAGAAGGACTGCCGAAGGAATAGGGTGAAAATATGAAAAAATGGAAAAGCTTATTTTTTATTTTACTGACAATCAATCTACTGATTGTTCTTGCTTGTGGTATCTTGATGCTGCTGCAGGGCGGTCAACTAGCTTCAAAAAAAGCAGTGAAAAGCGAGTATTCTTTTAACATTTCTAGTTCGAAAGAATCTCTGACCAGCTTTGTAAATGATTATCTGAAAAATCAAGGATCAAGTGATATGCCTGACTTTCATGTGGCGATTGATCAAGATGTGAAAGTGACAGGTGCCATTAAAGCCTTCTCTTCAACAATTGATGCAAACGTCTCTTTTACGCCAACTGTTGAAGAAAATGGTGATGTTTTGCTGAAAGTGGATGACTTTTCAATTGGACAATTGAGCATTCCGATTAGTTTTGTTTTAAGCTATATGGGCCAATTTTATGAACTACCAGAATTCGTTCATGTGAAGCCAGATCAAAAAACAGTGGAGGTTCGTCTTTCAGAAATGCCACTGACGAATGATATGTATGTCAAAGCGAACAAAATTGATCTTGAGAACGATAAAATTGAATTCTCATATTATCATCCACAACAATAGAATGTGCTAGTCAGGAGTGAAATCATGAAGCGAGTTTATCAATATTTTAGTTTGCTGTCGCTCTTATTTGCTGTGTACTTTGGCATGACGGCTGCCACTGATTTAAAAGCAGAAAATATCAATCAGTTTTACTTAAATATTGCCTATTGTGCATTATTTTTAGCGACCATGATTCTTGCTTTTGATTTTCAAAAGCAAGAAAAAGCTGAGGATGTCTCGTAAGGAGCCTTTTCCATATAGAAAGGCTCTTTTTACATTTGACGAGACAAGGCGACCTTTGCCATGAGCTCTGGTTCTCCATTTGCAAACCCATGAAGCAAAATGAGGTATGCACGCTTTGTTTGAAGGTGAACTTTTGGGATATCAAGCAGTGTACTTTGAGTGCCAGAGGCTTTTAATTCAAAATGATATTTATTCGGAGAGAAGTGATGTGTCTGAGTGCTGCTCACATAACCAAGGTCCTTTGATAAAATCCCTTGATCCCGTTCATATATATCAATGAGAGGGAGGTCTGGAGACAGCTGGACGAACGTCAGTGCCGCCAGATCATCTTGCTTGATGAGAGGGTCTTGCCGCTCTGTTAGCAATGCGAAGCCTGTACGGGCCCCTGTGATACATAGTGTGTAAGTTTCGCTTCCCTTGATCAGCATACGAGAATAAAGAACCCTTTCTTTTAAAGCCAGGTTGAACACTTCAATCTCATAAACACCCTCACCCCATTCCATATAAGATGTCAGCTGGCCATAAGACATCGTTTTGTCGACCTGCTGGTGATTTACAAAGACAGCGAGCTCACTTAGATCAGGTGCAGTGTGAAATAATCGGATAACGGCTTTTTGAGAAGTGTTGCTGTGCTGGTGGAAGGTTGCT
This sequence comes from Bacillus stratosphericus, assembly GCF_020524495.1. GTDB lineage: Bacteria > Bacillota > Bacilli > Bacillales > Bacillaceae > Bacillus > Bacillus stratosphericus_B. The sequence continues at coordinate 25,383 of NZ_JAIVLB010000001.1, read as the reverse complement.
GATGGACGGTATGGGAAGTCATTCATATCATAGAGCTGCTGCATGTCATCATCCCTTCTTTCTCATGCGATGGTGTTTTTTGTAGCGTATGCATGAGAGGGACGATCTGTATAGGCTAAAGAAACAGAGAAAAAAGCCTGACGTTTTCCGTCAGGCGGGTATGTTAAGAAGGAGAAGAATATTGATGATATTCTGCCAACTTAATGAACGTTTTTTCATCCTCAATTAATCCGCAAACTCCGCACTGGACTTTGATGTGAGGACCTTGATAGCTCATGTGAAAAGGTGAAAGCTGATCACCTTCGTATGTTTCGACAACTGCTCCAGTTGCAGGATCAAGTTTTACAGGTTCTGAAAGCTGCTTGATGAGATTAAAGCGCATTCTGTTTGTTTTACAGTTTGGACAAAGATAAGGGCTTGTCATGGTTCATTCCACCTCTTTTTATCCGTAGCATGTCCTAAGCACTAAAATCTATGCTCAATCCTTTTGACTTTTATCCAGTTTTTTGAATAATTTGATCATCGTTTTGAGTTCTTCATTATCAAAAGATTCAAATCGCTCCATAAAGTATTCTGTTTTCTTTTTCTCGAAATGCTGAGTAATTTCCTTACCCTTATCGGTTAAGTGGATTTTAATGATGCGACGATCCTCTTTTGAACGAATACGGGTGATCCAGCCTTTTTCTACAAGTGTGTCGGTCACAGCTGTAATATGGCTTGCTGATACCCCAAGAATTGAGGCAAATTCCGTTACTTTTTTTGCACCTTGCTCACGTAGTAGATTTAAGATGAGAAATTCATTCCGAGATAATTCGTTTTCGAGCAGGCTGTTAATTTCATAACGTATCTGCTTAAATACGGTTCTCAGTAAAGTATCCATTTCATACATCATTTGTTTTCTTTGTTCCAATCATTAAACCCCCATTATATTTTATACGACAGAATGCTTCCTTTACAAGTTAGGTACACAAGTCGTATCATTTTCATTATTTTTTATCATGTTATAATATGATGATACCATTTTTTAAATGAAGGGGGGCACTAATATGTCTGAAAAACAAGAATTAGCCACATTTGCAGGAGGCTGTTTTTGGTGTATGGTTAAGCCTTTTGATGAACAGCCAGGCATTATCAAAGTTGAATCAGGGTATACTGGCGGACATACAGTGAATCCAACCTATGAGGAAATATGTACAAATACAACGGGGCATAGAGAAGCGGTTCAAATCACGTTTGATCCTGACTTCTTCCCATATGAGAAACTCTTAGAACTGTATTGGCAGCAAATAGATCCAACAGATGATGGTGGGCAATTTGGTGATAGAGGAGAGTCCTACCGTACAGGTATTTATGTTCATCATGAGGAGCAACGAAAGCTTGCAGAGGCATCGAAAGAAAGGCTGAGTCAAAGTGGGATCTTCCAAAAGCCAATCGTTACAGAAATTTTAGAGGCGGGCCCTTTTTATCCTGCGGAAGAATATCATCAGTATTATTATAAAAAGAACAAAATGCATTACGAACGATACCATGTCGGTTCAGGTAGAGCGGGTTTTATTCAATCCCATTGGAGTGATAAATAATGGCAAATGAAAAAGAGCAGCGTATCAAAGATTTAAACCGAATGCAGTATGAAGTCACGCAAAATAATGGCACTGAACCCCCATTTCAAAATGAATTTTGGGATCACAATGAAGAAGGCATTTACGTGGATATCATTTCAGGCAAGCCGCTGTTTTCTTCTTTAGATAAGTTTGATGCCCATTGCGGCTGGCCAAGTTTTACAAAACCTATCGAAGACGAGGAAGTAGAAGAGAAGGTTGATACGAGTCATGGCATGGTTCGAACGGAGGTTCGCAGCAAGACTGCTGATTCTCATCTTGGTCATGTCTTTCCTGATGGCCCAGGGCCAAACGGTCTTCGGTACTGTATTAACTCAGCCGCTTTGAATTTTATCCCAAAGGATGATCTTGAAAAAGAAGGTTACAGCAATTTGAAACATCTATTTGAATGATTTAACTAAAAAAATCGTCACATGGAAAGCATCTGTTTCCGTGTGACGATTTTTTATTTTTTATGATGCGTGTGATGTAATTGTTCAATAATGTGAAATAGCTTCGCTTTTGTAATGAGCGGGGCTTGATTTGACGTGTAATTGGTCAAATCGACTTTTTGAAAAGCAGGGTGCTGATGTGGTCTCGGTAAGATTGCATAAAACTGTTCGTGTTCAAATAGTGCATCTGCCTCATGTGGGAATGTGAGCTCCTCGTGAAGTTTTTCTCCGGGTCTTTTCCCGACAACGAGAATATCCGGGACTTTGGCGTTGATTTGACGGGCATATTCATGAAACGCTTTTATTAGATCAGCAAGCTGTAATGACTCCATCTTGAGAATGAAGGTTTCGCCGCCTTTCATCATGATGGCTGCTTCAAGTGTGAGGTCTACAGCCTCTTCAATGGACATAAAAAAACGTGTCATATTAGGGTCTGTCACGGTCAAAGGCTTATCGTTTAATAGCTGCTGGAGCATAATCGGAATGACGGAACCTCTTGATCCAAGCACATTACCAAAGCGCACAGAGCAAAACATTGTTTTTCGGTTAGGAATACTTTCGTTTGCTTGAAAAAATAGTTTTTCTGAAATCAATTTTGTTGCACCCATTGCATTTGTAGGAGCCACGGCTTTGTCAGTTGAAATGTTGACAACATGACTGACTTCATGTTCGATGGCTGCTTCAATGACATGCTGCCCGCCGATGATATTGGTTTGTACGGCTTCAAACGGATTATCTTCACAAGTGGGTACTTGTTTTAAGGCAGCTGCATGAAAGATGATATCAACACCTTTGACGAGATGTTTCACGCGTCTATCATCTCGCACATCGCCAAGAGCAAATACGACCTCTGGATGCTCTACATACTCATTTTTCATCATGTATTGTTTGCTGTCATCTTTGCTGAATACAATGATCTTTTTTGGAGAGCAGGCTGTTAATTTCTTAACGATTTGTCGGCCGATCGAGCCCGTACCGCCAGTAACTAAAATCGTTTTATCACGAAAAAAGGTCTTCATACACGTTTCTATCTGTTTGGACATATCAAATCCCCCAACTCTCATTTCTCTACTTTGCATCATATGTAAAAGAGTGGCAGACGTTTGAGGAAAAGAACCACTTCATGCATAAATTAGGTGAACAAATTATAACCATCTGCTTGACGTCTTAATAGAATATGGAGAGATAAAAGAATAAGTAGAAAAAGTAAGAGACCTGAACACTTCAGTACTAGGATCAGCTCAACAAAGAGAAAGCTTTTTCGGACATTGAGCTGTGCGCGAGGGGAGAAGAGAATATATGTATAGGGGAAATCGTATTTTAGCCATGATACCAGCTTTTAGCAGCCAGCAAGATCATCATGATGAACACATTCGTGTATTGGCGGAGCAACCGCTCATCTATTGGACCATTCAGCCGTTATTGCAAATGGTTGAGTTAGATGAAGTCATCGTATCGTCGGAGGATGTGAATACGCAGATCATTTCGTCCCACTACGGAGCAAATGTTATTGAACTTCCAAGCACACACGTGACTGAACAAGCGCCTTCATTACTTGCTGTGAAGCATGCACTGGCTTTTTTAGAACGAGAGGGGAAGACATTTGATATTGTCCTGTATCTTCATCCATCGTCTCCTCTTAGACAGCCGGCAGATATTGAGAGGTGCTTGCAGCTTCTTGTAGAGGGAGGCTATGACTGTACGGCTTCTTTTACAGAGGCACTAGAAAACCCTAACGAAACATGGACACTGCATGAAAGCAATGAAGCGACTTTATATAAGGACAATCACTATTTTTTCATTCCAAAGCATGAACACCCTTATACGTATGGCCGTCTAAATGGTGCAATCTATGCTTTTCATGCTCATTATGCTAAAGAATGCATCCATTCCTTTTTAGAAGGATCTGTTGGGGCATATATGATGGATCAGACACAATCGCTAGTAGTGAAAAGTGAAGAAGATAGGAAAATGGCCGAGAAAGTCCTATTGGCTCGCCGAGATGCGGAAGACACAGAATAAGGGTGAGCGCCCGATTTAGAGGGCGCTTTTTACTATCTCATAAAGCCTATATGGCAGCGTCTCAAATGTGTTCCAGCGAATGACTTGCTCGTAATTGTTTAGCGCAACCTCCTTTCTTTTCTCAACATTTGATACATAATACTCAACCTGCTCAATCAAATCGTCTTCATTTGTGTAAAAAGCGAAGCTTGAAAAAGCATTTGGCGGATTGATATCCGTCAATTGAAAACTTCCACTTGCAGCAATGTCAAATGCTCTGTTGTTCAGGCTCATGTTTTGAATCATGGCTTTGTTTCGATTATAGGCGAATTGAGCTGGCCTGTGTGGGTTAAGGACAATGGCTGATTGTTCATATATTTCCGACATTTGCTGAGGGATCAGCCAGTTGGTCACGAGTGTTAAATCACGATATCGTTTCCGTAACTTATTTACATGACGGTGCCATTCCTTACCTGCAACGAGAATCCGCCATTTGTTCTGATGTATGAGTGTATCGATGGCTTTGATGCGGTTTGGGTAAGGGTAACCAACGAGTGCAATGTCATAGGTGCACGCCTCATATGGCGATTTCTTTTTCTGAAATACTCGTGTATTTGTCGGAATGGGAAAATAGTACGTGTGATCAGCTCCCAATTGTTTGTAAAAAGACAAAGTCCCTTCATCAATGGTTAATATCAGCTGTGCATTACATGCACAAGCAGCTGACACATCTGTATAAAAAGGATCTTCTGTCATCCACAAAATAATAGGGATCTTTTCTTGTTTGAATTGATGAAGCCATTCTTTCGGAACATGATCACCGATCATCATCAAAACAAAATCCGGAGAAAATGTCCGGATTTTGTGCATGTGAGCGGGTATTGAGTCCCTTTCCAACTTTACACATGAAATAGGGGAATCAATGAAGCTGTCTGCTATCCATTGATCAAAAGCTTGATAGATCCCGCCGTAGCCAGAGCTGATATAAATAAGCTTCATGATGGCCCTCTCACTTTATGATGTGAACGTAACACTTTCAACTTTATCTACATCTAATAGAGTCGTTGCAGAGCTTGTAGGTGTCACAGAGCTTTCTTGTGTGACAAATACAACACCCGTTAAAGGATTGAATGCAACGAATTGAACGGAGCCCATTAAGTCTCCTGAGTCCATGACAATGCTAATGACTGTTCCTGGTTCAAGTCTTGCAAAAATCCATCTTGCTGGTTTAGATATGTCAAGTGTTGTAGCAGAATTTGAAGGTGATGCCTCAGATGCCACTTCACTTAATAAATCGTTTAATTTTTCTTCCACTTGAACTCCTCCTTCTTTGAGATTGACTGTTAACGCATGACTAAGCGGTTTGAAAAGCACTTTCAATAGTTCTTTTTTTAATTCCGCACGCTTTTCGCTCATTTTTCCCATCCTTTCTTCATCAATTCAAACACACCACTATGTATATGCCGTTCACTTTTTTTGGTATAAGTAGAATGCTCATTCCTTTTTCTTTTTTTCATTTAATCACTTCACACATTTTAAAAAAGGTTTTTAAATGCTGAGGCTAAATGGAGTGATTCTCATACTCTAGTAAAGATGAAACAAGAAGAGAGAGGGATTTTGAATGGGATTTGACCAATTATTAAATGATTGGAACGAAGAATTACTAGAAGTAGAAGGAGTACTTGAAGTCATATTAATTTTGCTTCTTCTTCGTCTTTTAGAGGAAAGTGAGGAAGAAAGTGCCTCGGACATCAAAAAATTGCTGCGTCCATGGCTTGAGCTTGGCATTCCGTTGCCACGTGTTCACTTAGTCGATGGAAATGTGCTTCAAAACGTGGTTGTCGTGCAATTGTTTGATTCAGTAGCTGTCTTTAAAAATGCGACAAACCAGCTAAGAGTATGTGCTCCATATATGAACATTGTTAGCTGGGGGGCTTTTTAATCTAATTAAAAAGGATAATGATCATGAAATTATCGGTGATTATAACAAGCTACAAATAAACCTTTATATTGAAGATCAGAAAAAAAGACAATTTGCGTCAAAACGTGAAGTGCAATATTTTCAGTTTCATCCAAAGATGATATATACCCTTCCAAACGAACCGCTTCAGGGGTTTGAGGATGGCAGCATGATTCATGTATCTTCACTGTATTCAGACCGCCAAATCGCAGGGTTTTTAAATGGAAACAAGATGTCTATTTACTTGTGCATGATACCTTTTGCCGTATTGTTCCTAAGGTAGTAAAGCTATTTGCGTTTGATCATCAGCCAATCAAGATATACGCTTCTCAATTTACGTTATTCCAAGAAGGGATGCCAATTGTGCCGCTGTATTTGGAATCGCTGTAAGAATTCGATATGTCTCTTTATCAAACATCAGAACGGAAGGACTACTCATAAGAGGGATACTTTTTTAAGCATTAGGCGAAAAAAGCAGGAGATCGGTAGGAAAAAGCGAAACGTGAAAAGGACAGGGGAATGAAACCATATGAAATGATCAAGCTACTGAAAATTGGGCAGTGGATGCCGGTTTTTTAGCACTGATAGTGAGGGGGAAAGTATGGGGAAGGTTGTCGAAAGAGCGGATTGGTTTGAATTAATTTTAGAAGCCATTGATGAAGCCATTCATGTTGTAGATAATCGAGGGGTCACAATTTTTTATAATCATAATGCGGCTAAGTTTGACTGTATACAAAAAGAAGAGGTGATTGGTAAATATATCCTTGATGTGTATCCATCATTAACTGAAAAAACAAGCACGTTAATGCATGTGCTCAGAACGGGGAAGCCCATTTATCATTCTTTACAAACGTATTTGAATAAAAATGGAGAAAAAATTGAAACAGTCAACACCACATTGCCCATTATTGAAGATAGCAAGTTAATAGGAGCAGTGGAAGTGGCTAAAGATGTATCTAAGCTATCGTCGCTTTCTAATCGTTTAGATCAAAAGAAACGAGCGAATGGCGTAGGTGAGACAGATCAAATGCACGATTTTTCTTCATTTTTAACAAATGATCCGTTATTAAAGGAAATGCTTGAGAAGGCAAAAAAAACAGCTGCCTATCCATCGTCTGTTGTTGTCTACGGGGAAACAGGAACTGGAAAAGAAGTGCTGGTGCAAGCCATTGTTCATGAATCAGATCGAAAAGACAAGGTGTTCATACCGCAAAACTGCGCAGCTCTTCCAGAATCATTACTTGAGAGTCTATTGTTCGGATCTGTCAGAGGTAGCTATACGGGCGCAGTTGATCGCAAGGGTCTTTTTGAATTAGCTGATGGAGGTACGCTTTTTCTTGATGAGCTGCAAGCGATGCCGCTTACACTTCAGACGAAACTATTACGTGTTTTAGAGGATGGTGTTGTGAGACGCATCGGTGATACAAAGGCCATTAAAGTAGATGTCAGAGTCATTACTGCACTCAATATAGACCCATTTGAAGCAGTAGAAAAACGAATTTTAAGAGAAGACTTATTTTATAGACTGCATGTATCATCATTTCATATCCCGCCGCTTCGAGCTAGAAAGCAAGATATCAACCTGTTATCTGACCATTTCATAAAAATCTATCATCAGCAGTTTTCTAAACATGTCACCCGCCTTTCTGACGAGACGATACAATTGTTTATGGCCCACCACTGGCCAGGAAACGTAAGAGAATTAAAACATACAATAGAACATGCCGTTTTGATGATGCCAAAGGAAGCTGAAGAAATAAGCCCGACATATCTTCCAGCTCATTTACGTGAGCAGAAGATAAAAAACGAACCGCCGCAGTCCTCATTAAAAAGTCAGGTCGCTTTTTTTGAACAAAGATTGATTCAAGAAGCATTAAGTAAGCATGATGGGAATATTAAGCAAACCGCCGCAGCTTTAAAAATCCCTCGACAAACGCTGCAGTATAAACTGAAAAAATATGTAGATGCCCAAATGTAGGCACTTATTCCATTATAAGATGCAAGAAAATGCTCCTTTTTGAAACAATAGGGGCACTTTCCCATGTTGGCACATAACTTGCATAGTATAAAGTGAATGCTGATAGGGGGAATGGATATGAATCAAAAATTGTATGAACCAACGCGTCATTGGAAGGACATTGAGCTTTGGAAGGATGTACCCGAGGAAGAGTGGAACGACTGGATTTGGCAGCTGACGCATACTGTTAAAACGCTTGAAGATTTAGAAAAAGTAGTGAACTTAACAGAAGAGGAAAAAGAAGGGGTGAAGATTTCCACCAAAACGATTCCGCTCAACATTACACCTTACTATGCCTCATTGATGAATCCAGACGATCCAAGATGTCCGATACGTATGCAATCTGTGCCAATTGCAGAGGAGCTTCATAAAACAAAATATGACCTAGAAGACCCGCTTCATGAAGATGAGGATTCACCCGTCCCAGGTTTAACGCACCGGTATCCAGATCGTGTGCTGTTTCTTGTCACAAATCAGTGCTCCATGTACTGTCGCTATTGTACGAGAAGACGTTTTTCCGGACAGATCGGGATGGGCGTCCCTAAAAAGCAATTAGACGCTGCCATTGGGTATATTAGAGAAACACCTGAGGTGCGAGATGTTTTAATTTCGGGCGGTGATGGGCTATTAATCAATGATCAAGTCCTTGAATACATTTTGAAAAACTTACGAGACATTCCACACGTTGAGATCATTCGGATTGGAACCCGTGCTCCTGTTGTCTTTCCGCAACGAATTACAGATGAACTGTGTGAGATTTTGAAAAAATATCATCCGGTTTGGCTGAATACCCATTTCAATACAAGCATTGAAATCACAAAAGAAGCAAAAGAAGCGTGTGAACGTCTTGTCAATGCTGGTGTCCCTGTAGGTAATCAGGCCGTCATCCTTGCCGGTATTAACGACAGTGTGCCGATTATGAAGAAGCTGATGCATGATCTGGTGAAGATTCGCGTCAGACCCTATTATATTTACCAATGTGATTTATCTGAGGGGATTGGCCATTTTAGAACACCAGTCTCAAAAGGACTTGAAATCATTGAAGGCTTAAGAGGGCATACGAGCGGCTATGCAGTGCCAAGCTTTGTTGTAGATGCGCCAGGAGGCGGAGGAAAGATCGCTTTACAGCCAAATTATTTATTATCGCAAAGCCCTGATAAAGTTGTCCTTCGTAACTTTGAAGGCGTCATCACCTCTTATCCAGAGCCAGAGCATTACGTCGCAGGCCAGGCAGATGCGTATTTTAATGAAATCTACGAAGAGAAACAAGAACCTGCAATTGGCGTGACAGCTCTATTTCAGGATGAAGCTAGATCGTTTACGCCTGAAAATTTAAGCCGAATGAAACGAAGAGAAGCCTATGAGACAAATCCTGAGCATGATACCCTCAAAAATAAACGTGAAAAACGGGATGAATTAAAAGAGAAGAAATATCAAGCGCAGCTCAAAAAAGAACAAACTGTAAAGGAGGAGAAATAACCTTGCTGACATGTGATTGGTGTGAGGAAAATAAAGCAAACGAAGAGCAGACAACGGTCTATTGGGAGCTGATCACTGGCACACAATCGATTGAAATTATCGAGACGCCGTCGATCTCCTGCATGCATTGCGGCATGACGTATCAGAAGGATGAGACGGTAAAAGAGATAGAGGATCAATTAATTTTAGTGGATCAAACACAGCTTCCAGAAAAAATCTCATTTGAAGAATTAATGAGCATGGAGCGGTTGTTAAAGCGAAATTACTTTGATTTTTCTTCATAAGTTGTACCTCCGCCTATACAAGTGATCAAATTCCTGTATAATATAACAACAAAATAGAGTATCGCGGAGGGAAAAACAGGTGAAGTCGTTTTACCATTATTTAATGAAATACAGACATCCAAAACCGCAAGATGAAATCAGTCATTTTGCAAATGCTGCTTATGAAGATCACAGCTTTCCTAAAGCTTCCACTGATTATCAAGAGCTATGTGCCTATTTAGAATTGAATGGAGATTATTTAAGCTCCATGACCACTTTTGACGAAGCGTTTGAACAATACGAAGTAGAAGTCAAAAAAAAATAACACACACAACCGCTTGTTCCGAATGGGAGAGGCGGTTTTTGATGAAGAAATAAAACGTTTTGCATGGTGTGGTTGCCCATGCAGAATTCCTTGTGCCGGCATACGATACGTTAAGACCAAAAGTCGGGCAAGGGGGAGACAGAATGAAGGCGAAAGCACCAAAATATAATGTAGGGGATATTGTCGTCGTTGTCATGTACGGCACAGTCGGAACGATAACAAAAGTCCATCAAATTGACCAGCACTATCTGTACGAGGTCAATCATAATGAGGTGCTTTATTTTGAAACATCACTTCAGCTTTATGATGAGTACGATGGGATGATTGTGGATACAGAAAAGCTGGATATTGAATATGAATTCCTCATTGGCGATGTTGTATATGTAAAAGATTATGGAAAAGAGCTCTTTAAAATCATTGGCCATCGGACTGAAATTTGGCGTTACCTTGAAGATGGCTGGGAAGATGTCATTTACGAACTCACGAGGCTAAAAGATGGAGAGTGGCTGGAAACAGAGGAGGAAGACTTAACGCTTGTACTGAGGAAATATGAGGTGGACCAGTTTGTACATCAGCTTCTTTTTGTGCATTACGTCGGAGAGACCTCAAAAGGAATAGAAGAAGATATGGTACAAACGGCACTATTACAGTTAGAAGAGACACAAGAAAGTGAAGCATCACTAGAATTTCTCGCTGTATCTATAGTGGATGAGCTTCTTGATATTTATAATGATTATAAAATTCTCTACGAATTTTTCAAAGATCCAGAATATAAGGATATGATGGATTTTATATTGGAAAGTTTAAACGAGCATTTTGGTTAAAAAAAGACTTGTCCTAACACGAATAAAAAATAAGGCACACAGAAAAAAGCAATCACATAAAACCATCCCCTCAAGATACGGCCCATCAATTGATCAAAAGTATCACCATCTAATATGCTTAACCATTTCATGGCTTCAAGCCCCTTTTCTGTTTGTTTACTGCATTTATATGAATGAAATGAGCCATTATGACAAACTGTAATAAAAATAAGGCGGCGTTCATACATCATAAAAAAGGAGGCGGAAAGCAATGAAAGAAGCAGACTTGGTGATTGATACAGAGGAAATTGCGGAATTCTTCTACATGGAGCTGGTCAAAAGAGGGTACATACCAACTGAGCTAGAAACGTTTGAGCTTGCTGACATTACGTTTGAGTATATGCTAAAAAAAGCAATGATAGTTGAAGAAGAGGCGTGGTAGAAATTATACTTTGAAGAGATTCTGAGAGGGAGGGGGGAATTCTTTAGCGTGTATGTCATGTTTCTTTTCATTTTATTTGGCGGCTTCGCTGCGCTTATGATATCTGGTGTATTTCAAGAAGTGGACAACCAGATCATTTTATGGTTTGAAAAAATCAGACTCCCTTTTTTAAACGATGCGATGCTCGCTGTAACGGACTTTGGCATCAGCGCTCTGCTAGTTCCGATCATGCTCATCTTTAGTGTGGTACTGATTATGTATAAGCGGTACTACTCTATCATGTTACTTTTTCTATTATATATCACAGAAAAAACGGTTAATCACGAACTGAAGGGGCTGTTTGCTAGAGAGCGTCCGGCCTTTGATCAGCTTGTCAATGAAACCTATTACAGCTTTCCGAGTGGACATTCAATGAATGCATCCACCATCTACCCGTTTATAGCATATCTATTAGTTGAGATGATTCCCTGGCTGAAAAAAAGAAAAATAATGGTCTACTTGATTACGGGACTATTTGTCATTGTGATTGGCATTAGCCGAATGTATATCGGTGTTCATTATTTAACAGATGTAGCGGGAGGCTTTGCGATAGGACTAGCATTATTTCTCATATGTAAAAAGATTGACGAAAAATTGTCCGTCATTCGACAAAAATAGAAGAAGGAGATTGACAGATCCCAGCCAATTTTATATAAAAGGGGAGGGATTTGAATGCAATTGACGTTGAGATTTTTTCAAAAGAAACCTTCAGCTTATCACTTAACCATTTATCAGACACCTGCTTATGGTGAAACGAACGGGCATCAGCCTGTGTACCGGACAAAGATTGGCGGCAGAACACACCATGATGTACTGGAAAAAGCATTCTCGACATTTAATGTACATGATACAGTCCCTAATGATTACAATGCGCGGTTTATGACAACAGGTGATATCGTTGTGATTGATGACAGGAAAAAGGGGAAGTGCTATTATCAGCTTTTTCCGACAGGATGGAAACGTAGTGACAGACTAATGACGATGAGTTAAATAGATGGTTTCTAGTGCCAGCTTATGAGCCAGCTGGCTATTTTCTTTTTTTGTCTCAATCGTTTATAATAAATAGGACAAAACACATGTTAAACGTAAGTGGAGGCTAAAAAATGAGTGTACATATTGGAGCAGAAAAAGGACAAATTGCAGAAACGGTATTGCTACCAGGCGATCCGCTTCGTGCGAAATATATTGCAGATACATATTTAGAGGATGTCGTGTGCTATAATGAAGTGCGCGGAATGTATGGTTTTACTGGAATCTATAAAGGAAAGCGTATTTCTGTACAGGGCACTGGAATGGGCGTACCGTCTATTTCGATTTATGTGAATGAACTCATTCAAAGCTATGATGTTCAAAATCTAATCCGAGTTGGGTCTTGCGGAGCGATCAAAAAGGATGTCAATGTACGTGATGTGATATTAGCCCAAACATCATCAACAGATTCTCAAATGAACCGTGTGGCATTTGGACCGATTGATTACGCACCTTGCGCTGATTTTGGTCTTCTTAAGAAAGCCTATGACACAGCAGAAGTAAAAAATGTAGCCGTTCGTGTCGGAAATGTATTTACAGCAGACCAATTTTACAATGAAAAACCACTTGAGCTCATGGATCAATACGGTATTCTAGCCATTGAAATGGAGACAACAGCTCTATATACGCTTGCTGCAAAATTTGGTAGAAAAGCGTTATCGATTCTCACAGTGAGTGATCATGTAGTAACAGGAGAAGAAACAACTGCTGAAGAGCGTCAAACGACTTTTGACGAAATGATCTTAATTGCACTAGACTCTGTTTTATAATAGTATAAAGGGTGTGCTACGATGTAGCGCATCTTTATTTTTTTAGTAGAGAAGAAGGAAGGTATGTCATGAAGAACAGCTATAAAATACTCTCAATTGCATCGATTCTTGGTTTGACGGCCGCATTATCAGGCTGCCAGTTGCTAGACCAAAAAAGCGGTACATCTGAATCTAACAAAACAAGCGAACAAAAAAACACAGCAAGTTCATCATCCCAGCAAAACTCAAATGATACGGCAGATTCATCTAATCAAGAGCTGACGTTAAAGAGTGAATATTTCAATGACATCAAGGTTGTTAGTGGGCAAAAAACCATTCAAAACCCTGAAAATGTGCTAGCACTTGTCAACAAAGAATACTCATTACCAGGAACCTATAAACCTTCTGATCTCGTTGTACCAAAAGTAGAATTCTCTTTTTTAGATGATATTGAAAAACGATATATTCGTAAAGAAGCAGCCGAAGCACTTGAGAAGTTATTCAAAGAGGCAAAAAAGAAAAACTTTGAGTTGGCTGCAGTATCTGGCTATCGCTCCTATGACCGTCAAAAAGTCATTTTTGATAGTGAGGTCAAATTAAAAGGGAAAGAAAAAGCCCAAGAAGCAGTAGCTTTACCAGGCGAAAGTGAACATCAAACAGGTCTCGCTATGGACATTTCCTCAAAAAGTGTCGACTTTGAGATCTCTGAAAAATTTGGTGAAACACCCGAGGGCAAATGGGTTGCTAAAAGCGCCTATAAATACGGTTTTATCATCCGTTATCCAAAAGGAAAAGAAGACATTACGAAATACGAATATGAGCCGTGGCACCTGCGCTATGTTGGGAAAGAAGCAGCAAAAGCGATGCATGATCACGACTTAACTTTTGAAGAGTACGTGAACAAAGTGAAGAAAATATAAACAAATAAAAGGCCTCCCAGCTATTTGGGGGGCCTTCTTTTATTCTCCTTTTAAAAAAAGAACAATCCTGCTAAAGCGAATCCAGTAATAAAACCGAGGCCAATGCCATAAGCTGCTCCCCAGCCCCAACCCCAGCCATAATAACCTCCGTAAAAACCAAAGCCAAAGCCTTGTCGGGACCTTCCAATAGGGCGAATATAGACTTTGCGGTTTGTCACCCGCTCAATACGGCCGACATGTACTCTCCCATTATGATCGGTGATTCTAGCGACTTTCCCCATATGCTGCTGACAAAGTTTGTAGTAGCGCTCCATGTTTTTCCTCCTTATGACAAACTCTTTTCACTCTTATCCTATGCGAGAGATATCATAGAGTTTGGACAAAACATATAGGAGATTCGCTCATTTTATACTGTACACTCAAATAAAATGTGACTCAGGCTTTTTCGGTGCGCTTGAATGAGATCGTAGTGTGTTTGCAGCGTATCGTAAAGAGAAGGCGGGATTTGATCAGATAATTCCATTTCTGTTGGCTCCTCCTGTACCATATGCTCATCGAATGAGAGAATTCGAATGTCACGGAAGCCTGACGCTGTTAACTGCTCCTTCCATTCTGATAGAGAAAGGAGGGAGTGGAAGCCATAAAATCCACGAACAACCGCCTGTTCTTCGGGTGTAAGAGGTGCTTTTAGCACAGCTTCATTTGCGATCAATTTACTTCCAGGGGCAAGAACCCGTTTTATCTCAGCAAGCGCAACAGATAAATGAGTAAAGCTAAGAACAGATTCACTGATCAGTAGAGAGAACGATGCATCTGCAAATGGAAGGTTTTCAACGGATGCTTGCAGGGCGCGGATTGGTAGCTCCTCTCGTTTAAATCGAAGGTTGGCCTTTTCAATCATCAAAGGGTGCATATCAACCGCCTCCACTTCAAAGCCTAAATTTCCTAAATACGCAGCGGTTTGTCCTGTACCGCACCCGGCATCAAGTATTCGCTCGTCACGGTCCAATTTTATATGCTCAATCATGGTTTTTGTTAACTCAATTCCACCAGGATGTGCACCTGATACACCAAAATAGGCAAGCATTTCTA
The DNA here is from genome assembly GCF_020524495.1 of Bacillus stratosphericus. Taxonomy (GTDB): domain Bacteria; phylum Bacillota; class Bacilli; order Bacillales; family Bacillaceae; genus Bacillus; species Bacillus stratosphericus_B. The sequence continues at coordinate 10,214 of NZ_JAIVLB010000001.1, read as the reverse complement.
CATAGTCACTCATAAAATCCCTTCTTTCCTTATCATGTTCCTCTCTAAAGATTATGCAATGCAGGGTCAAATGGCTTATCTTTTCAATTAGAAGTTTGATCCTTGGTTGACGGATGGAGCATCGTCCTTGATAATAATGAAAGGAGATAAAGGTGGTGTTTTTTTGAAAAAACAATTCAAGTTCGTGATAGCCATTCTGGTGACAGCAGCACTTTCTTCAGCCATTACATTTGTAATCACAAAACAAGCTGCTGTCAGCGTCTCAGGAGATGAGAAGTTTAGTAAACTTATGGCTGCGTATACGAAGGTAAAAGATGAGTATTACGACAAAACGGATGATCAAAAACTAGTAGATGGTGCAATTCAAGGAATGATTGCATCACTTGATGACCCATACTCTACATATATGGATCAGGAGGAAGCCGAAGGGTTTAATAACACCATTTCTTCCTCATTTGAAGGAATTGGTGCCCAAGTAGAAGAAAAGGATGGACAAATTTTAATTGTCGCGCCGATCAAAGGCTCTCCTGCTGAAAAAGCTGGTTTGAAACCTCATGATCGTATTTTAGAGGTAGATGGAAAAAGCACAAAAGGAATGTCTGTCAATAAAGCAGTATCACTGATCAGAGGTAAAAAAGGAACGGATGTAAAGCTGCATCTGAGACGGCAAGGTGTTGGAAATGTGGATGTGAACATCACAAGAGACACCATTCCGCTTGAAACGGTTTATACAAAACTAACAAAAGATAAAATAGGAGAAATCCAGATTACGTCCTTTGCTGAAACGACATCTAAAGAGCTAGATAAAGCGATTGGTGAACTCGAGAAAAAAGGGGCGAAAGGATTTGTCATTGACCTGAGAGATAATCCAGGCGGCATTATGACAGAAGCTATTGAAATGAGTAATGACTTTATCGATAAAGGAAAAGTCATCATGCAGGTTGAAGAAAAAGGGAAGAAACAAGTGTACAAGGCTGAAAAGGAACGGAAAGTTCATCAGCCGGCAGTTGTCCTTGTAAACGGCGGTTCAGCCAGCGCTGCTGAAATCATGGCGGTGGCTCTGCACCAATCATCAGGCATTCAAATTGTTGGTGAAAAGACGTTTGGTAAAGGAACTGTTCAAAATGCGCAAAGCTTTAATGATGGCTCTAGTGTCAAGTTAACCATTGCAAAGTGGCTGACACCGAATGGTTCTTGGATTCACAAAAAAGGAATTGAACCACAGGTGAAAGCATCTCTGCCAAGTTATGCGAAGCTGCCATACTTAAGCCCGAAAAAGATCTACCAGCTGAATGATAATGGAGATGAAGTCAAAGCGGCTCAAAAGATGTTCCAAGCAATTGGCTACAAAGCAAAAGCAAATGGTGAGTACGATCAAGCATTCCAGTCTATCGTGAAAAATTTCCAAGCAGATCACGATCTGAAGACAGATGGTATTCTCACAGGGGACACAACGACTGTACTGATGACAAACATCCAAGATAAGCTAAAGAAAAATGATACGCAAATGAAAAAAGCAATCGAAGTATTGAAAAAAGAAATGAAATAGAAAAGCAGTCCTTATCAGGGGACTGCTTTTCTTGTGCTTACGCTTCATTTACGATCGCTGCTGCTTTATCATCGTCCTTTTCAAACAGATCATTTGTGACGGAATTGGATGTGACCTTCATTCAATATCAAGATGACAAGAACGTTTGCTAGTAACCCGAGAAAGCCTTCATAAAGGCCGAACGTAACTTGTGAGATATTGGCTGTAAAGGTAACGATGATTGAGGCGATCAGTCCTGCAATGGATGCTTCTCTAGATTATTTTTTCCACAATAGGCTGATTGCGATCGCTGGGAAGATTTGAACTTCTTGAAACACCGATCAGCGAAAGCGTTACAAGTGCAGTTAGGAACAGTATACAGAATAAAAGAGCAAGCCCAATCACGAATGGATGAATACGATTCACAAAGGGAAGCAATGCGAGATGTCCAATTAATGGAATCCGATGAGTAGTGCTTGCATCAATGTTTATTCATGATTTCCTCCTGAATATTTTGTAATTTTTAATAATAACAGTTGTCAGATTAGATCACAAGACCATTTTCAGAAAAAACAATCATTTTCAAATATCATACTAATATAACGTGTTCATTCTAAAAAGAGAGATAAGTAAGAACTAAAAAGAGGATGCTTATAATAAGTATGGGGGAATAATATTTAAAGCAAATGAAAAAGCCCCCGCATAAGGCTGGGACTCGGGATTTTTTATAGGAAATCAGATACTTCTTCGATGTCAAAACGATTGCTTTTATGAGCTTTTTTCGCTGGTTTACCGACAGAAATCAGCATGACAGGTTCGTAGCGGCCGCTCACATTGAATTCTTTGATGTAAGCTTCTTTGCTGAAACCACCCATTGCGCATGTATCATATCCCATTGCTTTAGCAGCGATCATTAATTGCATTGCTGCTAATGAAGCATTTGAATACGCTGCTTCACGTGCATACTGCTCACTTTGGTAAGCGCCATTGATTTGAGTCATGAGTGTTTCTTTAATGTCTTCTGTAATAACCCCTTGTTCTGCTAGCTTGCTGTAGATTTTTTCGCCATTTTTATTAGCTTCAAGGTCACCTAGTACAGCAATAACAGCGGATGCTTGAGAGACTTGCTTTTGGTTATAAGCGATTGGCAATAACTTTGCTTTTGATTCAGCACTATGGAAAACAGTAAAATGCCAATGCTGAAGGTTCCATGCAGATGGTGCTTTTGTAGTGACATCGAGAAGTTCTGTTAACTCTTCTCTTGTCATTTCTTGAGATGTATCATACTCTTTTACTGAAGCTCTTTCTTTTAAAATTTCAATCGTTTTTTGATCGATCGCCATATAGATATTTCCTCCCGTTTCTGCAAATAGTATGGTACAATAAATAAAAAAGTGAGAAACTTACTTATTGTAACTAGAGATATTTTAAATTGTATACCGATAGTTTGTCAAACATTCATGAAAAGAAAGGCTGAAATATATGGAATTCCAATTATGTCCACACATTCAGCAAGCTTTTTTACTTCTTGGCAAAAGGTGGAATGGTCTCATTATTCATGTATTGCTTGATGGTCCAAAGCGGTTTAAAGAGCTGACGGACATTATTCCCTCCATCAGTCAAAAAATGCTCGCAGAACGTTTAAAAGAGCTGGAGCAAGAAGGAATTATCGCGCGAACTGTACTCCCTGAGACACCTGTCAAAGTCATCTATTGTCTAACCGAAAAAGGGAATGCATTGAACGATGTGTTTGAAGAGGTATCGCGCTGGGCAGGGGAGTATGCTGGATCTCATGAAAAAAAGGAGCAAGCCTAGTTTCAGGTTTGCCCAAACGTTTTAACTCCTGATGAATATGCTGATGTTAGGCACATGACAAAGGAGGAGAATTGCATGTACCCTCATACTCCGTATTTTCGAGGCGGCGTCCCTGGCATTCCGCCGTATGAATCTAGAGTCCCTTTGTTTTTTTTTGGCGCTCCTTTAGTCGGCGGACTGCTTGGCGGATTTCTAGGAAGTGCGATTTTTAATTATCCCCGTCCATATTACCCGCCACCACCACCGCCTGCTCCACCACCTTATGGCGGCGGATATCCACCATATTATTAAGAAAAGAGAGTAAGCCTGCTTCCATATTAAAGCAGGCTTTTTATAATGGAATATCAATTTCAGAAATCCCCGGATCATCATGTTTTAAGAACATAATCTCCAAAATACCATCTTGATACGAAGCCTTCGTTCCTTTTCTTTTCACAGCAGCAGGGAGGACGATCTTCTTTTGTTCATTCTCTTGAGGAAAATGATCAATAAACAGCAGATTGGCTGTATGTTTGATTTTCACTTTTTCTGTGTTCGGTCGAGCAAGCTCTATTTTGACAAACACGTGATCAGTTGTCTCAAACACTTCAATATTCGGCTCGTTCTCTTTTTTGACGTCTGGCTCTCTTTTTTTTTGATGCGGAGACAGCGGATCCTGAAAGGGGAACTGAGCAGAATAATTGGAGCCGAATACACTTTCCATCACTTGGTTGACATATTGCTCAACGTCTTTAGGATCTGAATTCTTTAAGGCTTCCTTTGAAAATTGCTTTTGAAAAGGGAATAATCGGTTCCAGTCAAACATGCAAATCATCCTTTCTAAATGCCCTAAATTAGTATATGCCCATTCAACGGTAGGCGTGCTATAATATACGATAGGTTTAGAAAGGAATGGTTAGATTGAATGAACAGCAATCAAAAGGTGTTCTGTATACGGCATCATCTTTTACATTATGGGGCCTATTCCCATTATATTGGAAACTGATGGAGCATATTTCGTCAGGCGAAATTTTAGCGCACAGAATTGTTTGGTCATTTGTTTTTATGTGCTTTATCCTCCTATACCTAAAGCAAGTCCGCCCAGCAATACAGACTGTGAAGGGGCTTATGATGAATGGAAAAGCACTTTTCTCATTACTTTTATCTGCTATTTTAATTTCGGTCAACTGGTATGTGTACATTTGGGCAGTCAACCATCATCTCATGCTTGAAGCAAGTTTAGGGTATTATATTAATCCGCTTGTATCGGTTTTACTAGGCATCATTTTTTTGAAAGAACGACTGAATAAAATACAAACAAGTGCGATTCTTATTGCTGCGACTGGTGTGATGATTTCAACGGTTCAGTATGGCTCATTTCCTGTCGTTGCTTTCTTATTGGCCTTTAGCTTTGGTATTTATGGATTGATAAAAAAAAGGATGAGCTTCACGAGTGCAATTGGTTTAACCATTGAAACGCTTCTTCTCGCACCGGCTGCACTTATCTTCTTATTATTCTTCTTAAAAGAACCTGTAGTCACGATGCAGCCGAGCAACTTCGGATCTCTTGGTCTCTTATTTTTTGCAGGAGTCTTTACAGCTGTGCCGCTTCTTTTATTTTCTGAAGGCGCAAAAAGAATTCCTCTTTATCAGGTTGGCATTTTGCAATACATTGCTCCGACAATTACGCTGTTCTTAGGATTATTTGTGTATCATGAACACTTATCCGCAGCGAAAATCGTGACTTTCCTATGTATTTGGTTGGCGATTTTATTGTTTACCACCTCTCAACTACGAATAAAAAAACCAGCCAATTCTCATTAAGGGAATCAGCAGTTTGCTTTTTTTTGAAGGCGGTTCATGTCATAATAAGTTGTTACCAATCTGTAGAGGTAATCACATGTCATCAGCCAATGACTAGGCTGTTAAGCATGATTATTAACTACAGCTTATCAGCTTACATACGAAAAAGCTGCGAGAATTAATTCAAAATGGAGGAAGGAACCACTCATGAAACCAATTCAAACGAAAGATGTCACAGCACATCTTGAATCGTTTTTAAATCGTCCAGTCTTCGTTCATCTTGAAACGACAACTGGTTCTTATTCAGCTCATGTGAATGAACAAAATATGACGATCGTGGCGTATATCCGCAATGCGAAAGTTATCTATTCACAGGTGAAAATAAAAGGACAAGGGCCGTACCGTGTTGGGATGAAAACAGAAGATGGCTGGATTTACGCAGAAGGATTGACCGACTATGTGTTTGATGAAAAAGACCGCCTGCTATTAGCTGGGCACCTGTCAGACGGGAAACTAGCGATCTCATTTCAAATTAGTGAAAGACCATTTCAGGTGTAGGAGAAAGGGTGACGAGAGATGAACGAACATGTACTTGTGATGCTGCCTCACCCCGACGATGAATCCTTTGGGGCCGCAGGTCTCATTGCACAAAGCAGAAAGCGCGGAATTCCAGTTACGTATGCATGCGGGACACTTGGAGAAATGGGCAGAAATATGGGTAGTCCAACATATGCTAACCGTGAGACACTACCTGAGTTAAGAAAACAAGAACTAATCAACGCATGCAAAGAAATGGATATCACGGACTTACGTATGCTTGGCCTCAGGGATAAAACATTGGAATTTGAAGATGATGAGTATTTGGCGCATGTGATGGAAAATATTATCGATGACGTCAAACCAACACTCATTGTCACGTTTTATCCAGGACACGGGGTACACCCCGATCATGATGCGACAGGAGAAGCTGTCATTCGGGCTCTTTACCGCAAGAAAAAAGAAGACCGCCCTGTCACATACTGCATGGCCATTACGAAAAATAGAGAAGAAGTACTAGGAAATGCCGATATTGTGATTGATATTACGGATGTAGCAGATATTAAATTAAATGCCCTTAGAGCGCACAGAACCCAAACAGAAGGAATGCTGAGAGAACTTGAGCAAAAGCTGAAAAACAAAGAACCAGTCGTACAAAAATGGTTCGATGAAGAAATTTTCTGGACGTATCAATGGAATGACTAAATAAAAGGCAGCTGAATTAGGTCAGTTGCTTTTTTGTATCGGTTTAAGGTGAAGTAAACGGTTTTCAATCAACCTGAGACGGATAAAGAGGACGATTGCACCAACTGCAAGTCCGGCAATGAGTCCAATCCAATACCCAAACGCTCCAAAAGAAGTATAAGTACCAATCAAGTAACCCACCGGAAGGCCGATGATCCAATAAGAAACAAAGGCGGCAATCAGGGTATAGTTCACATCTTTATAGCCGCGAAGAGCCCCTTGAATAGGAGCTGCGATCGCATCAGACAGTTGGAAAAAGATTGCATAGATCAAAAAGTGCTGTGTCATTTGTAAAACAGACGATTCAGAAGTGTATAACCCTGCGATTTCAGGTCTAAATAACAAAATAAGTGCTGCTGTACATAATGAGAATAGAATAGCCGTCCCAATTCCGATATAGCTGTAGCTTTGTGCATCTTTATACCGCATGGCACCGGCTTCAAAGCCAACGACGATCGTTAAAGTCATTGAAATACTAAGAGGTAAAATATATAAAATAGAAGCAAAGTTCATCGCTGCTTGGTGACTTGCAATCGTGATTGTATCAAAATGTCCCATTAAAAGGGTGACAGCTGCGAAGATGCTTGTTTCAAAAAAGATAGCAAACCCAATAGGTAGACCGATTTTCAGGATGTGCCCCATTCGGGAGGTGTTAAACCGAGGAAGTTTTTGAAACAAACGAAATGAAGCAAATGGTTCGGCTTTGATGACAATCCAAATACTCATGATGAAAATGGCCCAATACGTCATCGCAGATGCAAGGCCAGCTCCCGCACCTCCTAGTTTCGGAAACCCGAAATGACCAAAAATAAATAAATAATTCAAAACAAAGTTAATAGGAAGTGCTGTTAACGTAATGAACATCGTCACACGTGTTTTCCCTAATGCATCAATGAACGACCTCATCACAGAATAAGCAAAAAGCGGGATAATCCCAAAAGCAAGAAAGCTGAGAAAATGCTGGCCAATATCTTCTACGGATTGTTCAAGCCCAAGTCCTCCTAATATGAAAGGAATGCTAATCGCTCCAATGACGATTACAACGACACTTAAAAGGAAGGATAAATAAATGGCCTGAAAGACAGCCCGAGGCACGTCTTGTTTACGGCCTTCACCCATTAGCTGTGCCACAATAGGAGTAATGGCCATTAATATACCCGCAAGTCCTGTATAAACAGGTGTCCAAATACTAGAGCCGATCGCAACACCTGCAAGGTCTACTGCACTCACCTTTCCAGACATGACTGTGTCTAAAAACGTAATAAGTGAAAGACCTGCTTGTGTGATTAAAATCGGTATCAAAATGGTTAAAAATTGTTTCAGCTTTAGTAGAATGCTATTCGTTTCTCTCATTTTAAGTTCCTCTCTGAACAGAAATAACGAGAGGAATTATATCACGCTATGTAAAAAAATCAATTCTCCGTCGGATTATTTTTTTTTGACGACTTCGTTTTTCTAAACATTTGAATATAAATAAAAGAAAGACTGACAACACCTAAAATGCTGCAAGCATATTGGATGACTTTCTGAATGGTCATATTGAGTTCACCTCCCTACAAATAGAATGTGCATAATTTGTTATTTTATGACACAAGCCAAAAAAGGAGGAAATGTCAGATGATCAATCGCACAAACGAAGAAATATTTGATGCAAATCATGATGGATGAAAGGAAAATCGTCGATTCGCTTAAACAGAAGGAAATGGACGGCATTCTTTATTAGGTAGGATGATTTTTCATTCAAGAAAAAAAGGAAATTAAGTAAAAATTCATTTGATACAGAAAAATTTGTCATGTAGAATAGAACTATGAAAGTAGCAAAGTGCTTGTTTTGACAAATTTTTAAACGTCAACTTAAAAATGTTTATAAATACAGCAAACGGCCGATAGAACTTATATGGCTTTGTTTTAGCATTTTGAGTTTGCTGCTCTAACCTATTTGTTATTGCCTAACGTCTTCATGTCGAGTAATATAATAGAAATAAAGATAAAATAGTGCAAGAGAAGCAGAACCATTAAATGCTAAACTCAAAACTAGCACAAAAGTCTTATTGAACGAAATTATGAAAGGCGGAGATTCATCTATGAAGAAAAAAGTAGTAACCGGCCTCACAGTTTCAGCGATTGCGGGCTCAGCTGTTATTGCTGCACCGGCAGAAGCACAGACGATCAAGGTGAAAAGCGGTGACTCACTTTGGAAGATTGCCGGACAGTACAATACGAGTATCTCGGAGCTTCAATCTCTTAATCAATTAAAAACGACGATGATTTTTACAGGACAAAGCTTAAAAATTCCTGGGGCAAAAAGTAGCTCGTCAAAAAGCTCAAAAGCTCCTACTACATCTAGCTATACTGTAAAGCTAGGAGATTCACTATGGCTGATTGCGAAGAATCACAAAATGTCAGTCGCAAACTTGAAAAGCTTAAACAGCTTAAACAGTGATCTGATTCGTCCTGGTCAAAAGCTGAAAGTGTCTGGAAGCACAAATACTAGCGGCAGTCAGTCATCAAATTCAAAATCTAATTCAAGCTCAAACAATGAGACAACGAACTCAAATAGTTCGTCATCAGCATCTAGTACATACAAGGTTAAATTAGGCGATTCTCTTTGGAAAATTGCGAATTCGTTAAATATGTCAATTGGTGAAATCAAGACATTGAACCAGTTAAAATCGGATATGATTTATCCAAATCAAGTATTGAAAGTCAAAGGGGCAGCTACATCTACACCAAGTCAACCGAAGGCACCTGCTAATCCAAGCAACCCGCCCTCAAGTGGAAAAACAACCTCTTACACCGTAAAATCAGGTGATTCATTATGGAAGATTGCGAATCAGTTTAATGTGCAGGTTCAATCCATTCGTACAGCAAACAGCCTGAAAAGTGATGTACTTAGAATTGGACAAGTGTTAAAAATTAACGGAACGGCTTCTGGTTCTACGTCTAACGGGGCAACTAGTCCGACCGACAACAACAAAACCAATGTTCCAATGAATGCAAAAATCACGACGATGATTCAAGAAGGTAAAAAGCTAACAGGAGTTCCTTATAGATGGGGCGGCAATACACCTGCTGGCTTTGACTGTAGTGGCTTTGTTTACTATCTCATAAATAAGGTTTCATCTGTATCGAGATTGAGCACAGCGGGCTACTGGAATATGATGACGCCTGTTAGCACCCCACAAGTTGGAGACTTTGTCTATTTCACAACATACAAAGCGGGTCCTTCTCACATGGGACTATACCTTGGTGGAGGAGATTTCCTTCATGCAAGTGACAGCGGAGTAGGTATTTCTAATTTAAGTAACCCATATTGGAAAAAAGCCTATCTCGGTGCGAAACGTTTCTTCTAAAAAAAAGCCGAAATTGAAGTGCACCCCAAATATTAGACACAGTCTAACATTTGGAGGTGCTTTTCTTTGGCTAAATTTACAATTGAAGATAAAATCAAAGCGGTAAAACGATACCTCATTGACCGTGAGAGCTTGCTTAGAATTGCAAAACAGATTGGCGTGAACAAAAGTATACTTCAATATTGGGTCAGAAAGTATCAATATCATGGCGAAAAAGCTTTTTCAAAGTCATATACAAATTATCCAGTCCGATATAAACTAGACGTACTTGACTATATGAATGAACATGGGACGTCTATCCTGGAAACAGCTGCACTCTTTAATCTGCCATCTGATACCACGCTTTGGAACTGGCAACGCATCATGGAAACTCAAGGAGTAGACGCCCTTCAACCTAAGAAAAAGGGGCGTCCGTCTATGAAAAAGAAAACTGGAAAACAAGAAATAACGAAAGG